>NZ_JBVJFF010000022.1:106639-115934 GCF_055587985.1 Streptomyces sp. NPDC046335 | reverse complement strand
CTCCGCCTTGCAGCTGCACGCACCAGACCCCGCTCGAGCCAGGTCGAAAAGGCACCGCCCCTCCAGCCGACCTGATCCAAACGACAGACCCTAGACACGCTCGGCGACGCGGCGCAGGTGCGCGGCGAGCACGGCCTCCGCGTCCGGGGTCAGGGTGCGCAGCGCCACCATGGCCGTGACGATGACGTCGCAGAGCTCGGCCCGTACGTCGTCCCAGGTGTGGCTCGTGCCCTTGCGCGGGTTCTGGCCCATGGCGCCGATGACCGCCTCGGAGACCTCGCCGACCTCCTCGGACAGCTTCAGCATGCGCAGCAGCAGGGCCTCTTGGGGGGCCCGCTGGTTGTGGGACTCCAGCCAGTCGTGGAGGCGGCCGATGGTGTCCCACGTGTTCGGGGGAGTCGCGGGCGTGTGCGGGGCGGCCTGCGGCGGGCCCGGTCGGTCGTTCATGGCCCGCAGCCTGCCACGCGGGCTACTCCTCGGGCGAGGCGCTCTCGCGTACGTTCTTCTTGCGCGCCCCCAGGGTCACGAGCACCCCGACCGCGGTGCCCGCGAGCGCGGCGGGGACCATCCACGCGCGGTTGAGGGAGTGGCCGATCGCGTGGTCGACGGAGTAGCGGCCGGGGCCGGTGACGGCGATGGCCGCGGCGGTCATGCCGAGGAACGCCGGGTATTCGTAGCCGCCGCCCTGGCTGAAGAAGCCGTTCGGCGCGTGCACGGCCGAGGCGCCCGCCATCGCGCCGGCCGCCGCGGAGCCCGCCGCCGGTGTGGCGAGGCCCAGGGCGAGGAGGGCGCCGCCGCCGGCCTCCGCGAGCCCGGCGACCAGGGCGTTGCGCTTGCCCGGCTTGTAGCCGATGGACTCCATGAAGGCGCCCGTGCCTTCGAGGCCGTGGCCGCCGAACCAGCCGAACAGCTTCTGGGCGCCGTGTGCGACGAGCACCCCTCCGGTTCCCGCACGCAGGAGCAGCAGTCCGAGATCACGGCGGTCCAGGCACGTACAGGTCATGGGAGGCTCCCAAGGCGGTGGGCGGGAAACGGAATCTGTCCTCTCCCACCGTCCGACGGACCGGCCCCCGGCACCCGGCCCAGGCGGCCGTACGGGTGAGGGGCGCCCGCGTCCCGGTGGCGCGGACGCCCGCCCGGTGTGAGCGTGAGCCCATGAGCATCCAGGTGAACCGGCTCGGCGACCCCTCGGTCCGGGCCTTCGTGACCGCGGTGAACGCCCACGACAAGCACGCCTTCGAGGCACTCCTCGCGCCCGGCGCGACCATGTCCGACGACGGCTCCGACCGTGACGTCGCCGAGTGGACCGAGCGGGAGATCTTCTCCTCGCGCGGCCACATGGACGTCGAGTCGGAGTCGGACGGGGGCCGCGTGCTGCTCGTCACCTACCGCAACGACACGTGGGGCGAGATGCGCACCAAGTGGCGCTTCACCCTGGACGACGCGGGCAGGATCTCCCACTTCGAGACGGGCCAGGCCTGAGCCGTCACCTCCGGATGGCGGTCAGTGGCAGCTGACGTGCCCGGAGCCGGTGCGGGACCAGGAGCAGGAGTCCTGGAGCGAGCCGCTCGGCTTGATGAGGCGGGCCTTGTCGCCGGTGTTGTTCCAGACGTAGCTGCCGCGGCCCCAGTAGCGCACGCCGGAGACGTTGGTGCCCTTGCCCGTGCGGACCTTGACGGTCTTCCCCGCGCCGATCTTGTAGCTGCCGAAGGTGTAGGTGTACCCGGTCTTGTCCTTGAGCTTGTAGCCCTTGAGCTGGATCGGGGACCGGGTGTTGTTGTGGATGTTGACCCACTCGGCGTTCAGCGACGAGTTCGAGCGGGTGTCGCGGCCGGGGCTGTCGTACTGGATGTAGCCGAGGTGCAGCCCGCCCTGGTGGCTCGCGGCCGACGCGGGCGACGCGGCGAGCAGGGCCGCCGACAGAGCGGTGGCGGCGAGGACGGCGGGGACGGCGGTGCGTATGCGCAACAGATGCTCCAAGTGTGAAGTTCTCGTGGAGAGACGCTGAGCATACGGTGCGTGCTGCCCCTGATTGGGGCGGTAGGTCCGGCTCCGCTTGTGCAGGTATCAGCCGTGTGACCGCCCCTTGCGAGCCGCCCGGCCGCCGCCCCGGGGCCTCGCCCCGCCGCGCCGCGTCAACCCCGTCCGACGTAGGGCATGTTGGTGGCCAGGACCGTCGCGAACTGGACGTTCGCGTCGAGTGGCAGCTCCGCCATGTGCCGTACCGTGCGCGCCACGTCGGCCACGTCCATCACCGGCTCGCCCGCCATCTCGCCGTTGGCCTGGAGGATGCCGGACCGCATGCGCTCGGTCATGTCGGTCGCGGCGTTGCCGATGTCGATCTGCCCGACGGCGATCCGGTACGGCCGCCCGTCCAGGGAGAGTGACTTCGTCAGGCCCGTGAGGGCGTGCTTGGTCGCCGTGTACGCCACCGAGTGGGGCCGCGGGGTGTGCGCGGAGATGGAGCCGTTGTTGATGATCCGGCCGCCCTGCGGCTCCTGCTCCTTCATCTGCCGGAAGGCCGCCTGCGCGCAGAGGAAGGCGCCGTTGAGGTTGGTGTCGACGACGTGCCGCCAGGCCTCGTAGGGGAGGTCCTCGACCGCGACGCCGCCGGGGCCGAACGTGCCGGCGTTGTTGAAGAGCAGGTCCAGGCGCCCGAAGCGCTCGCGCACGGCGGCGAAGAGGGCCGCCACGTCCTGTGGCCGCGACACGTCGGTCCGTACGGGCACAACGGCGTCGTCCCGCACGCCGCTCCCGGCGCGCGCGAGGGCGGCCGTCTCCTCCAGGGTCTCTGCCCGGCGGCCGGCGAGCGCCACCGACCAGCCCGCGGCGAGCAGTTCGAGGGCGACGGAGCGGCCGATTCCGGAACCGGCTCCGGTCACCACGGCGGTCTTCGCGGCGGCCTGCCCTCCGGTCGTCGGGACGGCGGCCCGGAAGGGGTCCTGCGCGGGAGTTGGCTCAGCGTTCATGGCCCCGCAGCGTACGGGAGGGGCGTCCACGCGGACATCATCCGCCCGCCATCCGGCTGTTGTGTACGCGACAGGCCACCGTCGTCCCGCGCTACTTCCATGCCCCTGACACCAATCGTCAGGGAAGGGTCCAATGACACCCGCAGGCACGCACCACGCACCCGAGCTCCGCGCCGCTGCCCAGCACCTCGGGCGCCGCCGCTTCCTCACCGTCACCGGAGCGGCCGCCGCGCTCGCCTTCGCCACCAACCTGCCGAGCGCGGGCGTCGCCGCCGCCGCGGAACTGGACGCCCGCCGCATCAAGGACGACCCCTTCACGCTCGGCATCGCCTCCGGCGACCCGCAGCCCACCTCCGTCCTGCTCTGGACCCGCCTCGCCCCCGCCCCCTACGAGCCGGGCGGCGGCCTGCCGAAGGAGCGCGTCTCCGTCCGCTGGGAGCTCGCCCACGACGCCCGCTTCCGCCGGGTCGCCAGACGCGGCACGGCCACCGCCCACCCCGAGTTCGGTCACTCCGTGCACGTCGAGGTGGACCACCTGGACCCGGGCCGCCGCTACTACTTCCGCTTCCGCGCGGGCCAGTGGACCAGCGAGACCGGCCGCACCCGCACCGCGCCCGCGGTGGGCAGCAGCCCCGGCTCCCTGACCCTCGCCGCCGTCTCCTGCCAGGCCTACCACGACGGCTACTTCACCGCCCACAAGCACCTGGCGCAGGAGGACGTCGACGTCGTCTTCCACCTCGGCGACTACCTCTACGAGTACGCCGTGAACGCGGTGGGCGGCGCCCGCAACTACACCGACCGCACGCTGCCCGCCCACTACAACAAGGAGACCAAGACCCTGGAGGACTACCGCCTGCGGTACGGCCTCTACAAGTCCGACCCCGACCTGCGGGCCGCGCACGCCGCGCACCCCTTCGTCGTCACCTGGGACGACCACGAGACCGAGAACAACTACGCCGACGACATCTCCGAGAACGGCGACCCGGCCGCGGAGTTCCTGCTCCGCCGCGCCTCCGCCTACCGCGCGTACTGGGAGAACCTGCCGCTGCGCCGCCCCCAGCTCCCCAAGGGCCCCGACGCGCAGCTCTACCGCCGCCTGGTGTGGGGCCGCCTCGCCCAGTTCGACATCCTCGACACCCGCCAGTACCGCTCCGACCAGGCGTACGGAGACAAGGCCCACGCCGCGGGCCCCGAGACGGACGACCCGGCGCGCACCATCACCGGCGCCACACAGGAGCGCTGGCTCCTCGACGGCTGGCGCCGCTCGCGCGCCCTGTGGAACGTCGTCCCCCAGCAGGTCACCTTCTCCCAGCGCAAGCTGGACCTCACCGCACAGGCCAAGCTCTCCATGGACGCCTGGGACGGCTACCGCGCCTCCCGGCAGCGGGTCCTCGCGGGCGCGAAGGCCGCGGGCCTGGACAACCTGATGGTGCTCACCGGTGACGTGCACGTCGGCTACGCCTTCGACATCAAGGCCGACTTCGACGACCCCTCCTCCAGGACCCTCGGCACGGAGATCGTCGCCACGTCCATCGCCAGCGGCAAGGACGGCGCCGACAAGCCGGCCAACTGGGAGACCTACACCAAGGCCAACCCGCACCTGCGCTTCTACAACGGGCGGCGCGGTTACGTGACGGTCGGCCTCGGCCGGGAGTCGGCGCGGGCCGACTTCAAGACGGTCGACGCCGTCACGAAGCCGGGGGCGCCCCTGAAGACAGCGGCGTCCTTCGTCACCGAGGCGGGCGACCCGGGGCTTCGGCCGGCGTAACCGCCCCTGGGGCTCCGCCCCGGACCCCGCTCCTCAAACGCCGGAGGGGCTGAAACCACAGCCCGTCCGGCGTTGCCACCCGCTCCGGTCCGGGGCGGGGCCCAGAGCTGCGAACATGGGGGGACACGAAGTCACTGGGAGGGGCGAGATGCCTGAGCGCGGGCAGACGACGGAACAGGACCGGATACGGAAGGCGGCGGAGCCCAAGAGCCCCGTCGCCCTCCGCCGCACCGGAGCCCTGGTGACCCTGGTGCTCGGCGGTCTCACCGCCGTCCCGCCGCTGTCCATGGACATGTACCTCCCGGCCCTGCCGGAGGTCACCGACGTCCTGCACTCCCCGGCAGCGACCGTCCAGCTCACCCTCACCGCCTGCCTCATGGGCATGGCCCTCGGCCAGCTCGTCGTGGGCCCCATGAGCGACAAGTGGGGACGCCGCAGGCCGCTCCTCGTCGGCCTGCTCGTCTACATCGTCGCCACCGCGATCTGCGCCTTCGCGCCCACCGCCGAGCTCCTCATCGGCTTCCGCCTGCTCCAGGGCCTCGCGGGGGCGGCCGGGATCGTCATCGCCCGCGCGATCGTCCGTGACCTGTACGACGGCGTGGAGATGGCCCGCTTCTTCTCCACCCTGATGCTGATATCCGGGGTGGCCCCGGTCGTCGCACCCCTCATCGGCGGCCAGGTCCTGCGCTTCACGGACTGGCGCGGCATCTTCGTCGTCCTCACCGGCGTCGGTATTGCCCTGACCTTCCTGGTGTGGCGGATCCTGCCCGAGACCCTCGCCCCGGAGAAGCGGCACAGCGGCGGCACCGCCGAGGCGCTGCGCACCATGCGCTCGCTCCTGGCCGACCGCGTCTTCACCGGCTACATGGTCGCGGGCGGCTTCGCGTTCGCCGCCCTCTTCGCCTACATCTCGGCATCGCCCTTCGTGATCCAGGAAATCTACGGCGCCTCGCCGCAGACCTTCAGCCTCCTCTTCGGCGTCAACTCCATCGGCCTGATCGCCGTCGGACAGATCAACGGCAAGGTCCTCGTCGGCCGCGTCAGCCTGAACAAGGCGCTCGCCTACGGCCTCGCCACCATCGCCGTCGCCGCCACCGCCCTGCTCCTCATGACGACCGGTGTCTTCGGTGACGTGGGCCTGTTCCCCGTCGCCGCCGGGCTCTTCGTCCTGATGTCAGCGATGGGCCTCGCCATGCCCAACACCCAGTCGCTCGCCCTCATCCGCACCCCGCACGCCGCCGGGTCCGCCTCCGCGCTCCTCGGCACCTCCTCCTTCCTCGTCGGCGCCATCGCCTCACCGCTCGTCGGCATCGCGGGGGAGGACACCGCCGTCCCCATGGCCGTCGTCCAACTGGTCTGCGCGCTGGCGGCCATCGCATGCTTCGTGGGACTGTGCCGCCCCTGGCAGCACAAGCCCACGGAGGAGGCGGACCACTGAGCTCACCACGACTTCTGCGCACCGGCACCCCCGAGCGCGCGGGCCTCGACCCGGACGAGATCGGCCGTCTGGTCACCGAGGTGCGCGAGCTGACGCGCGGGCCACGCCCCTGGTGCGCGGGCGCCGTCGTCGTCGCGGGCCGCGGCCCCGTCATCGCCGCCGAGGAGGCGGCCGGGTGGGCGGTGCGCTACGCCTCGTACGACCCGGAGACCGGCCAGGGCGTCGAGCTGCCCCACGAGTGGCGTGTCCCCACGCGGGTGGACACGCCCTTCGACCTGGCCTCGCTCACCAAACTCTTCACGACCGTCGCCGCCGTGCAGCAGCTGGAGCGCGGCACGCTCGGCATCGACGCGCTCGTGGGCGCGTACATCCCCGATTTCCGGGGCGCCGCCGCGCACGGCGTCACCGTGCGCCAGCTCCTCACCCACACCTCCGGGTTCCGGCCCGAGCTGCCGCTGTACGACTGTCCCGACGACGCCTCGCGGCTCGCGGCGCTGCGGGCGGAGGAACCGGTCGGGGAGCCCGGCGACTACGTCTACTCCGACCTGAACATGCTCCTGCTCCAGCACATCCTGGAACGCCTCACCCGGCGCTCCCTCGACGACCTCGTGCGCGAGGGCATCACCCGGCCGCTCGGCATGGCCGGCACCGGCTTCGGGCCGCGCCCGGACGCCGCCGCCACGGAGGACCAGCGCAGACCGTGGGCCAAGGCCGACCGGGGGATGCTGCGGGGGGTCGTCCACGACGAGAACGCCTGGGCGCTGGGGGGTGTCGCCGGGCACGCCGGGCTCTTCTCCACGGGGCGTGACCTCGCGGTCTTCTGCCGGACGATCCTCTGCGGGGGGTCCTATGGCAGGGCCCGCATCCTTGGGCCCGACTTCGTCGAGCTGATGATGATGGGGAGTGGGCTGGGGTTCGGGATCGATCAGCCCTGGTTCATGGGGGAGCTTGCGGGGCGTGGCGCCGCGGGGCACACCGGTTTCACCGGGACGTCCCTCGTTCTCGACCCTGCCAGCGACACGTTTCTCGTGCTGCTCGGCAATGCGGTGCATCCGCGGCGGGGGGCGCGGGGGGCCCTGGACAGTTCTCCGCGGGCGCGGGCGGCCACTCGGCTGGCCAGGGCTGCCGCGCTGTAGGGGGCTGTGCCCTTCGCGGCGCGTCTGCCTTCTGACGTTCGTCTCGCGGGTGCGGGTCGTGTGTGGCTGTTCGCGCAGTTCCCCGCGCCCCTGGGGTGGCCTTGCTCGTTGCTCGCCGGCGAGTGGTGGGACCGTAGACTTTGGGGGTGAACGTGCCGATCTCCATCAGTCCTGCTGACGCCCTGCGTGCCGCGCTCGGGGGGCTGCTCGACGGGCTGCCGCCGACGCAGGCCGCGCGGGCCGTCGACCGGCTCATCGCCAGTTACCGGGGGCTGACACCCACCGACGCGCCCATCCTGCGGGACCGCGCGGATGTCGCCGCGTATGCCGCGTACCGGATGCCCGCGACCTTCGAGGCGGTGTGCTCCGCCCTGGAGGCACTCGCCGGAGCGGCGCCCGAGGGATGGGCGCCCGGCAGTCATGTGGACGTCGGCGGTGGCACCGGGGCCGCCACGTGGGCGGTCGCCGAGACCTGGCGGGGCGAGCGGCCCGTCACCGTTCTCGACTGGGCCGAGCCCGCGCTCGCCCTGGGTCGCGAACTCGCCCAGGGCACGGAGCAGTTGGCGTCCGTGCGGTGGGAGCGCGCGCGGATCGGCGGCTCGCTCGTGATCGAGGACGCCGATCTCGTCACCGTGTCGTACGTCCTGAAGGAGCTGACGGAGGACGACCGGCGCTCCGTCGTCGACGCCGCGGCAGGGGCCGCCGCACAGGCCGTCGTCATCGTGGAGCCAGGCACCCCCGACGGCTACGCCCGGATCATCGAGGCCAGGGACCGCCTGATCGCCGCCGGATTCCGCGTCGCCGCGCCCTGCCCGCACAGCGCGCCCTGCCCCATCGAGCCCGGCACCGACTGGTGTCACTTCTCGGCACGGGTCAGCAGATCGTCCCTGCACCGCCAGGTCAAGGGCGGCTCACTCGCGTACGAGGACGAGAAGTTCAGCTACGTGGCGGCGACCCGCTTCGACCCCGTACCGCCGGCGGCGAGGGTGGTGCGCCGACCGCAGATCCGCAAGGGCCAGGTGCTCCTCGACCTGTGCGTGGCCGAGGAGCAGTTGCGCAGGGAGACCGTGACCAAGCGCCACGGCCCCCTCTACCGCGCGGCGCGCGACACGGACTGGGGCGACGCGTGGCCGCCCCGGTCCGCGGAGTGACGCAGGCCCCTTAGGAGCCGGCGCCCCACGTGCCCTGGTTGACCGCGCAGCTCCAGCCGTTGCCGCGCACGGTGAACTTCACCCGGTAGTTGCGCTTGCTCAGCAGGTGCGTGCGCACCTTGAAGCCCAGCTTGGCCTTGCCCGCGAGGCTCTTGTCGTAGACCTTGACGGTCTGCGACGTCCTGCGGGTGATCTTGCCGCCGGTCGGCGTCGCCTTGCCGAAGCGGATGTTCTTGACGTTGGTGACGGTGAAGCTGACCTTCTTGAAGCTCTTGGTGCTCTTGCTCTTCAGCCCGAAGTACAGGCCCCCGTTGGTCACCCACCCGTTCCGGTCGACCTGGAAGCGGGAGGTGTAGATGATGTCGATCGGGCAGCCCGAGCTCTGCGCCGCGGCGCTCGGAGCGGCAGACGCGGCCCGCGCGGTCGGCTTCTCCGACGCGGACGCGGCCCCCGCCACGCCGAGTTGTGCGGCGGTCAGGGCCCCCGCGGTCGCCAGAATCGCGGCTGATGTGCGCATACGGTTCACTGCGCTGATACCTCTTCCCCCTGGGCCCGGGAGGTACCGGGCCCGACTGTTTGGTTGTCGTGACACGGCTGCACAAAAGGGTCCGTGCGGCCGTGCGCCCGTATTGGTATCACGCGGGATGCGTGTGGGGAGGGTGAGCCGGGGAGTCTGGGACGAATTCGTGAACTTTTCGTGAGGGACCGCCGGGCGGCCGTGGTGGGGCTCCCCCCCCAGACGGAAACACGACAACCCCCCCTCTCTCCCCCAGCGGCCAGGGGGGGGGATCGGCCCCCCACCCCCCCGTTTCCCCCCCCCCCCCCCCCCCCCC
>NZ_JBVJFF010000022.1:28469-106629 GCF_055587985.1 Streptomyces sp. NPDC046335 | reverse complement strand
TGTTGGGGGGGGGGGGGGGGGGGGGGGGTCGGGGGGGGGGTGGGGACCCAGTTGTGACCTTTTAGTGGACCACCGCCGGGCCGCCCCCCCCCCCCCCCCCCTCACGCCCCCCCCCGCGACCGCTCCGGCTCTGTCCGGCGGAGCCGGGGGGCGGAGCTAGGCCCGTAGCTCCTGGGTGCAGCACTTCACGCTGCCGCCGCCCTTGAGCAGCTCGCCCAGATCCATCCCGATGGGCTCGAAGCCGCGGGCCCGCAGCGGTTCGTAGAGCCCCACGGCGGCCTGGGGGAGCAGCACGTGGTGGCCGTCGGAGACGGCGTTGAGGCCGAGCGCCTCGGCGTCCGGCTCCTCGGCGATCAGCGCGTCGGGGAAGAGCCGCCGCAGGACCGCCTGGCTGCCCGGCGAGAAGGCGGCCGGGTAGTACATGACCTCGTCCGCCGCGTCGTCCAGGACGGCGAGCGCGGTGTCCAGGTGGTAGTAGCGGGGGTTGACCAGGTCGAGGCCGATGACCGGGCGGCCGAAGAACTCCTGCGCCTCGCCGTGCGAGAGCGGGCTTGCCCGGAAGCCGCGCCCGGCCAGGACGTAGGAGGAGGTGACGGCGAAGTCGCCCTCGCCCTCGTTGATGTGGACGGGTTCGTGCACCTCGGCGAAGCCGTGCGCGCGGAACCACTCCAGGTGGGCCGCGGCCTCCGCCTCGCGCTCGCGGTGGGCGAAGCGCGCGCCGAGCACCCGTCCGTCGACGACGGTCGCGCCGTTCGCCGCGAAGACCATGTCCGGCAGCTCGGGGCGGGGGGTGAGCTCCTCGACGGTGTGGCCGAGCGAGCGGTAGCGGTCACGCAGGTCTTCCCACTGGGCGACGGCCAGTGGTACGTCGACGGGCTTGGCGGGATCCATCCAGGGGTTGATGGAGTAGGTGACCTTGAAGTGTGCCGGTGAGCACATCAGATAGCGCCGGGGTGTGGCGCGCCGAGGAGAGCGAGGACTACGGGACAAAGAGGGCTCCTCACGACCGCAGGGTCAGTTGCTGCCCCGGGTTGGGTCAGCTCTGCCCATGGTGAGGCAGAAGCCGCCGGTTGTGGGGCAGTTGCTGCCATGGTGCGGTGTGAGAAGCATCCGCGCTGTGCACCGAACGGGTGGTTGCGCGAACCTTCGCTTCCGTGCCTGAGCGCTTGCCTCCCTGCCTCCCTGCCTGCGTGGCGGCCCACACCCCCCCCGGCGAGACGTCGCGTATTGTCGAGACGGTACGTCTCGGTTCGGCGCTGCTACATTCGGAGGCATGGCCCAGAAGACCGCTCCTGACTCCACGCGCCGCAGCGAACGCTCCCGCCGCGCGATCTACGACGCCGCCCTCGCCCTCGTCCACGAGACCGGATACGCCAAGCTGACGATCGAGGCCATCGCGGCCCGCGCGGGCGTCGGCAAGCAGACGATCTACCGCTGGTGGCCGTCGAAGGGCGCCGTCCTGCTCGACGCCTTCCTCGACCTCGCCGAGCAGGCCGGCGCCGAGGCGAGCGAGAAGGCGGGCCACGAGGTGGTCCAGACCGAGATCACCGACTCCGGGGACCTGGAGGCGGACCTCAAGCACGTGATGCGCGCCACCGTCGACGAGTTCAACGACCCCAAGTACGACGCGCCCTACCGCGCGCTCGCCGCCGAGGGGCTCCTCAACCCCGAGGTCGGCGCCGAGTTCGTGGAGAAGCTCCTCGAACCGCAGCTCCAGCTGTTCGTCAGGCGGATCCGCAAGGCCCAGGACGCGGGGCACGTACTGCCCGACGTCGACCCCCGCATCGCCCTGGAGCTGTGGGCGAGCCCGCTGGCCCAGCGCTGGCTGATGCGCTCGGGCCCCCTCACCCACGCCTACGTGGACAAGCTCGTCGAGTACGCGCTGTACGGCATCACCCCTTCTCGTGCGTAATCATGCGGAATGTCGCCCGAGGTTCCTGTCGTCCCGGTCACCCCGGTTGTGAGCTCCGGCCCCCTGAAGCGCAGGATGGTGGGACCATGGGTCATGCTTTCGGCACAACGGCGAGGTGAGGGGCTAGATGGGCGCGGAGTTCGGCAGCCGGTCCGGCGGGCGAAGCAGGTTTTCCCAGTGGCTGCGCCGGCCTCCCAAGGACACGGCGGCGGATGACCGGGCCCGCGAGGATCTGCTGCTCGCCTCCGCGGCGGCCGGTTTCCCGCTCGCCCCGGCCGCGTATCCCTCGGGGTACCGATGTTCGTGCGACCGCGTCGGCTGCCCCACGCCCGCCCGGCACCCGGTCTCCTTCGCCTGGCAGACGCAGTCCACGACCGACTCCGGGCAGATCGAGCGCTGGGCCCGCCACCAGCCGCAGGCCAACTTCATCACCGCGACCGGCATGGTCCACGACGTCCTCGACGTGCCCCTCGACGCCGGCCGTCAGGCCATGGAGCGGCTGCTCGCCGCAGGCATCGACGTCGGCCCGGTCGCCGAGTCGGACGACGGCCGCGTGCTCTTCTACACCGCGACCCGCGGCACCCCCGAGGACGAGGACGAGTGGTGGCCGTGTGAGCTCGACTGCCACCCCGAGACGATGGACGAGCACCCCGGCCTGCGCTGGCACTGCCGCGGCTCCTACGTCCTCGTACCGCCCGCCACGCTCCCCGGCGACCAGGGGATGCGCTGGGTGCGCGGCCCCGAGCATCCGCTGCCGGACCCGCTGACGCTCCTGGAGACGCTCACCGACGAATGCGCCAGGGTCGCGGGCGAGCCGCAGAACGACACCGCCGCCTGGCCGCTGCGGGGCTGACCCCCGCGACCCCCGCGGCCCCCGCGGCCCCCGCGACCCCGCGGCCCCCGCGGGCGGGCCGCGGCGGGGGGCTACTCCCCCTTGGCTCCGGTGAGGCCCTGGATCCGGCCGATGAAGGCGACCTTGTCACCGCCGGACTTCGCGGGGTCGACGACGACCTGGTTCGAGACGCGCTCCAGGGTCACCGCCTGCTTGGCGTCGCCCTTCAGGAGGGCCTTCACGTCCGGGTCGAGCTTGAGGTCGAGCCCCTTGGACGGCGTCTGCTTCTCGTAGTGGTGCGTGGAGAAGAAGACCATCGCGTCACCGTCCTGGGTCCGCAGCCCCACGGGCGCGAACGTTCCGCCGTTCATCGGGTAGTCGAGGTACTGCACGCCCACCCCGAGGCGCTTGGTGTTGCGGTCGCGGAGCGTCTTCCACTTCGTGGTGTGCGGCCCCGGCTCGAAGACGGAGCCGCCCGACTTCAGGAACGCCGTGTACTCCTTGCCGAGATCCTTCGGCGCCACCGCGAGAGCCGCGTCGCCCGCCGCCACCGGCACGGCCCAGCCGTCCTTGTCCTTCTTCAGCTTCGGTACGTCGTCGGGCGCCACGAGGTTCAGGTAGGACGCCTCCCAGAGCTGGTCGGGACCGCCCTTGGTGAAGACCAGGAGCCAGCGCATGTCCTCGCGGCGGTTGGCACGCGTGTCGGCGACGAACCAGCGGGGCCAGCCGGCCTTCTTCGGGATCGCGTACTTCACGTCCGTCAGCTCCAGCGGCACGTGGTTCTTGTTGCCGTCCGGGTTCTGCACGCTCCGCGACTTCAGGCCCGCCTGGTTGATGGCGCCCAGCGGACCGGTGATCCGGCCCGCGTCCAGCGCGGGGTCCAGCTCCTTGTCCGCCTTGTTGTACGCGGCGAGGAAGTCCTTCAGCGCGCCCCGCGCCTCGGCCTTCGTCGCCGCCGGGACTATCTCCCGCTCGCCGTGCACCGTCACGCAACCGGTCGCCGTCATCGCCAGGGCGGTCGCCGCGGCCGCCGTCGCGACCGGACGGCCGATGCCGAGCGGCCTGCGCACCTTACTCATGGGGTCCCTTCGCCTTCGCCCTACCCGGGCCCGAACCCTACCGGGGCCCGCGCGGGCGTCGGCGGCGGGTCACAACTCCCGCGGCGGTGCTTCAATGCCCGGGTGACTGAACGAATCGACGCGTCCGGCGGCTTCGACGTCCTGCGCGTCTTCTGCGGGCCCGACGGCCGGCACGGCAACGAACTCGGTGTCGTACGCGACGGGGAGCGCCTGCGCGCCCGGGCCGACCGCCAGGCGTTCGCGGCGAAACTCGGCTTCAGCGAGACGGTGTTCGTCGACGACCCCGAGCGGGGCGTCATCGACATCTACACCCCCACCCTGCGGCTGCCCTTCGCCGGCCACCCCTGCGTCGGCACGGCCTGGCTCCTGGACGTGCCCGAGCTCGTGACCCCGGCAGGAGTGGTGGAGGCCCGCCAGGACGGCGAGTTCACGTGGATCTCGGCCCGTGCGCGGTGGGCCCCGCCGAGGACGCTGTGCAGGTACGCGAGCGCGGCGGAGGTCGACGCCCTGGACGTGCCGCCGCCGGGGGAGTGGATCTACGCCTGGGCCTGGGAGGACGAGGCCGCGGGACGGGTGCGCGCGAGAGCGTTCCCCGGCCGCGACGACGGCATCACCGAGGACGAGGCGACAGGCGCGGCGGCCCTCCTCCTCACCCACGAACTGGGCCGCGCCCTCAACATCACGCAGGGCCGCGGCTCACAGATCCTGACGGCGCCAGGACCGGAGGGGCTGATCGAGGTGGGAGGACGGGTTCGCCTCACGTGACGCCTCCGGGCACCGACCGGGGGTCAGGGCAGCGTGAGGATCTCCGCCCCGGTGTCCGTCACGACCAGCGTGTGCTCGAACTGCGCCGTCCGCTTGCGGTCCTTGGTGACGACGGTCCAGCCGTCCTCCCACGTGTCGTACTCGTACGTGCCGAGCGTCAGCATCGGCTCGATCGTGAACGTCATGCCGGGCTGGATGGTGGTCGTGGCGTGCGGGCTGTCGTAGTGCGGGACGATCAGGCCGGAGTGGAAGGACGAGTTGATGCCGTGGCCGGTGAAGTCGCGCACCACGCCGTAGCCGAAGCGCTTGGCGTACGACTCGATGACCCGGCCGATGATGTTGATCTGGCGGCCGGGCTTGACGGCCTTGATGGCGCGGTTGAGGGACTCCCGGGTCCGCTCCACGAGCAGCCTGGACTCCTCGTCGACGTCGCCGACGAGGTAGGTGGCGTTGTTGTCGCCGTGCACGCCGCCGATGTACGCCGTCACGTCGAGGTTGATGATGTCGCCGTCGCGCAGGACGGTGGAGTCGGGGATGCCGTGGCAGATGACCTCGTTGATCGAACTGCACAGCGACTTCTGGAAGCCGCGGTAGCCCAGCGTGGAGGGGTAGGCGCCGTGGTCGCACATGTACTCGTGCGCCACACGGTCCAGCTCATCGGTGGTGACGCCGGGCGCGATGTGCTTCGCGGCCTCTTCCATGGCACGGGCGGCGATGCGGCCCGCCGTGCGCATGAGTTCAATGGTCTCGGGGGTCTGCACCTCGGGCCCCGTGTACGGGGTGGGGGCGGGTTTCCCCACGTACTCCGGGCGCTTGATGTTGCCGGGTACGGAACGGATGGGGGAGAGCTCCCCGGGTACGAGCAGTGACTGGCCAGACATGCCAGCGAGTCTAGCCAGCCCCGGTGGGGCAGCATGGCGTCAGAGGACGCGGGCGGGTACGAGAGGACGTGAGTCATGGCACTGTTCAAGAAGCGGACGGCCGGCAAGCCGGGCGAGTGGTTCTACTGCCTGGAGCACCACAAGGTCGAGGAGGGCCCGGACTGCCCCGGCAAGGACCGCATGGGCCCCTACGCGTCGCGGGCGGACGCGGAACAGGCGATGCGGACCGCCGCGGAACGGAACCTGGAGTGGGAGAACGACCCGCGGTGGCACGACACGGTCGGACGGGGCGACGAGGATTGACCCCACCGCCGGGCCGCCCCGCGGCTCAGCCGCCCCGTGACCGCGCCTGCCGTGGCTACGCCGTGGGGGCCCGCCCCGGGGCTTCCTCCCGCTCCCGGCGGAGCCTCGCGTCGGGGTCCGTCGTCGCGTCGTAGGAGATGAGGCGGGGCAGGGCCGCCGCAAGGACGGCCACCGAGGCCACGCAGGCCAGGCCGCCCGTCCAGATGGCGGGGCGCGTGCCGGTCCAGCCCGCCGCCGCGCCCGCGCGCATCTGGCCGAGCTGCGGGCCCACGCTGTACGAGAGGACCTCGATGCCGGCCAGCCGGCCCCGCAGCTCGTCCGGGATGGTCTGGTTCCAGATCGTGGAGCGGCCCAGACCGCTCAGCATGTCGCCCGCGCCCGCGAGCACCAGGCACCCCAGCACCACCCACACGTCGCCGGACCAGCCCGCCGCCGTGATCGCCAGGCCCCACCCGGCCGCGCCGAACACCACGAGCAGCCCATGCCTGCGTATCCGCGACGTCCACCCGCTGGTCAGGCTGAGGAGCAGCGAGCCGACCGCTCCCGCCGCGTACATCAGCCCCAGCGACCACTCGGCGTCGAGCTCGTCCGCCAGGAACGGGAAGATCGTGTTCGGGAAGGCGAAGAACATCGCCGCCATGTCGATCGCGTACGTGCCGAGCAGGACAGGACGCGACCACGCGTACCGAGCGCCTTCCGCTATGCCGCGCAGCGACGGCTTCTCCGCGTGGTCCGCGGCGGGCGCGGGCGAGAGCCGGGTGCACAGCAGGACCGAGACCGCGAAACCGGCGACCGTCACGGCGTACGCGGACGCGTGCCCGGCGTACGCGACGACCAGGCCGGCGAGCGCGGGCCCCGCGATGGCGCCCACGTTCCAGCGCAGCGAGTTCAGCGCGGCGGCCGCCGTCAGCTGGTCGTGCGGCACGATCCGCGCCATGAGCGAGTCGAGGGCGGGCCGCTGGAGCCCGGAGAGCGCGGCGACACCGGCCGCGACGACGTACAGCGGCCAGAGCAGCGGCTCCGGCAGCAACGCGTTGACCAGCAGGATCATGGCCAGCAGGCCGAGCGCCGCCTCGCTCAGGAGGATCACCTTGCGGCGGTCGGCGGCGTCGGCGAGCGCACCCCCGTAGAGCCCGAAGACGATCAGCGGCACCAGCTCGACCGCGCCCATCGCGCCCACCGCGAGCGGCGAGTCCGTCAGCTCCTTGATCTGCAACGGCAGCGCGACCATCGCCATGAAACTGCCGAAGTAGGTGACGAGCCCCTGCACCCACAGCAGCCGGAAGTCCCGGGTGGAACGCCAGGGGGAGAGGTCGGGCAGGATCGTGGAGAGAGGCACGAAAGCTCATGTTCGGCGCCGCCGGACACCCCGGGCAACCGAATTTCCCCCGCCCCTCACCCCGTGGGACCGCCGTCTACCACCGCGTCGGCGGCGGTGACGTCAGCTGATCCGCGAGGCGCGAGAGCCGGTCCCGCAGCCGTCGGCGCCCGCGCGCCTCGGGCAGCGCGTTCTCCCCCGCCGCCGCGCTCACCAGGTGCTGCACCGTGTCCAGGTCCAGGTCGGGGTCCTCCGGCACGGCGAGGGACTCGTGCGAGAGGGCGGCCAGGTCGCGGTCCCCCGAACCGAGGGCGAGGACCGTGGCGCCGGCCCGCCGCGCGTCGTGCACGCGCGTCAGCAGCTCCCCGCCCGGCGCGTCCGGCGCCACGACGAGCAGCGTCTCGCCGCGCCGCGCCGCCTCGATCCTGCCGAGCCCGGTCGACAGATGCGCCGGGTCGGAGGCGTGGACCCGGTGGCGCACCAGCGTGGGGGTCAGTTCCGGCGTACCGGACCAGGCCGCCTCGTCCACCAGGTGCGCGGCGAGGTGCCAGGGTTCGTACGCCTCCGTGCCCACGAGGAGCAGCCCGCCGCCGTGCGGCACCACGCCGGCGCGCAGCGTGCCCGCGAAGCGGCGGGTGGCGCCGAGCCACTCGGTCCCTGCGAGCACTTCGCGCAGCAGCGCGACCCGTACGGCGTCCATGGCGTCGCATCCTGCCCCAACAGTTCAGTGTTGACCCGGAGTTCACCCGGAATTCCCCCATGGTGGGGAAGGCCGGGGGATGACTGTTGAGACATCTGTTCCCTTCAGGGCCGGCCGCGAGGGCTACGCGAGCTTCCGCATCCCGGCCGTCGTCACCACCGCCTCCGGCACCGTCCTCGCCTTCTGCGAGGGCCGCGTCGGCTCACAGGAGGACTTCGGCAACATCGACGTCGTCCTCAAGCGCTCCACGGACGGCGGCCGCACCTGGGGCCCGCTCCAGACCGTCGGCAAGAACGGCGACGACCTCGCGGGCAACCCCGCCCCCGTCGTCCTCGACACCGGCCGCGTCCTGCTCGTACAGGTACGGAACGCCGCCGCGGCCACCGAGGACGCCATCCGCCGCGGCACGGTCTCCGCCGCCGCCGGGCGGCGCGTCTGGGTGCAGCACAGCGACGACGACGGCCGCACCTGGTCCGCCCCGCGCGAGATCACCGGCCAGGTGAAGAGACCGAACTGGCGCTGGTACGCCACCACGCCCGGCCACGCCATCCAGCTCACCGGCGCCTCCGGACACCCCGGCCGCGTCGTCGTCCCCGCCAACCACTCGCTCCCGCCGGCCGGCCGGGACAACGGCACCGAGGGCAAGTACAACGGCGGCCACTGCCTGCTCAGCGACGACGCGGGCGCGACCTGGCGCATCGGCTACGTCGACGACAACACCAACGGCTACGTCAACGTGAACGAGACCACCGCCGCCGAACTCCCCGACGGCCGCCTCTACCTCAACACCCGCAACGACTCACCGGCCCCCGGCAACCGTGCCGACGCCCACTCGCGGGACGGCGGCCAGACCCTCGTCAAACCGTTCCGCCCGCAGGCCTGCCTCACCGGACCCGTCGTCGAGGGCAGCGTCCTGCGGCTCCGCGACCCCGACGCGCTGCTCTTCTCCGGACCCGCCGACCCCGGCTTCCGGGCCATGATGACCGTGCGCCGCAGCACCGACTCCGGCACCACGTGGCAGACCGCCCACACCGTCGACGGGCTGCCCGCCGCGTACTCCGATCTCGTACGCCTCGACGAGGACACCGTCGGGCTGCTCTACGAGACGGGGGACTTCGGCGCGTACGAGACGATCACGTTCCGGCGGATTCCGCTGGGGGAACTGGTGTAACCGCGTAACCAGCCGTGACCGGTAAGTAAGGTCACCCCATGACCTCTACAGACAGTGCGCAGAACGCCCCCGCGAAGGCCCCGGCCAAGGACCCCTGGGAGCTGCCCGACGTCTCCGGGCTGACCGTCGGTGTCCTCGGCGGCACCGGCGACCAGGGGCGCGGCCTCGCCTACCGGTTCGCCCGCGCCGGACAGAAAGTGATCATCGGCTCCCGGGCCGCGGACCGGGCGCGGACGGCCGCCGAGGAGCTCGGCCTCGGCGTCGAGGGCGCCGAGAACGCGGAGTGCGCGCGGCGCAGCGACGTCGTGATCGTCGCCGTGCCGTGGGAGGGCCACGGCAAGACCCTCGAAGCGCTGCGCGAGGAGCTGAGCGGCAAGCTCGTCATCGACTGCGTGAACCCGCTCGGCTTCGACAAGAAGGGCGCCTTCGCGCTCAAGCCCGAGGAGGGCAGCGCCGCCGAGCAGGCCGCCGCCCTGCTGCCGGACTCCCGCGTCACGGCCGCCTTCCACCACCTGTCGGCGGTGCTGCTCCAGAACCCCGACGTCGAGGAGATCGACACCGACGTCATGGTGCTCGGCGAGAAGCGCGCCGACACCGACGTGGTGCAGGCGCTCGCCGCCCGCATCCCCGGCATGCGCGGCGTCTTCGCCGGGCGGCTGCGCAACGCCCACCAGGTCGAGTCCCTGGTAGCCAACCTGATCTCCGTCAACCGCCGCTACAAGGCGCACGCGGGCCTGCGGGTCACCGACGTGTAGCCACGGGGCCGCAGGGCCTTCTGGTGCGGGGCGCGGGCGGGCATGGGGAACACATGGGGGACACTGGACGGGTACGTCCGCAATACGCCCAGGCGCCCGCGCCGCACCCGACAGGAGCCGCCCCCCATGCCCCGCCTCGCCATCTACGCCCTCGTGGTCTGTGCGCTCGCCGTCGTCGCGGCCGTGATCTCCTTCGCGCAGGGCAGCTGGCTCGGCGTCGTCTGGGTGCTGCTCGCGGGCCTCTCCTCGAACATGGCGTGGTTCTACCTCCGCCGGGGCAAGGCCGAGCGCGACGCCCGGCGGGCCGCGGACGCCACCGCCTAGAAGGCCGGCCGGACGCCACCGCCTAGAAGGCCGGCCTCGGCGGCACCTCCTGCGAGCCCTCCCAGAACTGGTACAGCTCCCGGCCCCAGTACGTGTCCCATTCCTCCACGCCCAGGGCCCCCAGGACCGCGTCGATCGCGTCGAAGAAGGCGGCGTTGACCGACGGGATGAACAGGATCACGAAGACCACGATGAGCCCGAACGGCGCGATCGGCTCCACCTGGCGACGGATCTTGTACGAGAGCCAGGGCTCGATCACGCCGTAGCCGTCCAGGCCCGGGATGGGCAGGAAGTTCAGGATCGCGGCCGTCACCTGGAGCAGCGCGAGGAACGCCAGTGCGTAGCGGAACGCGTCGGGGACGCCGTCCAGGGCGTCGAGCCAGAACGGTGCCGTGCAGATCACGGCGAACGCCACGTTCGTCAGCGGGCCCGCCGCCGAGATCAGGCTGTGCCGCCAGCGGCCCCGGATCCGGCCCCGCTCGATGAAGACCGCGCCACCGGGCAGTCCGATGCCGCCCAGGATCACGAACAGCACGGGCAGCACGATGCTGAGCAGCGCGTGCGTGTACTTCAGCGGATTGAGGGTCAGATAGCCCTTCGCGCCGATCGAGATGTCGCCGCTGTGCAGGGCCGTGCGGGCGTGCGCGTACTCGTGCAGGCAGAGCGAGACGATCCAGGCCGCCGTCACGAAGAGGAACACGGCGAGCCCGGAATTGTCGGCGAAACCGGTCCAGGCGGCCCAGCCCGAGACCGCCGTGACGGCGGCGATCCCCAGGAAGACGGGGCTGACCCGCCGGTCACTGCTGCGGGCAGATGCGGTGGTCATGGGGCGGTGCTCCAAGGATGACGACGGCCGGGCGAGCCCGACCGTACCGGGTCGTACGGCGAAAACGTCTCGCGCCGTGTGCGGAGTTCCGGGGAGTCTGGACACCATGACGCGGAACGTGGTGTGGAAGGTCCTGTACGAGGACTGGCAGATGGAGTGCTGCGGCACTCCCTTCGCGGTGGGGGACGAGGTGGCGTGGCCCCTGCTGCTCGTGGAGGAGCACCACGACACGGCCTGGACGGCCGACCTCAGCGAACTCGAAGGCCCTGTGGAGGCGCTCGCCACCATCGAGGGGAACTGGTCCGACGAGGACGAGGACGGCGGCGTGGAGGACGCCGACGACGGCTTCGAGGAGCCCTTCGAGCCCTCCGTCGTGCGGGACCGCGGCGTGACCGTCCCGTGGAACCGTCCGGAGCCCTGGCCCGAGCGGGCCCGGCTCACCGGTCTGCTCACCGTCGAGCGGCACGGCGACCGGTGGCCGGCCACGGCAGGGCGGGTCCGCGCCATCCACGTCGTGACGCAGGAGTTCGCCGAGACCTTCACGGGCTCACGGACGTACGAGCCCGTGCCCGGCGTGCGCGGGCTGCGTCCCGTCGAGCGGTGCCCGGAGTGGTTCCGGCGGGAGGAACTGCCGGGGGAGGGGCGAGGGCGGGAGCGCGGGGAGACGGGCGTACTGGTGGAACTGGAGGTTCCGGGGGCGTAGGCGCGGGCGCGGCAGGAGGCGAGGCGGTGGGCGGACGGGCGCGTGGCGGCGGCGGGGCGCGCGGAGGCGACAATGGGGCCGTGCGCTACCGCCTCCTCGGCTCGACCCAGGCCATCCGCCCCGACGGCACCCCCGTCGCGGTCGGCGGCCCCCGCCTGCGCGCACTCCTGACGGTGCTCGCCCTGCGCGCGGGCCGCGCGGTGCCCGCCCAGGCCCTGGTCGACGAGGTCTGGGCCGCCGAGCCCCCCGCGGACGCGCCGGGCGCACTGCAAGCGCTGGTCGGCAGGCTCCGCAGGACGCTGGGGGCGGACGCCATCGCCTCCGTCGACGGCGGCTACCTGCTCCGCGCCAGCCCCGACGACGTGGACGTGTTTCGCTTCGACCGGCTGGTGGGCGAAGGCGGCGGCGCGCTGGCCGACGGGGACGCGGCGAAGGCGGCCGGGCTCCTGGACGACGCGCTCGCGATGTGGGTCGGCGAACCCCTCGCCGACCTGCCCGACCGCGCGACCGAAGCCGCCCGCTGGCAGGCGCGCCGCCTCGACGCCCGCCGCGCCAGGATGGCCGCCGCCCTCGCCCTCGGGCAGGCGGAGCAGGTCCTGCCCGAGCTGGGCGCGCTGTGCGACACCCACCCGCTCGACGAGCCGTTGCAGGTCCTGCGGCTGCGCGCGCTCAGGGACGCCGGACGCGCGGCGGAGGCGCTGGCCGCGTACGAGGGCGTGCGGCGCGTCCTCGCGGACCGGCTCGGCGCCGACCCCGGCCCCGAACTGCGCGCGCTGCACGAGGAGTTGCTCCGCGCCCCCGGGCCGTCGCCCGACCGCGCACCCGAACGTCCCGGCACGGGCGAGCGTCCGCACCGGCCCGGCACGGGTGAGCGTCCGCTGCGGCCCGGCAACCTCCGCGCCCGCCTGACCTCCTTCGTCGGACGCGAGGCCGACATCGACGCGCTGCGGGACGACCTCACGCGGGCCCGGCTCGTCACGCTGCTCGGCCCCGGCGGGGCGGGGAAGACACGGCTCTCGCAGGAAGCGGCCGAAGCCGTCGCCGGGCACCTGCCGGACGGCGTGTGGCTGGCCGAGCTGGCCCCCGTCGAGGACCCCGCGGACGTGCCCGAGGCGATCCTCACCGCGCTCGGCGCCCGCGAGACCGTGCTGCGCGGCGCCGGCGCCGAGGAGATGCGGGCCCTCTCCGAACGGCACGGCGAGGACCCCGTGGTCCGCCTCGTCGAACACTGCGCGGGGCGCCGCATGCTGATCATCCTGGACAACTGCGAGCACGTCGTGGAGGCCGCCGCCCACCTCGCCGACGAGCTCCTCGCCCGCTGCCCGGACCTGCGCATCCTCGCCACGAGCCGGGAACCCCTCGGCGTCCCCGGCGAATCGCTGCGCCCCGTCGAGCCGCTGCCCGAGCCGGTCGCGCTGCGCCTGCTCGCCGAGCGCGGCGCCGCCGCGAGACCCGGGTTCACCGTCGACGACGACCCGGACGCCGCCGCCGAGATCTGCCGGCGCCTCGACGGCCTTCCGCTCGCCATCGAACTGGCCGCCGCCCGGCTGCGGATGCTCACCCCGCGCCAGATCGCCGACCGCCTCGACGACCGCTTCCGGCTCCTCACCAGCGGCGCCCGCACGGTCCTGCCCCGCCAGCAGACCCTGCGGGCCGTCGTCGACTGGTCCTGGGAGCTGCTCGACGACGCCGAACGTGCCGTGCTGCGCCGCCTCTCCGTCTTCGCCGGCGGCTGCGACCTGCCGGCCGCCGAAGAGGTGTGCGCCACGGCCGACGCCGCGTACGACGTCGCCGACCTGCTCGGCTCCCTCGTCGACAAGTCCCTCGTCGTCGCCGCCCCCTCGCCCATATCGGGCGACGGCATGCGCTACCGCCTCCTGGAGACCGTCGCCGAGTACGCGGGCGAGCGGCTCGACGAGGCGGGCGACCGCGCGGGGGCCGAGCGCGCGCACCTCACGCACTACCGCGAGGTGGCGAGGACCACCGACCCGGAACTGCGCGGACGCGGGCAGCGCGCCGCCGTCGAGCGCCTGGAGACCGAGTACGAGAACGTGCGCACCGCCCTGCGGCACGCCGTGGCCGCCGGGGACGAACAGGAGGCGCTCTGCCTCGTGCTCTCCCTCTCCTGGTACTGGCAGATACGCGGCCTGCGCATGGAGACGCGCAACTGGTCCCGCGACGTCACCGCCCTCGGCCCCGACCCCTTCGCCCCGCCCTACGTCTCCGCGCCGCCCCTGTACGAGCCGTGCACGGCCGCACCGCCGCCGATGCGCCCCGAAGTCCTCCAGGAGGCCCGCCGCGGGGCCCACCTGCTCCACCTCTCGTGCATGGACATGGACATGGACGAGTGGCAGACGCTGGAGGCCGAGGAGAAACTGTGCGGCATCAGGACCGTCTACCGCCCAGGACTGCCGCAGACCTGCCGCACGCCGGGCAACCTCTGGTTCTTCGCGGTGCTCCTCGGCGGCGACGTGGAAATGCTGCGCGCCACCCTCGATGAGACCGTCGCCGCCTGCCGTGCCCTCGGCTACCGGTGGGAACTGGCCGCCGCCCTCCAGACGCGTGCCAACATCCTCGCCAACCGCGTCGACTGGGCGGGCGACGCCCGACGCGACGCGGACGAGGCGCTACGGGCCTTCGAGGAGCTCGGGGACGTGTGGGGCATAGCCGAGGCGCTCTCGGCGCGCGGGGAGTCCCATGAGCAGCGGGGGGAGTTCGCCCTGGCCGCCGCGGACTTCGAGGCCGCCGCCGAGTACTCCGCCCGGCTCGGCGCCCAGGCCCAGGTCGCCGTCCTCAAGGCCCGCCTCGGCTCGGCCCTGCTGGAGTCGGGCGAATTCGAACGGGGCGAGGCGCTGCTGCGGGAGATCCTGGAGAGCAGCGGCCGCGCCACCTTCGGCGAGGCGGTCCCCGCGGCCCGGCTCTTCCTCGTCAGCGGCCTCGGGCGCGCCCGCAGGGTCGCCGAGGCGCGCGAACAACTCGACCTGCTCCGCAACGAGTTCAGCCTGATCGGTTACGCGGTCTTCGACAGCTTCGTGCTCGGAATCGAGGCCTGGATCGCCACCCTAGACGGCCGGCCCGCGCAGGGGCTCGCCATGGCGGGCGAGGCCCTTGCGGGCAGCCGGGACGCGCTGGCCCGGGTCGTCGCCCCGCAGGGCGAGGCCGTCCACCTGTGGATCGCGGCCCTCGCCATGGCGTCCCTGGACGACGGCGGCCGGGCCGAGGACGCCGCGCGCCTCCTGGCGGCCGCCGAGCGGGAACTGCCGCCCGGCCACTCGCCGAACGCCACCGAACGGGACATCCGCGACACCGCCGAACGCCTCGCCCGCGCGGCGCTGGGCACCGCGCGGTACGAGGACGCGTACGCGAAGGGCGACGGCCTGTCGGTGGACGAGGCCATCGCCCTCTGCGACGCGTGACGCGGCCTTACGGTCGGCTTGGCCGAGTGCCTTGGCCGTACGGCTTCGTCGTCATGGCCTCGTCGTACGGCCCGGGCGCGTCGTCCGCCCCCCCCCCGCGCCCGCAGGTCAGCTCTTGGTGCGGAACTTGTGGATCGCGATCGGGGCCATCACCAGCGTGAGGACCACCGACCAGCCGACCGTCACCCACACGTCGTGCGCCACGGGACCGCCGACCATCAGGCCGCGCGCGGAGTCCGCGAGCGAGGAGAGCGGGTTGTAGTCGGTGAAGGCCTGGAGCCAGCCCGGCATGGACTGGGTCGGCGCGAAGATCGACGAGCCGAACTGGAGCGGCATCAGGACCAGGAAGCCCATCGCCTGCACGGACTGGGCGCTCTTCAGCGATACCCCGAGGACCAGGAAGATCCACATGATGGCCGAGCCGAACAGCGCCGACAGGCCCACGGCGGCCAGCAGGCCGCCCCAGTTGGTGATGTCGAAGCCCACCAGGACACCGACGACCATCATGACCGCCGTCGCGACGAGCATCCGCATCAGCTCCACCACGATCTTGGCGAAGAGCACCGAGCCCTGGCCGATCGGCAGGGTGCGGAAGCGGTCCATGATGCCGTTCTGGAAGTCCTGGTTGAAGCCGGTGCCGACGGCCATGGCGATGTTCATGCTCATCATCGCCATCATGCCCGGCACCACGTACTGCACGTACGCGTCCTGACCGCCGCCGAGCGCCTGCCCGATGGAGCCACCGAAGACGTACACGAACAGGAGCGTGAAGATGATCGGCATCAGGATCGCGTCGAGCATCGACTCCGGGTCCTGACGGATCCACAGCAGATTGCGGCGGACCAGCGCGCTGGTGTGCCGCACGTGGTCGCGGGGACCGATACGGGCGTCGGCCTCTCCCTGGTGGAGGGGCGGCGTGAGAGTGGTGCTGCTCATACGGCAACCTCCTCGAGTTCGGGGCGGGCGTCCTGCGGGGCACTGGCCTTCTCGCCGGTGATCGAGAGGAACACCTCGTCCAGGCTGGGCAGTTCGGTGCCTATCGAGCCGATCGTGATGCCGTGTGCGGTGACTGCGCCGACCACGGCGGTGAGCTGCTCGTCGCTGAGGATCGGCACCAGGACCGTGCCGGACTCGGTGTCCACGGTGGAGGTGGCGAGGCCGGTCAGGCCCATGTCGTCGAGCGCGCCGGCCAGCGGGTGCAGCTCCAGCGGGTCGGCCGGGCGGATGCGCAGGGTGCGGCCGCCGACCTTCGCCTTCAGCTCGTCGATGCCGCCGTTGGCGATGACCTTGCCGCGGTCGATGACGGTCAGCTCGGAGGCGAGCTGCTCGGCCTCCTCCATGTACTGCGTGGTGAGCAGCACGGTGACGCCCTCGGTGACCATGCGCTTGACCTCGGTCCACACCTCGTTGCGCGTGCGGGGGTCGAGGCCGGTGGTCGGCTCGTCCAGGTAGAGGACGGAGGGGCTGCCGATCATCGACGCCGCCAGGTCGAGGCGGCGGCGCATGCCGCCGGAGTACGTCTTGGCCGGGCGGTTCGCCGCCTCGGTGAGCGAGAACCGCTCAAGGAGGCCGTCGGCCCTCGACCTGGCCTCCTTGCGGGAGAGGTCGAGGAGCCGCCCGATCATGTAGAGGTTCTCGCGGCCGGAGAGCTTCTCGTCCACGGAGGCGTACTGACCGGTGAGGCCTATGACCCGGCGGAGCTGACGGGGTTGCTTGACGACGTCGTACCCGGCCACGAAGGCCGTGCCCGAGTCGGGGGTGACGAGGGTGGAGAGGCAGCGCACGAGGGTGGTCTTGCCGGCGCCGTTGGGGCCGAGCACGCCGAGGACGGTGCCTTCGCGTACGTCGAGGTCCACGCCGTCCAGTGCCTTGGTCTCGCCGTAGTGCTTGACCAGTCCCCTTACGGTGACCGCGCTCCCTGCGCTGCCGGGGTTCTTGTCGATTCGTGTCATGGGGAACAAGATGCCAGGCGGCACCGACAATTGGCCGACATCTCACCGACAGTGCGGGCGTCCCGCCTTCAGCGTGGCCCTCGGGGGGCCTCGCAGGGACCTCTCCCACCTGGCACCTGGCGGCTGTCCCCTACCCCGCCGCTCCGCGCCGGACCTCTCCCACCCGCCCGCCCGGCACCCGGCGGCTGTCCCCTGCCCCGCCGCTTCGCGCCGGATGACTCCCACCCGCCCGCCCGTTTCCCGGCGGCAATCCCCTGTCCCGTCGCTTCGCGCCGGTCGTCTCCTGCCTGCTCGGTCGTTTCTCGGCGGCTGTCCAGCGGCGCTCACGTCGCCCCCGCTCAGCCGCTTGCTCGGGGCGGCCGGCTGCCCCTACGTAGCCGTTCAGCCGCGGCGTATCGGGCGGGTGGGTGGGAGAGATCCGCCGCGTCAGCGGCGGGGTGGGGGATCGCCACCGGGTGCCGGGCGGGTGGGTGGGAGACGGACCGGCGCGAAGCGGCGGACCAGGTGAGGCCCCCGGGGGGAAACCGCGGACAGCCCGTCGACGGGGGAAATCGACGGGCTGCCATGGTGCCGCGATGGTTCAGATGACCGCGAGGCTCCGCCGGCACGGCTGACGCAGCCCGCGAAGGCCCCGCTCACGTGGCCGCAAGGCCCCGCTCACGCGGCCGCAAGGCCCCCCTCACGCGGCCGCAAGGCCTTGCCGCGAAGGCCCGCTCACGTGGCCGCAAGGCCTTGCCGGGAAGGCACCGCTCACGCGGCCGCGTAGGCCTAGTGGACCGCGTGTTCCGGGGTCGGGAACGAACCGTCCACCACGTCCTCCGCGAACGCCCTCGCCGCCTGCGTCATGACGCCCCGCAGATCCGCGTACTGCTTCACGAAGCGCGGCATCTTGCCGGACGTGAGGCCCAGCATGTCCGTCCACACCAGGACCTGCGCGTCGCACGAGGCGCCCGCGCCGATTCCGACGGTCGGGACCTGGAGGGAGCGCGTGACCTCTTCGGCCAGCTCGGCGGGGACCAGTTCGAGTACGACGGCGAACGCGCCCGCGTCCTGCGCGGCCTTGGCGTCCCGCAGCAGCCGGTGCGCCGCCTCGTCGCCGCGGCCCTGTACCCGGTAGCCCATGGTGTTCACGGACTGCGGGGTCAGGCCGAGGTGTGACATGACGGGGATGCCGGACTGGACGAGGAGCTCGGTCTGGGGCAGGGAGCGTTCGCCGCCCTCCAGCTTCACCGCGCCGACGCCCGCCTCCTTCACCAGCCGGGTCGCCGAGCGCAGCGCCTGGACCGCGCCCTCCTGGTACGAGCCGAACGGCAGGTCGCCGACGATCAGGGCACGGCTCGTGCCCCGTACGACGGCCGCCGAGAGCATGGTCATCTCGTCGAGGGTGACGGGCACGGTCGTCTCGTACCCGAGGTGGCAGTTGCCCGCAGAGTCGCCGACGAGCATGACGGGGATGCCCGCCTCGTCGAAGACGGACGCGGTCATCGCGTCGTAGGCGGTCAGCATGGGCCACTTCTCGCCGCGCTCCTTGGCGGCGGTGATGTCGCGCACAGTGATGCGCCGGGTGCCCTTGCCGCCGTACAGCGCCTTGCTGCTGTCGGGGCTCCGCCGGGCGTCGGCGCTCGTCTGGGCAGCCGAAAGTTGCGTCATCGCAACGGCTCCTTCTGTCATCTCGAGGCGCCCTGACGGCGTCCCCGGACCACCTCCATGGTGGCACCAGGTGCCGCCCCGGGGCTAGTACGGATTCCCTCCGGGCTCCGCGAGGAACCGGAAGGCCCTGCGCCCGCCCCTCGCCCCTACGCCCCTCCGGCGAACCGCCCCTCCGGCGAACCGGCGAACCGGGGGCGAATATGCGCGTTTCGTCACAGCAGGCGCTCCCACACGTCGTTCAGGAACCCCGCGCGCGGTTCCGCTCGTCCTCGTGCGAGTACGGCCGTCGCGAACGGCAGGAACGACACCGATCATCGCCTAGGGTTTCAGGGGCGGAGTGACGGTGTGCACGGCAGTCAGTGAGGCGACGAAGGCATGGCGCAGCAGGCTTATGTGACGGAGACGGACAGCGGCGGCCCGGCGCCAGAGCGCCCGGATTCGTGGTTCCGGCGCCTGCTCGACGGCTGGCGCGGTGACCGCGGCATCTGGCGGCGCGGCCTGGTCACGGCGGGTGCCGCGGGCCTGATCGCGCTGGTGATGCTGTTCCACGCGCAGATCCCCAACAGCGTGGGCAACCTCGGCAGCCTGACCGAGACGTTCCTGCCCTGGCTCGGCCTCTTCGTCCCGGTGCTGCTCGTGATCGCCGTGGTCCGCAAGTCGGCGACCGCGCTGATCACCCTGCTGCTGCCGACCATCATCTGGTGCAATTCCTTCGGCGGCCTGATCAGCGACAAGTCGGGCACCGGCGGCGACCTCACGGTGGCCACGCACAACGTGAACGCGGACAACCCCGACCCGACGGGCACCGCCAAGGACGTCGCCTCGTCCGGCGCCGACGTGGTCGCGCTGGAGGAGCTCACCGCGGACGCCGTCCCCACGTACGAGAAGGCCCTCGCGGGTCAGTACAAGTACCACTCGGTGCAGGGCACGGTCGGCCTGTGGAGCAAGTATCCGCTGACCGACAGCAGGCCCGTGGACATCAAGCTGGGCTGGGTCCGCGCGATGCGTACGACGGTCGCCACGCCCAAGGGCGAGGTCGGCGTGTACGTCGCCCACCTGCCCTCGGTGCGCGTGAAGCTCGACGCGGGCTTCACCGCCAACCAGCGTGACAACAGCGCCGACGCGCTCGGCGAGGCCATCGCCGACGAGAAGCTCGGCAAGGTCGTCCTGCTCGGTGACCTGAACGGCACGATGAACGACCGCGCCCTGAACGCGGTCACCTCCCAGATGCGCTCCACGCAGGGCGCGGCGGGCGACGGCTTCGGCTTCAGCTGGCCCGCGTCGCTCCCGATGGCGCGCATCGACCAGATCATGGTCAAGGGCGTGGAGCCGGTCTCCTCCTGGACGCTGCCGGAGACGAGCAGCGACCACCTCCCGATCGCGGCGCGCGTCGACCTCTCGTCGTAGCCCGCTCCCGTCGTCGTAGCCCCGCTCCCGCCCGTATTAACGCCGTTGTCGTCTGATCTTGACCTCACGGAATACTGGGTACGCGAGACTTTGTTCCGTACGTAAACTTACGGATTCCGTCCCGCTCCGTCCCCCTCTGCTCCGTGGAAGGTACTTCTTCATGCCCCTGGCCCTGCTCGCCCTCGCCGTGGGCGCCTTCGGCATCGGCACGACCGAGTTCGTGATGATGGGCCTGCTGCCCAACGTCGCCGACGACCTGCACATATCCATCCCCACCGCCGGTCACCTCGTGTCCGCGTACGCGCTGGGCGTCGTCATCGGTGCCCCGCTGCTCGCCGCCGTCACCGCGAAGCTGCCGCGCCGCCGGGTCCTGATCGGCCTGATGGCGCTCTTCGTCGTCGGCAACGCGCTCTCCGCCGTCGCCCCCGACAACACCTCACTGCTTGCCGCCCGCTTCGTCAGCGGTCTGCCGCACGGAGCCTTCTTCGGTGTCGGCGCGGTCGTCGCCACCGGGCTCGTCGGCCCGGAGCGCAAGGCCCGCTCGGTCTCGCTGATGTTCCTCGGCCTGACCGTCGCCAACATCGTCGGCGTGCCCGTGGCCACCGCTATGGGGCAGCAGCTCGGCTGGCGCGCCACGTTCCTCGCGGTCAGCGCCATCGGGCTCGCCGCCATCGCCGCGCTCGCCCTGCTCGTCCCGGCCGACCACGGCCACGGCGACGCCGTCGGCATCCGCGGTGAGCTGCGGGCGCTCGCGAGCGGCCCGGTGTGGCTGGCCCTCGGCACGACCGTCGCGGGCTTCGGCGCGCTGTTCTCCGCGTACAGCTACATCACGCCGATGCTCACCGACGCCGCCGGTTACACGGAGTCCAGCGTCACCGTGCTCCTCGCGCTGTTCGGCGTGGGCGCCACCGCGGGCAACCTGCTCGGCGGGCGGCTCGCCGACCACTCCCTGCGGGGCACGCTCTTCGGCGGCCTCATCGCGCTGGCCGTCGTGCTCGCCCTCTTCCCGCTCCTCATGAGCACCGGCTGGAGCGCGGCCCTCGCGGTGGCGCTGCTGGGCATGGCGGCGTTCACCACGGGCTCGCCGCTCCAGCTCATGGTCATGGAGAAGGCGTCGGCGGCCCCGTCCCTGGCCTCGTCCGCCAACCAGGCGGCGTTCAACCTCGCCAACGCGGGCGGTGCCTGGATCGGCGGGCTCGCCCTGGCGGCCGGATTCGGCGTGACCTCGCCCGCGGTCACGGGCGCCGTCCTCGCGGTCCTCGGCCTCGCGGTGGCCGCCGTGGCCTACCTGGTGGACCGCAGGGCCCCGGCGCACGGGAGCGAGCGCCTGGTGGCCTCGGGCCCGTCCCGCGTGTACGAGTCGTCCAGCCACTGAGAGCCCGCGGGCCTGCTCCGCCGAAGCGGGGCAGGCCCCACGGTCGGTCCCACGGTCGCCGGTCGCTGGTCGCCGGTCGCCAATCGCCGCAGGGCTCAGCCCGCGGCGGTCTCGCGCCAGCGGCTGGTGATCGGCAGCCGCCGGTCCTTGCCGAAGCCCTTCGCGGAGATCTTCGTGCCCGGCGGGTACTGGCGCCGCTTGTACTCGGCGGTGTCCACCATCCGCAGCGTCTTCGTGACCAGCTCACGGTCGTAACCGGCGGCCACGATCGCGTCGGCGCCCTGGTCCTTGTCGACGTAGAGCTCCAGGATGCCGTCGAGCACCGGATAGTCGGGCAGCGAGTCCGTGTCGACCTGGTCGGGACGGAGCTCCGCGCTCGGCGGCTTGCTGATGGAGTTCTCCGGGATCGGCGGCGTCTGCCCGCGCTCCTCGGCCGCCCGGTTGCGCCACCGCGCGAGCCGGAAGATCGCCGTCTTGTAGACGTCCTTGATCGGGCCGTACGCGCCCACGGAGTCGCCGTACAGCGTCGAGTACCCCACCGCCAGCTCGGACTTGTTGCCCGGCGCGAGCACGATGTGGCCCTCCTGGTTGGAGAGCGCCATCAGCATCGTGCCGCGCAGCCGCGACTGGAGGTTCTCCTCGGCGAGCCCGGTCAGACCGAGCGCGCCCATGTACGCGTCGAACATCGGGGCGATCGAGACCGTGCGGAAGTTGCAGCCGGTGCGGCGCGCAAGCTCCTCCGCGTCACTGATGGAGTGCTCGGAGGAGTAGCGGGACGGCATCGCGACCCCGTACACGTTCTGCGCGCCGAGCGCGTCACAGGCGATGGCCGCCGTGAGCGCCGAGTCGATGCCGCCGGAGAGGCCGATCAGGACGCTGCTGAAACCGTTCTTCGCGGCATACGCCCGCAGGCCCACGACCAGCGCCGAGTACACCTCCTCGTCGTCGTCGAGCCGCTCGGCGTACCCACCGGTCAGCTCCGCCTCGTAACGGGGCAGGGGCTCCTCGGAGAGGGTGACGTGCTCGATGCGCAGCCCGTCGTCCACGACACCGGACGGCGGCGTCGGGGCGGCGGCGGGCAGCTCCAGGTCCAGGACGACACAGCCCTCGGCGAACTGCGGGGCCCGCGCGATGACTTCGCCGTCCCGGTCGACGACGATCGAGTCGCCGTCGAAGACCAGCTCGTCCTGCCCGCCGATCATCGCGAGATACGCGGTGACGCAGCCGGCCTCCTGGGCGCGCTTGCGGACGAGGTCGAGCCGCTGGTCGTCCTTGTCCTGCTCGTACGGCGAGGCGTTGACGGAGAGCAGCAGACCGGCCCCTGCCGTACGGGTCGCGGGGACGCGGCCGCCGTCCTGCCAGAGGTCCTCGCAGATGGCGAGGGCGACGTCGATGCCGTGCACCCGCACGATCGGCAGGGTCTCGCCCGGCACGAAGTAGCGGAACTCGTCGAAGACGCCGTAGTTCGGCAGGTGGTGCTTGGAGAACGTCAGTACGACCTCGCCGCGGTGCAGCACGGCCGCGGCGTTGCGCGGCGCGCCCGCGGGCTGGCCGTAGCGGGGCTTGGCCTCCTCGGTGCGGTCGAGATAGCCGACGACGACCGGCAGCTCGCCGAAGCCCTCGTCCCGCAGCCTCGCGGCGAGCGCGTGCAGCGCCTTCCGCGAGGCCTGGACGAAGGACGACCGCAGCGCGAGGTCCTCGACGGGATACCCGGTCAGCGCCATCTCGGGGAACGCGACGAGGTGCGCTCCCTGCTCGGCGGAGTGCCGGGTCCAGCGGACGATCGCCTCGGCGTTCCCGGCGAGATCGCCGACGGTCGAGTCGATCTGATTCAGGGCGAGGCGTAGTTGAGGCACGCGCTCCAGTGTAATCGTCAGAGCGACGCGATACCTGGCGGGGCGCCTTGGACCGCCGGGCCGGGGGCCCCGTCAGGGGGCGCGGGGGACTGCGCGCTCAGCGCGCGACAAGCCGCGGACGCGTCTGCGGGGATCCCGGCAGACGCGTCCGCGGCTTCTTCGGTGGTTGCTCGCGCAGTCCCCCGCGCCCCTGACGAGGCGCCCCTGACGAGGCTACGAGCGGTAGCCGAGGACCGTCATCATGCCCGCCTCCGCGTGGTAGACGTTGTGGCAGTGGATCATCCACAGCCCGGGATTGTCCGCGTCGAAGTCCACCGTCAGGGTGGCGTTGGGCAGCACGATCGCCGTGTCCTTGCGCGGGCCGCCCACCACGTTCGACAGGGCGAAGGTGTGGCCGTGCAGATGTACGGGGTGCCACATCGAGGTGGAGTTCGCGAAGACCAGGCGGACCCGCTCGCCCGCCCGCAGCGGATGGCGCCTGCCGGGGGAGTAGGGCTTCTTGTCGAAGGCCCAGTCGTACTTCGCCATACCGCCCGTGAGCCGGAGCTTGACCGTGCGGTCCGGCTTCCGCGAGGGCAGGGCGACGGACTCGGCCGCCCTGAGCTCGTCCGCCGTGAGGAGGCGGCCCTTCAGTTCCTTCGGGCGGGCCGAAGCGGTCGGCGCCGCCCCGCCGCCCGTGCGCAGCACCGCGAGCGCCGACGCCTTCTTGCCCTCGGCCACCGCCGTCAGCGGGAAGGCGCCGTCCCCCGCGGTGACCAGGACGTCGTACCGCTCGCCCATGCCGAGCAGCAGCGCGTCCGTCCTCGCGTGCTCCACGGGGAAGCCGTCGGTGTGCGTCACGGTCATCTCGTGCCCGCCGAGCGCCACGCGGAAGGCCGTGTCGCCGCCAGCGTTGATGATCCGCAGCCGGACGCGGTCGCCGGGGCGGGCGCGGAACTGGACCGGGGCCTTCGGCGTACGCCCGTTGATCAGGTAGTACGGGTACGCGACGTCGCCCGCGTCACCCCCGAGCAGGTCGCTCCTGGCGCCCATCATCATCCGGGAGGGGCCGGACGGTTCCGGGGTTGACGGCTTCGGGGCGGACGGCTCCGGGGCGGGCGCGGTCCCGGCCGCCGCGTGCGACATGCCCGCCATGCCGTGGCCGCCGTGGTCCATGCCGCCCGAGCCGCCGTCCCCGCCGCCGTCTCCGTCGCCGCCCATGTCGTGGCCGGACATGCCCTTGCGCAGCTCGGCGAGGACGCCGTCCGGGGTGGAGCCGTCGACCCCGTCGACCCAGTCGTCCAGGACGACCACCCACTCCTTGTCGTACTGGAGAGGCTCCTTCGGATCCTCGACGATCAGCGGCGCGTACAGCCCGCGGTCCTGCTGGGTGCCGGAGTGCGGATGGAACCAGTACGTCCCCGGGTCCGGGACCGCGAAGCGGTACGTGAAGTCGGCCCCGGGCTTGACGTCCTGCTGGGTGAGGCCGGGGACGCCGTCCATGTCGTTGCGCAGGGCGACGCCGTGCCAGTGCAGGGACGTGGCCCGGGGGAGGTGGTTGGCGAGGGTGAGGGCCAGGGTGTCGCCCGCGGTGACGCGGACCTCCTTGCCGGGCAGCGTGTCCCCGTACGCCCAGGTCCTGACCGTGGGGCCGCCGAGGTCGAGCCTGGCCTCCATGGCCGTCAGCTTCACCTCGCGGACGCGGCCGCCGCCGGCCCGCTTCCGCTCGGCGGCGGCGACCTCGGGGCCCGCCGGGTCGACGTAGCCATCCGGGCCGGGCGCGCCGGAGCGGCCGTGCCCGCCGCCGTGGCCCGAGTCCGAGGCCGAGTCCGTACAGGCCGTCAGGATTCCCGTCCCGGCGACGGCGGCGGCCGCCCCGAGGAGGGCGCGGCGCGAGGGGGCGCGCGGGGGTTCGTCACGCGGGGCCGTAGGAGTGGTTGTGGTCGTGGTTGCGTGCATCGCTGTGCGCATGGCTGAGTGACACCTCGTCGTGTGGTGCGTGCGAAGGGGCGCGTCTGCTGCTTCCGGTCGCACCGTGAAGCAGCCGGTGCGCCGGCCTAAAGGCGCAGCACCGACAGGCGGGAGAGCACGACGGGCGGCGGCTCCGGCCGGGGCCCGTAGAGGAGGCGCCCGGCCGCCGGGGCGCGCGCGAGCGTCCCGCCGGGCCGCCAGAGGCCCGCCCGCACCAGGACCACGAGCGTGAAGGCCCCGAGCACCGCGAGACACACGGACAGCGGATCCATGGACATGCCGCCATGGCCGTCGTGCGTCATGCCGTGCGGGGAGTCGGGGGCGGGCGCGGCCACGCGGGTGTCGTGACCGCCACGGGGACCGGCGCCGGGACCGGCATCGTGGTCGGCACCGTGAGATGTGACGGAGGCTGCGGCCGGGACGGGGGCGGCGGCCGGGGCCGAAGCGGTGGCCGTATCGCTCGTGGGCTGCGAGGGATGCCCCAACGTATGCATGGTGACGATGCCGAGGAGCAGCGCGGCGAGCAGCAGCAACTGCCCGGTGCCCGTGCGGTTCCGCGTCGTCCTCGCCATGCGCGGAACCCTACCCCCGCCGGGTATCCGATGGTGTGCGGGGTCCCGCCGCGACCTCGATCATGGACGCATGACGACCACCACGGACGAACCGGAGCGCCGCGCCACCCCCGGCAGTTCGTCTCCCGGTCCCCGGGTGACGGTCCTGCTGCTGCTCGGCGCGCTCCTCTACAGCACCTGGACGGCCGAGGCGGTCCTGCCGACCGGGCTCTCGCCCCTCCACTCGTACGTCAGTGAACTCGCCGCCGAGGGGGCGCCGTACGGGACGTTCTTCCGCACGGCGGACCTCCTCGCGGGCCTGCTCGTGCTCGCGGGCGCGGTGGTGGCGCTGTCGAGGCCGCCGAGGCGGGGGTGGGCCGTGGTGGGCTGGGCCGGGCTCGCTCTCTTCGGGGCGGCCACCGCCGTCGACTCGCGGCTGCCGCTGAGCTGCACGCCGACTTCGTCCGCCGGGTGCGCGGCGCGGGAGGCCGCCGGTGACGTGCCCTGGACGCACGCCGCCCACGCGGCCAGCAGCGGCCTCGCGGTCGCCGGGGCGCTGCTCGGCATGGTGGCCTTCACGCTCGCCGCGCGGCGGAGCGCCGGACGGTGGCCGGTCCTCGCTCCGGCCGGTCCCGTCCTGCTCGCCCTTGAGGCCGCGGCCACCGCGTGGACACTGGCGTCCGTGGCCGCCTTCTCCGCGGGGCGCGGGACGTGGGGGCTCGGAGCGGGGCAGCGGCTTCAGGTACTGGTCATCGCGGTGTGGATCGCGGTCATCGCGTGGTCCCTCGCGGCGGCGAGGCGCTCGTCGCGGGGGCGGGCGTGACCTTCGTACGGATCGGGGGAGTCCCCCACCATGTCCAGGTGACGGGGAGCGGGCCGGTGTGTGTGCTGAGCGCGGGGCTCGGGCTCGGCTGGTTCGACTGGGATCCGGTGGTGCCGCTCCTCGCGCCGCGCCGCACCGTCGTCCGCTTCGACCGGCCGGGGCTCGGGCTCAGCGGGCACGCGCGCGACGTGCCTGACCTGCGGGGGGAGGCGGATCGGATAGCGGGGGTCGTGGACGCCGTGCTCGGCGGGGCGCCGCGGGTGACGGTCGTCGGGCACTCGCTCGCGGGGTTCCACGCGGAGGCGTTCGCGCGGCTGTACCCGGAGCGGACGGCCGGGCTCGTGCTGGTCGACTCCAGTGTGGAGGAGCGGGCGCGGGTGATCGTTCCCCGGGGGGTGAGGGCCGGGGGCGCGGGGCTGTGCGGGGCCTTGCTGGGTGCGGTGGGGGTGCCGCGGGCGGTCGGGCCCTCGCTGCGGCGGCTCGTGGCGCCCACTCCGTGGGCCTGGGTGTACGGGAGCCGGCGGGTGTGGCGGGCCTCGCTGATGGAGTACGTGGCGTACGGCGACGTGGCCGTCGAGTTGGCCGGCCTGCGGCGGAGGTTCCCGCTGGGCGCGGGGCTGCCTGTGACGGTGCTTGCCGCTGCCGCTGCCGCTGCCGCGGGGCGGGGGGACCGGGGGTGGGTCGCTCGGCAGCGGGGGCTGGCCTCTGGCCTCGGGGGGACCCTGCGGGTGCTTCGGCCCTCGGGGCACCTGGTGATGCGGGACCGCCCCCGCGAGGTCGCTGACGCGATCCTCGGCTGCGGGGCGCCCTGAACCCGCCGCGGCTCCGTGGCGGTGCCGCCTGCCGGCGCCCTGGACCGCCGCGGCTCCACGGCGGTGGCGCCCACCGGCGCCCTGGACCGCCGCTTCGCGGCGGATGCCTCCCACCCGCCCACCCGTTTACCCGGCGTCGAGAAGTGGACGTAGGGGCGGGTGCGTTCACCCGGCGTCGAGCGGTGGATGTGGGGGCGGGTGCGTTCACCGGGCGTCGAGCGGTGGATGTGGGGGCGGGTGCGTTCACCCGGCGTCGAGCGGTGGATGTAGGGGCGGGGCGTTAGCCCTGCGTCCTGCCGGTGTCGGGACCCTGAGGTCAGCTCCTGGAAGGGCGGTGGGGGCTGACGCTGGATCTTATGACTATGTGGGTGCCCAGGACGTGGCGTTCCTGGGCCGGGTGCGGGGTGGGGGTCTTGGTCAGGGCCCTGCGGACCGCTGTCCGGCCCATCTCCTCCGCCGGGATGTGGACCGTGGTCAGGCCGGGGGTGATGTCCGCGGCCACCGGGTCGTCGTTGTAGCCGACGACCGACATGTCCTCCGGCACCCGAATCCCGTACTCCCGCAGCGCGATGATCGCCGCCGCGGCCGCACGGTCGTCGCCCGCGAAGACCGCCGTGAAGTCCGGGCTGCCGTCCGCCTTGTCGAGCAGGTCGCGCATGGCCTGGTAGCCGTGGTTCCGGCCGAAGCCGACGCCGTGCAGGATGGCGTCGCCGCGGGGCACCCCGTGGTCGGCCAGCGCCCGCAGATAGCCGCGGAGCCGGTCCTCGCCCGTGGTGTTGCCCGGCTGGTAGCCCAGGAGGGCGATGCGGCGGTGGCCCGCGCCGAGCAGGTGGCTGGTGACCGCGTGGGCGCCCGCTTCGTTGTCGTACTCGATGACGAGCGCGGGCACGTCCGGCGCGGGCGCGGGACGGCCGCAGAGCACCAGCCGGGAGCCCGCCGCCGCGAGGACCTCGGCGTAGCGGGCCATCCGCTCGCGGTACTCGTCGTCCTCGATGACACCACCCACGAGCACCACGGCCTCCGCCGCCTGCTCGCGCATCATCTGCACCAGCGCCAGTTCCCGGGCCGGGTCACTGCCCGTGGACGCGACCAGGGTGAGGCGGCCGTGCTGGGCCGCCTCCATCTCGACGCCCTGCGCGACCTGCGAGTAGAACGCACCCACCACGTCGAACATCAGGACCGCGATCGTCTTGCGCCCCGCGCCCGCCAGGGCACGCGCGTGCGCGTTGGCGACGTAGTCCAGCTCCTTGACCGCCCGCAGCACCTTGGCACGTGACGCCGTGGACGTCGGGTAGTTGCCCGCCAGGACCCGCGAGACGGTCGCGACCGAGACCCCCGCCCGCGCGGCCACGTCACGGATGGTGACCCGCTCACCCACTGTGTCTCCCTCAGCTAGCGCCCATGTGCCTGACGTGCCGCCCCCGGCCGCCAACGGGCCGGACGCGGCGCGCAGTTGTGCCTGCGGCGGTTTCCGCCCCGGACCCATCATCCCGCGTCCGGCCCCCGGGTCAGTGCGCGGCCTCGTACTCCTTGAGGAACTCCTCGGCGGCCCGCTCGCCCCCCTGCGACCGCCACTTCTTGTGCACGGAGTCCCACTCGGAGAGGCTCTTGCGGCCGGAGACGACCGCCGTGACGCCGTCCTCGATGATCTGCTGCATCGTGGCGCCCTGCCGGTTGTACGTGTCCGACATCAGCCCCCAGTGGTCGTCGGGGACCAGCAGCGGCACGACTTTCTCCTCCCAGGCGTGCAGCCGCTCCGTGAGGCCGGGGAAGCCGGGGAAGTACAGCGGCTGCGGCGCGTCCATCAGGTAGGGGAAGGGCAGGTTGGTCCTGGAGTCGATCAGGCCCGCCTCGGTGGCGACCGGGTCGCCCGCCTTGTCGTACTTGAAGTGCGTGCCCTCCACTCCGTAATGCATCAGCTCGTACTCCTTCGAGCCGAACGGCGAGGCCAGCCAGTTCAGGACGCGCAGCATCAGCCGGACGCGGTCCTTGGACGCCTTCTTGATCACGGTGTAGCCGAAGCAGCCGCGGTTCTGCTGGTAGACGGGGGTGACGCCGTCGACCGCGTAGGGTTCGGCGACATCGAGCGTGAACTCGTCCTTGATGCCCTGGGCGTTGGAGATGGCGGCGCCCCAGCCGTCCGTCATCGAGCGGACGGTGCCGTTGTAGAACTGGGTCTTCAGGTCCACCTGGGAGATCGAGGTGGCGTCGGCGTTGTACGAGCCGTCCTTGCGCAGCGCCGCCATGTATGCGAGGGCCGCCTTGAACTCGTCGGTCCCGTACATGTCGGTGGCCTTGCCGTCCTTGATCCGCCACTGGTTCGGCGCGCCGTGCCACATCGCGTGGTAGAGGTAGCCGTAGAAGCCCACGGAGGACGCGCCGAGCGCGGACTTCCTGCCCCGGGAGCCTTCCTTGACCATGGCGCGGAAGTCGGCGGCGGACATGCCAGGCCGGTAGCCGGCCGCGTCGAACGCCTCGCGGTTGATGAACATGGCGCCCTGCACCTTGGCGCGCTCGACCGGCAGCCCGTAGATCCGCCCGGCGATGCGGCCCATGCCCTCCCACGCGTACGTGGGGATGTTGGCGAGGTTGGGGTAGTCCTTGACGGCGTCGCCCGAGAGATGGTCGCTGAGGTCCGCGCACCGGGACTTCACGAACTGCGACTCGCGCGGCAGCACGTACCCGCCACCGAAGTTGATCATGTCGGGCAGGTCGTCGCCCGACATCAGCGTGGACATCTTGGCGCGGAAGTCCGCGTCGGGCACGACGGTGAACTCCACCTCGACGCCCAGCGCCTCGTTCACCGCCTGCCAGTACTCGTTCTCTCCGGCCGGCTTCGGCGGGGTGCCGTAGGTGATGGTCATGACCTTGATCTTCTGCTTGCCGTCACCCGGCTTCTCGGCGGTCGCCCGTACGAGCTTCTCGGGGTACTTCGTGTATCCGGCCTGCACGCCCTCGGCGGACGGGGCGAGGTCGGGCTTCGGGCCCTCGGCGGGGGTGAAGGTGGGCCACGGAGTGACCTTCTTGCCCGCGTTGGAGACGTTGCCGCCGCCGCTGGAGTCGGTCGAGCAGGCGGTGAGGACGGACGGGGCGGCGAGCGCGGCGCCGCCGACGGCTATGGAACGCAGCAGGGTGCGCCGCGACATCGAGGAACCGGACACGTGAGAAACCCTTCGGGACGGGACGTCGGGTGGAGAGGTCAGCTCTTCTTGAGCGCTCTTCTTGAGCGGGGTCAGCTCTTGATGGCGCCGGTGAGCACGCCCTTGGTGAAGTACTTCTGGAGGAAGGGGTAGACGAGCAGGATCGGCACGGTCGCGATGACCAGGACGGCCATCTGGGTCGTCTGCGGGGCGGAGACCATGCCGGCCTCGCTCAGACCGGTGTCGGCGATCTGGGAGCCGCCGATGACGTACGTACGCAGGACCTGCGAGAGCGGCCAGTGGTCGGACTCCATGTAGATGGAGGCATGGAACCAGGCGTTCCAGTAGCTGACCGCGTAGAAGAGGGAGACCACCGCGAGGGCCGCCTTGGAGAGCGGCAGGACGATCCGCCACAGGATGTGCCAGTCACCCGCGCCGTCGAGCCGGGCCGCCTCGTACAGCTCCTCGGGTATCCCCTGGAAGAAGCCGCGCAGCACGATGAGATTGAAGACGTTGATGAGTACGGGGGCCACGAGCGCGGCGTACGTATCCATCATTCCCATGCCTTTGACCAGCAGGAACGCGGGGATCATGCCGGGCGGGAAGAGGAAGGTGAAGAGGATGAGGAGGAGTACGGGCCTGCCGCCGAAGACGCCGGGGCGGGCCAGGGCGTACGCGAGGAAGGTGGTGCACGCCAGGGAGAAGAGCGTGCCCGCGACGGTGAGGCCGACGCTCACGCCGAGCGCCTTGGTGACGATGCCGCCGCTGAGGATGGTGCGGTAGGCGCGCAGTGTCGGATCGCTCGGCCACAGGACCCAGCCGCCGTTGTCGACGACCTCACGGTTGGAGGCGAGCGAGGTCGAGACGATGACGAGGAACGGGATGAGGACGAGGGCGAGGACCACGGCCACCGCCACGCCCTTGGCGGCCTTGGTGGCGACCCGGGGCCGCTCCTTCCAGGCGGGCCTGGTTATCTGACCGGCACTCACTTGTAGACCCCCTGCTCGCCGAGCCGGTGGGCGACCCGGTTGGCGGTGAAGACGAGCGCCGCGCCGACGACGCCCTTGAAGAGACCGGCGGCCGCCGCGTATCCGGTGTCGCCGCCGACGATGCCCTGCCAGAAGACGAAGGTGTCGAGGACCTCGCCGACCTCAGGGCCCACGGACTGCCGTTGCAGCAGCATCTGCTCGAAGCCGACGGAGAGGATGTCGCCGAGCCGCATGATCAGCAGCAGGATGATGATCGGCCGGATGCTGGGCAGCGTCACGTGCCAGAAGCGGCGCCAGGGCCCGGCCCCGTCGATGGCGGAGGCCTCGTACAACTGCTCGTCGACCTGCATGAGGGCGGCGAGGAAGATGATCGTCCCCCAGCCGGCGTCCTTCCAGATCACCTCAAGGACGACCAGCGGCTTGTACGCGTCCGGGTTGCCGATGATGTCGACGGTGTGCAGCCCGGCGTCGCCGAGGAAGGTGTTCAGCAGGCCGGTGTCGCTCAGCACCTGCTGGAACAGCGCGACGACGACGACCCACGACAGGAAGTGCGGCAGATAGATCACGGACTGCGTGAAGCGGCGCAGCAGGTCCGAGCTCAGGCTGTGCAGGAGCAGGGCGAGGGCGAGGGGTGCCGGGAAGAAGAAGACGAGCTGGAGCACGGCGATGAACAGCGTGTTCCACGTGGCGTGCCAGAAGTCCGGGTCACCGAGCATCCGCTCGAAGTTCTCGGTGCCGACCCAGGGGCTCGCCCACAGGCCGTCGAAGGGCACGTACTCCTTGAAGGCCACCGCGTTGGCGACGAACGCGCCGTAGTGGAAGACCAGGAAGTACACCAGGCCCGGCACCATGAGGAGAACCAGGAAACGGCTGCGCTGAAACCGTTTCCATATTCCATCACGGTTCGATTTCCCCCCACTTGACCCGCTGTCGCGCGCGCCGGGCGGCTTCACCGCCCCGGTTTCCGCCCGTTCCTTCGTCACCGTCGGCACGGCAACCCCTCCGTCGTCGGAATAAGGTGCCCGGAATCTAAAGCGGTTACTGTCCATGGTCAACCCCCTTTGCCAGGCGATCTCTTGACCGTCCTCGCGGATTGGACCTAGCCTCCAGGCGCTGGTGGGTAACCGGTTACTACGAGGGACGGTCACGCGTGGCAGATCAGGCACAGCAGGCGAAGCGGGCCGGTGGTCCGCCGATCAGGGCCGCTCTGGCGATGGGGGCCGACGTCGCGGACCGGATCTTCACACCGGATCTGCGCGAGCGGCTGGCCGCCTGCGTGGCGCTGGAACCCGGCGTGCTGTCCGGACCGCTCACCGAGGAGCGCTCGCTCGACGTGCTGGCCAGGACGGAGGTCCTGATCACGGGGTGGGAGTGCCCGCCGCTCACGCCGGAGGTCCTTTCGGGGGCCCCGCTGCTGCGAGCGGTCATCCATGCGGCGGGGTCGGTCAAGCCGATGGTGACGGACGCGGTGTGGGACCGGGGCATCGTCGTCTCGTCGGCGGCGGACGCCAACGCGGATCCGGTGGTGGCGTTCACGCTGGCGGCGGTCACCTTCGCGGCGAAGGGGGCGCTGTCGACCGCCGCGAGGTATGCGGCGGGGTGGCCGGCGTTCACCGAGCGGGTGGGGGCCGACGCACGCACCGTCGGCGTCATCGGGGCGTCCCGGATCGGCCGGCGGGTCATCGCGGGGCTGCTGGCCTCGGACTCTGGCTACCGCGTGCTGCTCACGGACCCCTACGTGACCTCGCGGGAGGCGGCCTCGCTCGGCGTCGAACCGGTGCCGCTCCCCGAACTGTGCCGGCGGAGCGGCATCGTCACGGTGCACGCGCCGGAGCTTCCCGAGACGCGGGGGCTGCTGAGCGCGGCGATGCTCCGCATGATCCCGTCCGGCGGGGCCGTCATCAACACGGCGCGGGGCTCCCTGGTCGACACGGAGGCGCTGGCGCGGGAGTGCGCTTCGGGGCGCCTCGACGCCTTCCTGGACGTCACGGACCCCGAGCCGCTGCCGCCGGACCATGCCCTGCTCCACCTGCCCAACGTCCTGGTGACCCCGCACATCGCCGGGGCCCAGGGAAGCGAGGTGGCCCGCCTGGGCCGGTTCGCCGTGGCGGAGGTCGAACGCTTCACGACAGGAACCCCCCTACGGGGCCGCTGCCGCCGGGAGGACTTGCCTCGGTTGGCTTGAGGCGCGGGGGCGGTCCCCGCCGGGGTGCGGTGCGGGGCGGGGCGGGGCGGGGCGGGCGCGGCCGGCTCAGGAGTATCGGCGTCCCATCCGCGCCGACCGCCGGTTGAACCCCTTGGTGTCCCACCACTCCTCCAGAAGCCCGCGCACCAGCTGGACCAGTTGCCGGAGACGCTCGGGGTCAGGGGCGGGCGAGGTGAGCACGTCAAGGAAGGACCTCTCGCCCCATGGCAGTGTGAACACCCAGCCCTCGTCGGCGTGGCCCTCCCGCTCGACGACGAGCCGGTAGGTCAACGTGGCGCGTCGATCGGGGTGGTGTTCTACCGTCAGGGAGCTGACGTTGAACCTGGTCGCGCCATCACCGGTGGTGTGGGAGCGAGCCAGGGCGAGCTCAGCCGGAGTCCGAGCCGTCATGGGCACCTTCCCTCGTCCATATACACCTCTGGTGTGCGCGTCGCGGTGCACGAGCATCACCCATGTCGTGGTGCATGTGTCGTTGTGGATGCCGTGCGCCGAGGTGACTCGGTCTTGACTCCCGGTCCGGCAGCCCGGGGCAGCACGGATGGAGGGTGAGATGTTGCCGCGCCGAACACTCGCGGAGACGCTGAGCGGGACGTCACCCGGTCTCAGCGAGTGTGGGCGGAACCACGCCGGTCGTGGTTGGCGGAAGGAGCGAGTGCGATGAGGGTCATGTTGAGAGCGCAGTTGGACACCCAGGTCTCCAATAAAGCGATCAAGAATGGTGCACTGCAGAAGCTCATGCAGTCGATGATGGAACAGCTCAAGCCCGAGGCAGCCTACTTCGGCCCCAGCGATGGCGGGCGGTCCTGCACCTTCGTCTTCGACATGCAGGACAGTTCACGGCTGCCGACCATTGCCGAGCCGTTCTTCGAGGAACTGGGCGCGAAGATTGAGATCCAGCCCGTGATGAACGCCGAAGACCTGCAGAAGGGCCTTGCCGCGCTGCGGTAACCATGACCTCCGGCGACCGTCCGGACCTGCCACGTAAGAGCTGCTGGACGCCGGTCTGGCGGGACTGGACGAACACCGGGTCAGGCGCTGGGCGTCCGGCACCGCCGGGTCACCCGTGGTGCGGGCCGTCAGAGCCACCCGGCCCTACGCCTTGGCCCCCCGGGCCCGCAGCAGCGTTTTCATCAGGGTGATCTCCGACTCCTGTGACTCCACCATCCCCTTGGCCAGCCGCCGCTCCGCGGAGACCTCGCACCGCTTCGCGCACCCCGAGGCCATGTGCACCCCGCCCCGGTGGTGCCGGGTCATGAGCCGCAGGTAGAGGATCTCGGCGTCCTTGCCCTTGAGGCGCCCCAGCCGTGAGAGCTCCGTGTTCGTCGCCATGCCCGGCATCAGCGCCCCGTCGGCACCCGGCGGCGCGTCCCCCATGCCCATCCACTCCATCGGCGCCCCTTCCGGCACCTTCGGCAGCTCCCAGAGGTCCAGCCAGCCGAGCAGCATGCCGCGCTGGTTGGCCTGGGTCTGGGCGATGTCGTAGGCGAGGCGCCGTACCTCCTCGTCGGAGGTGCGGTCCCGCACGATGTACGACATCTCCACGGCCTGCTGGTGATGCACGGCCATGTCCCGCGCGAACCCGGCGTCGGCCGACGAGGAAGCAGGCGTACCCCCGCCCCCGGAGGACGTGGAGGCCACAGCCGCCGTGATTCCGCACGCGGCGACAGCCGCCGCGGCCACCGCACCGGCGGCCCAGGCGGTACGGCGCCGCCGGCCCGTGTCCGTCACTTGGCAAGACCGCTGGTGCACGCGGCCCCGGGCTCGGGCGTCTGCTTGCCCTGGACGTACGTGGAGAAGAACTTCGCGACCTTTGGGTCGTCCGCGCCGGTCACGGTCCGCTGATGCGCCCACGCGGTCAGCATGATGGGGTCCTTCTGGTCCTCGACGGGGCTCATGAGGGAGTACGGCGTGGCCTTGACCTTGGCCTCCAGCTTCTTCAGGTCGGCCGGCGCCGCCTTGTCGTTGTACGTGACCCAGACGGCACCGTGCTCCAGGGAGTGCACGGCGTTCACCTCGGGAAGCTCATGGTCGTAGACGTCGCCGTTGCAGTTCATCCAGATCTGGTTGTGGTCACCGCCGACCGGCGGGCTCATGGGGTAGTCGACCTTCTCGGGGACGTGCGTGCGCCCGAGCTTGCCCCAGACCTTCTCGCCGTCCTCGGTCACCGTGTACTTGGGCCAGCCCTTGGAGCCGCCCTTCGCGTCCGAGGAGTCGTCGGAGGCCTTGGAGAAGAGGACGAAGCCGCCGGCGCCGAGCGCGGCGACGACGATCGCGCTGACCGTGATGGTCACGGCACGGCCCCGCCGCTCCCGTGCGCGCTCGGCCTGGCGCATCTCCTCTATCCGGGCCTTGCGGGAAGCGTTGCGTGACTTGTCGGCGGAACCCATGGTGTGTGTCCTTCGGGAATTCAAGAAACCGAGCAACTGAGGAAACCGGGCAACAGAAACCGCGGGGCGGGTCGGGAACGCGTCAGGAACGGGCGTACGAGTCCGCTGATCGTAGAGCGACGAGAAGACGGACAACAGGCCAACCGCCGAACATCGGCCACGCCCACACCACTCGACCCGCCGGACGCCCTCGCCCACCCGAGCCCCCGGCGCCCCGCCTCCGGCGCCCCCCACCCACAAATTTGAGCCACGGATGCCAATTACCTAGTCTCAAGCCATGCGGCTCATGCGATCCACCGACCTGGCGCTGCGCACCCTCATGCGCCTGGCCGTGGCGGGCGATACGGCGCCCACGACGCGCGAGGTGGCCGCGGACGTGGCGGTGCCGTACACGCACGCGGCGAAGGTCGTCGCCGAGCTCCAGAAGATGGGCATGCTGGAGGCCCGCCGGGGCAGGGGCGGCGGGCTCTCGCTGACGGAGGCGGGCCGTACGGCGTCGGTGGGCGCGCTGGTGCGGTCCTTCGAGGGCGAGGGCGACATGGTGGACTGCGAGGGCTCGGCGCCCTGCCCACTGGCCGGCGCCTGCCGCCTGCGCGGCGCACTCCGCGAAGCCCAGGAGGCGTTCTACGCCTCGCTGGACCCGCTGACGGTGGCGGACATCGTGGCCTCCCCCACGGGCCCGCTGCTACTGAACCTCACCACACGCCCCGACGACCGCCCCACATAGGGCCAGCCACCGGGCAGCCCGAGGACCGCCCAGCGGACCACGGACCGGCCCGCACCGACGATGACTCGCAGGCCGCTACCAGCCCGCAGACCGGCGACCGACCGCGTCCCGCAGGCCATCGGCCGGCCGCGTCCCGCAGACCGGCGACCGGGCGCGTCCCACAGGCTATCGGCCGGCGGTGCCCCGCAGACTGGCGACCGGCCGTGCCCCGCAGGCCATCGGCCGGTCGTGCCCCGCAGACCGGCGACCGGGCGCGTCCCACAGGCTATCGGCCGGCGGTGCCCCGCAGACTGGCGACCGGCCGCGCCCCGCAGGCCATCGGCCGGCCGTGCCCCGCAGGTCGGCGACCGGCCGCGTCCCGCAGGCCATCGGCCGGTCGCGTCCCGCAGGCCATCGACCGGCCGCGCCCCGCGGACCGGCCCACGCGCCCCCGCCGACCAACTCGGGACCCACGGCCCCGACCACCGCCCCGCTCCTCCCGGAGGGGCCGCCTCAGCCCCGTGCCAGCCACAGGTCGGGCCCGAAGACCTCGTAGTGGATGTCGGCCGCGGCGACGCCCCGCTCGATGAGCTGCGTACGCACCGCCCGCATGAACGGCAGCGGCCCGCACAGGTACGCGCGCGTGCCCGCCGGGATCGTCGGGAGTGCCGCCAGGTCGGCGCGGCCCGTGAGCTCCGCGGGGTGCCCGGCGTCGGGCCGCTCGTAGAAGAAGTACGCCGCACCCGCCGGAAGCTTCGCGGTGTACGCCTCGTGGGAGTCGCGCAGGGCGTGCTCGGCGGGGGAGCGGTCGGCGTGCAGGGCGGTGACGGGCCCCCGGTGCCCGGCGGCGGCGAGCTGCTCCAGCATGGCGATCATCGGGGTGACGCCGATGCCGGCGGAGGCCAGCAGGAGCGGCGCGTCGGCGTCGGCCGCGTCGAGAACGAGGTCCCCGTAGGGAGCGGAGACCCGCACCACGGAACCGGCCCGCACGCGCGCGTGCAGATGGTTGGAGACTTCGCCCTCGGGACCCGCCTCACCCCGCACCCGCTTCACGCAGATCTCCCGCACCGAACCACCCGGCGCCCCCGACAGGCTGTACTGCCGTATCTGCCGCGCCCCGTCGTCCAGTTCGACCTGCACGGACACGTACTGCCCGGCGCCGAAGGCGGGCGCGGGCTCACCGTCGGCGGGGCGCAGCCGGAAGGTGGCGACGTCCGGCGTCTCCTCGACGCGCTCGACGACCTCCCAGTCGCGCCAGGTCCCGCCGGCCGCCGTGGCGCCGTGCTCGGCGTAGAGCCGGGCCTCGATGGCGATGAGGGCGTTGGCCATGAGCCAGTAGACCTCGTCCCAGGCGGCGGCGACCTCGGCGGTGACCGCGTCCCCGAGTATCTCGGCGATGGCGGCGAAGAGGTGCAGGCGCACGGTCTCGTACTGCTCGGGGGCCACGCCGAGCGAGGCGTGCTTGTGCGCGATGCGGTTCAGCATCACGTCGGGCCGCTCGTCGGGGTGCTCCACCAGGTACGTCGCGAAGGCGGCGATGGACCCCGCGAGGGCCTGCCGCTGTGTCCCCGCGGCCTGGTTGCCCCGGTTGAAGAGGTCCTTGAGCAGCTCCGGATGTGCCGTGAAGAGCCGGTCGTAGAAACGCTCGGTGATCTCGCCGATGGCCGCTCCGACGACGGGAAGGGTGGCGCGGACGGTCGCGGCGGACTGCTCTGACAGCAACGTGGGCTCCTCAAGCCGAAGAGGTAAGGCAGGTCAGGTAAGACAGGCCAGCTAAGACAGGCCAGGTAAGACAGGTAAGGCAGCTCGGGCAGGCCGGATAAGGGAGGTTTGCGCCCCCCTTGTCTGTCCTGGCTCTCAAATTAGCATCCGAGATGCAAGTTATAGCGAGCGGGGTGGCCGGCCGGGGCCGGGGCCGCCGCCGTTACAGCCGCGCCGTCCAGCAGGCACTATGGGCACAGGCGCGGCAAGCGACACGGCTCGGGACACCGCGGCACGGGTCCGCAACGCGCGCGAAACCGAGGAGTGGGATGCTCGTGTGCCCGGTGTGTCCCGAGGCGCATGGGCAGGCGGCCTGACCAGCAAGGATGGGTGGAAGCGGAAGATGGACAAGCAGCAGGAATTCGTGCTCCGTACGTTGGAGGAGCGCGACATCCGGTTCGTACGCCTGTGGTTCACGGACGTCCTCGGCTTCCTGAAGTCGGTGGCCGTGGCCCCGGCCGAGCTGGAGCAGGCCTTCGACGAGGGCATCGGCTTCGACGGCTCGGCGATCGAGGGCTTCGCCCGGGTGTACGAGTCGGACATGATCGCCAAGCCGGACCCGTCGACGTTCCAGGTGCTGCCCTGGCGTGCGGAGGCCCCCGGTACCGCCCGTATGTTCTGCGACATCCTGATGCCGGACGGCTCCCCGTCCTTCGCGGACCCGCGCTACGTGCTCAAGCGCGCGCTGGCGAAGACCTCCGACCTCGGCTTCACCTTCTACACCCACCCCGAGATCGAGTTCTTCCTGCTCAAGGACAAGCCGCTGGACGGCTCACGGCCCACGCCCGCCGACAACTCCGGCTACTTCGACCACACCCCGCAGAACGTGGGCATGGACTTCCGCCGCCAGGCCATCACGATGCTCGAATCGATGGGCATCTCGGTCGAATTCAGCCACCACGAGGGCGCCCCCGGCCAGCAGGAGATCGACCTCCGCTACGCCGACGCGCTGTCCACGGCCGACAACATCATGACGTTCCGCCTGGTCATGAAGCAGGTCGCGCTGGAGCAGGGCGTGCAGGCCACCTTCATGCCGAAGCCGTTCTCCGAGTACCCGGGCTCGGGCATGCACACGCACCTGTCGCTCTTCGAGGGCGACCGCAACGCGTTCTACGAGTCGGGCGCCGAGTACCAGCTCTCCAAGGTCGGCCGCTCCTTCATCGCGGGCCTGCTGCGGCACGCGGCGGAGATCTCGGCGGTCACCAACCAGTGGGTGAACTCCTACAAGCGCATCTGGGGCGGCTCCGAGCGCACGGCGGGCGCCGGGGGCGAGGCCCCCTCGTACATCTGCTGGGGCCACAACAACCGCTCGGCGCTGATCCGCGTGCCGATGTACAAGCCGGGCAAGACGGGCTCGGCGCGCGTCGAGGTCCGCTCGATCGACTCGGGCGCCAACCCCTACCTCACCTACGCGGTGCTGCTCGCCGCCGGGCTCAAGGGCATCGAGGAGGGGTACGAGCTGCCGCCGGGCGCCGACGACGACGTCTGGGCACTCACCGACGCCGAGCGCCGCGCGATGGGCATCGAGCCGCTGCCGCAGAACCTCGGCGAGGCGATCGCCCTCATGGAGAAGTCAGAACTGGTCGCCGAGACGCTCGGCGAGCACGTCTACGACTTCTTCCTGCGCAACAAGAAGCAGGAGTGGGAGGAGTACAGGTCAGAGGTCACGGCCTTCGAGCTGCGGAAGAACCTGCCGGTGCTGTAGCCGCAGGGCGGGGCTATCCGTGCAAGTACTCCGAGAGGGCCCGTGGTCGTCGGCTGTAGGCCCTCTCGAAGGTCAGCCCAGGGAGGCGTGCGTCACGAAGGCGCTCCATGCGGCCGGGGGGAACGCGAGCCGGGGCCCCCGGGTGTCTTTGGAATCGCGGACGTGGACCGTGCCGGGGGTGGTGGCGACCTCGACGCAGTCGTTGCCGTCACCGCTGCTGCTGTGACTGCTCTTGAACCACTCCAGCGCGGAAGGGCTCCCGGCAGAGGGCTTGCAGATCATGTGTCTCCCAGCATTCGCTCGATTAGGGCCTGCGACTCACGCGGCGTCAGCGCTTGGGCCCGGATCATGCCATAGCGCAGCTCAAGGATTCTGAGCTGCCTCGGATCCGATACCGGCCGGCCGTTGAAAGCTCCTTCAGAGCGCCCGGCGGCGCTGCCGTCCGGGAACTTCAGCACCTCGATCAGCCCGCCTGTTCCGGGATGTTCCTCGCAGTTGGTCGGCATCACCTGTAGGACGACGTTCCGCAACTCGCAGAGTTCAAGGAGGCGTTCGAGTTGCCGCCGCCACACCATTGTGCCTCCGACCGGGCGGCTGAGCGTCACCTCTTCCTGGATGAAGCTGAGCACCGGTGCGGGGTCCCGCTCGAAGACGGCTCGACGGGCCAAACGGGCCGCGACCACCCGTTCCAACTCGGGTTGTGAGTAGGCGGGGTGCCATCCGCCGAACAGGGCCCGCATGTGGTCCTCCGTCTGCAAGAGCCCATGAATGTTGTGGTTGCTGTACAGCAGGACCTCGACCGCCCGCTCCTCCAGTTTCGCCAGCTCCCGTACCTTCTTGGGGTAGCGGGCCTTGGCCATCTCCGACCTCATCGCGGAGATGAACCCCCGCGCCCCCAGCACCTCGTCCGCCTTGTCCAAGTACTCCGGCCGGGGAATCCGCGCCCCGCGCTCCACCTTGCGCACCAGGTCCTCGCCGTACCCGATCGCGTGGGCGAACTCGACCGCGGTCAGTCCGGCGGCCTCGCGCCACCGCTTCTGCTGACGCCCGAGCGCCTCGACCACCGAGGCGATCTCGTCCTCCGGGTCGACGTCCCAGCCGGGTTCGTCCACCGGGTCCACCGGGTCCACGGGTTCCGTACGGCCGCTGCCGTTGCCGTTGCCGTTTCCGCTGTCCGCGTTCATGCGCGCCCACCTCCGACGTACCGTGCCTGCCCAACGCGCACCCGTACCCGGTCGTCACGCAGGACAGCCGGGACAAGCCGGGACAGCGGCCGGACGGTACGGGGCTCAGGGGTGCCGCATCGAGGTTTCCGCGACCGCTCAGGGCGCCTCGGCCCACGTGCTCATCGACGCCTCCAGGGTCCAGATGCGGACCTGAGCCTGCACCTTGGAGGCGTACAGGTCGCGCTCGGCGACGATGCTCAGGTCGCCCGCGCCGAGTACCTGTCCCTCCGCGTGCTGCGGGAGCGTCATGCCCGTGCTGCCGCCGTCGCAGAGGGAAATGAGGAACGTGGCGTCCCAGGTGCGTTCGTGGAGCCGCCACGGTGCCCGGCCCTCCGCGGTCTGCCGCAGGGCGTTCATGAACCGTTCCGCGCACTGACGGCGCGCATGGCCGTGCTTGACCTGGAACACGTGGTTGCCGGTCTCGATGACGGTCGCGGTCGGCAGGATGAAGTGCACCCCCGCTCGAATCCGGCTGTCCATTTCGTCCAGCACCTCGGCCCTGTGGTCGTTCATGAAGGGCACGTCCAGGATCTCCACGAGCACGGACGTGTCGAGGAAGTCGACGACCGGGAGCCTGAGCCCCGCCTGACGCTGCTTGCTCACAGGCTCCTCAAAAAGTCCTCGACGCCGGTCACTTCGTCACCGCGCGGCCGCATCGCCTCGGGGAGGCGGTCCTTGGTCACCGCGTCGCCGAGATCCCCGGCCGCGAGCAGTTCCACGTACCCGGGCAGCTCGGTCAGCCGCGTCAGGCCGCTCTCGCCCGTCTTCGGGTCCCGGGAGCAGACGACCACTCCGGAGTGGTCCTGTGCCGTGAGGGAGTTGAGCAGGGCAGGGCTGTGGGTCGTGAACAGGACGTCGATCCTGCGTCGCTGCGACTCGTCCTTCATGAGCTGGAGGACCCTGGCAGCCTGAGTGGGGTAGAGCCCGTTCTCGATCTCTTCGATGACCAGGTGGCGCTGGGCGTCCGAGCCGTGGTCGCCGCGGTCGGCGGTGGGCGCGCTGAGCAGTGCCGTACCGAAGGCGAGGAAGCGGAGCATGCCGTCGCTGAGCAGCCGGGCGGGTACGTCGTGCACCGTTCCGTGGAGCGGCTCCTCGCGCAGTACCAGCTGGACGTCTCCCAGAGGTGTCTCAGCGCTGGTCACGCCCCTCACCGGGAATTCGGGCATGCCCGCGATGAGGTCCGTGAGGCGTTCGAAGGCGGCCGGGTCCGTCCGGCCGAGGCCCGCCACCGCGGCGCTCAGGTTCTCGGCGTTGCGGCGCAGCTCCGAGTCGCGGACGTTGACGTACTGCCGCATCAGGTGGGGAACCGGGTCGAGCAGGAACACCTCGCGCAGCACGGCGAGTACGTCGCTCGCCGCCCGGTGCACCAGACGGCTGGCCTCGCTCGTGAGCGGGACACGGACCGGCACCTGGCTGGTCAGCAGTCTGTCCGTGGTGAAGTCGGTGCTGGGGTCCGTGCCGCGCCCGCCGTTGAAGTAACGCGCCCGGATGTCCCCCTTGACCGGGCCGCCGCTGGTCAGGAGGGACCGGCCGGCGGTCAGGCGGCGCCCTCCGTAACGCACACCCTCCGCCGCGGTCAGGCGCTCACTGAGGATGCGTACGTCGGGAAAGACCCCGATCTCCACGTCGAGATCGAACGCCGCCTCACCGGACCTGACCCGGCAGCCCACAGTGAAGCTGTCCCGGCCCAAGGGAGCACATCCCGCCGCGCCGCCGCGGATCTGCTCCTCACCCACACGCGTACTGTCCAGCGCTTCGCGCAGGGGCTCGCCCGTGGCCAGCCGGGATAGCACCACCAGCGCGTCCAGGGCATTGGACTTGCCGCTGCCGTTGCGGCCGATCAGTACGGTGAGGTCGTTCAGGGGCAGTCGCTGCTCGGTGAAGCTCTTGAAGGAGGTCAGGCGTACCTCCTCCAGGCGTGGAGTCTCCACCGGGCACCTCTCTCGTTCTTCTCGCCGGTCACCGGTCCCACGGGCTTGCCGTTCCGCTCAGCTAACCAGGACCTTCCGAGGCCGTCCAACAGGGCACTGCCATGTCAGTCCTCCGTGTTCTCGCGGCGAGAGGTGGAGGTCGGAGTCACCCCCCGTGGCCGGGGGCCCGCGACGTCAGACCTGCGGCACGATCGCGTCCCGTAGTGGTGTCTTCGCGCGGACCGTGTACTCCTGGATCGCCCAGCCGTTGCCGTCCGGGTCGTTGAAGTACATGAAGGTGCCGCCGTCCTGCGGGGCGTGCTGGACCGGCTCCGAGATGTCCAGGCCGCGCGCGGTGAGCTCGGCGTGGGCAGCCGTGGCGTCGGCGACGCAGAGCTGGAGGCCCTGGTAGGAGCCGGCGGGCGGCTTCGGTCCGCTCATGGTTTCCCAGAGCGAGTCTCCGGCCAGCGCGATGGAGCAGCCCGACCCCGGCGGGGTGAGCTGGACGATGCGCATGCCGGGCATGACCTCCGCGTCGATGTCGACGTGGAAGCCCAGCTTGTCGCGGTAGAACTCCAGGGACCGGTCGACGTCGCTCACCGGCAGGGGGATCACTTCGAGTGTGTATTCCATGAGGCGGAGTACATCAGGGAGTTGGGGGCCTGTCAGCGACCGCGTCACGGCGATTTCGGCGCGTCGAAGCGGAGCGAAACCCTCCCGCGCCCGCGGGCGGAGCCCCCCTCCCGCGCAAGGGGCGGAGCACCCTCCCGTGCCAGGGCGGAGCCACCCTCCGCGCCGGGTATCGAACCCTCCCACACCGCGGCGCGGGCGGAACGCTCCCACGCCGGAGGCGACAGCGCGCCCGCCACTCGGGCGGAATCCCGTGGTGAGGCCGTAGGCTCGGGGCCGGAGTGATCGAACGGAGGCTCGGCATGTCGCTGCCGCGGGAAGGGGAGGGCGCGAAGCGCCCGCTGCAAGGAGGATGGCGGGGGACCGGCGGGCGCCGGAGCAGCACGTTCACGCGGCTGCTGCGCCACGGCTTCACCGACCCCTCCGCGGCGGAGCGGTTCCTGGAGGCGCCCGGCCTGAGCGCCGTCCGCTCGGACCCGCTGCTCCTGGACGCCCTGGGCGCCACCGCCGACCCCGACCTGGCGCTGCTCGGCCTCGTACGCCTGGTGGAGGCACAGGAGGACGAGCAGGGCAGACGCGAGCTGCTCGGCACCCTCGTCACCGCCAAGCCGCTGCGGGACCGGCTGCTCGGCGTCCTCGGCGCCTCCGAGGCCCTCGCCGACCACCTGGCGCGCCACCCCCGCGACTGGCGGGCCCTGGCCATGTACGAGTTCGCCGACCTCCACCCGGGAGTGGAGGAGTTCGAGCGGGGCCTCGCCGAAGCCACCGACCCCGAGTCGCTGCGCGTCGCCTACCGGCGCTGCCTCCTCGCCATCGCGGCCCGCGACGTCTGCGGCACCACGGACGTCGCCGAGGCCGCGGCCGAGCTCGCCGACCTCGCCACGGCGACCCTGCGCGCGGCGCTCGCCATGGCCCGTGACGCGGCCCCCGAAGACGCCGCGCAGTGCCGGCTCGCGGTCATCGCGATGGGCAAGTGCGGAGGCCACGAACTCAACTACGTCTCCGACGTCGACGTCATCTTCGTCGGCGAGGCGGTCGGCGACACCGACGAGGACAAGGCGCTGCGCGCCGCGACACGCCTGGCCTCGCACATGATGCGGATCTGCTCCGAGACCAACGTCGAGGGCACCATCTGGCCCGTCGACGCCAACCTCCGCCCCGAGGGCAGGAACGGCCCCCTGGTGCGGACCCTCAGCAGCCACCTCGCGTACTACCAGCGCTGGGCGAAGACCTGGGAGTTCCAGGCGCTGCTCAAGGCCCGTCCCGTCGCGGGCGACCTGGCGCTCGGCAAGGAGTACGTGGAGACGCTCGCCCCCCTGGTCTGGCACGCCGCCGAGCGCGAGAACTTCGTGGCCGACGTGCAGAAGATGCGTCGCAGGGTCGTCGAGAACATCCCGGCGGGGGTGGTCGACCGGGAGCTGAAGCTCGGCCCCGGCGGGCTGCGGGACGTCGAGTTCGCCGTACAGATGCTCCAGTTGGTGCACGGCCGCGGCGACGCCTCGATCCGCGGCGGGTCGACGCTGGCGGCCCTCCAGGCGCTCGGCGCGGGCGGCTACGTGGGGCGGGTGGACGCGGCGCAGCTCGACGACGCGTACCGCTTCCTGCGCTCGCTCGAACACCGCATCCAGCTCTACAAGCTGCGCCGCACCCACCTGGTGCCCGAGGACGACGCCGACCTGCGGCGCATCGGCCGCTCCCTCGGCATGCGCACCGAGCCGATCACCGAGCTGCACCGGGCGTGGCGCCGGCACACCTCCATGGTGCGCCGCCTGCACGAGAAGCTGTTCTACCGTCCGCTGCTCGACGCCGTCGCCCAGCTCGCCCCCGGCGAGACGAGGCTGAGCACGGAGGCGGCCCGTGAGCGCCTCGTCGCGCTCGGCTACGCGGACCCCAGCGGGGCCCTGCGCCACCTGGAGGCGCTCGCCTCCGGCGTCTCCCGCAAGGCGGCCATCCAGCGCACGCTGCTGCCGGTCCTGCTCGGCTGGTTCGCGGACTCCGCCGACCCGGACGCGGGCCTGCTGAACTTCCGCAAGGTCTCCGACGCCCTCGGCAAGACCCCGTGGTACCTGCGGCTGCTCAGGGACGAGGGGGCCGCGGCGGAGAACCTCGCCCGGGTCCTCTCCGCCGGCCGCCTCGCCCCCGACCTGCTCCTGCGTGCCCCCGAGGCGGTCGCCCTCCTCGGCGACCGGCGCGGCCCCGAGCCGCGTGGCCGCGCCGCCCTCGAACAGGAGATCCTCGCCGCGGTGCGCCGCGCGGACGGCGCCGAGCAGGCGGTCACGGCGGCGCGCGGCGTGCGCCGCCGGGAGCTGTTCCGTACCGCCGCGGGTGACCTCATCGGTTCGTACGGGACGGAGGACCGCCCCGCCGAGGAGGACCCGGGCACGCTGGTCGACCGCGTGGGCGACGCGATCTCCGATCTGACCGCCGCCACCCTCGCCGGTACGCTGCGCGCGATCGTCCGCGAGGGCTGGGGCGACACGCTGCCGACCCGCTTCGCCGTCATCGGCATGGGCCGCTTCGGCGGCCACGAGATGGGCTACGGCTCGGACGCGGACGTCATGTTCGTCCACGAGCCGTGCGAGGGCGCCGACGAGCAGGAGGCCGCCAAGGCCGCCGCGAAGGTGGTCGCGGAGATGCGCAGACTGCTCCAGATCCCCTCCGCCGACCCCCCGCTCCAGATCGACGCGGACCTGCGCCCGGAGGGCCGCAGCGGCCCCCTGGTCCGCACGTTGAAGTCCTACGCGGCCTACTACCGCCGCTGGTCGCTCGGCTGGGAGGCGCAGGCGCTGCTGCGGGCCGAACCGGTCGCGGGCGACGAGGAACTGGGCCGCGCCTTCATCGCCCTCGCCGACCCGCTGCGCTACCCCGCGCAGGGCCTCACCGACGACGCGGTCCGCGAGATCCGCCGCCTGAAGGCCCGCATGGAGGCCGAGCGGATGCCACGCGGCACCGACCCCACGCTCAACGCCAAGCTGGGCCGGGGCGGCCTCTCCGACATCGAGTGGACGGTCCAGCTGACGCAACTGGAACACGGCCACGCCGTGCCGTCCCTGCGCACGACCCGCACCCGCGACGCCCTCGCCGCGGCCCTCGCGGCGGATCTGATCCCCGCCCAGGACGCGGCGACCCTCGACGAGGCCTGGGTCCTCGCCTCCCGCGTCCGTAACGCGGTGATGCTCGTACGCGGCAGAGCGGGCGACACATTCCCCTCCGACGGCCGCGAACTGGCCGCCGTGGCCCGCTACTTGGGCTACGACGCGGGCCACGTGGGCGACATGCTGGACGACTACCGCCGCATCACACGCCGGGCACGGGGAGTGATGGAGGAGCGCTTCTACGGAGGATAAGCCACCACACCCCCGCCCTCACAGAAACCGCAACGCCCGCAGCGCCGACCGCGTCTCGTCCAGCCAGAGGCGGTAGGACGGCACTCGGGCCAGGACGTCGAGATCCGTACGCCGGACGAGCAGTGACGCACAGTCCTCCGACAGGATCTCGTGTGCCTCGTCGCCGAGGAGCGCCCGCCACACCTCTTTGGGCCCGAGGGGACGTCTCCCGTTCCCGAGTGGGACGCGTCGCTCCACGTCGGACGGGTTGCGGTAGGGGTATCCGGTCAACTCGGCGCCCGTGGCGACGGACTGGAGTGCGCTCCGGTCGGCGAGCATCCACGCCTCCGTCATCAGGACGGGCACGAGCCGAACGGGCACCGCCGCACGCCCTGCCCGCGCGCGGCGCTCCTCCAGGTGGCGCACCAGCTTCTCCGCCTTGTCCCTGGCGTCGTCGTCGCCGTGCACGAAGAGCAGATGGCAGTCCTGTGCGAGCTCCCACGCGTCGTCGAGGACCGCCGCGGACTGCGCCCCGGTGGTACGGACGCCGAAGGGCACCTCGCAGTCGAGCACCAGCGCGGCCTGCCGTCCCTCCGTCAGGATCAGCTCGTCGAGCTGCCGCTTGATGAGGTGCTTCAGATAGGGCGCGTCGCTGTTGCCCTCGACCAGCAGGCCGGACTTCAGGGGACGGTATTTCACGCGGCTCCCTGCCCCAGACGTCGCAACAGGCGGTCCACCTGTGCGGGGGACACCGACTGGCCCGGCTCACTGTCCGCGGTCCGCTCCAGCAGCGGGCGTGCCACCGTCGTACGGGAGATGGTGCCCGCCTCCGGGTCGACGCGGTCGGCCGGTTCGAGGAAGACGAGGCTGCCGGACAGGTCGTCGCGGAGCGCGGCGAGCAGGGCGGGGGAATGGGTGGTGGCGATGAGCTGGCCGTAGGGGCCTTCCGGGTGCTCCGGGTCCACGCCGGTGCCGCGCCGCAGCCGCCGTACGAGATCCGCGACCCGCTCCGGATACATGCCGTTCTCGATCTCCTCGACGCACAGCACGTCCCCGCGGTCAGGGGCGGAAGAGGCGGCCAGCAGGCCGAGCGTGCGCAGGGTGCCGTCCGACAGCAGGGGAGGTGTGCACCATCCGGTGTGGCTGAAGGCGACCTCGAAGTCGACTTCCTGGCGGCGCTCGTCGTAGATGGTGCGTACGTCGTCCACGCCCTCGACGAGGGCCGCCAGATCGGCGACGAGGCGCCGCCAGGCCCCGGGCTCACGCTGGGCGATCTGGTCGAGGACGGCGGCCAGCTCCGACCCGTCGGTCCCCAGGACGGCCTTGCCGAGGGACTGGGCAGGGTGCCGCATCGCGGTCGGGTCCAGCGTGAGGGCCTGCCAGGACGCGCACTCCCTGACCGTGAGGCGGCGCAGCTCCGCGCGTCCGGCCTCCGTGCTGCGCTCCAGCTCGTCGAAGGCCCGGGGGGTGAGGTCATCGGCGTCGGGGCCGCCCCAGAGAAGGTCACCGCCGCTGTCGAGCACGGTGCCCGTCGCGACGCCCGTGCGGGCGGTGAACGCCTCGCGGGCCCGCTGTGCCGCCTCGCCGAGACCGCTGGATTCGTCCAGCCGTACGGCACAGGAGTAGTCCAGGGCCCGGCTGCGTCCGCTCGCCGTGTTGGCGCCCTGGACGAGAAGGCTCACTTGGACGGGCAGCGGGCCCGCGGAGGACGGCACGACGGCGCCGACGGAGAGCGTCAGGTGCGAGCCGCGCCTGACGCCGTCCCGTCCCGTCCGGTGGAAGAGCGCGCTGGGCACCAGCCGGGTGTCTTTCGCCACCGTCTGCTCGAAGTCGCCGCGCGCGGCGGCCGCGACCAGCCGCAGCGCGTCGAAGAGGTTCGACTTGCCCGCGCCGTTCGGCCCCAGCATGACCAGCGTCGGCGGTACGTCGAGACTGAAGTCCAGGAACGACTTGAACCCGTCGATCCGAATCTGCGTGATCATGCTCTGCTCCCGGTCCTCGCCTAGGCCTTGGCCGGCAGTAGTGCGGGATCGTTCGCGTCCCGTGCGGCCACCTCGCGTGGCAGTGCGTACGGCATTGAGCCGGACCAGAGCCTTGCCACGGCGAAGCCGAAGGCCAGGCAGATCATGCCGCCCACGGCGTCGAGCCAGAAGTGGTTGGCCGTCGCGACGATGACGACGAGCGTCGTCACGGGGTAGAGCAGGCCGAGGACCTTGACCCACGGCACCGAGGCGAGCGCGAAGATGGTGAGGCCGCACCACAGGGACCAGCCGATGTGCATGGACGGCATCGCCGCGTACTGGTTCGACATGTTCTTCAGGTCGCCCGAGGCCATCGAGCCCCAGGTGTGGTGGACCAGGACGGTGTCGATGAACGTGGAGCCGTTCATGAGGCGGGGCGGCGCCAGCGGGTACAGGTAGTAACCGAGCAGGGCCACCGCCGTCGTCGCGAAGAGGACCAGGCGCGTGGCCGCGTACCGCCCGGGATGTCCGCGGAAGAGCCAGACGAGGACACCGAGCGTGACCACGAAGTGCAGCGTCGCGTAGTAGTAGTTCATGCAGACGATCAACCATGTCACCGAGTCCACGGCGTGGTTGACGCCGCGCTCGACGGCGATCCCCAGGTGCTGCTCGACGCTCCACAGCCAGTCCGCGTTCCGCAGCGCCTGCGCCTTCTGCTCGGGCACGGCGTTGCGGATCAGTGAGTACGTCCAGTAACTCACCGCGATCAGCAGGATCTCGAACCAGAGCCGGGGACGACGAGGGGTCCGCAGCCGGTGGAAACGCCGCGACGGACTCCGCCCATTGCGGTCCTTCTCCTCGCCCGCGATGGGTGATGAGGTGGGGCTCTGTCGGCCCTCAAGTGTCGTCACGGTCGTCTCACCCATAGGCACAGAGTCTGCCAGATCCCCGTTCCTCGACCGATCATCCCCTGGTCGGGTTCGGCCCGCATTCTCTACACCCCGAGGACGACCCCGCACCCCTGATAATCCCTAGGGGCGCTTGGGCGCCGAGGCGGTTGAACCGCGAACCACCAGCTCCGGCATGAAGACGAATTCGCTGTGCGGGGCGGGTGTGCCGCCGATCTCCTCCAGGAGCGTGCGCACCGCCGCCTGGCCCATGGCCGGAACCGGCTTGCGCACCGTGGTCAGGGGCGGGTCGGTGAACGCGATCAGGGGGGAGTCGTCGAAGCCGACCACCGAGACGTCGTCGGGGACCTCCAGGCCACGCTGGCGCGCCGTCCGTATCGCGCCGAGCGCCATCATGTCGCTGGCGCAGACGATCGCCGTGCAGCCGCGGTCCAACAGCGCGTCGGCGGCGGCCTGACCGCCCTCCAGGGTGTAGAGGGAGTGCTGCACGAGGTCGGTCCCGATCTCGTCGGGGGAGAGGCCGAGGCGGTCCTGCATCGTACGTACGAAACCCTCGATCTTCCGCTGTACGGGCACGAACCGCTTCGGTCCCAGGGCGAGTCCGACGCGCTCGTGGCCGAGGGAGACCAGGTGCGTGACGGCGAGGCGCATCGCCGCGCGGTCGTCCGGCGAGATGAACGGCGCCCGCACATGGGGCGAGAAGCCGTCCACGAGCACGAAGGGCACGCCCTGTGCCCGGAGCTGTTCGTAGCGTTGCGTGTCGGCGGTGGTGTCCGCGTGCAGGCCCGAGACGAAGATGATCCCGGAGACCCCGCGGTCCACCAGCATCTCGGTCAGCTCGTCCTCGGTGGAGCCGCCCGGGGTCTGGGTGGCGAGCACCGGCGTATACCCCTGCCGGGTGAGGGCCTGTCCGATGACCTGGGCGAGCGCGGGGAAGATCGGGTTCTCCAGCTCGGGCGTGATCAGCCCGACCAGGCCCGCGCTCCGCTGCCGCAGCCGCACCGGGCGTTCGTACCCGAGCACGTCGAGGGCGGCGAGCACTGACTGACGGGTGGCCGCCGCGACGCCCGGCTTGCCGTTGAGCACGCGGCTTACTGTCGCTTCGCTGACCCCCGCCTGGGCTGCGATGTCGGCTAGCCGTGCGGTCACGGGATTGGACTGTACCGGTCGCGCCTCAGATCGCCCACCAGACGGCGGAATCCGCCGGAAGAACGGTCTCGTCCGGGCCCGCTTCGAGAGCCGGGCCCGCTTCGAGAGCCGTGCCCGGTTCGAGAGCCGTGCCCGGTCCGAAGTTCGTGCCGTCGAGCAGCACCGTGCCCGGGGTGGGCAGCGCGACGGGGGACGCGGTGAGGTTCACCGTGCAGACGAACGAACCGGCCGCGGAGGTGCGGCGGAAGGCGAGCACGCCCTCGGGGGAGGGCAGCCACTCGATGCCGCGGCCCGCGCCGAGCGCCGGGTGCGCACGCCGGACGGCCAGCGCCGCGCGGTAGAACTCCAGGGTCGACGTCGGGTCACCGGTCTGCGCGGCCACCGACAGGCCCCGCCAGGACTGCGGCTGCGGCAGCCAGCTCGGGCCGCCGTCGGCCGGGCCGAAGCCGAACGGCGGGCGCTCGCCGGACCAGGGCAGCGGCACCCGGCAGCCGTCCCGCGTGCCCCCCTGCCCGGCGGTACGGAAGAACGCCGGGTCCTGGCGCACCTCGTCGGGCAGCTCGGTCACCTCGGGCAGACCCAGCTCCTCGCCCTGGTAGATGTACGCGGAGCCGGGCAGCGCCAGCATCAGCATCGTGGCGGCCCTCGCCCGGCGCAGACCGCGGGCCGGATCGCCGCCCCCGAAGCGCGTCGAGTGACGTACGACGTCGTGGTTGGAGAGCACCCAGGTGGCGGGCGCGCCCACGGAGTTCATCGCGGCGAGGGAGCGGTCGACGACGGCGCGCAGGGCCGCGGCGTCCCAGCCGGTGGTCAGGTACTCGAAGTTGAAGGCCTGGTGCAGCTCGTCGGGGCGCAGGTACAGGGCGCTGCGCTCCACCGTGGGCGTCCACGCCTCCGCCACGGCGATGCGCTCGGAGCCCTCCTCGCCCGTGTACTCGTCGAGGATGCGGCGCCAGTCGCGGTAGACGGCGTGCACGCCGTCCTGGTCGAAGTACGGCACGGACTGGCTGCCGAGCAGCTCGACCTGTTCCGCGTGGCCGATGTCGGGCAGCCCGGCCGCCTTCACCAGGCCGTGCGCCACGTCGATGCGGAAGCCGTCGACGCCCTTGTCCAGCCAGAACCGCAGGATGGAGCGGAACTCGTCGTGGACGGCGGGGTGGTCCCAGTTGAAGTCGGGCTGCTCGGGGGCGAAGAGGTGGAGGTACCACGCGCCGTCCTCCACCCGGGTCCAGGCGGGCCCGCCGAAGACGGACTCCCAGTCGTTGGGCGGCAGTTCGCCGTCCGTGCCCTTGCCGGGGCGGAAGTGGAAGCGGTCCCGCAGCGGCGACCCGGGGCCTTCGCGCAGCGCCTGCTTGAACCATTCGTGCTGGTCGGAGCAGTGGTTGGGCACCAGGTCGAAGATGACGCGCAGACCCAGGGAGTGCGCCTCGCGCAGGAGGGCCTCGGTGTCGGCGAGGGTGCCGAACACCGGGTCGACGGCACGGTAGTCCGCCACGTCGTATCCGGCGTCGGCCTGCGGCGAGGCGTAGAAGGGGGAGAGCCAGACGGCGTCCACGCCCAGGTCGCTCAGGTGGTGCAGGCGGGCCGTGACGCCGGGCAGATCGCCCATGCCGTCACCGTCGCCGTCGGCGAAGCTGCGCGGATAGACCTGGTAGATGACCGCGTCCCGCCACCACTCGCGGGTGGGCGCGGAGTCGGTGAAGGAGTGCGCGGCGGTGACGTGCTGGGTCATGGAGCCCCTCGGGAGTGCGGTGGTGCCGCCGGCCGGCGGTCCGGACACTCCAGTGAACGCCCGGCGTCACGCGAAGGTCACGAGGGCCCGCCGCCCCGGCCGCGCGGAACGGCCGCCGGCGCCGAGGCCGCAGCGCGGTGCGCGGGAGCGCCGGGCCGTGCCGGCCGTCCGCCGCGGGCGGCCACGGGAAGCACGGGTTGCGGCAGGCGGAAGAGGGGGGGTGGAGATCCTATCGCCGAGGTCACGCGGACCGGGACGAGTTGCGGGATCTTCACCGTTCCCGGTCGGACCAGGGCCGTCTGCCCCCGGGAGCCGCCGCCGTCGCGCTAGCTTGGTCGGGCAGGCTCGCCGGGAGCCTGCCCCGACCTGCCCCAAAGGGGCCTTGTGAACGCCAACGGCAAGGCAGACACCACTGTCCTGGTGGTCGACGACGTCGCCGCCAGTCGATACGCGCTGGGCGCGGTCCTGCGCAGGGACGGCCACGACGTCGTGCTCGTCGCCAGCGCGGGCGAGGCGCTCGTCGAACTCGACGTGCGCCGGCGCGCCGGCGCCCTGCCCGACGTGGCGCTCGTCGACGTGGGCCTGCCCGACATGAGCGGCTTCGACCTCTGCCGCCGCCTGAAGGAGTCCCCGCCGACCGCCGCCCTGCCCGTCGTGCACTTCTCGGCCGCCAGGGTCGCCCCCGCCGACCGGTGCCTCGGCCTCGACGCGGGCGGCGAGGCCTATCTGACGGTGCCCGCCGAGCCGGAGGAGATCCAGGCCGTGGTCCGGGCCGTCGCTCGCGGGGCCCGGCACCGCAGTGACGCCGAGGCCGAGGCGGGGCACCTGACGCTCCTCGCCGAGACCATCTTCGACGTGCAGTCGGCCCGCTCCCCGAGCGAGCTCGCCCACGCGGCGGCCGTCGGCACAGGACGGCTCACCGGCAGCCCCGCCGTGGCGTTCATCGTCGCTGACGACGGCGCCGTCCACCGGGGTCTGTCCCGCCGCAGGGCGGCCGCCTCACTGCCCGACGACGGTGCGCACGACGCCGTGGCACGCCTGATCCTGCGCACCATGTCGGGGCGCGTGGGCGTCCGCAGCACCGTCGTGCCCGCCCCGCTCTGGCCGCCCGGCTTCTTCCCGGCACCGCCGCCCGACAGCACCGACCGTGCCGACAGCACCGACCGCGCCGACGGCGCCCGGCTCACCGTGGCCCGCAGCCGCGAGGGCTGCGCGCCGGTGTGCCTCGCCGTCGCCTCGTACGCGCCCTCGTACGCGTCCGCCGGCGAGCCGGGGGCCGACCGGCTCGTGGGGCGGCTCGCCCACGCCACCGCCCTCGCCGCCGAACGGCTGCTCATGTACGAGATGGAACGGCACATCGCCCTCACCCTCCAGCGCAGCTTCCTGCCCACGCACGTGCCGCAGGCCCCCGGCACGGAAGTCGTCGTGCGGTACGAACCGGCGTCCAGCGACACCGAGATCGGCGGCGACTTCTACGCCGCGCTGCCCACGTCGGCGGGAGTGCTCACCGCCATCGGCGACGTGGTCGGCCACTCCCTGGAGGCGGCCACCGTCATGGTGGAGATACGGCACGCGCTGCGCGCCTACTGCGTCGACGAGTCCGATCCGCGGACCCTCGCGTACCGCCTCGACAAGATGCTCCAGCGCTACCACCCCGACGCCACGACCACCCTCTGCCTGGCGCTCGTCGACCCCGCCACCGGACGCACCCAGGTCGCCAACGCCGGGCACATCCCGCCGCTCGTCGTCGACGACGCGGGCACCGCCCTGTTCCTCAAGGCCAACGGCCCGCTGCTCGGCCTCGGCCTGGACCGGCCGCCGCCCACCGAGACGGTGCTGCGTCCCACCGACCGGCTCCTCATGGTCACCGACGGTCTCATCGAGACCCGCGGCACCGACCTCGCCGTGTCCATGGAGCATCTGCGCGCCGTCGCGGCCGACGCGCCCCTCGGCGTCGCCGCCCTCTGCGACACCCTGCTCGCCTGCTTCGCCCACGACAGCGACGACGACATCGCCCTGCTCGCCCTGCGCCTGACGGGCGGCACCTCCTAACCGAGCGGTTTCTCCAGCAACAGCACGCCGTACGTGCTGCCGTCGGCGGCGACCTTGCCCGGCAGTTCCCCGACGACCGCGTACCCGGCCGCCTCGTAGTACGTCCGCAGGCGGGGGCTGGACGTGACGCAGTCGAGGCGGCACAGCGTGCGCCCCGCCTCGGCGATCCGCCGCTCGGCCGCCGCCAGCATCGTCCGGCCCGTCCCCGGGCGCGCCCCGCGCCGCACCATCAGGCGGTGCACATAGCCCGCCACGGGCGGCTGGGGCCCCCACGCCGCCTCGTCGTCCCACCACACCTCGTACGCGCCACTGGCCTCGCCGCCTTCGAGGGCCAGCCACACCTCCTCGGTGCCGGAGGAGATCAGCCGCCGGAAGTGCCGCTCGTCCTTGTCGCCCGGCTTCCACTGTTCGATGCCGCGCTCCAGCATCCAGCGGGCCGCGCCGTCGTAGAGACCGGTGAGGGTGGCCGTGTCGCTCTCGTCCGCACTGCGGAACGTCAGTTGCGCCGTCATGGCGATCACCGTAAAGGTGTGCGAAACATCGGAACGATGAGGGATGGCCATGCCGCAGATCACCGTCGACTACTCCGGCCGGCTCGGCGACGACTTCGACCGCAGGGGCTTCGCGCTCGCCCTGCACCCGCTGCTCGTCGACGTCGCGGGTGCCAGGGCGGAGGCCTGCAAGACCCGCTTCGTGCGGACCGAGGACGGCGTGGTCGGCCACGGCGCGGGGGACGACGGCATCGTCCACGTCATGGTGGCGCTGCTGCCGGGCCGTTCGGACGAGACCAAGGCGCGGGTCACCCAGGGCGCGCTGGATCTCGTACGGCAGTACGTGAAGCCCGCCGAAGGCCGCACCCTGCACGCCTCGGCGGAGATCCGCGACCTGGACGCCTCCTACCGGAAGTAGGGGTCTACGGCGCCAGCGCGGCCAGGCGGCCGATCAGGTCGGCGAACGGGCCGTCGCCGGGCTCCTTGGCCAGGATGGTGCGGAGCAGCCCCGCCATCTCCTCGTCGTACGCGGCGCTGACCGCGGCGAGGGCGGCGAAGTCGTGCACGAGCTGGAGTTCCAGCTCCGCGCGCGGGATGCGGCGCCCCTCCAGCCAGATCAGCGCCGTGGACTCGGCGAGCGAGATCCAGGACCGCACGACGAGTTCGAGCCTGGCGGGCGGGTCGGTTACCTCAAGGTGCGTGAGGATCTGGACGTACGCGGCCTGCCGCACGGAGTCGATCAGGGCGTTCGTCGTCGAGGAGCCGACGGCCGGGCCGCCCCGCATCAGCGCGGAGAAGCCGGGCCCGTGCTCGTCGACGAAGGACAGGTAGCGGCCCGTCACCCGCCGCAGCCGCGCCCCGAGCGGCCCCTCGTGCGGCTCCACGAACCGCTCGGCCAGGTCGTCGGCCGCCCGGCGCAAGGCCGCTTCGTAGAGGCTGAGTTTGCCGGGGAAGTAGTGGTAGACCAGCGGCCGCGAGATGCCCGCGGCCGACGCTATCTCGTCGATGGAGACGTCGTCGGGCGAGCGGTGGCTGAAGAGGTCGAGCGCGACCCCGATCAACTGCTGCCGCCGCTCCTCGACACCCATCCTGCGGCGCACCCCGGTAGTCATACGAACACCTTACCGAGCGAAACAAGCCTTTCCGCCGGGCCGGTCCGGCAGGGTGTTCACAGGTCGAGCACGAGCCGCTCACCCCGTGCGCGCGAGACGCAGATGAGCATCGAACCCGACCGCTCGGCGTCGGTGAGCAGCTCGTCGCGGTGGTCCGTCTCTCCCTCAAGGACCCGCTGTTGGCACGTTCCGCAGAAGCCCTGCCCGCAGGAGTACGGGGTGTCCGGCAGCTCCGCGCGGACCGCCGCGAGCACCGTGCTGTCCGCGGCCACGGTCACCGTGCGCCCGCTGCGGCGCAGTTCGACCTCGAAGGCGTGGTCGCCCCCGGCCGCGGCACGCGGCGAGAACCGCTCCAGGTGCAGCGAACACCCCTCGGGCACGGCGGCGCCGACCGCGTCCATCAGGGCCTCGGGCCCGCAGACGTGGACGGCGGTGCCCTCGGGGGTGCCGGTCAGGAAGGCGGCGAGATCCGGCCGCCCGTCCTCGTCCTCGGCGACGACCGTGACCCGTCCCGCCGGACCGCCGAGCTTCTCGACCTCCGCCAGGAACGGCATCGAGGCCCGCGAACGCCCTCCGTACAGCAGCCGCCAGTCGGCCCCCGCCGCCTCCACGGCCCGCAGCATCGGCAGGACCGGCGTGATCCCGATGCCCCCGGCGACGAAGACGTACGAGGGCGCGTCGGCGAGCGGGAAGCGGTTGCGCGGCCCCCGCACCTCCACCTCCACGCCCTCGCGCAGCCGCTCGTGCACCTCGCGCGAGCCGCCCCTGCCGCCCTGCCCGGCCTCGATGAGGCGGATCGCGACGGTGTACGAGGTGGAGTCGGCCGGGTCTCCGCAGAGCGAGTACTGCCGAACGAGCCCCGAGGGCAGGACGAGGTCCAGGTGGGCGCCCGGCTCCCACGGCGGAAGCCCCTCGCCCGTCAGGCGCAGCCGGATGACACCCTCGGCCGCCTTCTCGTGCCGTGCCACCCGCAGCCGCAGCGCCCGGGAGCGCGGCCGCCCCGACACGGGCTCCTCCAGGGCGGGCAGCGGCCAGAGCGGCGAGGCCGCGATGCGGCGCCGCACGGCCCGCCGCGCGAGCAGGGCGACGCCCGCGGTCAGGGCGAGGGTGGAAACGCGCGGCATGTCAGACGGCTCCGTTCGGCTGTGCGCCCGCGGCGGCCTTCTCGGCGGCGGTGGCGGCGGGCGACGCGGCGAGATAGGCCACGGCCTGCTCGGTGCTGCCGTCCCGGGAGGGGTGGTAATCGCGGCTCAGATAGCGGGGGATGGAGCGGAGCATGGCGCCGGTGGAGGGCAGGGTGCCGGCCCGCCCGCTGCGGTGGAAGTCCCTGAAGCCCGCCTTGCCGTCGACGAGCGTGGGGTCGTTCTCCATGAAGAACCGCGCGCCGCGCTGCCAGAGGAAGACCAGGGCGGTGAACGCCGTCGCCCAGGTCCGTGCCCGCCGCCGGTAGCCGCCGTCGACGTGCATGAACAGGTCGAAGGCGACGGAGCGGTGCTCGACCTCCTCGGCGCCGTGCCAGCGCAGCAGGTCCAGCATGGTCGGGTCGGCGCCCCTGCGGTCCAGCTCGTCGGCGTTGAGCACCCAGTCGCCGAGGAAGGCGGTGTAGTGCTCGATGGCGGCGATGATCGCGACGCGCTCCATGAGCCACCACTCGCGCGGCCTGCCCGGCGGCAGCGTGCGGTCGCCGAGCAGCTTCTCGAAGAGCCAGTCGACCTGCGCGGTGTACGGCGTCGGGTCGAGCCCCAGCTCCTTGAGGTGCGGCAGGACCTCGTCGTGTGCCTGAGAGTGCATCGCCTCCTGGCCGATGAATCCGATGACGTCCTCGCGCAGCCGCTCGTCCCGTATGTACGGCAGGACCTGCTTGTAGACGTGCACGAACCAGCGCTCACCGGCGGGCAGCAGCAGGTGCAGGACGTTGATGGTGTGCGTGGCGAACGGGTCGCCCGGCAGCCAGTGCAGCGGGGTGTTCTCCCAGGAGAAGGAGACGTTGCGTGCCTTGAGCGGTATGCGCTCGGACGTGACGGGCCCGGGCACCCGGCCCTGCTTATTAGACATGGCGTCAATGTACTGATGGGTGCGCGGGCGGTACAGGGGTGATCGCCTATCGAAGCGTCGTCACCTTCGTGCCGTCGGCCAGGGTGCCGGTCAGGCGCGCCTGCGTGCCGCGCTCGGTCCTGGCCGCCAGGAGGTTGCCCTGCGCGCGGCTGCCGCCGGTCGCGGCGACAGAGGTGACGTTCTTGCTGCCCGCGCCGAGGAGGTACCAGTTCCCCGCCTGCGACTTCCACAGGACGCCCGCGAGGACCTTGGCGTCCCTGGCGCCGCAGGCCAGGGAGTCCTCGGCCTTGGCGGCCACCGCGGCCGCGGCCGCCTGGTCCGTCTGGAACTGGGCGAGCGTCCTGCTGCCCGCGCCCCGCCAGGTGTCGGCGCGGGTGCAGACCCACTGGGCGACGCCGTTGGCCTCGGGGAGCGCCTGGCGGGCGTACTGCCAGGAGTTCACCGACCGCACGCCGTTGGAGCGGACCGAGGCCAGGGAGCACGCGGACTTGGCCCAGTCGGCGGGCGTGGCCTCGCGCGGCGCCCCGGGGCGGCCCGCCGTCAGCCGGGCGGGGGTCAGCTCGCCGAGGTCGGTGGACGTGCGCACGGTGCCGGAGGCCTCGCGCAGCCGCAGCGCGTTCCACGAGGTGCACCGGCCGCTCGACGGAGGCCCCGCGAAGGCGGCGGTGACGCCGTCCTTGTCGCGCTCAAGGGCGAGGGGCCGCCCGTCCGGCTTCAGCAGGTCGCTGACCGAGACGGAGGTGACCCAGGGGGCCGTCAAGTAGCGGATGTTGCCGTCGGTGCGGTTGACGACGACGGCGTTCGCCTCGGCCCCGGTCGCGCCGTCCACGCGCGCGAAGTCGAGGGCGGCGCCGCCCGTGCCCTCCTTCGGCTCGGCGTACCGCACGATGCGCAGACCGTCGTAGAACAGCACGACGCGCGCCGCGTCGACCTCACCGGCGTAGAGGAGCTGGGCGGGGCCGGGGGGTGCCCCGCTCGCGGTGCCCGGGGTGGCGGAGACCTGCACGGACTCGCCGGGCCGCGCCCAGACGGCGAGCGCGCGGCGCAGCAGCGCCTTGTCCTTCGTGAGGCCGCCGCGCGCGGGCCAGGCGGAGAAGTCCTCGCGGGCGGAACGTTTCCACGCCCCCGCGGCGGCCAGCGTGAGCCGGTCCGGGTCGAGCGCCGCCTGCCCCGCCGGGTTGCGCGCGTACGGGGGAGCGGCGGCGCCGTCGGGGCCCCAGCCGCCGCCCGGCATGCCGAGCAGCGCACCGCAGACCAGGGCGGCGGCCACCGCGACGCCCGCCGCCTTCATGTGCTGCCTGCGCCGCATCAGGTCGGTCGGCCGCGCCTGCAGGGAGCAGGGGTCGAACTCGGGGGAGGCGAGCAGGGCTCGGCGCCCCTCGACCTCGTCGGCCTCCTCGATGGCGTCATCGGGGTCCTGGCACCCGGCGGCGGTGAGCGTCGCGCGCACCCCGGCGTCGTCGAGCGACTCCAGGCCCCGCAGGACGTAGGCGGCGCGGGCGGCGGCCGAGAGCGCGGCGAGCCGCTGGTCCAGGGCGAGTTCGTCGGCGCCGCCGGAGCGCGGGAACAGCTGGAGGCCCCGCACCTGCGGCAGCAGCGGGGGGAACTGCGCCCGCTTCGGCCACGCCAGGCGCTTCAGGGGAAGACCGGCGTCGAGCGCGCCGCGCAGCACCTGGAGGCGGACGTACGCGTACCCCGCGTCGGGGCGGCGCGCTCCGCCCTGCTGGGACGGGATGACGACCGCCTGGCCCGGCCCGCGGCCGCGCGGCAGGGCGCGCTGGGTGAGGGCGTGGGCGGTCAGGACCCGGCGGTTGCGGCCGAGGCCGGGTGGCAGCACCAGATAGGCGAGCCGGACGAGCCGTGGATAGTGCTCGACGAGGGCCGCCTCGGCCTGCTCCATGTCGACGACGGGAGCGGGGTCGCCGGCGGACGGGGACTTCGGCTTCTGGGACTGCACATCAGACGACACGTTCAGCAGAACGAGCGAATCGTCGGTTGGTCACCTCTACGCGGCTCAGGGCCGCTCCGGCTCCACGAGGAGACGCGCGTAATTCCCCATCGACCGCTGGTAGCGCGGCAGATGGGGCGCGAGAGCGCCGAGGACGAGGGAGAGGCCCTCGCGGTCGCGGCCGAGACTCGACAGGCACAGGGCCAGGACGGCGCGCACGGCGTCGTCCAACTCGTCGGACGGCGCGTCCAGCTCGGGCGTCAGGAGCGCTACGGCCTCTTCGGCCCTGCCGGTGTTCCGCAGGGAGCTGGAGAGCTGGATGAGGGTGCGGCGCCTGCGGTAGCCGCCGAGGCCGCCCGCGAGTGCCTCTTCGTAGAGCGGCACGGCACGGTCGGAGTGTCCGGTGGAGTCCCAGGCGCCGGCCCGCTCGAAGACGCCGACGGGGTCGCCGTCCGGCAGCTCCGCGACCAGTTCGTCGATCCGTGCGCGGAACCGTGCCGCGCCGTCCTCGCCGTAGGCGTCGATCGAGGCCCAGGCCTCGCCGAGCCGCTTCTCCCAGTCGTTGTCCACGGCCACACCTTCGCACACGCGTGCCCGTGGGCGCCGTGGTTTTCCGCGGGGCGGGCGGGCCGCCCCGCGGCAGCGACCACCCGCTACGCCAGGCGCCAGCCGCTGAACTCCACCGTGCCGCGCCCGCCGTCGCCGCCGTTCGTGGCGCTCATGAAGAACCCCACGTCCAGCGCGGCCTCCGCCCCCGTCAGGGCCACCGTCGCCACGTCACGCCACGTCTGTCCGCCGTCCGTGGAGCACGCCCCGGTGACCGACCCCCCGTTCCGCGTCAGGCGGAGCAGCACCGGCGCCTTGATCCCGGTGAGGCGCTTGTACGTGTCCACCGTGCCGTCGCCGTTGGTGTCGTACGAGAGCACGACGCCGTTCGCCGGGGTGACGGCGAGGTCGACGAACCCCTTGGAGCCGGGCGTGGGAAGGGAGTTGCGGGCGATGAGGCCCGCCCGCGCCCAGGGCCCGGTGGCGTCCTGGGAGTCGACGCGCACCACCACCGAGACCCCGTCCTTCAGGGCACCCTCGCGGTACAGCGTGCCGAACTCCGTCGTCCCCTTCCACAGGTCGGCGCCGCCGCCGTTGATCCCGTACCGCCCGTCCCACTCGCCGAAGACGGCCGCGTTGTTGCTGTACCTGGCCCACGCGCCGCCCACCGGACCGGCCTCGTACAGCGTCCCCTCGTGGACCGAGCGCACCCGGCGCTCGCCCCGCGGCCCGTACCGCACCGCGATCTCGTAGGGCAGGGGCCGCAGCGGACGGTCCAGGGGTGTGTCCGGTGTGCTCGCCCGCCACTCGACCCGTCCCGCCCCCGCGGGCTCGACCCGTGGCAGCGACACGGGCCCCGTGGGCTCCGCCTCGATGCCGGTCAACGCGAAGTCGACGCGGCCGGTCGCCCGCAGGCCGTTGACGTTGCGGAAGGTGGCCCGCACGCGCGCGTGGCCGCCCGGCGGGAAGGCCGGCGGCTCGGCGGTGACCTCCACGGACCCCTGGTAGGGCGCTCGCGCGAGGACGTCGCGGACCCGGGCCGCGGTGCGGTGCGGATCGCCGACGGGCCGCAGGGGATAGTCCTTGCGCTCCCGCGTCCAGGGCTCCTCCACGGCGTACCAGTCCACGGCCTTCGGCTCACGTCCGGCCGCGAGGGCGTCGCCCAGCTCGTCGAGCCACCGCTGCCAGCGGGGCACGTAGAAGTCGCCGGTCAGGCCGTGCCAGTCGCGGTTGCCGTACTCGTGCAGCCGCCCCGCGTCGGCCGTGGCGCGGTCGCCCCAGGTGGTGATCAGCACCTTCGCGGTCCGCTCGAACTCCGCCCGCTCGGCCCCGCTGGTCCCCATCCGCCGGGCCGCCGCCACCCAGGGACCGAGCAGGAAGGCCTGGGCGGTCCCCGTGACCTCGTCCGAGAGCCGCATCAGCCGCAGCCACAGCGTCGACAGGGCGCGGAACGTCTCCTGGTCCTTCCGCTCGTACGCGGCCCGGAGCTGCGGCAGGAGTTGGCGGCTGCGGTGCGCGAGGGCCTGGCGGGCCACGTCGACCAGGTCGTTCCGGTAGGCGCCGCTGCCGCGCAGTGCGCCCGCCACGCCGAGCAGCCCGGTGAGCGCGGCGTCGAAGCGGGCCGGGTCGTAGGTCAGGGCGCGCGGCGCGTACTCGGCGGCGCGGGCCGCCGCCAGATCGGGGCGGGCGGCGAAGAGGGAGTCGTGCGGATCGCTGCGCTCCACGGCGGTGTGCCGGTAGGCGGTCTCGTTCAGCGCCCGCCAGGCGGCCCGTGCGTCCCGGTCGCGCCCGCCGTACCGGAAGTCGGCGTACGAGGAGAACCACGCGGCGCGGTCCGGCGGCCCCTCGACCCAGGCCAGCTCGGAGAAGAGCTCGAAGGCGGCCGGGTCGCGGTCGGTGGCCTCGGGCATGAACGCGGTGCCCACGAGGGCACTGCCCTGCTTGTCGCGCCAGGCGAAGAACCGCTCGTTCCAGAGGTGCGCGCGGGCGCCGATGGTCGTGCGCCCGCCGAAGTTGGGGATGGTGCCGAAGGCGTACGGCGTGCCGCCCCAGTCCTTCTCCCGGTCCGGCTCCTTCGCGTACCGGTCGGAGACGCCGTCCACGATCAGCATGCGCTTCTTGTCGACCGCGTTCAGCAGCTCCGGCAGCGGGTTGGCCTCCCACCCGAGGATCACCCAGGTCGCGCCCGGCCGTGCCGCGCGCAGCGCCTTCTCCACGCCCTTGGCGGCGGCGGGCACCGGCACGTCACCGGCGGTGCCGCCCTCGTGCAGCAGGTCCATCTTGAAGAGGTCGGCGGGGCCGAAGAGGCGTTCCTGGTGAGCGTAGAAGGAGGCGGCGACCTCGGCGAAGGCCGTGGTGCGCGGGTCGAGCCAGTCGGGGCGCGCGAAGCCGTGCCAGGTGCCCTGCGGCACGACCCGCGCGTCCCCGCCGTTGCGCGCGACGAAGCCGTCCGGCACGTGCCCGTAGTAGCCGGGGAGCACGGGCGCGATGCCCAGCTCCCGGAGCCTGCGGGTGATGCGCCGCCCCAGCTCGGTGCGGTCCGCGATGAGCCGCTCCGACAGCGGCCCGCCGTAACCGGAGAGGTTCTGGAGCAGCCACCACGGCTGGTGCGAGGGCGCGGGCAGCCAGGCCCTGGCCTCCGCGTCGGAGTAGCCGAACTCCTTGAGGACCCGGTGGTAGACGGCCTCCGCGCCCGCGATCACCAGGACTTCGTTGCAGCCGTGCAGGGCCAGTACGTCGATCATCCGCTCCCAGTACGCCCAGTCGGCGTACGGGGCGGTGTACCCGTCGTTGGTGTCGTTCAGGGCGAACCGGTGGGGGAGGGAGGTGGATCTCTCCAGCGGTCTGCCCGGGGCGGGGAGTCTTCGCGGCAGGTCCAACTGGCTGCCGTTCCAACTGATGTGGGCCCCGCACACGTACTTCAGATACCAGTGGACGCCGGTCAGGAGCACCGCGGGCGTCGTGCCCGACACCTCGATCCGCCCGGTGGACCCGGTGACCCGGAAGCGGTCCTCCCGGCCGTGCGCGGGGAGAAGTCTGAGCCGGAACTGCTCCGCGTGTCGGGGCAGGAGTCTGTTGAGCGCCGAGCGCGCGGAATCCGTATCGAAGGCGGAGGCCCTCGCGGGCCCCTCGGCGGCGTGCGCCGGCAGCGGTACTCCGCCGACGGCGGCGCCGAGGCCGAGGGCACCGGCGGTGCCGAGCACGGAACGACGGGACGGTTCGGACATGTGTACCCCCTGGGGTGAAGGCTGCGGCGCACGGTATCCGGGAGGCGTCCCGCGCTCAACGGTGCGTCAGAACATGGCGGGTTCGGCTCGCCGGAAGGGGCTGGTGGGACGATGAGGGCAGCGCGGAGCGCGCTTTCGGGCCTGGCGGCGGGAGTGCTGCTGGGAGTGGCTGGCTGCGGCTCGGGGGGTGACGGCACACCGAGCACGGCGAGCGGCAGCCTTGAGCAGCTGGCGGCCAGGGCGAAATGCCGGCCCGACATCCAGACGGACGCGGCCGAACTGCGCCAGGCCACCTGTGAGAACGGTGCCCGGCGCTACATCCTCGTAACCTTTACAAACGCCCGTGGCCAGGCCGAATGGCTCGACGGGGCGAACGACTACGGGGGTACGTACCTCGTCGGCGGAAGCTGGGTCGCGGTCGGCGGCGCCCAGGACATCTCGGCGCTGCGCGACCGGCTCGGCGGGACCGTGGTGGACGCCGCGGGTGAGCACGGCGGGGGCCACCACGGTCACCGCACGGGGTGAAGGGCGGGCCCGGGGGTCAGGTGCAGCGCTTGCCGGAGTTGACGCACCGCGCGACGCGCTTCATCAGGCGTTCGTCGAAGACGTTGATGAAGTCGCCGTGGTCGGTGACGGGCTTGTGCAGCTGCTCGGGGAAGGAGTCGACGGCGAAGCCGGGCCCCGGCGGCACGTCGTACACGACGCGCTGCACGAGCTGCGGGATGGCGCGGAAGCCCTGCGGGCAGGCGCCGGTCCGCCGGTCGGCGAAGGCGACGTGGGTGCGGTGGTTGGCGCTGTCGGTGTTCCGCCCGTCCCAGCAGCTCTGGAAGTTGAACGTCCGCACGACCTTGCTGCCCTCGGGGCAGATCGGGTACTTGTCCTTGAGCTGCCGGTTCTCGAAGCCGGTGCAGCTCCAGGACGCGTTGGCGTTGGCGTCGCCGTTGGTGAACGCCTTGGCGTCACCGGTGATGATCCGCAGGAAGCGCGGCATCGCGACGACCTTGCCCCGCGGATTCCCGGCGAACTTCAGCGTGACGGCGGACGGTGTCTGGATCTCGCCCACGTTCTGGTCCTTGCCGCCGCCGTCCGCCTGGGCGTCGTCCTCGTCCTGGCCGTTCTGGAGCCGCAGGACGGGCCAGTAGTACGTCGACTTGTCGCCCTGGTTGCGGCAGGTGGTCTCGCCGCCCGCCAGCTCGTCGTCGCCGGAGAAGGCGTCCGTGGCCTGGTTGCCCACGTAGTCGTGCATGTGGTGGGCGCCGTTGCTCACGCCGGGCGCCGCGATGACGTTGTCGGGGTTGAACTTGCCGTTCTCGTTGCGGCCGCAGTCCGTGGTGAAGGTCCCTCGGGAGGCGCCGCGCTGGTTGCGGGGGCGCTGGACGTTGGGCCTGACGGACTCGATGTCCACGAAGTCGGCGGCGACGGGGCCGTTGCCGTTCTGGCCTTGGTCCTGGCCGTCGTCCTGGCCGCCGTCCTGCCCCTGCCCCTGCCCCTGGCCCTGGTCGTCGTCCTGGCCTTGGCCGCGCTCCTGGCCGGAGGCGCGCAGGGTGCAGGGTGCCATGCCGCCGAGGTCGTCGGGCCGGGCGGCGCCCGCCCGGTCCACGGCGTCCTCGATCTCGCCGATCGTGCCGCGCCGCTGCTCCTCCAGCGGAGGCAGCACGGACTCCTTGTCCTCGGCCTCGGTGAACCGCTCGTAGGCGCGGGTGATCTGGCTGTCGAGCTCGGCGAGCCTGCCGTCGACCTCGCCGCGCGCTTCTCGGGGAACCTCCCGCAGTTGATTGCCCACGTCCGGACAGTCGATGGTCGACATCCGCTGCCCGGCACTGGCGTCGGCGCTCTGCCCGGGAGGCTGATCGACGCCGTCTTCGGCGTTCGCGTAGACGTTGACGGCGATCAGACCGCCACCGCCCATGACCAGAGCCGCGGACGCGGCGACCATGCGCCGCGCCAGCTTCGATCGTTTTCGTGAGGTGCGTCCCATGGGGCTACATACGCATCAGCGGCCCGACGTGTTCAGCGCCCCTGCCACAAGGGGCTCAGCGGCCCTGGTCCAGATACGCGATGACGGCGAGCACCCGCCGGTTGTCGTCGTCGGAGACCGGCAGGCCCAGCTTCCCGAAGATGTTCGACGTGTGCTTGGCGATCGCCCGCTCCGTGACGACGAGCTGCGACGCGATCGCCGCGTTCGACCGCCCCTGCGCCATCAGTTCGAGGACCTCGCGCTCGCGCGGGGTGAGCGCGCCGAGCGGCTGGTCGGCGGAGCGGCGGGAGAGGAGCTGCTGGATCACCTGCGGGTCCATCGCGGTGCCGCCCGCCGCGACCCTGCGTACGGCGTCGATGAACTGGGCGGCGTCGAACACCCGGTCCTTCAGGAGGTAGCCGACGCCGCCGGTGCCGTCGGCCAGGAGCTCGCGCGCGTAGAGCTGCTCCACGTGCTGGGAGAGGACGAGGACCGGCAGGCCCGGCCTCGCCCTGCGGGCGGCGAGCGCGCACTGAAGGCCCTCGTCCGTGTGGGACGGCGGAAGCCTGACGTCGACGACGGCGACGTCAGGACGCAACTCCGCGAGGGCCCTGGTCAGTTCGGGCCCGCTCTCCACGGCCGCCACGACCTCGAAGTCGAACGCCTCCAGCATCCGCACCAGGCCGTCACGCAGCAGGAAGAGGTCTTCGGCTAGGACAACTCGCAAGGGATCTCCATGGTCACCATGGTCGGGCCGCCCGCGGGACTGCTGACGGCCAGTACGCCGTCGAATGTACCGAGCCGCCGTTCGATCCCGGCAAGCCCGGAGCCCGCCCCGAGGAGGGCGCCGCCCTTGCCGTCGTCGGTGACCGCGATGCGCAGCATGCCGTCGCCGTAGTGCATGTCGACCCAGACGCGGTCGGCGCCCGAGTGCTTGATCGCGTTCGTCAGGGCCTCGCTCACCGCGAAGTACGCTGCCGACTCCACCGGGGCCTCGACCCGCCTCGTCAGCTCCACCGTGACCTCCGTGGCCAGCGGAAGCCGCAGCGCGAGGGCCTTCACGGCGTCCCCGAGGCCGCGCTCGGCGAGGACCGGCGGGTGAATGCCGCGGACCAGGTCACGCAGCTCCGTCAGCGCCTCGCCGGAGTTCTGCCGGGCCTTGGCGAGCAGTTGCTTGGCCTTCGCGGGGTCCGTCTCGATCAGCGCCTCGATGGTGCCGAGGTCCATGCCCATGGCGACCAGGCGGGCCTGCGCCCCGTCGTGCAGGTCGCGCTCGATGCGGCGCAGCTCGGCCGCGGAGTTGTCCACGGCGTCGTGCCGGGTCTCGGTCAGCCGGTCGACGCGCATGGCGAGCAGCCGCTCCCGCATGGCAGGGGTGGGCGCGAGGAACGCGCGGGACAGGCGGAAGTGGGTGCGGATCAGGCCGGGGTTGACCAGGACGCCGAGGAGGAAGAAGCCCACGCCGAGCGCGGCCGCCTGGTTGGCGGTGGACTGCGAGGTGACGTGGATGAAGGCGAACCACTCGCCGCCGCCCGCGGAGTAGATCGGCTTCCACACGCCGAGGGCGAGGACCCAGCCGTAGATCATGTAGAGCAACAGGGCCGGGGCGATGATCGCGACGGTCGGGCCCGCGGTCATGTGCACGAGCAGCCACTCCAGGTCCCGCCAGGTCGCCGGGTCCTTCAGCAGGCGCGTGCAGCGCTCCACCTGCCCGGCGAGACCGGGACGCGGGGCCGTGGGGTGGACGCGGTACGGGCGCGGGATGGTCACCCCCGACCAGGCGGCTGACCGGGTTCGATGCGCGTCGGCGTACGCGCGCAGGCCCGCGAGGACGACCGGCGTGGTGAAGACGCCGACCCCGATGACGATGAGCGTGATCGAGACGACCGCGAACACGAAGAGGACGGTCGCGCCCACCCACGCGACGATCGCCAGGTAGAGCCCCTGTGCCCCCGCGATCACTGCGTCCTTGATCCTCGTCATGGTCATCGTCCCCCTCGTGAACACCGTGCTGCCCGCCGCGTCATGCGCCGGGCACGGAGACAGTCTCACCCGTACGGCACAGGCAGGTCATTGGCCCCTCCACCCGAGCGGGGGTGTACCTGACGACACCCCCCGGAGTCGCCCTGTGCCTCGGGGAGAGGGGGGCTCGTCGGCTGGGCCGCGAAGGCCGCGGTTCCTAGCGTGGGACACGTCTTATCCAACGCTTATTCACGCAGGACGATCGATGGGGGCGGGACGCCATGAGGCGGAACTTCGCGGCACGACTCGGGGTGTGGAGCGCACACCACCGCAAGACGGCCATCATCGGCTGGCTGGTCTTCGTGGTGCTCGCCACGGTCATCGGCGGGGCCTCCGGCATGGTGACCGCCACCGACGACGAGATGGGGGTCGGCGACTCGGGCCGCGCCGAGAAGATCCTCAAGGACGCGGGCATCGACGAGCCCGCCGGTGAACTCGTCATGGTCGGCGCCCGCACGGCCGGCGGCTGGCGCGACGCCGCGGCCGACCTGTCGAAGGCGCTGACCGCGACCGGCGAGGTCAGCGGCGTCCAGGCGCCGCTGCCCTCGAAGGACGGCAGGGAAGCGCTGCTCCGCTTCGAGATCAAGGGCCCGTCGGACGAGGCGGGCGACCGCGTCCAGCCGGTGCTCGACACGGTCGACGAGGCGCGGGAGAAGGCCGCGGACGGCATCTCGGTGTACCAGTTCGGCGACGCCAGCTCCGAGAAGCACCTGTCCGACCTGCTCGCTGACGACCTGACGAGGGCCGAGTTCACCGCGGTGCCGCTCGCCCTCGGCATCCTGCTCGTCGCCTTCGGCGCCGTGGTCGCGGCCCTCCTGCCCGTGGGCCTCGCGCTCACGGCGTGCCTGGGGGCGTTCGGACTGCTCTCCCTCGCCAGCCACCAGCTCCACCTCTTCGAGACCACGTACTCCGTGATGTTCCTGATGGGCCTGGCGGTCGGCGTCGACTACTGCCTGTTCTACCTGCGCCGCGAGCGGGACGAGCGGGCCGCGGGGCGTGACGCGGAGACCGCGCTGCGGATCGCCGCCGCCACCAGCGGGCGCGCCGTCCTGGTCTCGGGCCTTACGGTGATGGTCGCGATGGCCGGCATGTTCCTCTCCGGTCTGCTGCTCTTCAAGGGCTTCGCCGTCGCCACGATCCTGGTGGTGTGCGTGGCGATGATCGGCTCCGTGACGGTCCTGCCCGCGCTCCTCGCGTGGCTCGGCGACCGGATCGACGCGGGCCGCATCCCGTTCCTCAACCGCCGCTCCAAGAAGGGCGCGCACGCCGGCGGCGCCTTCGCCGGCAAGGTTCTCGGGCCGGTCCTGGCTCGGCCGAAGCTCTTCGCGGTCGGCTCGGCCGTGCTGCTCCTGGCACTGGCGGCGCCCGCGCTCGGCATGAAGACCGAACAGCTCGGCCTGGAGAAGCAGTTCGGCTCGGACGCCCCGCTCTCCATCGCGTACAAGAAGATCACCGCCGAGTTCCCCGGCGGCCCTGCCCCGGCCCGCGTGGTCGTCGAGGCGGACGACATCACGGCGGCGCCGGTGCGGTCCGCCCTCTCCGCCCTGACCGGGAAGGCGGGCGACGGCGCCGAACTCACCGTCCACAAGGCGGCGGACGTCGCCGAGATCGCGGTGCCGCTGCCGGGCGACGGCACGGACGCCGAGGCCAAGAAGGCCCTGGGCGAGCTGCGCGACGAAACGGTCCCGGCGGTCTTCGACGGCCTGGCGGGACAGGGCGTCGAGGCGTACGTCGGCGGTGACCTGGCCTCCTCCGAGGACTTCAGCGACCAGCTCAGCAAGGGCATCGTGCCCGTCTTCGCCTTCATCGCCGCGGTGACGTTCCTGCTGATGCTCTTCAGCTTCCGCTCGGTGGTCATCGCCGTGACGTCGATCGCCCTCAACCTGCTGTCCGTGGGCGCCGCCTACGGCGTCATGACCGCGGTCTTCCAGCACGGCTGGGGCGCGGAGCTGATCGGCTCGGAGAAGGTCGGCGCGATCGAGAACTGGATGCCGCTCTTCGTCCTCGTCGTCCTCTTCGGCCTGTCGATGGACTACCACGTGTTCGTCGTCTCCCGCATCCGCGAGTCCCGCGACCGCGGCCTGGACAACCGGGCGGCGATCCGCGAGGGCATCACACGCACCGCGGGCGCGGTGACGGGCGCGGCCGTGATCATGGTGGCGGTCTTCGCGGTCTTCGGCACGCTGTCCATGCAGGACATGCAGCAGATGGGCGTGGGCCTCGGCGTCGCGGTCCTGCTCGACGCCACGGTGGTCCGCATGATCCTGCTGCCGTCCGTGATGACACTCCTCGGCGAGCGCAACTGGCACACCCCCCGCTGGCTCTCCTGGCTTCCCCAAATCTCGCACAGCGAGGAGGTCCCGGCCGCGGAGCCCTCGCGCCACCCGGCGGACGCGTACGCCTCGCGCTGACGCCGCACACGGACCGTCCCCCCGACGCGCACCGCGTCGGGGGGACGGCGTTCTCACGCGCCTACAGCCCGAGGACCTTCGCCTCCTTCTCCGGGGCGAGCCCGAGGACCGGCCGGTCGGGCCGCTGCGGCGGGGTGCCGCCGATGGACCGCAGCCACTCCCAGGTGTCCCGCACCGTCTCCTCGACGGGCCGGGCCCTCAGCCCCGCGAGGATCGCCTTCTCCGACGACGTCTGGTGCATCGTGTCGTGCAGTTCACCGGGCGCCAGCCACACCGGCAGCTCCGTCCACTGCTCGATGCCCGCGTCGAGCACCACGTCGGGCGCCGTCCACCGCAGCGAGGCATCCGGGCCCGCCACCGCGACGCACGCTTCGAGCAGCTCGCCCATGGTGAACCGGCCCAGCGGGCTGATCAGGTTGTACGGCCCGCTCAGCCCGCCCGCGCCCGCGTCGAGGACCCACTCGGCGAGGTCCCGCACATCGACGTACTGGATGTGGGAGTCCCGGGGCCCGGGGGCCAGCACGGGGCCGCCGCGCGCGACCCGGTTCAGCCACCACGGCAGCCGCCCGATGTTCTCGTACGGGCCGAGGATCAGGCCGGCCCTGGCGAGCACCGTCCGCTCGGCGCCGAACTCCGCGACGGCGGCCAGCTCACCGCCGCGCTTGTCCTCCGCGTAGGCGGTGGCCTCCGCGTCGGGGTCGCCGTCCACCACGGGGTAGTCCTCGTCGGAGCCGGCCGCGCCCGGGTAGCGGTACACGGAGCCGCTGGACACATAGACGTAGCTCTTGGCCCGCCCCGCGAGCAGCCGGGCCGAGGCGCGCACCACGCGGGGCGCCGCCGACCAGGTGTCGACCACCACGTCCCACTCGCCGTCGGCGAGCCCCGTGAGGCCGTCCTCGGCCGTGCGGTCGCCGTGGACGGCCCGCACCCCCTCGGGCGCGGCGTGGTGGCCGCGGTGGAAGACGGTCACCTCCCAGCCCCGGGCGAGCGCCGCCTCGGTGACCGCGCGCCCCACGAACTCCGTACCGCCAAGCATCAGAAGTCTCATGGGGCGACTCTGCACCGCCGACCCGTGCCGGCGGAACAGGTTCTGCTCGAAGCAGAGCACGGACTCCGGTGACCGACTCCGGTGACGCCGCAGGTCAGCGGGGCGCCGGTGGCACGTACTTGTAGCCGACCCGCCGTACCGTCTGGATCGTCCTGCGGTGCTCGGCGCCGAGCTTGCGCCGCAGCCGCGCGACGTGGACGTCCACGGTACGGCCGTCGCCCACGTGGCCGTACCCCCACACCGTGGTCACCAACTGGTCGCGGGTGTGCACCCGGTGGGGGTGCGCCACGAGGTGGGCGAGGAGCTCGAACTCCAGATACGTGAGGTCGAGCGGCCGCCCGTCCACCTCGGCGGCACGCCGCACGGCGTCGACCGTGACGGGCCCCGACGAGAGCGCAGCGCCGGGCCCGGGCAGTACGGCCTCCGGGGCGCCGGACTCCTGGGCCTGCTCCTGCCCCGCGGGTACGAGGAGCAGATAGCCGACCATCGGCGGCCGGCCCGGCAGCGTCGGCAGGGCGTGCTGCGGCGCGGGCAGCCAGGTGGCGCCCGGCGGCAGCAGGTCGGGGATGCGGACGCCCGCGAGGGACTCGTCGGGGTCGACGGCCCGCAGCCGGGCCCGGCCGGGCGGCAGGGGAGCGCCGGCGGGGGCGGAGGCGGGGGCGGAAGCGGGGAAGGAACGGGAGTTCGCCATGGTGAGGTCAGCTCTTTCGCGCGAAGAGGGAGTCGTCGAGAACGAGACGTACGTCGTCGTGCGCGTCAGGCGAAGGCCGAGTGCGGCGGGAATCAGCGCACTGCGATGAATTCGGCGCAGTGCGGTGGATTCAGTGCGGCAACGGCTTTAGAGGGCCCGCGCGTTCATCGCGCGGCAACACACCCGGTCGAAGTCGTGGTGCTGCCGGGAGGGCCAGAAAGGCTCCAGGTCGTGACGACCCGTCGCGGTGTTCCGGTGGCTGCCCATGCCGTCCATTGAAGCAGATGGGAGGTGCACCGGTACCGCCCTCTCACCCACCGGAACGGCCGCCGGACGCTCCCTGACCGAAAACGGCCCCTCTCGGACCACCGGACACCGCTTCTCCGGACGGCCGGGAACGACGAAGGCACCCGCCGGTCGGACCGGCGGGCGCCTTCGTCGACGCGTGGTCACACGAGCCCGGATGACACCTGGGGATCAGACCTGACCGGCCTTCTCCAGGGCGGTGCAGCAGGTGTCGACGAGCAGGCGCGTCACGACGTACGGGTCGACGTTCGCGTTCGGGCGGCGGTCCTCGATGTAGCCCTTCTGCTCCACCTCGACCTGCCACGGGATGCGGACCGAGGCGCCGCGGTCGGAGACGCCGTACTTGTACTCGTCCCAGGGCGCGGTCTCGTGCAGGCCGGTCAGCCGGTCGTCGATGCCCGCGCCGTAGTTCTTGACGTGGTCCAGCGGCTTGGAGCCCTCACCGAGGGACTCGCAGGCGGTGATGATCGGCGCGTAGCCCTCGCGCATCGCCTTGGTGGAGAAGTTGGTGTGCGCGCCCGCGCCGTTCCAGTCGCCCTTCACCGGCTTGGGGTCGAGCGTCGCGGAGACCTTGAAGTCCTCGGCGGTGCGGTAGAGCAGCCAGCGGGCGATCCACAGCTGGTCGGAGACCTCCAGCGGGGCGAGCGGGCCGACCTGGAACTCCCACTGGCCCGGCATGACCTCGGCGTTGATGCCGGAGATGCCGAGGCCGGCCTTCAGACAGTTCTCCAGGTGGGCCTCGACGACGTCACGGCCGAAGATCTCGTCGGAGCCGACGCCGCAGTAGTAGCCGCCCTGCGCGGCGGGGAAGCCGCCGACGGGGAAGCCGAGCGGGCGGTCGCCCTCGAAGAAGGTGTACTCCTGCTCGATGCCGAAGATCGGCTCCTGCGCGGCGAAGCGGGCCTCGACCTCGGCGAGCTCGGCGCGGGTGTTGGACTCGTGCGGCGTCATGTCCGTGTTGAGAACCTCGCACAGGACGAGGACGTCGCCCGTGCTGCCGCCGCCGCGGATCGGGTCCGGGCAGGTGAAGACCGGCTTGAGCACGCGGTCCGAGGCGTGGCCCTTGGCCTGGTTCGTGCTGGAACCGTCGAAGCCCCAGAGCGGCAGCTCGGCGCCCTTCGCCTCGTCCGCCAGGATCTTCGTCTTGGAACGGAGCTTGGCGGTCGGCGCGGTGCCGTCGATCCAGATGTACTCAGCCTTGAAGGTCACGGGGGCCTCATCCTCATAACGCTCGGTACGGCGCAGAACGTGCGGGTGCCGCGGTGCCGTGGTGATGCCCAGCAGAGTGGCAACCGGCGATTTCCCGACCGTTGCCCTCATGTGAACCCCGTGTTACCTGGGGGAAGTGTGTCCGGGCTCACGCCGTGCCACGCCGCCCGGCCGTTGGATGGGGAGCCCGGCGCTCAGCGGGACAGCGCGTCCCGCACCGCCTCCTCGCTGCGGGCCACGACCGCCGTGCCGTCGTCCGCCGTGATGATGGGGCGCTGGATCAGCTTCGGGTGCGTGGCGAGCGCGGTGATCCAGCGGTCGCGGGCCGAGGCGTCACGCGGCCAGGCCTCGCGGTCCGCGAGACCGAGGTCCTTGGCGGCCTGCTCCTGCGTCCGCGTGATGTCCCAGGGTTCGAGCCCGAGCCGGTCGAGGACGGCGCGGATCTCGTCCTCGGTCGGCACGTCGTCGAGGTAGCGGCGCACGGTGTAGTCGGCACCCTCCGCGTCCAGGACACTCAGGGCGCTGCGGCACTTCGAACAGGCGGGGTTGATCCAGATTTCCATGCCGCACACGCTACCCGCGAAACACCCGCCCCAGGGCCTCGGGCACGCCTCTGTTCGAATACGTCAAAACCCGCCTGGCCAGGGATGATTGTCAGTGGGTGGCGGTAGAATCACAGTAGTGTTCGAGGGCGCCGACGGGGGGCCCTGATCGCGACAGGAGGATGCCCGTGCCCGCTGCCGCACTGACGACGAAGTCCGTATCCCAACCCGTCCTCATCGACCTGCCGTACGCACCACTCCACAAGAGGGCGCTGCCCGCCGGCCGCCCCCGCGAGTGGTACGTCAACCACAACCGCCGCCTCAAGGCCATGCGCCTCGCGATAGCGCTGCTCGACTCGGGCGTCTATCTGCCGAACCAGGCGAAGAACAGCACGATCCGGCGCATGGCGGAGGACGTCGGCATCCACCCGCCGTCCGACATCACCTGCCACATGGTGCGGGCGCTGATGCGGTACAGCCGCTGAGCGCGTGCGCTGAGCGCGTCCGCTGAGCAAGCGTGGTGGGCGCGGGGGGAGTTGCCCCCCGCGCCTCACGCTTATCGCCTGCGGGCGGGCTGTATACGAGACGGGGGGTGCGGCGGGCCGTGTGCGGGACCGCGTGTGCGGGGCGGCCGTGCGTGAAGCGCGTGCGGATCTGCGTGAACCGCCGCGTGCGGACTTGAGCGAACCGCGCGCGGAACCGCCGTGCAGCGCATGCGGATCTGCAGTGCAGCGCGCATGCGGGTGTGCTTGCAGCGCGCATGCGGGTGTGCCGTGAACCGGACGCGGGCCCGCCGCGAACTTGCACGTGGTCCCGCCGCGAAGCGCACGCGGGCCCGTGAGCGTCCCCAACCTCCCGCCGTCCCACGTGAATTGCACGTGAACCCGCGTGTTCCGGACGTTCTCGTGGGTGTGGGCGGGGGTTTGCCGTGTGGAGCCGGGTGGTTGGGTGCGTGATGGGTCATGCTGGGGCCATGACCCACGGGGAAGCTGCCGGCGAACCGCCGCTCCTGACGACCGCAGAGCTGCCGGACGGCGCCCGCGTCCCGGTGCGAGCCCTGCGCACCCCCGAGCCGGACCGCTTCCTGCCCTCCGGCTCCGCACCGGCACCGGGACCGCCCCCGGCCCCCGCGGTGCTGATCCTGCCCGCCATGGGCACCCCAGCCCGCTTCTACCGCCGCTTCGCGCGCCAACTGCACGACGAGGGCCTGACGGTGCTCACCGCCGACCTGCGCGGCCAGGGCGAGGCGACGCCGCTCGTCACCGACCCCGACGCGCTCGGCCACGGCTACCGCGACCTCGTCGAGGAGGACCTGCCCGCCGTCCTCGCCGCGGTCCGCGCCGAACTGGGCCCCGAGCCGCCCCTGTACCTCCTCGGCCACAGCCTGGGCGGACAACTCGCCCTGCTGTACGCCGCTTCGGGCCGCGGACCCCGGGTGGCCGGCGTGGCCCTCGTGGCCTCGGGTTCCGTCTATTTCCGCGCGTACGGACCACTGCGCGGCCCCGGACTCCTCCTCGGCGAGCTGACGATCGCCGGGGTGTCGACGCTGCTCGGCCGCTGGCCGGGCTCCCGGCTCGGCTTCGGTGGCGACCAGCCCAAGGGCGTCATGCGGGACTGGGCGCGGCAGGGCCGCACCGGCCGGTACGCCCCCAAGGGCTCCACGCTCGACTACGAAGCGGCCCTCGCCGCCCTCGAACTGCCCGTACTGGCCGTCTCCGTGGAGCACGACACCCTCGCCCCCGCCACCGCCCTCGACCACCTGCTCGGCAAGGTCCCCGGGGCCCGGCTCACCCGGCGCCACTACACCGCGCAGGAGGCGGGCGGCCGCCTCGACCACTTCGCCTGGACCAGGGCGGGCGGCGCGCTCGCCAAGCAGGTCGCGGCGTGGGCGACGGCCGAGGAGCGCCCCTGAGCTCTGCCCGGAGGCCGGTCAGCCGATCTGCTCAGGGGTGACGGTCAGCCACCGCTTGTCGGCGGTCACCTTCTGGCCCAGCTCGCGCTGCCGCTCGGCGTTCTTGCGCTTCATCCCGTCGAGCTGCGCCATGTACGAGTCCTTGCGGTTGACCCACACCCGTACGCCGCCGTGCTCCACGTCCGCGGAGTGGAACAGCATCGGCCCGTCGCTGACCGGGGTGTCGCCCGCGACGAGGATCGGCTTCTTCCACTCGTCGATGTACGTGTTGATGGCCGCGGGCTTGCCCTCGTACCAGGTCAGCGGCGCCCAGAGGTTCGGCGTCAGCTCGCGCCCGGCGAGTGCGGCGCGGTCCTTCGCGTCGAAGCGGCCCTCGGCGATCTCCTTGCGGGAGCTGGTGACCTCGCCGGTCTCGCGGTCCTTGAGCTGGAGGGCGACGCCGATGACGTTCTGCGGCTTGACGCCGTAGCCGTACTTCGGGTCGGCGAGGACCATGCGCACCAGGTCCTCACTGGCCGCGCTGACGACGTACACCTCGATGCCGTGTGCGCGCAGCGTCTTGTGGAGCTGCCGCATGCCGCTGGAGAACTCCGGCGGCTTCACCTCGGTCTTCGTCGGCTTCCCGTCCTCGTAGTACTCGGCGGGGATCGGCTTCTTCCGGGCGAGGAGCTCGTCGACGTACCCCTTGAGCTCCTTCAGCGTGAAGCCGGAGAAGATCTGCGCGGCCCAGGGGTAGCAGACCTGGTCGTCCACCTCGCAGAGCCGGTTGTAGTAGCTGTAGAGGCTCTCCTTGTGCCCGGCGGTGTCCTTGAAGGGGATGACCTCGAGGGACGGGTCCATGGTCTCGCGGGTCAGCAGGCCCTTCATCTCCAGGAAGGGCAGCAGTGACTCCTCGAGGTCGTTGCGGTACGTGGTGTTGTCCGCGTCGAAGACCGCGTAGGCGCCCTTGTGGTCGTTGGCCGCGATGACCTTGCCGAGCTTCTTCGCGACGGGCTTCGGCCAGTGCGAGAGCTCGCCTGCGGCGGTTTTGGCGGACGTGCCCGCGGCCTCCGCCTCGGAGACCGGCCAGAGCGCGCTGCCCGCGGCGACAGCTCCGGCGAGCGCCCCCGCCACTCCGAGTGCGGCCAGTTTCTTCCCTGCGCGTACAGCCATGTTTCCCGCGACCCGCCATCCCTGAGACCAAGCACGACTCCATCCGGAGCGGCGCGCCATGCTACGACCCACCCCCACGAAACCCCCATGATCGAAGTCACCAGCCATGGAGGGAGTGCCCCGCCCCACGCGGGGTATCAGGGCCCGGCCAAGGGGCGCGGGGAACGACGCGAGCACCCCCCACGCCCCGCAGAGACCACGGACCGCTCAGCCCCGGATAGGGGCGCGGGGAACGGCGCGGGCAACCCCCACGACCCGCAGAAAACGAACCGGCCAGGCCCCGGGTAGGGGCGCGGGGAACGGCGCGGGCAACCCCCACGACCCGCAGAAAACGAACCGGCCAGGCCCCGGGTAGGGGCGCGGGGAACGGCGCGGGCAACCC
>NZ_JBVJFF010000022.1:0-28371 GCF_055587985.1 Streptomyces sp. NPDC046335 | reverse complement strand
CCCCACAACCCGCAGAAAACAAACCAGCCAGCCCCCGGGTAGGGGCGCGGGGAACTGCGCGAGAAACCCCCACGACCCGCAGAGAACAAACCAGTCAGGCCCCGGCCAAGGGGCGCGGGGAACGGCGCGAACGCCCCCCACGACCCGCAGAGAACAAACCGGCCAGGCCCCGCCAAGGGACGCGGGGAACTGCGCGAACGCCCCCCACGACCCGCAGAGAACAAACCGGCCAGGCCCCGCCAGAAACGGCCGCGCATACTGGACCCATGGCCTCCAGGGAGTTCATACAGACCGTGCCCCCGCTGGACGGCATGGTCATCTCAGCGACCGGCTACCGCACCACAGGCCAGAGGCCAGCCCTGCACCGAGGCCTCCCCTCCCCGTACCTGACGGTGATCTTCTCCCTCGACGGCCCCATCGCCACCGGCCACACCCCCGCCCAGGCCACCGGCGCGAACGCCATCCGCACCGACATCATCGTGGGCGGCCTCCACCAGCGCCCCGCCCATGTCGTCCAGCCCGAGCACGAGGCCGGCATCCAGCTGGCCGTCCACCCCCTCGCGGCCCGCGCGCTCCTCGGCCTGCCCGCGGCCGCGCTGACCGGTGAGCTCGTCGTCCACGGCACGGACGTGTTCGGCGAGCGCGCCGCCGAGCTCCGTGAGCACCTCTGCGAGCTCGACGACTGGGAGGACCGCTTCGCCGCCCTCTCCGCCTATCTGCGCCGCCGCGCCGCCGACGACCGGGCGGCCGGTTCCGTACGCCCGGAGGTCGCCGAGGCCTGGGCCTGGCTGGCGAGGCACCGCGGCGCGGGCACCCTCGGCGGCCTCTCCCGCCACGTGGCGCTCAGCGAACGCCGCCTGACCTCGCTGTTCCGCGCCGAGACGGGCCTCGCCCCGAAACAGGCGGCGCGCCTGATGCGGTTCCAGCACGCCAAGGCCGCCGTGGCCCGCGCCGCCGCGAAGGGCGCCCCGCAGGACCTGGCACGGACCGCGGCCGACTGCGGCTACTACGACCACTCCCACCTCGTACGGGACTTCCGGCAGTACACGGGAGCGAGCCCCACCGGCTGGCTGGCCGAAGAGTGCCGGAATATCCAAGCCGGGGCGCACGCGCCGGACGGAGAGTAAGAGACATGGACACCACCCAGAGCACCACACCTGCCCCCACCATCTGGCCCACCCTCCAGGCCGAGGACGCCCACGCCCTGATCGACTTCTTCGTCGGCACCGTCGGCTTCCTGCGCACCGCCGTGTACGAGGACGGCGGCCGCGTCGCCCACGCCCAGCTCGACTGGCCCGAGGGCGGCGGCATCATGCTCGGCTCGTACGACCCGGCCGCGGCCGACGGCGCGTGCGGCAAGCCCGGCGCCTCCGGTGCCTACGTCGTCACCGACCAGGTGGACGCCCTGTACGCCCGCCTCACCGAGGCCGGCGTGGAGATCATCAGGGAGATCGAGGACAAACCGTACGGCAGTCGCGAATTCGGCATCGCCGATCCCGAGGGCAACCGCTGGTTCTTCGGCACCTACCGCGGGGAGCCGAGGCCCGGCAAGACCCCCTGAGCCCGCGTGATAACTTGCGCAAGCCAGTCAAACCCACACCTGGGCCAGGGAATCCGGTGCGAATCCGGAACTGACGCGCAGCGGTGAGGGGGACGGGCGGAGCACATGGCCACTGGGCGTCCACGGACGCCCGGGAAGGCGCTCCGCCCGGTCGATCCCGAGTCCGAAGACCTGCTGGCGCCTCTGCCCGCACACCGGGCGGCAGGGGCCGTGACGCAGGCCAGGCTCCGCGTATGAGCCGTGAGACTCAAGGGATCACGTGTCCTCGAAAGCCCGAATACTTCAGTTCCCCTTTCCCCCGCTCTCTCTGTCCTCCCCGTTCAACCGGTTCGTCCCGTTCGCCCTGTGCTGCGCGGGAGTGCTCGCGACGCTGACCGCCTGCGGCGGCGGTTCCGCCGACGGGGCGAGGACGGCGGGGGCCGCGCGGGACGGCTACCCCGTGACAGTCGCCTCTTGCGGCGAGAAGACCGAGGTCAAGGCCCCGCCGCAGCGAGCCGTCTCGCTCGACCAGGGCTCCACGGAGATCCTGCTCTCCCTCGGCCTCGCCGACCGCATGGCGGGCACCGGCACCTGGACCGACCCGGTCCTGAAGAATCTGGAGAAGGACAACGCCGGGGTGGAGCGGCTCGCCGACCGCTACCCCGCCATGGAGAAGGTCCTCTCCAAGGAGCCCGACTTCGTCAGCGCCTCCTTCCTCTACACCGTCGGCAAGGGCGGCGTCGCCGACCGCGCCAAGTTCACCGACGTCGGCGTCCCCGTCTACGTCTCGCCCAGCGACTGCGCGGGCAAGGACAACGACGGCGGCGGCGACGGCAAGCGCGTGAAGACCCTCACCATGGACACCGTCTACGGCGAGGTACGGGACTTGGCTAAGGTCTTCGGCGTAGAGAAGCGCGGCGAGAAGCTGGTGGCGGAGCTGAAGGGCCGCGTGGCCAGGGCCACCGAGGACATCGACGCCTCCGACACCTCCCTCCTCTACTGGTTCGCCAACTCCGACGCCCCGTACATGGCGGGCTGCTGCGGCGCCCCCGGGATCATCACGCGCGAGCTCGGCGCCGAGAATGTCTTCGACGACACCCACGAGGAGTGGCCCCAGATCAACTGGGAGACCGTCGCCGACCGCGACCCCGACGTCCTCGTCATCGGCGACCTGACCCGCAAGTCGCAGTCGGCGGAGTCCGCCGCGGCGAAGATCAGGTTCCTGGAGTCCAACCCGGCGACCAAGAACCTGACCGCCGTCAAGAAGAAGCGGTACGTGCTGCTGAGCGGCCAGGCGATGAACCCCACGATCCGTACCGTCGACGGCATCGAGCAAGTGGCCGCCGGGCTGCGGAAGTTCGGGCTCGTCAAGTGACGTCCGCCGCTCCTGTGGCGCGGAAGCTGCCTCGCCTGGGTCTGCTGCGCCGGGGCCTGATGCGCAGGGTTCTGCTGCGCCGAAGCCTGCTGTGGCCGGCCGGAGCCGCCGTACTCGTGCTCTCCGTGGCGGTGGCCGTCACCATCGGCCCCGCCGACATCTCCGTGGCCGACGTGTGGTCGGCGGTGGCCGCGCACCTCGGCTGGGGAGAGACGCGGCTCACCCCGATCAGGGACGGCATCGTCTGGAACCTGCGGATGCCGCGCACCCTGCTCGCCGCGGTCTGCGGCGCGGGCCTCGCGGTCTGCGGGGCGGTCATGCAGTCCCTGCTCCGCAACCCGCTCGCCGATCCGTTCGTGCTCGGGGTGTCCTCGGGCGCGTCCACGGGCGCGGTCGCGGTGGTGGTCCTCGGCGTCGGCGGGGGAGCGCTGTCGATCTCGGCGGGCGCCTTCGCCGGGGCGCTCTGCTCGTTCGCCCTGGTGCTGCTCCTGAGCCACACTCTGGGCGGCTCCACGGACCGGGTGGTGCTGTCCGGCGTGGCCGCCATGCAGCTCTTCTCCGCGCTGACGTCGTTCGTGATCCTCACCGCGGGCGACGCCGAGACCACCCGTGGCGTGCTGTTCTGGCTGCTTGGCTCGCTCAGCGGGGCCGGCTGGACGGACGTCTGGATGTGCGGCGCGGTGCTCGCGCTGGGGCTGCTGATCTGCCTGGGCCACGCCCGTACGCTCGACGCCTTCGCGTTCGGCCAGGAGGCGGCGGCGACACTGGGCGTACGGGTGGCCCGCACCCGCCTCGTCCTCCTCTGCGTGACGGCGCTGCTGACCGCGGCCCTCGTCAGCTCGGCGGGCGCCATCGGCTTCGTCGGCCTGGTCCTGCCGCACGCGGCCCGCGCGCTCGTCGGCTCGGGCCACGCCCGGCTGCTCCCCGTGACGGCGCTCGCCGGAGCGGTCTTCCTGGTCTGGGTGGACACGTTGGCCCGCACGGCCCTAGACCCCCAGGAGGTGCCGGTGGGCGTGGTGACGTCACTCATCGGAGTACCGGCGTTCGTGGCGGTGCTCTACCGGACGCGGAGGGTGTCGTGAGGTCCGGGACGGGGGCTTCGGCTGTTCCGGCAGCTTCGGTGGCTTCGGCCGGTCTGGGGGCTTCGGCCGGGGAAGGTCTGCGCGCCGAACGCGTGGCCCGGGAGGCCGGCGGCCGTCTCGTCGTCGACGGCGTCAGCCTGGCCCCGCCGCCCGGCGCCACGGTGGGGCTCCTCGGCCCGAACGGCTCGGGCAAGTCCACGCTGCTGCGCATCCTCGCCGGAGTCCTCGCCCCGGCCTCCGGGATCGTCACCCTGGACGGCCGGCCCCTGCCGGACACCCCGCGCCGCACGGTGGCGCAACGCATAGCGGTGGTGGAACAACACGCCACGACCCAGGTCGAGTTGACCGTACGAGATGTGGTCCGCCTGGGCCGCATCCCGCACCGCCGCGCATGGTCGGCCCCGTCACCCGAGGACGAACGGGCGGTGACCGAGGCCCTGACCCGCACCGGCCTCGTGGACCGGGCGACCCAGTCCTGGCACACCCTCTCCGGCGGCGAACGCCAGCGCGTCCAGATCGCACGGGCCCTGGCCCAGGAACCCCGCGAACTCCTCCTGGACGAGCCGACGAACCACCTGGACATCCAGCACCAACTGGACCTGCTCACGCTGGTCGCCGAACTCCCCGTCACCAGCGTGATCGCCCTGCACGACCTCAACCTGGCGGCGATGTTCTGCGACCACCTGCTGATCCTGAAGGACGGCAGGGCGTACGCGACGGGCACTCCGGCCGAGGTGATCACGGAGAAGCTGATCGCGGACGTGTACGGGGTACGGGCGGTGGTGACCCCGGGGGAGACCGGCGCCCCGTCGGTCCGCTTCCTGCGCGCCTGAGCCCGCAGCGCCGCCCGCAACCAGGCCAGACGCGCCCAACTGGCCCTTAACGCACCCAACTCGGCCCCGTAGATTCCCCGGAAGAAGCAAGAAGAACCGCACGGAAGAAACGAGAAGCGATGCCAGAAGCGCGGATGAAGTCGGCGGAGGCGGAGGCGGAGTCGCTGTCGGCGGCGGTGTCGGTGATAGCCCACCTGAGCGACACGCACCTGGACACACGTCCCGAGGACGGCGGCCGCAGCAAGGCCCGCATCCGCGCGGTGATGGACTACCTCAACGACCTCCCCTACGACCTGGACGCGGTGATAGTCACCGGCGACGTCACGGACCACGGGACTCCGTCCGAGTACGCGGAGGCCCGCAAACTCCTCGCCACCCGCCACCCCCTGCTGACCTGCCCCGGCAACCACGACGTGCGCCCCGCCCACCGCGAACACCTGCTGGCGGAGCCCACGAGCCAGGCCCCGGTCAACCAGTCGTACGTGACGGACCGCTTCGTCCTGGCCCTGTGCGACACGTCGGTCCCCGGCAAGCACCACGGCAGACTGGAGGACGAGACCCTGAGGTGGCTGTCGGACACACTGGCAAAGGCCCCCGACGTCCCCGCGCTGATCGCCTTCCACCACCCACCGGTCCCGCTGCACACGCCGTACGTGGACGAGATCCGCCAGTTCGACGAGGAGCGCCTGGCCGCCCTGACCGCCCGGCACCCGAACGTGACGGCGTTCCTGGCGGGCCACGCACACACCGCCGCGGCAACGACGTTCGCGGGCAAACCCCTCCTGGTGGCCCCAGGCGTGGTCTCGACCCTCCGCCTCCCCTGGGAACACCAGACCCACGCGACCCACCACGTACACAAGGACCTGCCCCCGGCAGTGGCCTTCCACGTCCTGGACCAGGACGGCCGCCTGACGACGCACTACCGCGTCATCCCTCTCACCTGAGCCGGTCCGGCCGCCCTCACTCCTCCCCGTCGGCCGCCAACGACGCTATACGCCAGGGTTCGCCACCCCTTGCAGGGCTGTCACCAGTGCATTCTGAAAGATCTATGTCCGGTGAGGCCCGCGCCACCCCCTAACGCCAGGGGTTCGCGACGGCATTGCGCCATGATATTGATCATGGACGGGGCTGCGGATGCTTGATGCTCCCGTCGACTTGGTGTTTGCTCGTTGAGGAGCTGGATGGCTCCGGCGCTGCATAGGACCTGGCCCCGGGAAGCACCCCGAGGCCAGGCCCCCGTGCAGGGCCGCAGGCGGGTCCGGCCGAGTGGAAAGCGGTCGGGCTCGCTTGCCCCACCAGCCGTCCGGACTCTCCCTGACGTGTCACGCAAAGTGCTCGACACACCCCGCGATGGCAGTGACCGCAGTGAGGAGCAGGGTCGCGAGCTGAACCCAGTCCGGTAACTGGCTTCGCTTGCGGCACTTCCTCCGTCGCGTTGATCGCTCCATCTCGCCCGATCTCCCGTCTCTCGTCGTTCCCAACCTTGTTGGGACCCACCTGGTCGAGGTGGGCGTGCAGGGAGAGAACGCATCGGGCTCTCCGCAACGTAGCGGGCGCTCCAGTAGCGCAGCCCGTAGTTCCGGGGTGGCGAATGCTGGCGAAAGGACGCACATCAACTGCCTGCGCACCTGCCGCTAAGGGCCTTCGTAGGGCATGGCGCCGAACGCACCGAGGGCCGCAGACAAGCGCTTTTACGGCTCACTCAAGTTCCCCGAGCTGGCCGGCAATCCTCCCTATCCGCTGACCAATGCCATGAACGAACTGAGCAACATGGATGGCTCGGTCAATGCGGCAGCGACGGCCAACAACCGCATGATCCCCGGCGCCCCTTCTCCACGGCGTCGGATCGCCGCACTCATGACTGGGCATGACCAGTGGGCGTGGTGCTATTCCTGAGTGAAGTCCGCCTCAAGTGGCTTGCGGACTTGTTTGCACTGCGAATAGGAGTGCATGCCAGGAGGACCCTGTGCGCCTATCGCCCGCATTTCCCTCTGTCGATTCTTGGTGCAGACGGGCAAACGTGCGGGTCAGGTCCTTGATCCCTTCCCGGTGTGACCGTGAGCGCCTCGTTCTTCACTGTCACCAAGCACCTTGTTGCGTTGCTCTTCGCGCAGTGGACCAAGCGCGCAACACCCTGCAACGCCCCCCGTTGCAGCGCATTACGCGCCCGTTGTTAGGCGATCACTGGGTGACCGGGACGCCGCGTTCCCACAGCTCCTCAGCGTGATCGCGGAAGCGGTCGAACATGCCGCTGTCAGCGCGGCGGTGCAGGTGCAGGAGCGGAGAGTCATGACCGACCAGGCGAGCCAGGTGCGGCGTGACGAGAGCGTGATCGTCGAAGCGGAAGACCGACAGGGACACGTGGTTCGCCGCGTCCTCCGGTGCACTGAAGCGGGCTTCGAGTCCTTCGACGGTCCCCAGCCGGCCGAGCGCCTCCAGGGTGATCCGGCAGCGCGTCGAGACGCTCAGGGCAGTGTCCTCGATGGACTCGCGATGCCGCGTCACTTCGTCCTCTGGGTTGCCGATCAGGAAGCGGACGCGGCAGCCGGACGCGGCCTTACGGCGCAGCATCTCGGAGAAGGCGGGGACCTGGCTCCACAGGAAGTAGTTCGTGTAGCCCGCGAAGAGGATTTCGTGGGCCGCGTTCTGTGTGAGGTCTGCCCATAGCGACGATGGCGCGGCGGACCGGTATGCGTACGACTGGACGATCTCCAGGTCGCCCCCTGTTTTGATCCGTTCCTTGACGACTTTGGGCCACAGCATCTCTTCGTCCACTCCCAACGCCTCTGCGGCGTCCTGCCTGTTCCGTGCGTGCGGAACCAGGTCTTCGTCCGACAGCCACCGCTCGATGGTCTTGCCGGTTACCCCGAGGCGCGCAGCCAATCGGCGCGGCGACTGTCCGGCCGAATCCATAGCTGATCGCAAGGCTGTGTTCAAGGTAGTCCCCCGAGACATTTGGGCCTTCTTCAAGGTAGCGCCCAGGCGTTCCAACTGTCCTCAGGAACGGCGAGATACGTCCCTGACGGGGGTTCAGGATCGAGATAAAGACCCCCGCGACGCGCGAACGTCCGGAGGCGTGGCCAACGCTTGGAGGAGCGTCGACATGGTCGACAGTATCGGTCGGGGACAAGTACAGGGAATGGTGGCCGGAGCAGCGGCAAGGGCCGTGGTCGAAGAGCTGGGCGTCGGCGCGCTGGTCATCGACGAGAACAGGCGGCGCCTGGGCAGGCTCATGGGTGCCTGCGGTCCGTTCGTGCAGATCAGGCCCCCGATGGGAGGCCGCGAGAGCGAGGTCCGCCCGGAGCACGTCCGCCTGGCCGCGCCGGACGAGATCGTATGCGCCCCCGTCACTGTGAGGCGGCCGTCGTGATCCAGGTCTGCCGCGAGTGTGACGACGAGACGAGCGACGCGGTGGCCGTCGCCATCGAGCACGCGGCGAGCGTCGGCGGGCGCATCATCTACCTGTGCGGAGTGTGCCGATTCGTGATGCGGGTCATGCCGCTGTCCGCACATCCGCCAGAGACAGTCTCGGCTACGTCCGCTACGAGGAAGAGGCCGTTCCCTAGAGCCGGGCGGCGGTGATCCCCGACGTCCCGTCGCCCACGCAGATGCCTCCGTTCCTGACGGCGCAGGAGCGGGGGCGCTGTGGTGTGCGGGCCTAGGCGGCGGGGTCCTTCACCAGGCTCCACGGCAACCACGGGAACGCGAGGCGGTAGACCTCGATGGTGAGGATTTGGTCGCGGGTCATCGGGGGCAGGCCCCGGACCATGTCGGCCGCCCACGTGCCGGCGTCGGCGTCGAGGGGGTTGCCTTGCGTGCGTGCATCGCTGGCATCGCTCGGTAGACGGTCAGGCCGGTGTGTGGGCTTTTGGGTGGAGCCGCCTGAGAGGGCAAGGAATGCCTGGGCGGCGGTGACAAGGATGACGTGGTGGTGCCAGCCACGCCAGGTGCGGCCCTCGAAGTGGTCCAGGCCGAGGCCGTGTTTGAGCTCGCGGTAGTCGTGCTCGATCCGCCAGCGCATCTTGGCCACCGCACCAGGTCGGCGGTCGGTGTGGTGGCGGGCAGATTCGAGATCCAGTGATCCGGCGGAGCGTCCTGGCCGTGCGGCCGCTCGACCAGCAGCGTCTGGGTGGGCAGGACGTCCCACCGGTTGTGGCCGCCGCCCGCCTCCTGGCTGCGGCCAGGGGCTGCTCGCTCGCGGGCCGCACAGTCAGCACCGCGAACCGTGAGCTCATCGCGCCCTTACTGCCCTGCCGCCAGGTCACTTCGGCGAACCGCTCCGCACCCGCCTCCGCTGCCAGGACGGGACGTAGGGCAGTCCCCGCTCCTTGAGGCCGAGTCGGGGCGGGGGGGGGGGGGGGGGGGGGGGGGGGGGGGGGGCAAAAAAGGAACCCCCCGCCCCCGCCATGAATGGGGGGGGGGGGGGGGGGGCGGAACCCCCCCCACCACCCCACCCCCCCCCCCCTCCCTCCCCCCCCCTCCCCCCTCCCCCCCCCCCCCCCCCCCCCCCCCCCCCCCCCACGACCGGTCCCTTCACTGCCACTTGATGAGTGCGGTGAGAACGGGAATTCCCCCGATCACCCAGGCCACCCGGTCCCGCGGTTTAGATGTCGAAGTACAGCTCGAACTCGTGCGGGTGCGGGCGCAGCTGGATCGGGGCGATCTCGTTCGTGCGCTTGTAGTCGATCCACGTCTCGATCAGGTCGGGGGTGAAGACGCCGCCGGCCAGCAGGTACTCGTGGTCCGCCTCAAGGGCGTCGAGGACGGCCGGGAGGGACGTCGGGACCTGGGCGACGCTGGCGTGCTCCTCGGGGGCCAGCTCGTAGAGGTCCTTGTCGATCGGCTCCGGCGGCTCGATCTTGTTCTTCACGCCGTCCAGGCCGGCCATCAGCAGCGCCGAGAACGCCAGGTACGGGTTCGAGGACGGGTCCGGCGCGCGGAACTCGACGCGCTTGGCCTTCGGGTTCGAACCCGTGATCGGGATACGCATGGCCGCGGAGCGGTTGCGCTGCGAGTAGACCATGTTGACCGGGGCCTCGAAGCCGGGGACCAGGCGGTGGTACGAGTTCACCGTCGGGTTCGTGAAGGCCAGGAGCGACGGGGCGTGCTTGAGGATGCCGCCGATGTAGTAGCGCGCGATGTCCGAGAGGCCCGCGTAGCCCTGCTCGTCGTAGAAGAGCGGGTCGCCGCCGGCCCAGAGGGACTGGTGGACGTGCATGCCCGAGCCGTTGTCACCGAAGATCGGCTTCGGCATGAAGGTCGCGGTCTTCTCGTTGCGCCAGGCGACGTTCTTCACGATGTACTTGAAGAGCATCAGGTCGTCGGCCGCGGCGAGCAGCGTGTTGAACTTGTAGTTGATCTCCGCCTGGCCTGCCGTGCCGACCTCGTGGTGCTGGCGCTCCACCTGGAGGCCGTTCTTGTCCAGCTCCAGGGAGATCTCGGCGCGCAGGTCGGCGAAGTGGTCGACCGGCGGGGCCGGGAAGTAGCCGCCCTTGTAGCGGACCTTGTAGCCGCGGTTGTTCTCGACCGCACCGGTGTTCCAGGCGCCGGCCTCGGAGTCGATGTGGTAGAAGCTCTCGTTCGCCGACGTCTGGAAGCGGACGTTGTCGAAGACGTAGAACTCGGCCTCGGGACCGAAGAACGCGGTGTCGGCGATGCCGGTGGAGGCCAGGTATGCCTCAGCCTTCTTCGCCACGTTCCGCGGGTCACGGCTGTACTGCTCGCCCGTGATCGGGTCGTGGATGAAGAAGTTGATGTTGATGGTCTTGTCGCGGCGGAACGGGTCGACCCGGGCGGTCGACAGGTCCGCGCGCAGCGCCATGTCGGACTCGTGGATGGCCTGGAAGCCACGGATCGACGAACCGTCGAAGGCCAGCTCCTCGTCCGGGTCGAACGCCGCCGCCGGGATCGTGAAGTGCTGCATGACACCGGGCAGGTCGCAGAAGCGGACGTCGATGAACTTGACGTCCTCGTCCGCGATGTACTTCTTCGCGTCGTCGGCGTTCTGGAACAACATCCAACTCCTCCTACTCCCGCCCGGGGCGGGACGGGGTTGCAGCTCATTGTGCGGCCAGTGCGGTGGCACACGCTGGGACCCGACCATAAGGACGGGGGATTTCTCAAGCGTGACCCATTTGTTTCGCCGAAGTTAACCGGCCCGGGGGCACCGGCCGCCGGGTTTCCCCCGTCGCCTACCCCGCCCGGTCCCGTACGCACCCGCGCGCAGTACCGTGGACGGGTGGACAACAGGCAAGCAATCGGATCGTGGCTGTCGGGCCCGCGCGCGGCCGCGGAGGACGCCGGAGTCGACTTCGGGTACCGGGGCCAGCAGCTCGGTCTGCCGGAGGAGGGGCCGGGATCGATCTCGCGGCCCGGCCGCCGCATCGGCGCCATCGCTGTGGACTGGGGCCTGTGCATGCTGATCGCATACGGTCTGTTCGCCCGCGGTGACCAGCAGGCCATGGGCAACTGGGCGCTCGGCATCTTCTTCGTCCTGAGCGTGCTCACCGTCGGCACGGTCGGCTGCACGCCGGGCAAGGCCCTCTTCCGGCTGCGCCTGGTCGCCGAGGGCGGCGGACGGCTCGGCATCGGACGCGTGCTCATCCGCAGCGTCCTGCTCTGCGTCGCGATCCCTGCCCTCATCTGGGACCGCGACGGCCGCGGCCTGCACGACCGCCTCGCCCGCGCCGTCCAGATCCGGATCTGAGTACCCCTTACGGCGAAGCCCCCGAGCACGGCGAAGCCCCCGAGCACGGCGAAGCCCCCGAACACGGCGAAGGCCCCGGAACCGAACAGGTTCCGGGGCCTTCGCCGTCAAGACTCTCGTAGCGACTCTCGCGAGACCGCTCGTGGGAGAAGCGGGACGCTACTTCATCTTCGGGCCGCCGCGAGGCATCCGCATGCCCTTCGGCATGGGGCCCTTCGGGAGCGGCATGTTCGACATCAGGTCGCCCATGGCGCGCAGCCGGTCGTTGGTGGCCGTGACCTGCGGGCCCGTGAGCACGCGCGGCAGCTTCAGGAGCGTCGTGCGCAGCTTCTTGAGGGAGACCGTGTCCTCGGCGGTACCGACGATGACGTCGTGCACCGGCACGTCCGCCACGATGCGGGCCATCTTCTTCTTCTCGGCGGCCAGCAGGCCCTTCACCCGGTTCGGGTTGCCCTCGGCCACCAGGACGATGCCGGCCTTGCCGACGGTGCGGTGCACCACGTCCTGGCTGCGGTTCATCGCGACCGCTGGGGTCGTCGTCCAGCCCCGGCCGATCTTGTCGAGCACCGCGGCCGCCGCTCCGGGCTGGCCCTCCATCTGCCCGAAGGCGGCACGCTCGGCCCTGCGTCCGAAGACGATCGCCATCGCGAGGAAGGCGAGCAGGAAGCCGAGAATGCCCAGATAGACGGGGTGACCGATCAAGAAGCCGATCGCGAGGAAGACACCAAAGGTGACGATTCCCACAGCCGCGATGATCAGACCGATTTTTGAGTCGGCCCGACGGGTCATCTTGTAGGTCAGAGCGATCTGCTTGAGTCGCCCTGGCTCCGCGGCCGCATCCGCCGCGGTGGATTCCTTCCTCGCCATGCTGCTGAGTCTACGTGTCCCCGGAGGCTACTACGACGTGCGGGTTGCCACGGTCTCCTCGAACACGCGCAGCGCCTCGACCCGGTCCTTGGCGCGGCGGCGGTCCTCGAGCACGGAAGTCCAGGCGTTGCGGCGTGCGGTGCGCTGGCCGCCGCTCATGAGGAGCGACTCGACGGCGCGCAGGGCGACGGAGACGGACGGGATGGCGGTGGCGCGTACGGGCGCGGCCTGCATGGTGGGGCCCTCCTGGGGAACGGAGCTCGGATGAGGAGCGGCGAGCGGCTATGGGTAAGGGTGCACGTGCGGTGATATCAGGGTCACTGACTGGTGTTACCAGGGCGTGACCGACCGGTCAAACGCCGATGAAACATTCATGCCTGGCCCAAAAACGACGACGCGGTCCCTACGCGTCCGCCACCTGCGGAATCGTACGGACCGCGTCGTTGCGGCTTCTACCGGTCGGTAGCTACTTGTGCGGCGATTCACACAAGGCCCACGCGCCCGGCATGTGCCCGCGTCACGCCGTGGTGTCCCGGGTCACGCCGTGGGGTCCCGGATTACGCTGTGGCGCCCCGCGTCACGCCGGCGTGACCGCGCCGCGCTGCTCCATCGCCATCTTGTACAGGCGTCCGGCGCGGTACGAGGAGCGGACCAGCGGGCCGGACATGACGCCCGAGAAGCCGATCTCCTCGGCCTCCTCCTTCAGCTCCACGAACTCCTGCGGCTTGGCCCAGCGCTCCACGGGGTGGTGGCGCACCGACGGGCGCAGGTACTGCGTGATCGTGATGAGCTCGCAGCCCGCCTCGTGCAGCCGGTGCAGCGCGTCGCTGATCTCCTCGCGCTCCTCGCCCATGCCGAGGATGAGGTTGGACTTCGTGATCAGCCCCGCCTCACGCGCCCGCGTGATGACCTCCAGCGAGCGCTCGAAGCGGAAGCCGGGGCGGATGCGCTTGAAGATGCGCGGCACCGTCTCGACGTTGTGCGCGAGCACCTCGGGGCGCGAGGAGAAGACCTCGGCGAGTTGCTCGGGCTCGGCGTTGAAGTCGGGGATGAGGAGCTCGACCTTGGTCTGGCCGGCCTCGCGCTCCGCCGTCAGGGCGTGGATCTGGCGCACGGTCTCCGCGTACAGCCAGGCGCCGCCGTCCTCGAGGTCGTCGCGGGCGACGCCGGTGATCGTGGCGTAGTTCAAGTCCATCGTGACGACGGACTCGCCGACGCGGCGCGGCTCGTCGCGGTCGAGGGCCTGCGGCTTGCCGGTGTCGATCTGGCAGAAGTCGCAGCGCCGGGTGCACTGGTCGCCGCCGATGAGGAACGTGGCCTCGCGGTCTTCCCAGCACTCGTAGATGTTCGGACAGCCCGCCTCCTGGCAGACCGTGTGCAGGCCCTCGCTCTTCACGAGCTTCTGCAGGGCGTTGTACTCGGGGCCCATTTTCGCCCGGGTCTTGATCCACTCGGGCTTGCGCTCGATGGGGGTCTGGCTGTTCCGGACCTCCAGGCGCAGCATCTTGCGTCCGTCGGGTGCGACTGCGGACACATCGGCTCCCTGTAGCTTCGATTCTTCGGCGCACACCAGGGTACGCCCGTGATGTCGTTGGGCTTACTACCGGCCAACCTCTGGCCAAGGGGGTCCATTCCCCCAGTGCCGTATCCGCTAGGCGGAGGCCTTCTCCGGCGCGGGCGCCGCCTCCGGCTCCACCGGCTTCTCGACCAGGCGCGGCTTGAGTTCCGCGTTCTCCAGTACGTCGCGCAGATGCCGCTCGGCCACGGGCAGCACATCGGCGATGGTGATCTCGCGGCCCAGCTCGTACGAGAGGGACGTGACGCCCGCGTCGCGGATGCCGCACGGGATGATCCGGTCGAACCAGGTGTTGTCCGGGTTCACGTTGAGCGCGAAGCCGTGCATCGTGACGCCCTTGGCGACACGGATGCCGATGGCGGCGATCTTGCGGTCCTCGCGGCGCTGGCCCGCGTTGGACGGCGCGTACTCCGGGCCGTTGAACCGGGCGTCGAACTCCTCGTCCGTCAGCCGCGGGTCGAAGTCGAGGGAGAGGCCGCCGAGCGCCGGGCGCTGCTCCACGGGGTCGCCGAGGACCCAGACGCCGCTGCGTCCCTCGACGCGGCTGGTCTCCACGCCGAACTCCGCACACGTACGGATAAGAGCCTCTTCCAGACGGCGTACATGTGCTACGACGTCGACCGGTCGCGGCAGCTTCTGGATCGGGTAGCCCACGAGCTGGCCGGGGCCGTGCCAAGTGATCTTGCCGCCGCGGTCCACGTCGACGACCGGGGTCCCGTCCAGCGGGCGCTCGTCGTCAGCGGTGCGGCGGCCCGCGGTGTAGACCGGCGGATGCTCGACGAGCAGGCAGGTGTCGGGGGCCTCGTCGGCGAAACGGGCGGCGTGTACGCGGCGCTGCTCGTCCCAGGCCTCCCGGTACTCCACGGCGTCGGGGCCGAAGCCCAGTCGGACGAACCGAAACTCACTCACGGCAGGTGCCTCCCTGAACGTTCACCGTGCACATATCGCGCCACCTGCCACTGTACGGGCCCCCTGGTCCGGCAACTCAGGCCCGGGTTCCTCACACGATCGGATGAATGCGGGGTGAAGGTGACGATAGAGGCTGTGATGGCCGTTACATTCGCGCCGTTCACGGAGCCATAAGGGCTGCTCAAGGCAGGCCGAAAGGCAGGAGACCGCACAGCCGATGACGGAACGACCCCCGCAGCGCACCCCAAACCGCCAGCTCTCCGCACTCATCGCGGAGGCCGGGTTCTCCAATGCGGGCCTCGCGCGCCGCGTCGACCAGCTCGGCCTCGAACACGGCCTCGACCTGCGGTACGACAAGACGTCCGTGACCCGGTGGCTGCGCGGCCAGCAGCCCAGAGGCACCACGCCCGCGCTGATCGCCGAGGTCTTCACCCGGCGGCTCGGGCGCCGCCTGAGCGCGCAGGACCTCGGCCTCGACGCGTGCGCCCCGGTCTACGCGGGCCTGGAGTTCGCCGCCACCCCCGAGGAGGCCGTCGACATCGTCGGCGGTCTCTGGCGCAAGGACTCCGGAAGCCACGCCGAGCTCCGGAAGATCGCCTTCACCCCGGCCGGGCTCGTCGTGCCGAGCCGCGACTGGCTGATCGGCAGGGCCGACGAGCGGGTGGGCCGCGGCGACACCGACCCCGGCCCGGTACGCGTGCCCCCGCAGGGGCGCCCCGCCGTGCCCCGCCAGCGCAGGGAGTCCGACCGCACGCCCGGACAGCGGGTGACCAGCGGCGACATCGCGGCGCTCCGCTCCGTCGGCGAACTCTTCCGCGCGCTCGACAACGCGTACGGCGGCGGGCACGCCCGGCAGGCCCTCGTCCGCTACCTGGAGCACGAGGCCGAGCCGATGCTGCGCGGCACCTACGGCGAGCAGGCCGGCCGGCGGCTCTTCGCGGCGGCCGCCGATCTGACCCGCCTCGCGGGCTGGACCTCGTACGACATCGCGGCGCACGGCCTGGCCCAGCGGTACTACGTCCAGGCGCTGCGGCTCGCGCAGGCGGCCGGTGACCGGGCCTTCGGCTCCTACGTCCTGGTCACCATGAGCCGCCAGGCCGTCTACCTCGGGCACGGACGCGAGGCCGTGCAGCTCGCGCGCGTCGCCCAGCAGGGCGTCGGCTCGTCCGCGCCGCCCGTCGTGCAGGCCCTGCTGTACGCCGCGGAGGCGCGCGGCCACGGGGTGCTCGGCGAGGTGCGGCCCTGCACGGCCTCGCTCCAGCGGGCCGAGCGGTCCCTGGAGGCGGCCAGGCCCGGCGACGAGGTGCCGCACTGGGCCCGCTTCTTCGACGAGGCCCAGCTCGCCGACGACTTCGGGCACAGCCACCGCGACCTCCAGCAGTACCGCGTCGCCGTCCAGCACGCCGAGCGGTCCCTGCAACTGCGCGCCCCCGCCTTCGCGCGCAGCCGTCTGTTCTGCCGGGTGGTGCTGGCCACGTCACGGCTCGGCCTCGGCGACCTGGAGCAGGCCTGCCAGCTGGGGGCCGAGGCCGCGCAGGCCGCCGCGGAGATGCGGTCCGCACGGGCGCACGAGTACGTACGCGACTTCGAGCGCCGCCTTGAGCCGTACCGCGACGCGGCACCGGTGCGGGGATACCGCGACAAGGTCGCCGCGGCCTTCGGATAGACGGCGGCCGTGGATGGACGGCGGCCTCGGATGGACGGCGGCCCCCGGCCGGGACGGTCAGGCGGCGACGGGCATGGCCTCCCGCAGGTCACCGTCGCCGTCGTCCGCCGGGGTGATGCCGAAGTCCCTGAGGGCCGCGTGGGCCGCGCGCCGCCCCGAGTGCAGCGCGCCCTGGACCGTACTGGTGTCCCGGTGGTCCCCGCAGACGTAGAGACCCCCGAGCAGACGCACCGGGCGGCGCGGGTCGTGCGGGGGCGGCATCGCGGGGACGGCCTCCGGGGTGTGGTGGAGGGCGAGGAGTTCCCAGCGGTCGGTCGGGGCCCCGTAGAGCACGGCGAGGTGCGCGCGCACGGCCCGCTCGTCCGGCGGCGGACCGAGCACCGTGGACGAGATCAGGACGCGGCCGGCGGGCGCGCGGGACGGGTCGACGTGACTGACGACCGCCGTGTGGGCGACGGGGCCCGCCCGGTCGGCGTCCAGCAGCAGCCCTGAGCCCTCGAGCGGCGGCTCCGGCGCGGTGTGGTGGAAGACCGTCACCTCGTGGAAGGGCGGCACCCGCAGCCCGGGGAGCAGCTCCGCGGCGGCGCGGGCGTCGGTGGCGAGCAGCACGGCCCGGCAGCCGATCTCGCCGTGCTCGGCGGTGGTGACGGAGGTCGTGGAGACCGAGGTGACCCGGACGCCGTGGTGCACCGTGCCGGGCGGCAGCGCCGCGGCGAGCAGTTCGGGCAGTGCCTCGGCGCCACCCTCGGGCAGGCAGAGCCGGCCGCGCGCGTAGGCGTGCAGGGCGAGGTCCGCGCACCGGCTGGAAGTGGTCAGGCCGGCGTCGCAGAGCAGCGTGGACAGCAGCGGGCGCAGGAAGCCGTCGATGGTGCGCGGGGGCAGTCCGCGGGCAGCGAGGGCTTTGCGTGCGGGGAGTTCGGGGCGGCCGAGCAGCCGCTCGACGGGGGTCGCCCCGATGCGGCCGAGCGCGGCGCCGAGCCGGGCCTGGTCGAGCGGGCGGCCGAGGGGAGCGGGGCGCGACGCGGACCTCGGCGCGGGCCTCGCGGCGCGCGGCACGAGGGGGGCGCTCGCCAGGGCGCGCGCCGCCGTGAGTGCGCCTCTCGCGCTCCGCCCGGGCACGGGCTCCGCCACCCGGTGGTGACGGCCGTCGCTGTGCACCAGGATGCCGGGCGCGAACGGGCGCAGGACGAGCGCGCCCAGCCCCGGCGTGCGGCGCAGCTCCGGGTACGAGGTGGTGAGCAACTGCCCGATCCTGTCGAGCCGGAAGCCGTCGACCTTCTCGGTCGCCATCCTGCCGCCGACGTAAGGGGCGGCTTCCAGGACAACGGTCGTTACTCCGGCGCTGGTCAGCCGATGCGCGGCCGAGAGCCCCGCGGCCCCGGCCCCCACGATGACGACGTCCGCATGGTGCGCAGGCTCTAGCACGTGCCCCTCCCAGAGGTCGCGCGGGCTTGTTGGGGACCAGATGCCCGCAACAGAGCTCTCGAATACGGGGGTTCGAACCGAGCGTAGGAGCGCCCGAACACCGGGGCAGTCGCGCACGGACCGAGCACGGTCGCACGCGGGTCGCACGCCCCCGGCTACGCGAGCGCCGCCCGCAGCGTCTCCTCGATGCCCGGGTGGGTGAACGCGAATCCCGACTCCAGGAGGCGGGCGGGCAGGACCCGTTGGCTGCCCAGGACGTCGCCCGCCATCTCGCCCAGCACCAGGCGCAGCGCCGGGGCGGGGGCGGGGAACAGCGTGGGGCGGCGCAGCACGCGGCCCATCGCGGCCGTGATCTCGCCGTTGGTCAGCGGGTCGGGGGCGGTGAGGTTGACCGGGCCCGACAGGGTCTCGGTGGTGAGGAGGTGCCGCAGGGCGGCCACCTCGTCGTGCAGGGAGATGTAGCTCCAGTACTGCCCGCCGTTGCCGAGGCGCCCGCCGAGGCCCACTTTGAAGAGCGGGAAGAGCCGTGCCCAGGCGCCGCCCTCGCGGGCCACGACGAGGCCGTTGCGGGCGATGACGGTACGGATGCCCGCCTCCTGCGCGGCGGCTGTGGCCTCCTCCCACTCCACGCAGAGGGCCGGCAGGAACCCCGTGCCCGCGGGGGCGCTCTCGTCCACCGCCCGCGCGCCGGTGTCCCCGTAGTAGCCGATCGCCCCGGCGTTGAGGAACACGCGGGGCGGTTCGTCGAGGGAGGCCGCCGCCGCGGCGAGCGCGGAGGTGCCGAGGACCCGGCTGTCCCGGAGCTCCCGCTTGTAGGCGGCCGTCCAGCGGTGGTCGCCGATCCCGGCGCCCGCGAGGTTGACGACGGCCGTGCAGCCCACGAGCCCCGCCGTGTCGACGCGGCCGCTCGCGGGGTCCCAGCGCACCTCGTCGGCGCTGCGGGGCGCTCTGCGCACCAGGCGGACCACGTCGTGCCCGTCCGCGGTGAGGGAGCGGGTGAGCGCCGTGCCGATGAGCCCGGAGGCGCCGGAGACGGCGACGCGGGACCGTGTGGTTTCCATGGCTCCCATCCTGTCCCTTCCCGCCCCGTCCCGCCCCGTCCTGCTTCCGGAAGGGGCGTCGGTGGCGTTCCGTGGCGGGCACGGAAAACGCCGGGTGGGCCGCGGCGCGACCGCCGTACAGTGACGCCATGCCGGAGTTGCACATACGCACCGCCCTGCTCGCCGACGACGACGCGCTCGCCCGCCTCGACCGCGCCGCCTGGTCCCCGCTGCACGCGGTCCTGCCCCGCCCCGAGCCGCCCTACGAACCCTTCTTCAACGACCGCTTCGGCCCGCACGACCACCTCGTGGCCGAACTGGACGGGCGGCTCGTCGGCTATGTGAAGATCGGCTTCCCCACCCCGCTGTACTCGAACGCGCACGTGCGCCAGATCCAGGGCTTCCTGGTCGCCGCGGAGGCGCGCGGCAAGGGCGTCGGCCGGCGGATGATGCGCGCCGCCCTGGACCGGGCACGCGGGCAGGGCGCGCGGCGCGTCACCCTGCGGGTCCTCGGGCACAACACGCCGGCCCGCAAGCTCTACGAGGCGGAGGGCTTCGTGGTCGAGGGGGTGCTGCCCGGCGAGTTCCTGCTGGAGGGCGAGTACGTCGACGACGTACTCATGGGCCGCGCTCTCTGACCGCCGCCCGGGCCGGGCACCCGACGGACCGGCCCGGCGTGCGGTGTCCCCGCGCGCGTAGGAGCGTGAGGGGGTGATCAGGGCGGCGGCCAGACGGCGTGACGCGGAGCAGCGCGACTGGCTGCTGCGCGGGACGCCGCCCCCGCCCTGGGTGCGGTGGCCGCCGCCGCTGGTCCTCGCCGCGGTCGCCGCCGTCCAGCTCCTCACGCCGAGGACGCTGGACCTGAGCTTCCTGGTGGCCGCCGTCTCGCCGCTCGCCGCCCTGTCCTACGGGCCCGCCGCCACCGCCCTGCTCGGCGGCCTCGTCCTGCTGCTGCTCTCCCTGCCCGATCTGGGCCTCGGCCACCCCGGCAACAGCGACGAGCTGACGATCACCTTCATCGCGCTGCTCAGCGTGCTCGTCGCCTGGGTCCGCAGCCGCCGCGAACGGCAGCTCGTGGCGGTCAGCACTGTCGCGGAGGCGGCCCAGCTCGCGGTGCTGCCGCCGCTGCCCGACCGGGTCGGCCGGGTGCGGTGCGCGGGCCTGTACCAGGCGGCGCAGCGCGAATCCCTGGTCGGCGGCGACTTCTTCGACGTGCGCAGTTCGGAGCACGGCGTACGCGCCCTGGTCGGCGACGTGCAGGGCCACGGGCTCGCCGCCGTCGGCACGGTGGCCTCGCTGCTCGGCGCCTTCCGCGAGGCGGTCCTCGACCAGCCCGACCTGGAGGGCGTCGCGGCCCGCCTCGACCGCAGGCTCATCGTCGACTCGGCGGACGAGGAGCACACCGAGCTGTTCGCCACGGCCGTGCTCCTGGAGTTCCCCGACGGCTCCGACGTCGTCCGCGTCGTCTCCTGCGGCCACCCGGCCCCGCTGCTCCTGCGCGGGCCCGAGGTCACCGAGCTCGCGGTGGCGCCGGGGGCGCCGCTCGGCCTCGGCATCGCGGGGGCCGCCCCGCCCGAACCGCTGACGGTGCCGCTGTCCGCCGGGGACCGGCTGCTCGCCCTGACCGACGGCGTCTGCGAGGCCAGGGACGCGTCCGGCGCCTTCTACCCCGTCATCGAACGCCTCTCCGGCATGATCCAGGCCGACCCGGCGGTCATCGAGGACCCGGCGGCGCTGACGGAGCAGATCTGGTCGGACGTCATGCGGCACGCGGGTGCCGTACGGGACGACGTGACGATGATGGTGTTCGCCCCGGAACAGCGATAGCCGCCCCCCCCACGAGCCTCGGGGGCGGTTACGGGCGCGTCGACATGGTGGCACAATGTGCCAGCTAGGCATGATGTGTCAGTCAGTGAGTGGAGAAACGCCATGGAGACGACCGCCGCGTACACCCTGAACCGCTACGAGGGCCGCCGCGCCCTGGTGACCGGTGGCGGGTCCGGCATCGGACAGGCCACCGTCCTGCGGATACTGGCCGAAGGGGGCCGGGTCGTCGCCGCCGACGTCAGCGAGGACGGCTTGAACGACACCGTCGCCAAGGCCGGCGCGGACGCGGAGCGGCTGACCACCGCCGTGGTGGACATCGCCGACGAGGACTCCGTGCGCGCGGGCGTCGCCGCCGCCGTGACCGCGCTCGGCGGCCTGGACGTCCTGGTGAACGCGGCCGGTGTCCTGCGCTCCTCGCACACCCACGAGACCAGCCTCGCCGCCTTCAACCAGGTCATCGGCGTCAACCTCACCGGCACGTTCCTGATGATCCGTGAGGCGATACCGGCGCTCCTCGAAGGCAATGGCCCCGCCGTCGTCAACTTCAGCTCCACCTCGGCGATGTTCGCCCACCCGTACATGGCGGCGTACGCGGCGAGCAAGGGCGGCATCCAGTCCATGACGCACGCCCTGGCGAGCGAGTACGGCAAGCAGGGCATACGGTTCACCGCCGTGCAGCCGGGCTCCATCTCCTCCGGGATGACCGACGGCTCGGGCGAGAGCAGGCGCAGCGTCGGCCCCGGGCTGCCCGCGGACGCCGACATGAGCCTCTTCGTGAAGCTGGCGCCCGCCCTCGGGCAGGGCTTCGCGGGCCCCGAGACGGTCGCGTCCGTCGTCGCCATGCTCGCCTCGGACGACGGCCGCTTCATCACGGGCACCGAGGTGCGCGTCGACGGCGGCACACACTTCTGAGCGCGCTGCCGGGCCCGCGGCGGGGGAGCCTCAGTCGGACATGAAGCGGTCCCACAGCTTCGGGTACTGCCGCGCCATCACCGCGTCGTCCTCGAAGTCGATGGGGGTGCCGGTCGGCTCCGGCGGGGCGGGCAGGATGCCGAGATCGGGCGCGACATCGCCGGTGAGCTGCTCGTACGCCTCGTCGGCCGCGTAGCCGAGATCCTCGCCGTCGCCGTCAAGATCCTCGTCGAAGTCGTCCAGGAGGTCGGCGAGGGCGTCGGGGTCGTGCACCGCGCCCTCGTAGACCGCCCGGCCCTGGCCGATCAGCCAGCAGCGGAAGTAGTCGAAGGCGTCGTCGCTCGCGCCGCCGAGCAGCACCCAGGCCGCGCCCCACAGGTCCCAGCGGTAGGCGCGGTTGTAGCGGGCCTCGAAGTGACGGGCGAAGTCCAGCACCGCGTCCGGGTCGGAACCCACCAGACGCTCAACGAGCAGCTCGGCGTGGTCCTCCGGGTCGCCGCCGGCGGCCTCGCGGGTGCTGTCCACGATCTCCCAGAACTCCGTCTCGTCCATCACGGGTCCAGCATCGGTCCTCACCAGTGCGGGCGCACGCGGAGTGCGCCGGAATGCGGCTGTCTCGTTATGCGTGCACATGCCCTTGGAAAAACCGACAGGAGATGTCGGCTTTTGGTGGAAGCGTCAAGGACATGGACAAGGACAGGAACAAGAACAGGGAACGCGACGTCAAGGACGCGGAGACCGCACAGCCGCTGACCGGAAAGGTCGCCCTCGTGGCGGGCGCCACCCGCGGCGCAGGCCGCGCCATGGCCGTGGAACTCGGCCGCGCCGGAGCGACCGTATACGTCACGGGAAGGACCACGCGCGAGCACGTCAGCGAGGTCGGGCGGGACACCGAGACCATCGAGGGGACCGCGGAGCTGGTGGACGCGGCGGGCGGCGAGGGGATCGCCGTACCGACCGACCACCTGGAGCCCGAGCGGGTCGAGGCGCTCGTGGCGCGGATCGACCGCGAGCGGGGCCGCCTGGACATCCTGGTCAACGACCTCTGGGGCGGCGACGCCTTCGTCGGGTGGGACAAGAAGATGTGGGAGCACGACCTCGGCGACGGACTGCGGGTCCTGCGCCTGGGCGTCGAGTCCCACCTCGTCACCAGCCGGTACGCGCTGCCGCTGCTGATCAGGAACCGCGGCGGTCTCGTCGTCGAGGTCACCGACGGCACCGAGGAGTACAACCACCGCTACCGCGAGCCCGTCTACTACGACCTCGCCAAGGCCGCCCCGCTGCGGATCGCGCGCGGACTCGCCGAGGAGCTGACGGAGTACGGCTGCACGGCCGTCTGCCTGACACCCGGCTGGCTGCGCTCCGAGGCCATGCTCGACACCCACTTCAAGGTGTCCGAGGAGGACTGGCTCGCGGGGTGCGAGCAGAATCCGCACTTCGCGATCTCCGAGACGCCGACGTTCGTCGGGCGCGCCCTGGCAGCGCTCGCCGCCGACCCGGACGTGGCGCGCTGGAACGGGGCCTCGCTCTCCAGCGGCGGGCTCGCCAAGGAGTACGGGTTCACGGACGTCGACGGCTCGGCGCCGGACGCGTGGCGGTACATCATGGAGGTCGACCAGGAGAGCCCGACGGCGGACGTCACCGGCTACCGGTAGCGCCCCGCGGCTCCTCGTACAGCTTCGCCGAGCGGGCCGCCGCGGCGGCGAACCGCTCGCGGAGTGCGGCGGGTTCCAGCACCTCCACTTCCGGGCCCAGCGCCATGAGCTGGCTGTACGCCACGTCGTCGTTCTCGACGGGCAGGGTGACCGTCACCCTGCCCGTCGCGTCCGGGGCGCCCGCCGACTCCATCACCTCACGCGCGACGGCGCGGTCGGTGGCGTACGGGAGCTGCCGCACGCCCGCCTCCGTGAGCCGCACGACGACCTCGGAGCGCAGGATCGCCCGCGCGAACTCGGCCGCGCGCTCCTCCCAGAAGGCCGGCAGGTCGAACTCCTCGTCGCGTACGAAGCGTTCGGCGCCGGGGGTGATCCCGGTGAACCGGTCGACGCGGTACACGCGGTGCGTGCCGTGGTCGGGCACGCGGGCGCACAGGTACCAGACGCCCGCCTTGAGGACCAGGCCGTAGGGCTCCAGGTCCCGCTGTCTCTCGGCCCCCCGGCGCAGATAGCGGGCGCTGACCGGGCGGTCGTCCCAGACGGCGTCCGCGACGGCCGGCAGCAGTGCGGGGGAGGGGGTCTCCTGGAACCAGCCGGGGGCGTCCAGGTGGAACCGCTGCGCGGCGTTCTGCGAGGCGTCCCTGAGGGAGGGCATGAGCGCCGCCGAGACCTTGAGGCGGGCCGCGGAGGCGGCGTCCTCCAGGCCCATCTCGCGCAGCGCGCCCGGCACTCCGGACAGGAAAAGCGCCTCGGCCTCGCTGCGGCCGAGGCCGGTGAGGCGGGTGCGGTAACCGCCGATGAGGCGGTAGCCGCCGGTTCTGCCGCGGTCGGCGTAGACGGGCACGCCGGCCTCGGACAGGGCCTGGGCGTCGCGGGTGATGGTCCGCTCGGACACGTCCAGCTCGGCGGCCAGCTCGGCGGCGGTCATGGAGGGCCTCGCCTGGAGCAGCAGCACCATCTTGATGAGGCGGGCAGCGCGCATGCCGCCCATTGTGCCGCCGCGAACGGGACCACCCACCCGTCCGCCCCTCGATACGGGGGTGAACGGGTGGGTGGGGGACGCCGCTAAGGGGCGGGCCGGTACGGCGGCAGGATCACAGCCCGTACTTCGCCCGGGCCTCCTTCACCGCGGAGGCGGGCACCTCGCCGCGGCGGGCGAGCTGGGCGAGCGCCGCCACCACGATGGACTCCGCGTCGATGCCGAAATGGCGACGGGCCGCGTCGCGCGTGTCGGAGAGGCCGAAGCCGTCCGCGCCGAGCGAGGAGTAGTCCTGCTCGATCCACTGGGCGATCTGGTCGGGGACCTGGCGCATGTAGTCGGAGACGGCCAGGACCGGGCCCTGGGCACCTTCCAGCGCCGTACGCACGTACGGCGTGCGCTCCTCGCCGCGCAGGATCGCCTCGTCCGCCTCCAGGGCGTCGCGGCGCAGCTCGGTCCAGGAGGTGGCCGACCACACGTCCGCGGCCACACCCCACTCCTCGGCGAGCATCTTCTGCGCGGCCAGCGTCCAGTGGATGGCCGTGCCGGAGCCGAGGAGCTGGATGCGCGCGGCGTTGGCCGCGGGAGAGAGGCCAGCGGTCTCCGCCGTGTTGAAGCGGTAGAGGCCGCGCACGATGCCCTCGTCGACACCCGCGGGCTTCGCGGGCTGCGGCATGGGCTCGTTGTAGACGGTGAGGTAGTAGAAGACGTTCTGGTCTTCATCCCCGTGGGCCTCGCCGTACATGCGGCGCAGGCCCTCCTTGACGATCGCGGCGACCTCGTAGGCGAACGCCGGGTCGTAGGAGAGCGCGGCGGGGTTCGTCGCGGCGATCACCGGCGAGTGGCCGTCGGCGTGCTGGAGGCCCTCGCCCGTCAGCGTCGTACGGCCGGCGGTGGCGCCGATGAGGAAGCCGCGGCCGAGCTGGTCGCCGAGCTGCCACATCTGGTCGGCCGTGCGCTGCCAGCCGAACATCGAGTAGAAGATGTAGAAGGGGATCATCGCTTCGCCGTGCGTCGCGTACGACGACGACGCGGCGATGAAGTCCGCCATGGAACCGGCCTCGGTGATCCCCTCGTTGAGGATCTGGCCGTCCGTGGCCTCCTTGTAGTACATCAGCTGGTCGCGGTCGACCGGCTCGTACGTCTGGCCCTTCGGCGAGTAGATGCCGAGGGACGGGAAGAGCGACTCCATGCCGAAGGTGCGCGCCTCGTCGGGGACGATCGGCACCCAGCGCTTGCCGGTCTGCTTGTCGCGTACGAGGTCCTTGACCAGGCGTACGAACGCCATGGTCGTCGCCATCGACTGCGAACCGGAGCCCTTGTCGAAGGCCGCGAACGACTTGTCGGCGGGGGCGGGCAGCGGGGCGAGCGGCTGCGTGCGGCGGGCCGGGGCCGGGCCGCCGAGTGCCGCGCGGCGCTCCTGGAGGTAGCGGACCTCGGGGGAGTCGGCGCCGGGGTGGCCGTAGGGCACCTGGCCGTCGACGAACGCGCTGTCCGGGATCGGCAGCTCCAGGAGCTCGCGCATGTCCTTGAACTCGTCCACCGAGAGCTTCTTCATCTGGTGGTTGGCGTTCTTGGACGCGAAGCCCTTGCCGAGGGTGAAGCCCTTGACCGTCTGCGCGAGGATCACGGTCGGCGCGCCCGTGTGGGTGAGCGCCGCACGGTAGGCCGCGTAGACCTTGCGGGCCTCGTGGCCGCCGCGCGAGAGGTGGAAGCACTCGCTGATCTTGTCGTCGCTGAGCAGCCTGCCCAGCTCGACGAGGGCGGGCTCGGAGCCGAAGAAGTGCTCGCGGATGTAGGCGGCGTCACGCGTCGCGTACGTCTGGAACTGCGCGTCCGGCACCTCGCGCAGGCGGCGGACGAGCGCGCCCGTGGTGTCGAGCTGGAACAGCTCGTCCCAGGCGTTGCCCCACAGGACCTTGATGACGTTCCAGCCGGCGCCGCGGAACTGGGCCTCCAGCTCCTGCACCACGCGGAAGTTGGCGCGGACCGGGCCGTCGAGGCGCTGGAGGTTGCAGTTGATGACGTAGGTGAGGTTGTCGAGACCCTCACGCGCGGCCAGTGCGAGAGCCGCCGTCGACTCGGGCTCGTCCATCTCGCCGTCACCGAGGAACGCCCACACGTGCGAGGCGGAGACGTCCTTGATGCCGCGGTTGGTGAGGTAGCGGTTGAAGCGCGCCTGGTAGATCGCCGACAGCGGGCCGAGGCCCATCGACACCGTCGGGAACTCCCACAGCCAGGGGAGGCGGCGCGGGTGCGGGTAGGACGGGAGGCCGTTGCCGCCCGCCTCCTGCCGGAAGTTGTCGAGCTGCGTCTCGTTCAGACGGCCGTCGAGGAAGGCGCGGGCGTAGATGCCGGGGGAGGCGTGGCCCTGGATGTAGAGCTGGTCGCCGGAGCCGTCCCCCTCCTTGCCCTTGAAGAAGTGGTTGAAGCCGGTCTCGTACAGCCAGGCGGCGGAGGCGAAGGTGGCGATGTGGCCGCCGACGCCGTGCTTGGAGCCGCGGGTGACCATCGCGGCCGCGTTCCAGCGGTTCCACGCGGTGATCTTCCGCTCCATCTCCTCGTCACCGTCGACGGACGGCTCGGCGGAGGTGGGGATGGTGTTGACGTAGTCGGTCTCCAGGAGCTTGGGCAGCGCCAGGCCCGCGCCCTCGGCGCGCTCCAGCGTGCGGCGCATCAGGTACGCGGCACGGTGCGGCCCGGCCGCTTGGGTAACGGCGTCCAGGGAGGCCTGCCATTCGGCGGTCTCCTCGGGGTCGCGGTCCGGGAGCTGGTCGAGCTCGCTCGGCTGGATTGCGGAGGGGTCGGTCATTGCGCCGCCTTCCTGAGTCGGAGGGGGTCCCCTGTTCGGTAAGGGGTGGGGGTGCCCGTTGTCTGGCAGGACAGGGCGTGAGGCTCGGGTCAGAGCCCGTCGTCGACTGTAATCCCGTGATCGATGATCGATCAAAGCTTGAAGGGCAAAATCTCTTCAGATGAAGAAAGTAGGCATCCGGTGCCATGAAAATGGGCACCGCGTGCCTTCGATTTGAAGGAACAGTGCAGGTGGGAGCGCGTATGAGCCCACACAGGAGAGCGCGAATGAGCGCCCCGCGGAGACTATGAGCGCACGGCCGGAAAAATCAGGCGCGCGGCGCGCAGCCCAGGACGTGGGACTTCACCAGCTCCGCGATGGCGGGATCGCGCTCCCTGAAGGCCGAGACCAGCGCCTCGTGCTCCTCCGCGTACGACTGCTGGACCGTGCCCAGCCAGCGGATGGAGAGCGCGGTGAAGACCTCGATGCCGAGCCCCTCCCAGGTGTGCAGCAGGACGGAGTTGCCCGCCGCCCGCACCATCTCGCGGTGGAAGGCGACCGTGTGCCGCACCTGCCCGGTGCCGTCGGCGGCCCGGTCGGCTTCGTAGAGCGCCGCCACGTGGGGTTCGAGGGCCGAGCAGTCCTCGGCGAGACGCTCGGCCGCGAGCTCGGCGGCGATCGCCTCCAGGCCCGCGCGGACCGGGTAGCTCTCCTCCAGGTCGGCCGCGGTCAGATTCCGCACCCGTACGCCCTTGTTGGGCGCGGACTCGATGAGCCGCAGCGTCTCCAGCTCCCGCAGGGCCTCGCGCACCGGGGTCTGCGAGACCTCCAGCTCCACGGCGATGCGGCGCTCCACGATCCGCTCGCCCGGCTTCCAGCGCCCGCTGACGATCCCCTCCACGATGTGCTCGCGGATCTGGTCGCGGAGCGAGTGGACAACGGGCGCGGTCATGAGGGCTCCTCCGGCGGGGGCATCGGGGCCCCAAGGGCGTGTGACCCCTAGACAATACGGCGGCGCCCCCGCCCGGAGGACTCCGGACGGGGGCGTACGCGCTGATGAGACGAGTCTTACAACGTCTCGCGCGGCAGTGTCACAGGCCGAGTTCGACCTCGAACTCGCCGGCTTCCAGGATCGCCTTGACGGCGGTCAGGTAGCGGGCGGCGTCGGCTCCGTCGACCAGGCGGTGG
>NZ_JBVJFF010000021.1:0-119600 GCF_055587985.1 Streptomyces sp. NPDC046335 | reverse complement strand
CACGATCCACGGCCGCGACTGACGTTTCCCCACGACCCGACCAACGAGCAGACAAGCCGACGGTCACTTGATCAACAACTTCTGTTAGGACCTCTAAGGCGGAGAACGCCGCCGTCCGCAAGGTCGCCACCGGCGACGCGGTCGTCGATCTGTCGGCCGTCCGGCCCAAGCGCGCCCGCATTCGGCCCGAAGGATGAGTCGCACCCGGGTCCGCGCCGAGGACCTGTTCTGCGCGCGATGCCGCCGGGCGGTGCGGCTGGGGGCAAACCACTGGCCCGAGGGCTACCTCTGCGGGCGCTGCTTTGGCCACGCACTGGAGACCTACGGGACCTGCGCTGGCTGCGGCGTCGACCGGCTTACCCCGGGCCTCGCAGCGGACGGCGAGAAGCTCTGCACCGACTGCGCCGGTGGCCTCGGTGACTTCACCTGCGAACGGTGCGGCCAGGAAGCACGGCGCTACCGTCGCGGAGTCTGCGGCCGATGCGTCTTGGCCGAGCGTCTCCACAGTCTCCTCGACGATGGCACCGGCAGCATCCCGGCCCGAGCTCCTTCCACTGTTCGACACGCTCCGACAGATGAGCCGCCCCTGGGGCGGGCTGACCTGGGCCGGCCTGCCTCATATCCAGCGGAATCTGCAGGCCCTTGGCCCGCGGCCAAGTCCCGCTCACCCACGAGGGGCTCAGCCAACTCACGCCCTGGCGATCGGTCGCCTACCTGCGCGACCTCCTCATGCAAAGCGGCGTCCTGCCGCCGGCCGACCGGCACTTGCTGCTGTTCCAGCGGTGGCTCGCCGAGAAACTGTCGACCGTCAGCGATCCCGAGCACCGTAAGCTCCTGGAGCTCTTCGCCGCCTGGCACATAGAACGCCGACTCCGTACCCTGGCCGACCGGGGCCCGCTCACGGGCAGCCAGACCAAGCAGGCCCGCAACGAGGTCCACCTTGCGATCGCCTTCCTCGACCACCTCGCTCAGCGTGGACGGGCCCTCGCCGACTGCACCCAGGCCGATGCCGACACCTGGTACGCGGGCGGCTACACCGCCCGACGTCTCACCCACACCTTTATCCGCTGGGCCATGCGGTCCAATCACATGCCCACTGTCACCATCCCGCACCGCTCGACAGACAATCCCGCGCCGATCACCCAGCACCAGCGGCTCGCGCTACTGCGACAGCTCGTCAACCGCGACGACGTCCCGCTCCAGGACCGCGTGGCCGCCACTCTGGTCCTTCTCTACGCACAGCCGCTGACGCGGATCACCAGGCTCAGCACCGACGACATCCAACACGAGAACGGCAATGTCCTGGTCCGGCTCGGCGACCCGCCGTCGCCCGTTCCCGCTCCGTTCGACGGAATGCTGCTGGACTACCTGGGGCAACGGCCAAACACCAAGACCGCGACCAACCCCGATGCCCGATGGCTCTTCCCCGGCCGCCGGGCCGGACAACCCATGACCCCGGAAGCAATGGCACCCAGGCTCCGCCATCTCGGCTTCCCGACCCGGCCAGGACGAACAGCGGCGATCCGCCAACTCGTCCTCCCAGCCCCGGCCCCAGTGATCGCCCGGATGCTCGGCTACAACGACGACCACACCACCCGGATCGCCGAAGAGGCCGGAGGAACCTGGCACCACTACGCCCCCGGCGACCACACGCGGTGACGACCTGGGACCTGGCCTACGAATCCTCGCGTCCTGCGGCGGTCAAGGCGTCAGCGGGCCAGCAAGAGCGGCCGCTCCCGCCGCGCGGTCTCCGGACCACGAGATCGACGCATCGTCAGCGGGCAGCCGGCCCCAGAGCATGAGCAGCAGCCTCTCCGCCGTTCCGGAGATTTCGGCCACCGGGTCGCCCGGACCGTAAGTCCAGGACTGGCCGGTGTCCGTGGCCCGCAGTCGGAGCGCATGGCGCGGTAGTTCAGCCCGTCCGAGCTTGACCTGACGCGGCGCCATCGTGTCGAAGACCTCCGCTACGCCGTCTGCCGCGAACTCCGGGCTGAAAGGGAGAGCCTCTCCCAGGGCGTTCTGCGCGTCCCAGCGATGGATCAGCATCTCCTGAGCGCGCCGCCGCTGCCAAAAGCCTACGGTGTGTGGCGGGTAGAAGGTCCACGCCTCGATGGCCGGGTCCGTGTCCAGCACGGCCAGCAACTCGTCTGCCGAAGCGTTGAACCAACCCCGCACTTCGGCGTCCACGCGCGGTGCGGGCGGCGCCTCGTAGTCGCTGCGCTTGTCGGTGACCGCCGCGGCGGCCCAGCGGTTGCCTTGGCCCATGTGCTCGGCCAGGTCACGCAGCGTCCAGTCCCCGCAATACGGCACGGGCAAACTCAGGTCGTGCTCAAGGCAGGCGCTGAATGCAGCGGACTCCTGGCGCAGCAGCTGGAGGTAGGGAAGCGAAGCCATGAGCTGACACTACCCAGCCTCAACCCGTGGTCCCGCGCCCACCCCATCGATGCCCCTCGCCCTCAGATCACCAGCGGAGGGCCTTAGCCATTGAGCCCTGAACGGTCACACACAGTGACGACGAGCTCCGCTCACGCAGAGGAATACGCGACAGCCGATTACGCGAGGTCGCCAGTGAGTCGCCGCCGCCGCTGTAGGTGAACGCGACCTTCGCCTCGTTCGGGAAGTCGAGGCTCTGCCGGGTCGCCCCGTCCCCGCCGAGCTTGTCGAGGGCGGGGCAGCCGTTCTGTGGGGGCCCCGCGAGTGCGGTGGACTGTTGCACTGGGCGGCCTGCAGGGCTGAGTTGAACAGGTACTCCAGCCGTGTCGTGCACGTTGCGGATGTCGTTGTGGACGCAGGCACGACTGGGGAGAGAGCACGTGCAAGCGTTCAAAGACCGTATGCCTTCGGGCGATTGCTACTGGACTGTGCTGGATCAGCAGATGCAGGTGATGCCCGCTGCCGACGGGTTCCTGCGGTACGTACGGTTCAGCAAGGACCGAGCCGAGTCGACGACGGAGGCGTACGCGAGGTCCATCGTCCTGTTCCTGCGCTGGTGCGCCCTGCTGGGCCTGGACTGGCGCGCGGCCGCGGGACATCTGGGGGCGTTCATGCTGTGGCTTCGCCACGCTCCTGCCTCCGCGACGGCGGGCTGGGTCTCGCCTGGTCCGGGTGCCAAACCGGTCCGTGGACCGCGCCGCATCAACCGCATCCTGATCGCGGTCCGTGGCCTGCTGGTGTTCGCCGCAGGCGCCGGCGACGTCCCGTCCTCCGTGGTCTCGCAGATCTACGAGATCGCCGACACTCGTGACCTGCCGCCCGAGGCCGCCGGCTCCGACAGCGGACTGCACTACCGGCTGCGCGCCCGCCACCGGGTCAAGGAACCGCAGTCCAACGTGGACCGCGCGTCCGACGAGGAGGCGGTCGGCATGCTGCGGGCCTGCTGCTCGGCCCGCGATCTGTTCCTGATCATCGTCATGGCCCGGGCCGGTCTGCGGCGAAGCCAGACCGTGGGGCTGCACCGCGAGGACCTTCACTTCCTCGTCGACTCCAGCGCTCTGGGCTGCGACTTCCCAGGCCCACACTTGCACATCGTGCGTCGCCGGAACATCAATGGCGCCTGGTCGAAGTCCCGGGACTCCCATGTCGTTCCCGTCGACCGTCTTGTCGTCCAGGCCCACGACCAGTACGTCTTCGAGCGCAGAGCCCTGATCGGCGATGATCTGAGCGACTTCGTCTTCGTGAATCTCTTCCGGGAACCGATCGGTTCCCCGATGCGGCCGGACGCGATCAACGATATGACCACCGCCCTGTCGAAGCGGGCCAGGCTCAGCCGTGTGATCAAACCGCATATGTTGCGGCACTGTTTTGGCAGCAACGTGGCTGATGCCGGTGGCGAGTTGGATGTGATCCAGGCTCTGCTCGGTCACCGCTCCCCCTATTCGGCGAAGCCGTATCTCCACCCCAGCCGGCAGCGGCTGCGCGATGCCGTCGAGCGTGTCGGCAGCCCGCGGCTCACGACAGAGGCCACGCGATGACCCTGGCCGCGTTGCACTCGGCGCCCCCAGAGTCGGACGACCCGGCAGCGTTCCTCTGGCGGTTGGTTCCGAGCGAATTCCTTGCCGAGATCGGCTGGGACGCTCAGCTTCAGGTGCTGGCGATGCAGATGGACCATCCGCTGCTGGGCTGGACTCCTTGCAAGACGGCGGACTGCGGCTCGCCGACCCGAGCCCGCACCAGCCTGTGTCAGTCCTGCGAGCATTCGTTGGCCGCGAGCGGACAGGACCAGGACGCCTTCCTCGCCGCCCACCGCAGGAACCGCCGCTTCGGCGTCGATCGTTGCGCAGTCGGGTGTCCCCGCCCTTGGACGTCCAGCCGTGTTCCGCTCTGCGAGGCTCACCTGCACCAGCAGCGGTTCATCCACAAGGTGTCCGTCGAGGAGTTCCTCGCCAGGCCCACGGTCGCTCCGCTGCCCGGGTTCGGACAATGCAAGGTCCTCGCCTGCGACCGCTTCCGGTACGGCAGACAGCACGGATTCTGCAAGGCCCATCGCGCCCGCTGGCGCCAGGACCTGCGAGCCGACTCCAGCCTGGATGAAGAGACCTGGTGCCGCCTGCAGTCCCCGGTCCCCGTGCTCAACAACGTCACCTTGCGGGGCCTGTCTCCGCTGGCCAGCGCCCAGATCGTCCACGGCGTCTATGAACGCTGTCGTCAGGGCCTCAAGACCCCTCTCAACGAGCTGAGACCTCTGGTCAACGAGCTCCGGAGACAGCAGTCGGCCTCCGTCGACGACCTCAACACCGAGCGGGGACAACGGGCCCGCTGCCTGCTCGAGTCCTTCCAACGAGTCCACCGCCGGGCGATGTCCTCGCCGGCCAGTGAGTTCCTCAAGGACACTTGGGACCTGCACGTGTTCGGCCACTCGGGATGGCTCCGCTTCGGACAGATCACCCAGCCATGGCTTCGGCAGGCCGTCAAGCGCTGGGCCATCGACGATCTGCCCCACCGTCGCGGCAGCGTCGGCGCCACCGTCCAGTGCCACATCGCCTACATGGCCAAGCTCTCCGAAAGCCTGCGCCTGCAGAATGCCGCGCAGGGCCTGGACATCGTCACACTCGGCCGCGACGACATCGTGCAGTTCACCAACCGGCTCGCCTACCTGGAATCCCGCAACGACCTCACTGCCCGCCTGCGGCGAGAGACCTGCCGCCATGTCCGGCGCATGCTCACCCGCATGCGGGTCCTCGGGCTGACCCGAGCGGGAGAACCTCTGGAAGGGCTGGCACCCGACTTCGCCCTGCGGGAAGAAGACATCCCCCGCGAAGCCGAGCGCGGCGACGAACCCGGCCGAGCCCTGCCCCTGGAAGTCGTACGCATTCTCTGCGACGCCCTCCCGCTCCTGGACTCGATGGCGTCGCGCGACTTCCGCGTCGCCATTGAACTCCTCATCGACACCGGTCGCCGTCCCGACGAGATCTGCCAGCTCGCCTGGGACTGCCTCCGCCAGGACAAGGAGGGAGGGTGGGTACTGATCTACGACAACATCAAGGAACAGCGGCTGGATCGCGAGCTGCCCATCACCGCAGCAACCGCCAAAATCATCCAGGAACAGCAGCAGGCCGCCCGCAGGCGCTTCCCGAACACCGACTCCCAGCAGCTGAAGCTGCTGGGCCGCACCCAGCGCAACCACTTCGGCCTTCACGGCCTCAGCGATAGCACCCTCACGCACAAGCACCGCGACTGGGTCGAGAGCCTGTCCCCGCTGATCATGTCCACCGGCCGTGAATTCCCCAAGCAGGACGTCATCCCCTACTCGCACCGCCATACCTATGCCCAACGGCATGCGGACGCCGGCGTCCCCGTCGATGTCCTGAGCGAGCTCATGGACCACGACTCTCTCCGAGTCACACAGACCTACTACCGAGTCGGCGAAGCCCGGCGCAGAGCCGCCGTCGACCAGGTGGCCCATCACCAGCTGGACCGTCACGGAGCCCCAGTATGGCGAGAAGTCGAGACCTTGATCGACGGGCAGCGCGCCCGATACGCGCGCCAGGCGATCAGCCAGGTCGCCGTTCCCTTCGGAAGCTGCGAGGAGCCGAGCAACGTTCAGGCGGGCGGCGGCGCCTGTCCCTTCCGGTGGCAGTGCGGAGGATGCGATCACTTCCGCACGGACGCGTCCTATCTGCCAGAGCTCAGGGCATACCTGGATGAACTCCGCCGCACCAAGGAACGCGTGCTCGCTGCTACCGGGCTGGACGATTGGGCGCGCGAGAAGGCCCTGCCGTCCGAGGAGGAAATCGCTCGCGTCAAGCACTTGATCGCCCGCGTCGAGGAGGACCTCGACCGGCTCGCCGACACTGAGAGGCACGAGCTGGAGGAGGCCATCACCTTGGTGCGCCGCAGCCGCCGGGTTGTGTCCCTGGGCATGCCTCACGTCCGGCAACCTTCCCCCAACCTCCGGCTGGAGCGACCGTGACCGCGCAGACCGCCGGAATCGTGCAGGCCCGACGCACCGACACCGCCCGCCGCCGAGAACGCGTACTCAAGGCCCTGGACGCCGCGATGCAGGCCCGGGACGAGATCAGCGTCTCCGGCATCGCCCGACGGGCGGGTGTCGACCGCACCTTCCTCTACCGGCACCGTGACCTTCTCGGCATGATCCAGACACAGGCGGCAGAGCCGCCTCCCCTTGCCTCGGAGACGGTCAGCCGACCGTCGCTCATGGCAGACCTCGCCAACGCACAAGACCGAAACACGCGCTTGGTAGAGGAGAACCGCCTTCTACGCGGACGACTGTCCGTAGCCCTCGGCGAGGAGATCTGGCGCGAGGCGGGCCTGGGTGGCACCACCACCAATGTCGATCAACTGCAGCGACACGTCACCGACCTAGAGCAGGAGGCGGTCGAACTACGCCGAAAACTAGAAGAATGCCAAGAAGAACTAGACGCCGCGCGAGCCGTGAATCGCGAGTACATGGCACGGCTCAATCATCCGCCGAAACTGTAGGGCCTTCCTGGTCCGCGCTCTCATCATCAGTGCCCGAGCTTGGCCAGGGAGGTCTTGAGAGTCTTCAGCTCCTTCGCGGCAGTAACCTTCGGCGTGCTCAGGAGGTGATCGGTCAGTTCAGATGCCTTCGCGAGGCAGTTTTGATCATCTGTCTCGATCACCCAGCGGTCCTCATCGAAGCTCGGGTAAAAGTGCTCGTCACTCCCGGTGTCGATCAGCGCGAAGGGTCCGATCGTCTGCTTCTGGCCGCCATCGTGCTCGAGGACCACGTCTGCGATTCCGTACCAGGGTGTGCCGAGTGTTGTCTCAGGACCGGCCGTTAGGGTCAGGCGGTCGAGTTCGTTCGTCCCGACCTCGAAGCTGATGTCCTTCTCGACCTTGTACGGCGTCTCAGGAAGGGGGAACGGGATGGGGAAGTCGTAGTTGGCGCTGATGGCAAGCTCTCCACCAGTCGTGCCGCATGTATCGAGTTTCCCCATTTCTCGGAACTTGAGGGTCGCTTTGGTGATGAGAGACGGTCCATTCGCCCGATTCTCGAAGGTGATGTCGATGTGTGGCCCGCGGAGTCCCTTTACCTTCTCAGGGCCAGTATGGCCGTCGTCTGAAGTGCCTGCGAGGTCGTCCTTGATGTAGGCGCTCGTGCGGGCAACCTTGAGATTGGGCAACCGCTTCGCTTCCGAGGTGACGACGTCGGTCTGCTCTCGAGTGCTGTCCGCCGAGTCGGCGCTGGGGAAGAAAGCCATCACGCCCAGCACGGTAGCCACGACCAAACCCGCTGCTGTGAGAATTACACCTGGCGTCCGCCATGACCAGTTCGGGTCACGCGGAACGGGCGGAGTCGGGTTGGGACTTGAGGGTGGCGTTGGCGTACTCGGCGGATGCGCCCCGGGGGAGACCGGTGTCGTCGAGGGAGCTGCGGACGGAGCGGCCGGGGGTGTCCCAACTGGATCCGGATGTGGACTACTCGCCGACACGCTGGATCCCGCCGACGTTGGTGGTGTCGAGCTCGGGTTCCCAGATCCGCCGCTGCTGTTGCCCGATGCGCTGGCCACTCTCGTCCCCCTGGTTTCCATCGCTCGTGGGAGCTGTAGCAACGAACGATTATGCATGAGTCGGGACGGCTTCCAGAACCTCGTAGGAACACAAGACGCTTTGCGGACAAGGCGGTTTGGGCCAAACGGACTTGGCAGCTGTCTTCCTGGAAGGGAGGTTCGAGTGCTGCGGCGGCGGATGTGAGCGGCATGGCGGCGCGATCGACTGCGGGGGCGCGAGCCAGTGAGCGATGCGCTCAGGACCGACGCCATCTCGGTCGGCGGGAACCCTTCCGGGTGACATCACTTGCACCACACGTGTTGCAGTCTCTACCGTGAGATCAACTACCTTCTGAGCTGCGAAAATGACGGCGATCCAGGCCAGTCGCGCGCAGAACCCCCACAGAACAGCCGATCACCGTGACGTCGTCGTTGTGCTGAGTGCCCTCGGCCTGGCGTACATAGCCCTGGCCCAGGTCCTTCTCGGTCAGGAGCCGCTTGCTCAGTGCGGTCGAGGACAGCGGCTTGGCGTCGGCGGCGTCGTGTCCACCGCGGGGCGAAGAGGGGGCCGTCGGTGCGGTGCCGGAGGGGTCGGCGGAGCAGGCGGTCAGAGCGAGTGCAGTCAGGGCGAGGGCGGCCGTGGTGTGGTGACGCAAGTGAACCCCTTGGTGTGGAGCGGACGTTTGACTGGGGCCGACACGCGATCCGCTGCCGGCGGGAGGGGTTACGGGTGGTCAGTGGCCCAGGTGGCGCAGGCCGTCGTCCAGAGTGGGGTGAAAGTGGTCCACAGGACCGGAGTTGCGGTTGTACCAGGCCGGGTCCAGACGCGGCTCGGCAGTGTTGTGGCCGGCGCGGCAGCGCAGCCAGATCGTGTCGTCGCGCATGCTGAAGACGATCCAGTCCCGGTACGCGCCGCACTGCGGGCACTCACGCACCTCGCCATCGACGACGAGCGGCTGCTCCCAGCGCATCATCAGTCCCTCGACTTCGTGGCGTGAGGGCACGCGAAGGTCCGACGGCAGGAAGTCGGGCACCTCCTCGATGCCCGTGCCGTCCTGCGCGGTCGGCGTCGGCTCGGCAGCCGGGCTGACGAAGTCGGGCGCTGCCCAGGTCGCCTGTGCCTCCAGCAGAGCCTGGCCGGCGAGCTGGGCGTCACGGAACTCGCGGTCAGCACGTCGTCGAAACATCTGTCCCCCTCTTCGTCGTTGATCGGCACACGGAGAGTGCCCCAGGCCGCTGACCTGCTGCAACTTGCGGATTCAGTAATCACCTTGCCCTCCTGGGCCGGGCGTTGTCCCTGGGGGAGGGCCGCTTCGGCCGCCCGGCGCGCTGCGGCGTGGTGGTGCCCGGCTCAGGCACGGCGGAGGCATCGGCGGGCAGATCGGCCAGGCGACGCAGCCGCCAGACCAGGACGTCGCTCACTGACTCGGCGGTGTCGAGTTCGCGGCGTGCGACGGCCTCGGCGAGCAGGGTGGCGGGTTCGTGGCCGGCGGCCTCGACGTCGGCGAGGGTGGCGGCGAGCGCGTGCCAGCCGGGCTCGGCGAGGATCTGCTCAGCCAGCTCCGGAACCGCCTGCCGCAGGTGGGCCACCTGGCGGCGTTGCAGCGGTTGGGAGAGGCGGCGGCCACGGTGGCGCAGCACGGCCATCGGATGCTGGGCGGCGGACTGGTAGGCCGCGCGCAGGTGTTCGGCGGCCTCGCGGGCGGCAGCGGCCTGCTGGGCGTGGTTCTTGCGGCCGTGCCAGTGGGCTGCGGCGATGACCAGGAAGGCGACCATGTCGATCACCATGGCGGTGGTGGCGCCGTCCTCTCCGCGCCCCAGTGCGGGGCCCCCGTAGATGAGGTCGCGGGCGGCTTGGCGTAGGGCACGGTCGTGGCCCCGCTCGGCGCGCACGTGGGAACGGGAGGCCCGCTCGAATGCCCAGGCAGCGTCACGTAGTTCACGGCGGGTATGGGCGGCCGAGGTCTTGGCGAGCGCGTCGAGGACCTCACCGGCGGCGGCAATCTGCGCGGCGATCTGCCCGTCGGTGCCCTGGTCGAGGACCACCATGGCCTGCCAGATCGCCGTCGTTGCCCGGCGCCGTGCGGACGACGGGCTGATGCGCGCCGATCCGGAGGTGCGGTCAGTGGCGGTATCGCGGCTGTGGCCGGCGGCGCTGGTGGACCAGCGCTCGCGGATGCGGGGCAAGGAGAGGTCGGGGGCGAGTTTCGAGCCGGGATAGAACACCGGCTCGCCGTCCTTGTTGTGGTCGTCGGGCAGCGCGACCGTGTAGCCGAGCAGATCACCGGAGGGCGCGACGCGCTGGCGGACCAGGAGGCCGGCGGCGGACAGGCGGCCGAAGAACTCCGCTTCACTTGCGGCGCCGGCGACCGCGCGGCGCACAGTCTCGCGCAGTTCCTCACGCGCGGTCCGCTCTCGGCCTCGGCGTTCGGCCTTGTGGCGTTCGGCGCTGGTAGGGCGTTTGGCAGCGGTGCCATCTCCCTTGTTGAGGCGACGCAGCCCCAACTCGACCTCCAGCTTGCGGGCTTCGGCCTGAACGCGGGCAGCGTCGAAGTCGAGGTCGGGCTTGTAGCCGTCCTCGCGCACGAGGGTGGCAACGATATGGATGTGATCGTCAGCGTGGCGGACGGCCGCCCAGCGGCAGCCCGATTCTTCCTCCGGGTCGTCGATGCCGGCGGCAGCGACCATACGGCGTGCGATATCGCCCCATTCCTCATCCGTCAGGATGCGGTCATCGGCGCCGTTGCGCACGGACAGGTGCCACACGTGCTTCTTCGGCTGCTCGGCCTTGTCGACGTTCTCGACGGGCTGGTCGAGCAGGTGCTGGAGCTGCTTGAGAGTGGCGTTCGGGTCGCGGCCGGGATCAGGAGCACTGTCGTCCCAGGAGGCCACCAGATGCGGATCGATGTGCTCCTCGAATTGGCCCGGCCCGTACAGGTAGTACAGGAGGCCGATGGTGCGCTTCCCGCGCTTCTGGATCCTGGGGATCATGCCGGTCTCGTTCTCAGTTCTGCTGGAGGAGCAGGTCGGTGGCGTCCTGGACGCGCTGGACTGCCCGCTGGGTGGCGGTGAGGACGGCGTCGAGTTCGGCCGGCCAGGCACCGGAGTTGATGGCGCGGGCAACTTGGTTGAGGTTGTTGCCGACCTGGTGGAGATGGCGGCGGGCGGCGAACAGCTCGGAGACTGTCTCTCGGCGTCCGGCTATGGCCGCGGCGGTGTTGTCGAGATCGTGCGCGGCAGCGAGACCACTGCGGGCGAGGAAGGCGGGCAGGCTCGTGCGGGCAGCGGTCGCGGCAGCGGAGAGCACAGTCTTCTCGCTGCCATTGAGGCGGACGTAGATGACATGAACGCGCTTATCGGCGCCGGTCTTCGGCGAGCGCTTGCGCGTGTTCTTCTTCGGAGCGCGGCGCTTGCGGCGCGGTGACTGCTTCCCCGGCTGCGATCCGCCCTCGGTCGCTGCCTCCCGGACCTGCGCCCCCTGGTGCTGGTCCGGGCCCGCCACCCCCGGGGCGGGCTTTGCCGAGGCCGTCTTCCCCGACAGGGAAGACGGTCTTGGCGGATAACTTGCTCCCCACAAGGGCGAGTTGGTGGCCTGTTCGCTGCGGGTGTGGGGCTGGGGTTCGTGCGAGTGCGTCATCGGGTGTGGTTCCTCGTGGTGCGGGTGTGGTGCTGGATCTGGGCGGCGAGATCGACCAGGGCCGCGGACCCGTCCAGGACGCGGACGGGCGCCTCGGGCGCGCTCTGCACGAGCCACTGCCCGTTCGGGGCCAGGACTGCGACGTGCAGGAGGCGGCGGCGGACCAGAACCTCGGCCCAGGCGCTCGCTTCGGCTGCGGTCGGGACCGATGTACGGGAGCTGCGGGAGCGGATGGCGGGCCTTTCAGGGTGAGGGGCGGTGCCCTGGCACCAGGCCGGTCCACCGCAGCGGTTAGCGGGTTTGACCTGCGGTTATGGCATCGGTCATCCGCATATCGGGCAGCGCTCGAAGTGCCGGCCGAGAGCTTTGGCCATGCGGGACTTCACAGCGAGAGCGTTCGTCGCGCTCGTCTTGGCCGCCGTGGTGCCCGCGCTGCGCCGGGAGTGGTTGCGCAGGTACGTGATGTCCCGCTCGTAGCCGCTCTTGATGCGCTCGAAGCGCGCGCAGGTCCTCATCGGGCTCTCCTCGTATCGCGGGGCAGGTGGGCAAGTGCCGGGTCCGCGTACAGGGCAGCCTGCAGGTCGCTGAACAGCTCGTTGCTGACTTTGATGTTGGCGTTGCGCAGGTGCGGTCGGATGGCCCGGCGGGTCATCCGGCCTTCTGCGAGGGCGGCTTTGCGCGCGACCGCGACCTTCGCTTCCCACGGGACTTCGTCCTCGTCCACGGGCTTGGTCCGAGGGCCCGGCGCCAGGGCGTCGTGGCTCGTGGTCCGTGCCCCCTGCGATCCGCCCGAGGAGCCGCCCTCGCTTGGGTCCGCCGGTTGGTCCGCAGCCGGAGCGTCGTGGTCCGGGTCGTGGTCCGGTGCCGGGTTGGTCTGCTGGTCCGGAGCCGTGGTGTCGTGGTCCGCGGGGGTGGAGTCGGCCGGTTGGTCCGTGGTCCGCGCGGCGTCGTCGGTGGTCTGCGGGTGCTCGCGGTCCGGCATCTGGTCCGCCGGGGCGCCCTGGTCCGCGCTCGCCGGACCGGCTGCCTCGGCCGGCCCGTGCTCGTGGTCCACCCGCGCGTGGTCCGCCGGACCGTGTGCGCTGGGTGCCGCTTGACCTGCGCCGTTGCTGGTCCGCTCCTTGTTGTCGGCCTGCTGCGGACCAGCGCTGCTCTGCTGGTCCGCCGGGTGGTCTGCTGGCTGGTCCGCGGCAGGAGCGTCGTGGTCCGGGTCGTGGTCCGGTGCCGGGTTGGTCTGCTGGTCCGGAGCCGTGGTGTCGTGGTCCGCGGGGGTGGAGTCGGCCGGTTGGTCCGTGGTCCGCGCGGCGTCGTCGGTGGTCTGCGGGTGCTCGCGGTCCGGCATCTGGTCCGCCGGGGCGCCCTGGTCCACGCTCGCCGGACCGGCTGCCTCGGCCGGTCCGTGCTCGTGGTCCGCGGGGCGCTTCTCCTCGAGCCGGACCGCCGTGGGGTCCGCCGGGTGGTAGCGGGTGATGAGGATGTACAGGTGGACCGCCCCGGCCAGGGCGAGTGGGGCGAGGGTGGAGAGGATCGCGACGACGGTGTCGCTCAGGCGCAGTCCGGAGTGGGTGGTCTGCTGGTTGAGGCGGACCGCGTGCAGGGCGTTGGCCCAGATGCTCGCTGCGGTTGCGGTGCCGAAGAGCACCCAGACGTAGAGGCGGGCACGCAGCGGGGCCTCGGAGAGGACCAGCAGGGCGCGCACTCCGTAGGCGATAAAGCCGTCGACCACGAGCGGGAAGAGGTAGGTGAGGAGTCCGCGGACGTGGATGGCGACGGCCATCTGCTGCAGGGCGTCGTAGCTCAGAGCGCATCCGGCCAGGCCCAGGACCACGATGGCGAGGCGGTCCCAGAACCCGACGGGCGCGACGGCCGGGTGTGCAGCGGTGGGGTGGGTCATGCGGCCTTTCCGAGCGAGGCGATCAGGGCGTGAGTCTGCAGCCGACGGGGGCCGTCCGATGTGGTGCTCTCGTCGTCCTTCGGGCGCTCGCCGCCGGCGTCGTCCGCTTCGTCGAGGCCCCAGTAACGGTCCCGGTCTTCAATGACGTGGGCGGCCTCGCGCATGAGGTCGCGAATCCAGTCCAGGTCGGCACTCAGCAGGTAGGCCACACGCTCCGGGCTCCAGCCGCGCACGTAGGCGTGGTGAATGACGGTGCTGCGCTCTGCGGTGCTCAAGTGGACGTCCCGGCCCTGGAAGGCGGCGCGTACGCGGTCGTAGTCCAGGCGCTTGCTCAGGTTGGCCAGCCAGGGCTGGCGCTCCTTGTCGGTCAGGCCGCCCCAGATGCCGTAGCGGATTTGGTTGTCGATCGCGTAGTTGAAGCAGTCCTTCTTCGCCGGGCAGGTGGCACAGGTCCGCTTCGCCTCGGCGACGGCCTGGTGGTCCCGGGGCGTGTGGAAGAACAGCTCGTCGGCGCGGGCCGGGTCCATGCCGTGGCATGCACCCCTGGCGTGCCAGCTGTGGTCGGCGATTCCCCGCAGGTCCGGTGCGGGGGAGTCGTTCGTGGTCTTATAGCGCAAGGAAGTCTCCGAGGTCGCCTCGCGGTAAGGCGGGCAGGGCGGCACCGCGGTGCGGCGGTGTGCGGCGAGGCGGGACAGGGTGCGGCGGACAGGCCGCACCGCGGGTTCGGTGGTGCAGGTCGGGTCAGCGGCGCTGGAAGCGGCGGTCAGGGCCGGTGAACTCGACGGCGGTGCACATGCCGGACAGGCGGGAGAGGACCCGGTCGCCGAGCTTGTCGCGCAGTACCGCCTGGCGTGCGGGCATCCGGTCGGTGCGCACGGGCGGCATGTTGCTGGTGAAGATCGTCGGCAGCCGGTTCTGGCAGCGCCAGTTGACCAGCCGGAAGGTGATCTCCTCGGTCCACTCGCTCGGCTTGGCCGCGCCGAGGTCGTCGAGCAGCAGCACCGGGATTCGCATGATCCGCCGCAGCATGTGCTCGGGGTCCACGCCGGCGCGCGGACGCAGCTCGGCGTACAGGTCGGCGGCGGTGGTGGCGTGCCAGTGCACCCCGCATCCGGCGGCGGTCAGGGCGCGGATCGCGCCGAACGCCTGGTGTGTCTTGCCGGCGCCGGTGGAGCCCCACAGCAGCAGGCTCGGTCCGTGCGTGATCTGCCTGCGCCCGGCGGTGCCGTAGTGCGGATTGACGCCCTTGGCGTTCGGCGCCACGGCGTTGTCGGCGATGGCCTGCACCCATGCGGCGACGTCCGGGTGCTCGGGCACGGCGGCGCGGTAGTCGACCGGGATGCGGGCCTGGGCGGCTTCCAGGGCCGGGATTGGCTCGAGGGTGTCCGGCAGGGGGCGGTCCAGGTCCAGGCCGCGCTCGGCGAGTTTGGCCTCCAGGCGCTCACGCAGCCGCTCGGAGATCGCGGGCCGCGGGTCGGCGTAGCGGGCGCGGGTCACAGGTGGCCTCCAAACGTCGTCGGCTCGGCGGTGGGATTGAGATACGGCGTGTACGAGCTGCCGGTGCTGGCCCAGGGCCCCGCGCCGGAGGCGGACGGCAGCGCGGCGGACGACTGGGGCATCGCGTTGACGACCTCGTTCACCAGGCTCGGCAGGACGCTGGGGTTGAGCCCCTTGGTCCGCAGCTTGTCGAGCGCGGCGCGGATGGCGTCGGTCTCGAACCGCTCGTCGAGTAGGACGTTGATCTTCCGGCCCAGATGGCCGAGGAAGTCCTCCGGTGGGCGCCGGTTGCAGCCCCGGACGTACTCGGCCACCAGCTGCTTGGCCGAGATTTTCGCCGAGGAGGCGTCAGTCGCGGGCGCCTCGCGCCCCGTAAGGGAAGATCCAGGATCCAAGATCCTAGATCCAGACGCCGAGGGCTCGTCGAGGCTTCGGCGAGGAGTCTCCGAGCCCTCGGCGATTCCCCTCTGACCTGCGGAAACACCGGGCGGAGGCAGACAGGGGCCAGCCGGGCTGTGCGGGTCAGTCGAGGCGGGTTGCGCCCCGGCCGCTGGGGGCCCGGACAGGGGCGCCGCATCGGTAGCAGTGGCCTCAGACGGTCGAGCGAGGGCTCCGCGAGCCTTCGTCGAGCTCTCGGCGAGGGCTGCGCGAGGTGTCGCCGAAGTGACCTGGGCACTGGGCTGCGTGGTGCCGTCGGGGCACTGGGCGGCACCGCATCCACCGCACTTGTGGCCAGCCTGGTGTTGCGGGCACCGGGGCAGTCGAGAGGCGGAGGGGCGGTCGATCTTCTGGTGCCGCTCCCACGTGACGATGTGCAGCCAGCCGCGTCCGTCGCAGCCGGTGTACCGGCAGATCAGCCCGGCGGCAGCCAGCTCCTCCAGGTCCTGCGCAACGTGCGTGGCGGTGTGCTCCGGGCGCAAGGCCCACAGCCGTCCGGCGATGATGGCGGGGTGGTCGCGGTGCCGACCGGAGTCATCGGCCTGGGTCAGCAGCCCGATGAAGGTCAGCATCGCGGTGACCGAACACTCCGCCAGCGACTCGGACTCGAACATCTCAGGCTTAACGGTGCGGATGCGCGCCATCAGTTCACCTCCGCCCTGTCGAGGGGGAACACGGAGGTGTGGGCCTCGGATGTGTCCGGGAGGTGGGGATTTGGGCTGCCGCGCCGACCGGGGAGTTCGGCCTTTTGCGCAGGGCAGTCGGCATGCAAGACTCTCTCCTGTGTAGTAGCCGCGCCCGGGGCGCCCTGTGGTAAGGACCCGGTTGCGGTTTTGGTAGGTGATCTCACGCCCTTGCCGGGGCGTTCAGGTCAGGTACCGGTCGGCGTCTGAGGGAGACCATCTCTCAGACGCCGACGGCTTTTTGTGCCCATTCCACGTGAGTGCTGGATGTGTTCCTCATGCTTTCCTCCTCTCGGGTTGTGGCCGCTGAGCCGTGCGGCGGGGACCAGGAACATATGCAGACGCGGCCGTCAAGTCCAGACTTCACTTAAGAGTTCGAGACAAGTGCGCTGGTCCTAGGCGCGACCGGTCTTCGTTGCTGGGTGGATGGCTCTCCTTCGTGTGCGGCATGCGGCTGTGAGGGCCCGTCCGGAACGGTCGAAGACCTGATGCGCCTGTGGCGCAGCCCCTGACCTGGAGGCGAACACTAAAGTGTTCGGGCTTGATCGAAGGTTCGCTGAAGTGTCGATCCCCTGTCAACACTTAAATGTTCCGCAGGGGCGAGTGGAAGTCGGCCTGTGTACTGAAGTACCCTGCGTGGAGCCGTTCAGATGAGAGGAGGACACGCATGCCGAAACACAGCAGCGACGGCGGCAGCTCTCCGGGCAGCCGGCAGGGAGAGTTCGCACGCCGGCTCACTCGTCTGTTCGAGACGAAGACGAACCCTGATACGGGTGCGGCTTACACCAACCTCGAATTGTCTCGCATTGTCGGTCTCTCACCTAGCACGATCGCGCAGCTCAAGCAGGGAACGAAGGACAACCCGACGAAGAACACCATTGAGGCGCTCGCTGGGCACTTCGGGGTGGAGCCGGGCTACTTCTTCGATGAGATGAGTCCGGAGCATGAGGATCGAGTCATTGCCGGACTCAAGCTGTTGGATGCCGCGGAGAACGCTGGCGTTCAGACGCTGGCGACTCGAATGCTGGCGGATCGTGCCGATGGTCTGTCTGCGGCCAGCTTGGAAATGATCGCGTCGGTCATCGAGACGGCCCGCAAGGCCGAGGGGCTCGACGGCCGTTCCAAGGACTGACCGACTGCAAACGCGAGGCGCGGTGCTTCCACGGACATGGAGGTCTGGCCCCTGGCAGCGAGGGCTGATCATGCTCCTCGTGGCGTCGGCCGGCGTCCCCGGTGCCTCGCTTTGCCGCGCGGGCCCGGCTGGTGCCGGGCCGGGATGCAACTCCTCAGATGGTGCAGGTCATCGGCTTGCCGCCATTGAAGGCCACCATGTCCTTGACGGCGGGCCTCACGGGCAGGTGGTGGCCCAGGGGTAGTCCGCCCAGTTCGGCGTAGGCGCGGTGTAGGTTCCCGACAAGGCGCTCCGGCTCAGGCCAGTGACTGAAGGAGCCAAGGTCCGCGCGCAGCGCGGTTTCCAGCGGTTCCCACCCTGCGGTCGCTCCATCGCGTGCGAGCTGCTGCACCCAGCGCAGGTACTCCGCGTTCTCATCGATGACCTGAGCGTCGGCGATCGGCCCGTGCCCGCTGATGATGCGGTCTGCACCGAGCGCCTTGAGTTTGCCCAGAACCTCCAGAGAGCCGCGCACGGAACCCATGAAGACGAACGGCGTGACACCTGAGAACGTCAGGTCGCCTGTGTAGAGGATGCCGCGCTCAGGGAGCCACACCACGATGTCGCCAGTGGTGTGGGCCGGGCCGAAGTGCAGCAGCTCGGCCTGCTGGCCCCCCGTGTGCAGGGTCGTGCGATCGGTGAAGGTGAGCGTCGGGGGAGTGAGGGTGATCTGTCCCCAGTTCGCCTCCGGCCAGATGGTCGGCAGGTCTACGCCATCACGCAGTACAGCTTCACGAGTGTGCTCGTGCGCGATGACCGTAGCTCCGGGGAACGCGCTCGCGCCGAAGTGATGGTCTCCATGGTGATGGGTGATCACCAGGCGGGCGATCGGACGCTGAGTGCGCTCCCTGATCCTTGCCAGGAGCTGCCGGGCGCTGGCTGGCGTCGCGGTGCAGTCGATGAGAGTTACCGAGTCCTCTCCGATAAGGACACCGGCATTGCTGACACACCACCCGCCCTGGGGTTGCAAGTACGCATACGCCGAGCCGAAGTCAAGCGGCGTCAAATACGGCTGTTCACGGCGAGGTTGAGGGATGCGGAGGTGTGCTGCTGAAGTCTTCATGAGTGGATCGGTGCATCCTGCATCGGTATGACCGTCATGAGCCGACATGACGGTAGGTCATCTACCTTCATCGTCAACAGAGTTACCTCGAATTCCCGTGTCCCTTGCCGCGGGAGATATAGCTTGCGAGTCGATGCCGCGTCAGGATGGGACAGAGTGGGCAAGTGGGGAGCGTTCCAGAGACCCCTTGCGAGAGGGTCGGCGCAGACGCGCTTGATCAGCGCCTGCATCCCGAGGTCGCCGACCCAGTGTTCTGCATGAAGGCGGAGCTGGGCAATCATGGGGATGGCCCAGTCTTGCTCCCAGCGAATCAGCTGTGTCCGGGCTTCGGGGTAAGTCAGCGCCCACTCCATAACGTTGGTGCCGTGAAGCATCCATGGGTAGTCGCCAAGGGCGGCGGAGTTGTACGCCAGGAGGTCCCACCGGTAGTCGCACAGGTATGTCGGCCAGCGCTGGGCCTGGATAAAGGCGCGCATAGATGCCGGCAGCTCATCACCCACCCGGGGTGCGCGGGCGGGCTGGGCATCAGGGGTCTTCCGGTCGTGAACGAGCTGCCAGATGGTGTCCCACTCGACGTCGTTCAGCTTCAAGAGGCGACGCACCGCACGCAAGAACGTGGGCGAGTAGTTCAGCGGCTTGCCCAGCTCCAGATTGCGGTACCACTTCGTGGATACCCCCAGCAGGTGGCTTACGTCATCTTGAGTCAAGCCCGGCTTATGGCGCGGGCCCAACACCGCTGCGAAACCAGGGATATCGCGCGGATCAATGCGACTGCGCGCCTGGCGCAAAACGCGCGTAATGGTCTGCTGTTGGGTGGAACGGGACGTTCTGTTAGTACTCGGGTTCGGCGACTCTTGAGGCATGGATCACATTTTCTTGCTATCCCCCGATGTTCTGTAGACGAGGGAACAGGCTAGCAGTGGCCTGTGGCCCCTAAATGGTGCGGGCCGCGCCGGGCGGAGAGCCGCTGCGGACCATGATCCAGAGGTCTTATACGCTGTACAGGGAAGTGGCAGTTCCCCCCGCCCGAAATGTTCTAATGACCAAAACTTTCACGGCGCCTACAGTCTGAACCCGTCGGGCCCTCCGGCGGTGATCCGAACTGAGAAAGGCCATGTAGATGTCGCGCACGATCCTGGTCACCGGTGGAAACCGCGGCATTGGTTTGGCGATTGCCCGCACGTTTGCCCACGCGGGGGACAAGGTGGCCTTTACGCATCGCACGGGCGAGCCCCCGGCGGAGCTGACGGACCTGGGCTGCCTGCCGGTGCGCTGCGACATGAGGGACGCCGAAGAGGTGGAACTCGCGTTCAAGACGGTGGAGGAGGCGTACGGACCAGTTGAGGTCCTGGTCGCCAACGCGGGGGTCACTCAGGATCAGCTGCTGATGCGGATGTCCGAGGAGGACTTCACCTCCGTCATCGACACCAACCTCACCGGCACCTTCCGGGTGGTCAAGCGTGCTCACCGCGGGATGCTGCGGGCCCGTAAGGGACGCATCGTCCTCATCTCGTCAGCGGTGGCCCTCTACGGGGCGGCGGGTCAAGCGAACTACGCCGCCTCCAAAGCGGGTCTGGTCGGCTTTGCCCGATCCCTCGCCCGCGAACTGGGCCGCTGGAACGTCACCGTCAACGTTGTCGCCCCAGGGCTGACCTGCACCGAGATGGCAGGGGCCTTGAGTCAGGAAAAGCGGGACGAGCTTGTGCGCGGTGTCCCCCTGGGACGCATGGCCGAGCCGACAGAAATCGCCGGTGCCGTGCAGTTCCTGGCCAGCGACGACGCTTCTTACATCACCGGCGCGGTTGTTCCCGTGGACGGCGGCGCCGCCATGGGGCACTGACCGACCGCCCCATCCCCCACCGCTCCCACATCTCGGGCGCGAGCAGGAGGCCATCGCGGTCCCCTCGGGCAGGAGGCCGGCCCGTGATGCTTCCGCGTACGTAAGGACCCCCCATGTTTGTTCGGCGTGTCCGCAGGCGTGAGCAAGCCTGGCGCATGCGGACTGAGGTCCCCGAGCGCGAGCAGCGCATCCGGGACATCTGCGAGACCCAGCTTCAAGGCGTCCGTGTCTCCCGGCCCTTGGACATCGATCAGCTGTGCGCCAGCCTGGCCGTCAAGCGAGGCCGGCCGCTCATCCTCCATGAGCTGCCCGACCTGGGAGGAGCCGACGCTCCGTGTGGGCTGTGGGCGGCCTTCCCCAACGAGGACCACATCTGGCATGCCAAGGCCGTCAGCCAGCGCCAACGCACCCAGGTCATCAAGCACGAGATCGGTCACGTGCTCCTGGACCACCGGAGCAATCAGGTGGACGCCCTGCTGGCTGCCCTGCCACCAGAAATCGCTCCTGAGAGAGTCCAGAGGATCTTCGGGCGAACCAGTTACGCGGATGAGCGAGAGCACGACGCCGAGCTTGCCGCTTCCGTCCTCGACGAGGTCATCGACAACATGCCCGCCGACACGTCCAGCTCGTGGCACAGCCTGGTCGCGCGAGCCGATGACGCGCTCAAATATCCACGGGAGAACCGTCGTTGATGACGCACCAGCTTCTCGTAGCAATCCTGCTGTGGGCGGTGGCCTTGTGGCGGCTGCCCTCCCTCAGCCACTCCCGTAAGCAGCGTGCTCTCGAAGTCGCCTTCGTGAGTCTGGCCGCCGCGATGACGTTCGAGGTGGCGCCCGTCGAGCGATGGATCGACGCGCTGACCGGCGCCCCCAGCACTGCCTACCTGCTGAAGCACCTTCTCGGTGTCGTTTCGGCAGCGGCTGTCCTCGACTTCGTCACGGCAGTGGTCCGCCCCCAGGGCCTCCTGCCACGCCCCCGCTGGGCAGTCCGGGCTGCGGCCCTTTTCCTCCTGACCGTCACCTTCCTGCTCGCGCCGCATGACCGCCGTGCCCCCGAAGGCTTCCTCGTCGACCAGCGCAACTCCAACTGGGCCTTGCTGCACCTGGGCGTCTTCACGCTCTACATCGGCATCGCGATGGCCGTAGCGGCCTGGCTATTCATCCAGGCCGCACGCCATACCCCTGACCGGTGGGTCCGCGCTGGCCACGGCCTGCTAGGTGTCGGCTGCGCCATCGGCCTTCTGTACGCACTACAGCGCACTGCCTACCTCTGGAGCATGGCCAGCGGTCAGCCGACGGCAGCCCAGGCACACAGCGCCGCCCACACCTCCACCGTCCTGAAGGTGGCGGCCATCATCACCATCACTGTCGGCAGCTGCCTGCCGCCCCTCTCCCCGGTGGTGAAAACGACAAGCCAGCGCCGGGCGCTGGCCGCCCTCGACCCCCTCTGGCGCGGTCTTACCGCCGCAGTCCCGTCCGTCGTTTTGGAGACTGAGATCGCCGAGGGGCGCTGGGGCCTGCGCCTGAACCGCTGCCTCATTGAGATCGCCGACGCCTCACTCGCCCTGCGCGAGTACGTGCCGGCTGACATGCAAGCCAGAGCAGAGGCAATGGCGGCGAGCACTGGAGCCAAAGGCGAGCGCCAGGCCGCCATCGCTGAAGCCGGCTGGCTCAGAGCAGCCGCCGAAATCGCCGCGGTGTCCCGCCCATGTGCAGGAGATCACCCGGAACTCGGCGGGGTTGGAAAGGACCCCGACGCGGAACTCCGTTGGCTGCGCCGAGTCAGCGCCGCCTACGACCGATCTTCGGCCGTGGCCGCCTTCGCAACGGCTGAAGCCGCCCGAGCGGGCACACAGGAAGACTTGGAGCCATCAGCACCATGAGCACCACGGAAATCTTCGGCACCGGCAACCGTGAACAGGCGCTTGCCCGGACGATCAGCGACCGCCTGCACCCGAAAACGTGGATAGTTGTGGTGTGCCTGCTGGTCGGGTGGCACACCAGCGGGTGGGCCGGAACGGCATGGAGCCTCATCGGAGTGCTCTTTGCCGCCGTCATCCCGATCCTCTTCATCGACCACGGCATCAAGAAGGGACGATGGAGCGACCGCAACGTCGGCGCCAAGCGAGCCCGCCTCCTGGTCATGGCGGTCATCTTGACATCCGTCCTGACCTGCTTCGCCCTCATGGCAGGTCTTGGGGCGCCCCGCATCCTCATCGCGCTCATCGCGAGCATGATGGTCACGCTGGCAGCGCTTGCACTCATCACGCTCGCCTGGAAGATCTCCGTGCACCAAGCCGTCTCCGCGGGCGCCGTCGCCATGCTTGCCCAGACCTACGGCCCCTGGGCCCTCCTCGGCTACTTGCTCGTGGCTCTCGTCGGATGGTCGCGGATCGAGCTGAGGGACCACACGCCTGCCCAGGTGGTCGCCGGCACGGTCCTCGGATCCGCAGTCGCAGCGGCAACATTCGCGTCCCTGGGGTAATACAACCCCGAGCGTCGACCGAGGCGCCGGATGCGATCAAGGCATCGCCCTGTGGAGGGCAAGCTGGGGTGAGAGGACGTACCGCAGCTTGCCCCCCAGCGCTCCGGCGCCCTGGCAGGTGAGGCTGTAGTCCTCGTCATGATCAGGTTCTGGGCGGTCGATGCGCAGCACGTTCCCCACGACCGGGTCGGCCGTGTCCTCCAAGTCGTGGCCGAGCTGCGCAAACGGGCTTCCCAGCGCAACGGGATCTCGGACGGGCGCTCTGCAGTCTTGCAGCGGACCAGCTCGTCAATGTCCTGACGATGCACGTCGGCGACCTGGACACTCCGCTCGCGGGCCACGATGTCTAGGGCGGTGACTAGAACTGCAGCACCGTCTTCGAGCTGCCCCGCATTGGGGTCAGGCTCGTGAGCGGAGTGCTGGTCTGCCCAGAGCGGACCGAGCAAGGCGCGGGTTCTATCCCAGGCCGCAGAGGCCGCCGGCACTCGGTCCCCGTTTCAGCGGAGGCTGCAGTTGAGGCAGGAGGTCTCTCTAACATCCTCCTTTTCATTCCTGGATGAGCCCTGGAGGCGCGTAGTGACGTACCTCGTCCCCTTCTAAATAGGCCGTCTCGCCGGTGGCGAGGGCCTGCAATCCAACCAGGACCCGTAACCGTCCTGGCGTCGGAAGCTCGTCGACGACCCGCATGGTGGGCAGCACAAGTACATCAGCCCGTGGATCGCGGTAGATGAGCTGTCCGACGTCCTCGCGGGTCATCGGCTCCGTCGCCAGTACGTGCGTGATGACCTTCCTGCGACGTGCCTGTACCCAGGCCAGGGCGACGCGCCGTAGAAGGGGGAGCCCGCCCGGGGTGCCGCGAAGAACGTCCTGGGCGGCCTGCTGCGGGGTCTGGCCGTCGGGCACGGAACCAGCGGGGATCATGAGGCCGCCGAGAAGGTCGACGACGATCAGCGCGTCCGCGCCTACCGGGACGAGTACGGACACTCCGATGATCGGAGGCCGCCAGTCCTCGTACGAGGCGGTCTTACGTGCGGGGAGGAGTGCGGGAGCTGTGATCGTCGGCATCAGTCATCGCCTGCCACAGCAGTAACGATCTCTTCGAGGTGCTGCGGTTGGCTTGTGCTCGGGATAGGGGCGACGTGGCTGCCGAGGTTGAGGAGCCAGAACAGAGGGGCGAGGACCCCATGTGTGCGGGTCAGGGCTCCGGCGTCGAAGGGCCGGTACGGCACATACGGGATGTCGAGGTCTCGGCAGAGTTCCAGTGCCGGGTCGTAAGGGTCGCTGATGTTGAGGACGTTCTGCACGGCCGCGACGGTGAGTCCCTTGCTCACGGTGCGAATGTCGTCCGGGGTGACCTTCGACAGGCCGATGCGCCCGATCTTGCCCTCGTCGCGAAGGGCCTGCAAAACGGCGATCTGATCGGCGAGGGCTACTTCGGGGTCGATGCGATGGAGGTAGCACAGCTCCAGCCGTTCGACACCAAGGCGGCGCAGGCTGGCTTCGACGCACGCACGGAGGTATGCAGGGTGGCCATGCGGGGCCCACACGTTCGGGGCGGGGCGGAGCATGCCGACCTTCGTGGCGATCAGTACGTGCTCCGGGTAGGGGTACAGCGGCTCGCGGATCAGGTGCTCGACGGTGTGGGGGCCGTAGGCGTCAGCGGTGTCGATGTGCGTGATGCCGTACGTGTGCACAGCCTGGCGGAGCATGCTGAGGGCGGTGGGGCGGTCTTCGGGATCACCCCAGATGCCGGGCCCGCTCAGGCGCATGGTGCCGAACCCGAGCCGCGAGACTGCCTTCCCCGCGATGGTGATGGTGCCGGCGGGCGGTGCGGCGGTCATACGGCGGTCTCCTGCGTGCAGAGGTGAAGTGCCTGTTCGATGGCCTGCGACTGGCTGGCGGGGTCGCTGGTGACGCGGGTGTGCGGGATCGGGTCGTCGGAGAGGAGACCGTGGACGTGGCGATCCACCAGGTGGCGATAGCGCGGGTCGTAAGGGTGGACCTGGTCGACCGGTTCCTGTGGGTCGAGCACGGTGGCCAGGAGAAGGTCGTACTTGGGGAGCTGTGTTGAGGCGAGAAGCCGCAGCCGCTCCCTCTCCAGCCGGTGAAGGTGCTCGCCCCGGAGCTCCATGGCGGCATGGAGGTAGGCGATGGCGTCGAGCGGTGCCCGGTCGGCGAGGATGACTTCGGCTCCCTGCGCGGCGGCCGCGATCTCGTCGGCGATGCCTTGCGTGATGATCCACTCGGTGGACGCCACGGTGTGCTGGTGCATCTTGGGCAGGCCGAGAGCGGCGGCGCGCTTGGCCAGCCGGCCGGTGCGGGCCACGGAGACGCCGTGGCCGCGCAGCTCCATCTCTATCCGCTTGAGCAGCGCGGTCTTGCCGGTGGAGTGGGTTCCGAGCACTCCGATACGAACGGGTGTGTTTACCACAGGGTCGGTTCCTCTTCGGGTTGGGGGGCTCCAGGCAGGCCGGGCGGCACTGCCGCGGCGACGAGCTGGTCCCAGGTGTCGTAGCGGGTGGCCATGGCGAGGAGGAGATGCGCCGTGGCGAAGGCATCGAACGTGGCACGGTGCCGCTGTGCGGGCGCCGCGCTCAGGTCCGGCTGGACGTGGTGGATCAGGGCGTCGAGGCTGTACTTCGACAAGCCGGGGTAGGTGGCCTTGGCCAGCCTGAGGGTGTCGAGCACTCCGGCTGGCTGCCACCGGGGAAGGTGCGCGGAGAGGACCTTGTAGTCCACATGTGCGTTGTGCGCGCAGATCCACGAATCACCGAGAAGGGTGTGGACCTGGTCGCCGATCTCCTCCCAGCCCGGCTCGCGTTCCAGCCGCTCGTTGGTCAGACCGTGGACGCGAGCGGCGAAGGGCGTCACGGGGCGACGTGGTTTGGTCAGCCACGCGCCCGCTGTGCTCGTGTCCGGCCGCCCTTCGACGACGGGCAGGGCGGCGACCTCTACCAGGTCGGGCGGGTTGGTCCCGTTGCCTTCGACATCGACGACGAACAGTGAGGGCCAGGAGGAGAAGTTCATGCGCGGGTGGTTCCGTCCTCCGCCTTCCAGCCGATGGGGGCCCGGCCGTGCTGGCGGTAGTGGTGGGGCTTGGCGCGGTCGTGGCACTGGTAGCCGAAGCCGTGCTGGAGGAAGTAGCGCGGCGGCTCGTCCAGTCCCTCCACGACAATGGCACGGTCGTTGACCTGTACCTCACCCGTCGCGCCGAGGGCGCGGGCTTCTTGGGTGACCGTTGACGACTCCGGCTTGACCCAGGCGGCTCGGCACCGCGCGATCTGCTCCGAGGGGCAGATGTCGCACAGCTCCGGGACGCCGAAGTGGCCGTTGTAATCAGCCTCGCCATGCGCGTACGCCACCCCGCAGGAGGTCTTGCGGAACAAGGCGCCCCAGGAGTCGCCTTGCCCGAAGGCGTCGAGTATCCGCTGCTCGGCGGCCTCGGGCAGGATCTTGCGCCGCGCTGTCTCGTCGTACGGCATGGGCAGATCGTGCGCCTGGTAGTAGGAGGCGATCTCCTCGCGGAAGAACAGACCGGTGAAGACCGTGGCGTGGGCGTGCTGGGACAGCTCCCTGGCCCGCTCGATGTCGGCGTCGGAGTCGTTCAGTCCTGGCACGATCGGCCGCCAGTACAGGACCGTGCGGTACCGCTCGGCGTGTGCGTGCAGGGTACGCAGGCTCTCCGCGGCGATGTGCGAGTCCACGGGCTCGATGGCGGGGTTAGCGATGTTGGAGTGGGTGACCAGCACGGTCAGACGCAGGTGCGTGAAGCTGTTGAGGACGGCGCAGTCCTCGGGACCCACCCGCCATCGCGTGATGATCAGGACGTGGTTCGTCAGACCCCGTTTGTCCAGCTTCCGCAGCACCTCGTACACGTGAGGCTTCACGATGGGCAGCATCGGGTCGGTGGCCCGGTTCAGGAGCTGAATCGGTGTCGTGTGCGCCCGGAAGTACGGGTGGCCGGTGAGACGGGCGACGGCCTCTTCGTCGCTCATCAGGCGCCGGGGGACCTTCATCTCGAAGTTGTCGAAGAGGTGCCGGACGCAGTATCCGCACTCCAGCGGGCAGCCGACGATCCAGTTCAGCGACAGCCCCGACTTGCGGTACTCGATCACGTCGGCGAGTGCCGGCTTCAGAGCGCGGATCTTCTCGGGGGAGAGGATCGGCAGGGAGCGGCGGGGCGGGGCAACGGGGACGTTCATGGGGTCCTCCAGAAGCAGGCGAGGGGAGTTATGCGTCAATGGGGGAGGTCTGGAGCGGCAGAGGTGCCAGCAGTTCGCGGCGGCTGGAACCGAACCAGGTGCCGAAGTCCCGACGAGCGGCGTCGGGGTCGTCGGAGGTGTGCACCAAATTCCGCACCAGACGCTTCTCAGCGAGGGCGGTGTTGAGGCTGTCGTCACCCAGGTCGCCGCGGATCGTGCCGGGGGCAGCGTGGGTGGGATCGAAGTGGCCGAGGAGCTGACGCAGACGGCTGTGGAAGCCGGGCTCGCCGTGCGCGAGCGCCACGGTGACGGGCCGGTCGGCGTACATCGAGTCCAGGCAGGCGGGAATGTCGCGGTCGGGGAACCAGTCGGCGTCGACCAGCAGGTCCCAGTAGTGCACATGGATCTGCCACGCTTCCACGGTGACGTCGCGCCGGTCGGTGACGGTGAGTCCCGCGGCAGCGATCCGTGTGAGCACGGCGTCCACCTGGCCCCGCTCCACCGCGTCCGGCTTGCACAGGATGACGGCGCACCGCTCGAAGTCCGGGGCTGACGGACGGGCTGCACCGAACCACGTGCCGAGGTCGCGGCGGGCTGCGCCCGGGTCGTCCGAGGTGTGTACCAGGTTCCGGACCAGCCTGTTCTCCGCACGCGCAGCGGCCAGGCTGTCGTTCCCGAAGTCGTGGCGGATCGTGCCTGGCACGGCACGGGTGGGGTCGGTGTGGCCGAGGAGCTGTCGCAAGCGGGCATGGAGTCCCGGCTCACCGTGAGCGAGGGCGACCACGACGGGTTGGCCGACGTACGCGGCGTCGATGTGGGCGGGCAGGACCTGCGGGGCTGTACCGGTGCCCGCGAGCATGTCCCGGTAGGCGACGTGAGCTTGCCACGCCTGAGCAGTGAGATCGCGTCGCCCGGTGATGGTGACGCCTGCGGCCGTGATGCGTTCGAATACCGTGTCCACCAGCCCCCGCTCCACCGCGTCCGGCTTGCACAGGACGATCGCCCAGCGGGCGAAGTCGATGCCCGTCACTACGGCGCCGCTCAGCGGCTTGTCGTTCACTGCTCGGCTCCTGTGGTCGCGCACACCGGCCAGCGGTGTTTTAGAAGCCAACGCAGGCCCGGATGCAGTGCGTTGAGCACATCGCGGCTCACTGCCTCGGTCTTGTCGTGCTCGATCTGCCGGTAGACCTCGAACAGCAACACGGCCTGCTGCCAGTACGCGTCCACATCGAGACGGGCGATGTAACCGGCGTCGTACTGCGCCTTGTTCGTACGCAGTAGCTCCTCGTGCCGCAGGACTCGCCAGATGGTCTCGGGAGTGGTCTGCGCCGGCATCGCCGGGAACGGGAAGTGCTGAGGGCTGCGCCTGAGGGCCGCTTCGTCCAGGACCCTCTCCACGCGGTCGGCGTTCCTGTCGTTGACGTGCGCCGAACCGATGAAGTGGGTGTAGGTCCCCAACTCCAGCCCGAGCTGCACGGCCGCGTACTCCTGAACCATCGTGAAGCTGAATACGTCGGACAGCAGACCGCAGTCCAGGTCATTGGCCCGCATGTTGCACACCATGTGCAGACGTCCGTCGCGGACGAGCAGGTGTAACCCGGCCAGGCACGCCACGTCGGGGTTGTCATCGACGGACAGCTCGGCGAGGGAGAAGACCGGGAGGTACCCGCGCTTGCTGTCGGTTTCCGCGCGCAGCAGCTCCAGGACCCGGTCGAACGGCGAGATCGACTCTCCCTGAGCCGGGTTGAAGAGGGTGTAGCCGTAGGCGGACCCGCCGAGATTGACCCCGTCGGGGGAGCTGGAACGCATGGACGGCGCGTAGTAGCCGATCATTTCGAGGTCTCGGCGGCCAGCCAGGTACCAGAGGGCTTCGGCGAACTGGAAGATCGGATTGGCCTTGCGTGTCGCCAGGTACGGAAGCCTCTGGCGGGGATCGGTCAACCGAAAACCAACGCCAAGCACTTCGCTTGCTTGGTTGCCGCGGGCTGCGATGTGGTGTTCGTGCTCACTGGTCGCCAGCTTGAGCAGGGCGAGGTACGCGGCTTCGACGCTGCGAAAGGTAGAGGTTGAGAGCATGCACGGCTCCTAAGGCGTGGTGTTTGGTGACGAAGTGCTCAGGTGATCGGCCTTTCGGCGCTTCCATCGCGGTCGCGTACTGGGCCTGCTCATGGCCGGGGTGGGAGCGGGGGCGGTGTCTTCGGGGATCGGGCGGCAGGCGAGGAAGGTGGCTGCGGTGTCGGTGTCCGGGTGGGAGGAGCGTTTTCGGCGACGGACCTGGTAGCCCGCGGCCGTGAGGGTCTGGGCGAGGTGTGTGAGGCCCCGTATCCAGTGGGTGTACGCGCCGGGCGGCGCAGTCGACTGATCAGGGCCACGTTTGTAGGCCGGGCTCGGCTCCCAAGTGACGAGGGCGCAGTCCCGTGTTCCGGGAGGCCACAGGAACTCCTCGACTTCCCGCACGAGGCATCGTCCGGCGCTCGTCGCGTTGTCACCCGCCAGCGGCGGATCGGCTCGCGCCAGCAGGCAGCGAAGGCGCCAGGTGTCGACGGCGGCGTGGGGCTTGAAGTGCGGACGCGGAGGGTGAGCGTGGCGCAGGTCCTCGGCGGTTCGCGGGGACGGTTCGATGCCCGGGGGGAGGCGGTAGACGACGAGGTCGGCGCCCCCGTGCAGTTCCGGCGTCTTGGGCACGCCCCATTCCTCGACGACGAAGCCGCAGTCCGCCAGGGCGTCGGCGCACGCATCGAGCCGTTCCGTCCAGTGCTGCATCGCGCCGGGGGGCACACGCCCGGTTCGGTCGTCGCGGCGGAACAGAGGGTCGGGGAAGAAGTGCACGACGACGGCGAACTCGGCGTGCGCGGGCCACAGCTCCTCCGGCAGTGCCGCCGCCTGACACCAGCCGCGGCCCTCGGGGATATCCCGCGGAACCTTGGAGAAGTCCATATACAGCCCCCCGAGCTTCAACCACTTCAGGTGGTGGTTGACCAGAGCGCTACCGGACCGGCCGGGGTCAGCGGGGTCGAACAGCGGGGGCGTGCTCACCGTCGAACCCGTCACCCGAGGCTCGGGAGACCGGTGCCGAGAATCAAGGTGGGCGCTCATGCAGCGGCTCCGCGGGCGCTGGGTTCGGCCGGCATCTTCAACAGGCGTGTCTCGATGGCGATGACCGCGACGACCACAGGAAGGGCGACCAGAAGGCGGTAGTGGAACGCGAGCGGCATGAGAAGCCCTCCGAGCGCATCGAAGAAGGCGTGACCGATGATCAGCGGCACTACGCGGCTGTGGCGCAGGAAGATGGACAGACGGCCAGCGGCGAAGAAGACCATCCCGAGGGCGGGCGCTCCGAAATAGGCGTGCAGCGCGACCTCGACGACGCAGACCGTCGTGTAGATCTGCCAGAGGGGACGTCCCGCGGCCCTCATCAAAGCGGCGGTGGCGGCCACGATGACCACATCCTCAACGGCGACGACCACCACGAGTCCGGTCAGCAGATCGAACGGGCCCGTGACGCCGATGGTATCGAGCTGGCTTCCCCCCCCCATAACCGGCAGGACCTCCCAGTCGAGCACGCGCAGCCCCTGCACGCCCAGAAAGGCCAGGGCCCCGCCTGCGAGGCAGTAGGCGATCACGCGCTCTGTGAGCTTGAACGTCTCCATGAGCCTGCGCCGTCGGTTCTTCTCGGGGGACGGCCTTTCCAGCGTGATGCCATGGGCGCGGCACACTTCCACCGCGAGCCACGCGAATGCCACCCCGCTCGCGACTGATCCGACGTAGCCGAGGCTCCGGTCAGGATCGGTGGCGTATAAGGAGACGGCAACACAGCTCACCGCCGCGCACCGGTGCAGCATCCGCTGCGGCGGGGACACCCGGTCGAGGGTTGTGCGGGCTATCACCAGCCAGGGCAGCCAGAAGAAGACCACGATGCCCACGCCTGTGCGGATCAGCGCGGCGTAGTGGAACGTGCGGTGCGACCAGGAAACCTCGTACAAGGCACCGAGCGACAACCCTGCATTGATCAGTGGGGTGATGGAGCCAACGAGCAGCAGCGCGCCGGCGTGGAGCAGAGCCCGCCGAGCTGCCACACCGTGCAGTTGAACGGGGGCGAGCGAGTGCGTCACGCCGCCACCACCGCGGCGCAGACGGGGCGGTGCGGGGCGATGATCTCGCCGTTCGGCAGCAGCTCACCGGTGTCCTCGAAGAGGAGGACGTGGTTGCACAGCAGGCTCCAGCCCTGCTCCGGGTGGCTCGCCAAGGGGAAAGCGGCCTCCCGGTCGGGGGACTCGGCGCTCGGGCACGGCGGCTTGTGCTGGCACATCGTATGGCCTATCTGGGTCGGATCGGGTGTGTGCACGGGGCGCAGCAAGGGATATGGGGTGGCCGGCCGCCGCCTCGCACCCCTGAAGGGCGGCGGCCGGGGCGGCTCCCGCAGGTTCCGGTCTACGAGAGCGCCGCTTCCTCCCCCGCGGTTTGCCTCGGGCCGCTCCCGCACGGGGGGCACGGTGGGCCAGCGAGACGGGGAGGAAGCCCAGTCTGGGAGGTCAGGTCTGTACGGTGGCGCTGGCGCGCGGCGCCGCCGACTTCAGCAGGCCGTACTGGCGAGCCCGGGTCACGATGTACGGCCGGGTCCGAGCGCGGAGAATGTGCATCAGCCGCTGGGTATCTCGGCGGATACGAGACGGCGCCCTGCTCGTCTCCTCGGCGATCTGCATCGCGCTCACCCCCTGCACGATCAGCGGGATCAGCTCCCGCAGCTGCGGCGGGACGTACGCCGCGCCGCCTTCGGAGGCGGGCGGCGGGAGCAGCCCCAGGGCGTAGGAGCAGTTGACAAGTTCTACCTGCCCTTTCGCGCCCACCTTTTTTGACGCCGCGGTGATGTGGTGTCGGATCGTCGCCGTCTTGCGGTTCAGACGCCGCGCGATCTCGTGGTCGGTCAGGCCCTCGGCGAGGCCCTGTACCACCTGCTTCTCGCGGGGGGTGAACGAGGTGGTCACGGTGTCAGCGGACACGTCAGCCCTCTCTTCGCATTCCGGGTTGAGGGCCGCTCGATGAGCCGGGCGCGAAGTCTCCGGCTCACCGAGCGGCGGTCTGTGGTGGCCGCGCACGGTCACAGGTCCTCCAGGTGGACGACCGTGAACGCCCGCGGCGTGCGGACAAGTTGCGCGGCGACGATCCAGTCCAGGGCGGCGCTGCCGTAGGGCACGGGGACACCGTCGCAGGCCATGGCCTGGATGGTGCGGTCAGCGGTGTACTGGTAGGGCGTCCCGATGACGCCGTACAGGGGTGCGCTCTGCGTGAGCAGCGCGACGAACCCGTGCTCGGCGAGGTGGGGGCACCGTTGCGGGGCCATGCGCGCATGCTTGAGGCAGAACGGCGGCTGGGCCGTGCGGATTGTCGTGCTCGGGTTGGGCCCGCACTCCTCTCTGGAGTTGAGAAACAGGAGCCGGCCGTCGGGCATCCTGGCGGGCTCACCGCAGAACTGGCACAGCAGCTTCGACATCGCCTCGCGCTGCCGGGGCGAGCTGATCATCTTCCAGCGCGGCGCGCCGGTCAAAATCCCGTGCTCATCGCGAGATTGGGAGAACCGTGCCCACAGGACACCTTGCCCGTCGCGGTCCCCGAGCCTTTCGTTCCAGTAACTGATACGGCTCGATCCGGCACTGCTGAGGAAGGCGCGTAAGTCGAGGAGTGACTCCTCCACCTCGCCCTCGCGAGCCACGATGTAGGGGATCGGCGTCCGCGGGGCAGTGCCACTGCTGTTTCTGCCGTGCGGGCCAGCCAGTGCGGGACTACTGGCCTCCCGACGGGCGGCGGGGCGCCGGAGCTGCCGCCGGGCCGCACGCCCCGGCAGGACGCTACGCAGCCGCGGGCGTAGTGCCCGCGGGCGGTCTCTGCCAGCATCGCGATCGGCCGCGTCTAAGTCGGCGCTGGAAGGCTTGTACACGGACATACGTGCTTTTCCTTTCGGACATGCTCAGACAAGGGGCCGCTCGGGCAAGAACACCGAGCAGGAGGTCGCGGCCGTGGTGGGTTCCCGGGTGTGCTGGGCCGCCGTGTACTGGGCGATGGCGGCTTCGCTGTAGCCGTAGAAGCGCCCCACGTCGGCATCGTCGGCGTCCGGCCAGAGCGTCGGTGGCCTCTCGCCCCACTCGACGACGTAGTTCTCGCCGGGGCGGGTAGACCGCCGCATCCGCAGGTGCGGGTAGCCGGGCCGCCCTTGCAGCGCGTCACGGACGGCCAGCGCGAAGTCGGGGCAGGGCACGGGGTAGTACCCGCCGCGGCGGGTGCCTCCGACCCGGAGCGCGAGCAGCGGCATGCGCATCATGCGCACCGACCAGCTCTCAGTCAGCAATTCCGGCTCTGCGATCCGCTGCGTGTAGTACTCAAAGTCGTACGCCTCCCACGGTGACATCAGGACAACAGTCACCGGCGGGTGCTTGCAGGCCGTGGGGGAACCAATCATTCGGTGTCCCAAAGGCCCGTGCCGAGTGCTTTCAGCAGGTCAAGGGTAGATCGTGCTCTCATGGCGCGTTGTCTCCCATCAGGTCGAGCACGTCGACGATGGCCAGGGCGTAGCGGAGGATGTATCGGTGGGCGTTCCGGGGTTGTGGTCGCTCGGCGCGCAGTTCGGTGAGGAGGTACATCGCATCGACGGGGTATGGCGCGACCGTGTACGGCACGAGCTGGATGAAGGCGAGCGTCGTCTGGCGGAACCGGGCGGCAAGTCCTTCGATCTCCTGTGGAGTGGGGCACGCGTGTTCACCAAGCACGGCCTCTAAGTCGCTGTACAGCCCCGTCGCGTCGATGCTCACCTGAGACCGGCGCAGTGCGACAAGCAGCGGCCCCATCTCGTCGGGTGCGGTGGTGTACTGGCGGCACATCAACTCCGCGCAGACGCGCGCGGCGGTCATCGTGGCCGCCCCTCAGCGGTGGTGAGGATGCACCACGTCGCCATACCGTCGGGGCTCACGCCCCACCTGGTCGCGAAGGTGTCCACGAGGTACATCCCGCGGCCGTGCTCCTCCTCCGCGGACGCCTTGTGCACCTGTGGCGTAATGACCGTGCCGTCGGTCACCACGATGGCGATCTTGTCCATGGTGATGATCAGACGGAACCCGAGGGCGATGCCGTACCGCAACGCGTTGGTGGCCAGCTCGCTGATCACCAGCATCGCGTTCTCGACGAGGACGGGGGACATCCCCCAGAGGTTCAGCTTGGCCATGCTGATCCGGCGGCAGCGCCCGACCCACACAGCCTCGGACTGGGGGACGTCCGTGCCCGGAGCCCGGGGGTCGAGCTGGATGGCGAAACCCACGTCGTCGAGGACATCGTCCGCGTCCAGGGGGAGGTAGGCAGGAAGACGGTTGGTCGCGGTGCCCATCAGTTCCCGCCTCCGGTGATCTCCGCTGTTGACGACGAGCTGTACGCCCAAGGGGTGAGGGGGCGCCTGCCTGTTCGCCGGTATCCACGACTCCTGAGGCAGGGGCTTCGTACCTTCAGCAGCGACGGCTGGGATGGGGCTCATCGGGGACCTCCCAGGTGGACGGTGGGGGTGAGTTGGGGGGCTTCGGCGCCGTCACGCGGCGCGGCACATGGCGCCTCGTTGATCACGCTCCGTGTTCGGAAGGTGACCAGCGAACACCGAGCGGTGGCGGCTTGGGAATGACTTTCGAGTGACGTTGACCCGTCAGTAACTCTGTTCTGGGTGCTGCCGTGGCGGGCGCTCCTGCCATGCTGGGCCGCATGGTGACTCTCGATGGAAAGCCCGTCTCTGCCGACGACTTGCTCCCCCTGGCGCTCACGAACACAGGACACTTCACGTCCATGCGCGTCTCTGCGGACGGCAGCATCCGCGGCCTGACGCTGCACATGGAACGCCTCGTGCGGGACTGCAAGATCGTGTGGGGCGCGGAGCTGGACCCTGAACGCGTCCGCGGCTATGTGCGCCAGGGCCTGGAGGGACAGAGCCGTCCTTGCGTCGTCCGCGTCACGATCTATGACCCGAAGGTCGGGATGGGCCGCCCCGCGGATGCCGATGACCCCCATGTCCTGGTGTCCGTGCGCAGCGCCGGCGCCCTTCCCCCGGAACCGCTGCGGGCCCAAAGCGTCGTGTACGAGCGGGACTTGCCCGAGGTGAAGCACGTCGGCCTCTTCGGGGCCCTGCACGCCCGCGGTGCGGCCCAGCGAGCGGGCTTCGGCGACGCCTTGTTCGTCGGCAAGGACGGACTCGTGTCCGAGGGCGGCACCTGGAACGTCGCCTTCGTCGACCAGGAGGGCACCGTCGTGTGGCCCGACGCCCCCGTACTGCCCGGGGTCACCATGGCGCTGCTCCAACAGCATGCCGAACACCGCATCGCCACCGTCACTCTGGAGCAGGCAAAGGGCATGGCCGCGGCCTTTGCCACGAACACCAGCATCGGCGTCCGCCCGCTGTCCGCGATCGACGACGTCGAATTCCCCGTCGACCACCCCGTCTTGAGACAGCTCCAGGAGGCGTACCTGTCCATTCCCGGCGAGACCCTGTAGCGCACCGTGGCGGGGGTGACCATGTGGACCGGCCGCGAGGCCGGACTGCTGCGCAAGGCCATGCGCAAGACGGGCAAGGCGTTCGCCGACCTCGTCGGCGTGAACCCCCGCCAGATCCCACGGTGGGAAGGCCGGGGCGAGACGATCGAACTCGGACTCGACAACCAGGCGGCCCTGGACACGCTCCTCGCCCAGGCCGACCCTCTCGTGCAGCAGCGGTTCGCCGCGCTCCTCACCGAACGTGCCGCTGCCGAGCACGACGAGCGCGCCGAACAACTGTTGCGCAACGATCCGCACACCCGCAGGCACCCCATCGACGGGAAGGTCATGACCCTCGTCGAGGAGGGCATCTACCTGTCCGGCCCCGACAACCGTTCGGTGTGGCTGGACGCGTACCTCATCGACGTCTACCCGACGACCAACGGGGACTACGCGGCCTTCGTGCGTGCCACTGGACACCGTCCGCCCCAGCACTGGCCCGGAGGGAACTGCCCCGTCACGCTGGTCACTCACCCCGTGGTGTGGGTGACCTGGCACGACGCCACCGCCTACGCACGCTGGGCCGGTAAGGCACTGCCCACCGCCCGGCAGTGGGAGAAAGCCGCCCGCGGCCCCCGCGGACGCATCTACCCGTGGGGCAACGAACCGACCGCTGCGAAGGCGAACGTCGCCGAAGCCGGCATCGACGCCACCACCCCCGTCTCCCGGTACCAGTCCGGCGTCAGCCCATACGGCGTCTTCGACATGTGCGGCAACGTCTGGGAATGGTGCTCCACCGAGGAGAGGCCCGGTAGCGGCCGGTTCGACCTGAAGGGGAGTGCGTTCACCTCCCCGTTCGAGCGCGCCACGCCTTCCCTGCAGAACGCCGCCAACGCAACCATGAAGGACAACGACACCAGCTTCCGGTGCGTCGCTGCTGTGTAGAGCGGAATTGGCATGCCCGCCACCTGCGGCCGACGTGCCCAAGGGACGGGAGAGCGTCTGACCGCTCGTCGGAATCCACGACTCCTGGAGCGTCGACTTCGTGTTTTCAGCAGTGACGTCGGTGATGGGCGTCATGAGGAAAACTCCCATCTGCTCAGTGAGGGGGACCCTGCAAGGCGCTGCACCGGTTTCCGAGGCTGCGGTCACCAACGGCATCCGCGCATCACGGCCGAGCGCTGTCACTGGTGGTCCGGCCTGCGAGATCCGGAGGTGTAAGGGTCGTCAGGAGGGACGTCGGCAACAACCGTGATCCGAGCCCGCTTTTACGGACGTGCCGCCTGCTTCACGGTTTCGCCCCCCGCAACCGTGAAGAAGTCACGGATTCTCAACGCAGCGTCGCTGAGCGCTCACTACGCTCGTCGCGGGTGACCGCGTACGCAGAAGGGCCCTGCTCATGAACCAGCGTTCGGTATCGCACAGCCCCTCGTGCGCCAAGCGCATCCGCGAGACTCGCTCCGACGCTGGATACGGGCTGTCGCAAATCGCCCTAGAGATACATCAGTGCTGCCACGTCAGTTTGCTTCGGGCCCAGCGGCTTGCGCGCGGGTGGACTCAGACCGAAGCCGTTGATCATTTACGCGCCTTGGCAGAGGGCCTGGGGCTGACCGCGCCCCGCACTGATGCCGACCAACTGCGGCTGTGGGAACTGGGCATGCACCAACCGCGACAGGGCGCGATCTCCTTGTTGTGCCGCCTGTACGACTGCCCGGCCCAAGAGCTCGGCTTCACTGTCCCGGCAGTGGGCGCCTGGACGCCGCCGCAACAACCCGACAGGGCCGGCGCACCAGGCGATGTGCTCGACGGCCGGATTGAGGCCACCCGCCGTTCCATGGACCGGACTCTGGCGCTGGGCAGCGTCACCGCCGCGCAGATGGACTTGCTCGACGAACGCATCCTGGATGTCCGGCGACAGTACCTCTACGCCCCGCCCATGAAGATGCTCACCGAACTCCTCGACGAACTGGAGGAAGTCAAGAACCTGGCAGTGGACCGGCAGCCCGCCGCGGTGCAAGTCCGGCTGTCGGAGATGACGGCGGTACTCGCCACACTGATCGCCGACGCCCTGATGAAGCTGGGACGCCTCTCACCGTCTCGCGCCTGGTACGACACCGCGCAGAACGCAGCCGACGACAGCGGCAACCTCGAACTCAGGGCCCGCGTCCGCGCCCAGCGCGCCATGCTGCCGTACTATTATGGCCCGCTGGAGGGCGCCGTCACCCTGGGCCGCGAAGCCCGTCTGCTCTCGCGGGGCCGACAGACCGCGACAGCTGCGTTCGCGGCCGCGGCAGAAGCCCGCGCCCTGGCACGCCAAGGGAATGCCGCCGCAGCGGAAACAGCCATCGCCGCCGCCCAGCGCCTGTACGACCGCTGTGACCCCGGCGACCAAGACGACGCCTTCAGCTTCCCCGATCGGCGGATGCTGCTGTACCTCAGCGGCGCCTTCACTGCCCTGGGCCGCAGCAGCCAGGCCCGCAGAGTGCAGGAGGAAGCCCTTGCCCTCTACCCGGCCCGCACGGGAATCGACCCCGCCCTCCTGCAACTGGAGGCAGCAATCTGCCTGGCACACGACCGCAGCCCGGCCGAGGCATGCCAACTCGCTGGCGCCACCTACCTCCGAGTACCGGCCGCTCACCGAACCCACATCCTGGAGGAGCGGGCCCGCGACGTCCTGGACGTGCTCCCACCAGGCATACGCACAGGACGTGCCGCACGCGAACTCACCGAAATCCTTGCGCTGCCCAAGGGCCCCGCGTGACAGCGCCCATGCTCTTCGGCGAGCCTGAAGCCCATGACAGCTCCAGCATCGGCACCCGGCGGCTTCGACGAATCCGAACTGCGCCACATCGTGAAGCACACCTGCAAGACAGCAGACCTCGACGGGACCAATGCGCGCCTCCTGCGCGGACACACCAACGCCGTCATCCTGCTGCCCGAAGCCGCCGCGGTAGTCAAGGTCGCCCGCCGGGGCACCCCAATCAACACGGTGCAACGCACCACCCGCTTCGTGTACTGGCTGATGGACCGCGGCTTCCCCACCGTGCCGCTGCACCCCGGGCCGGAACAGCCCCTCCTGGTGGACGGACACGCCGTCACCATCTGGACCTACCTCCCACAGCCCGACCGCCCAGTCAGCGCCGCCCAGATCGCCAAGCCCCTCCTCCACCTTCACAACCTGCCCACACCGCCCGTCGAGCTGCCCGAACACGACAACGTCCGCGCTATCCGAAAGTCCATCGCCGCGATCACCTCCCTGCCCGAAGCAACTCTCCGGTTCCTCACCGAACGCGTCGACCGGCTTGAAGCCGAACTTGCCGAGGTGGAGTTCCCCTTGCCGACTGGCCCCTTGCAAGGCGACCCTCAGCACCGCAATGCCCTGCACCACGGCGACGAAGCGGTGTTGTGCGACTGGGACACCGTGGCACGCGGCCACCCGGAGTGGGACCTGGTCACCATTGAGGTCCACTGCCGACGCTTCGGCTACACGCCGGAGCACTACAAGGGCTTCGCCACGACATACGGGTACGACGTCACCACTCTGGCCGGCTACTCGACGCTGCGCGACCTCCGCGAATTGCGCATGATCACAACGAATGCACGTAAGGTGCACCACGCCCCGGAAAGTGTCCACGAAGTGCTTCGCCGCATAGAGGGCCTAAGGACTGAAAACTTGGACATGCGCTGGCACATTCTCTGAGCACCCATCTCTGCACCGGTGTCCGTTGTCTTCGCAGGCAGCCACTGGGGGCGCTGATGGGCGTGTCATCAGCGGTGGCAGGGGGCGGTGGGCGCGATAGTGACGCCTGCGCGCGGAGGGATCAGCGTGTAGTCGACCTGGCGGGGCGCTGTGCGACTGGCGCCCCAGGGGCTGCCGCGAGGGCCAGGAAGGCCGACGTGCGTGAGGGCCCCCCGGCCTGTCGGCCGGGGGCCCTCACGCATCAAGAGGTCAGGGATCAGCTCGGCTGGTCGCCGGTGTACCGGTAGATCTCGCCGCCGGTGTTGACGTGCCCACGCGTTGCCGTCGGCGCCGGCGGCGATGTCGGAGGCGGTGCCGGGGATCTTGATCCACGGGTTGGTGCCGCTGGCGTCGTTGTTGGTGTACCGGTAGATGGCGCCGACGGGATCGACGCCCCATACGTTCGTCCGGGAGCCCACCGCGATGCGTTTGAGGCTGCCGGGGACGCTCTTCCACGGGTTCGTGCTGTCCTGGTCTCCGGTGTACCGGAAGATCTGGTTGCCGCTGTTGACGCCCCACACGGTGCCGTCCGCCGCGGCACCGATGTCACTCAGCAGTCCCTGGATCTTGATCCACGGGTTGGCGTCGTGGTTGGTGTACCGGTAGATGGCGCTGGCGGAGTCCACTCCCCACACGTTCGTCCGGGAGCCCGCATCGATGCGGACCAGGCTGCCGTTGATGTGCGTCCACGGGTTCGAAGCCCCCTGGTCCCCGGCGTACCGGAAGATCTGGTTGGCGCCGTTGACACCCCACACGGTGCCATCCGCCGCAGCGCCGATGTCGCTTAAGCCCCCCCCGGGATGTGGAGCCAGGGGTTGGCGTCGTAGTTGGTGTGACTGTAGATGGCGCTCGCCGCGTTCACGCCCCACACCGTCGTCCTGGACCCCGCTGAGATGGCCGCGAGACCGCCCGCGACCTTCACCCAATCCGCCATGCCGATCACCTCTCGTGGAACCGATGTCGACCCCATCCTTGGCGATGAGATGAGCGCATGGGGCGGTTAACGTTTCATCTATTACCAAACAAGCCTATAAATCGACGTTTGCGCACGTGTGCGCCCACGTTGCGTAGGACCGGAGCTGCCCAACTCCGGGTATTTCGGCTGGAAGTGCCGTCCTCCCCCGGAGGGATCGACGCGAGCGCCGTTGCGTGCTTCCTCTGACCGTGGACGCTTTCGGAGCAGCGGGCCAGGACGTCCTTCAATGCGGCGCGTTCTTCCTCGCTCAGGGATGCAGGATGGCGGGTGAGCCAGCCGGTCACCTGTCACACCGCCGTCCACTGCGCCGTTCCCCTGGTCAGCGCGGTGGTCCTGCCAGTCGGAGCAGGGCACCGGCTGACTGGCAGACCGGAAGCGAAGCAGGGGGCTGTTTGTGCCATTTCGTGCGACCGAGAAGGAGTTCGCGGCCCTGCGGTCCCGGGCCATGGCAGGGCGCTCTGCTGCGGCCAAGACCGTGGGGGGCAAGCCGCGCAGTCGGCGGCCGGCGGCGCCGCTCGGGCCGCCGTCGACTCCTGAGCCGCCTGACCTGAGCGTGGCCCTCGCCGGCGTCCCGGGTGCGGGGCGGTTGTGGGCGCTGCTCATGCCGTACGGGGATCTCCTGTCGAGCAACCAGAGGCTGCACCACATGGCGGAATACCGGCTCAAGAAGCGGCTGCGGCAGGAGGCGGCACTGACCGCGCGGGCCCAGCGCCTGCCACGGCTGGAGCGGGCCGCCGTGTACTACGTGCTGCACCCGCGGCCGATCAAGCGGAAGCGTGATCCAGGGAACTGGGCGCCGACCGCGAAGGCGTACGTGGATGGCCTGGTCGACGCCGGGCTCCTGCCTGACGACAACTCGGCTCACCTGCTCGGCCCGTACCCGGAGATGGGCGCGCCCGTGCCGACCGGCGGTACACGCGTCTCCCTCGTGATAGTCGAGATCACTGCGCCAAGCGTCTGACCTGCGGTGATGTAGTCGGCGTAACAAATTTTCGGATGGCACGTACATAGACGCGGGGGTTCCGCTTGGGGAGCCCCGCTACGTGTACAACTCCAATACGAGGAGATGCCCCTCCGATGACTGCTGCAACGCTCGCCCCCGCCTACCCTGCCCCGAAGACGCTCCGGGAGTTGGACGGCTTGCTGGCGAACTCCAACGGTCCCAGCGCTCACATCATCGAGCTTCACCCCCAGCTGGCCAGCCGCGTGCTGCGCCGCAACACCAAGAACCGCAACGTGAGGGCCGCCACGGTCGAGGACTACGTGCGCGACATCCAGGCGAACACCTGGCCTCTCAACGGCGAAGCCATCAAGGTCGACGTGCAGGGCAACGTCCTCGACGGCCAGCACCGGCTTCACGCCGTGGTGAAGGCGAACGAGCCGGGCACCACCTTCATCGTCGGAGGGCTGCCCCCAGAGACTCAGGCCACGATGGACTCCGGCCTGCGGCGCACCACGGCAGACGCCCTGTCCCTGGCGGATGAAGCGAATGCGACCACGGTCGCGGCCATACTCCGCCGGGTCTGGACGTGGCAGCAGGGAGACCGGAAGTTCACGCGCCGCATCAGCCCCACCACCGCAGAGTCCAAGGCCCTGCTGGCAAAGCACCCGGAGATCCGGCGTTCAGCCGAAATCGCCCTGCGTACCCGCGCCGCCTTCCCCCACATCCCCCAGTCTGCGCTGGGCACCGCGCACTTCCTCTTCAACGCCATCGACCCCAGTCAGTGCGCCTGGTTCTTCCAGCGCCTGGGCGACGGCGTCGAGCTGTCCAGCGGCCACCCGATCCTCGCCCTGCGCGCCCGCGTCACCTCCGAGCGCGCCAAGGAAGGCCAGATCGCGTGGGCGCGCCACCTGGCCTACCTGGTCTCCGCATGGAACGCCGTGCGCGAGGACCGGCCGCTGACACGCCTCGTGGTCCGTCCCGAGGCCCCCGTGCCGAACCCGAAGTAGCCCTCCCCTCTCTTTTCCCATAGGAGATGCCCCTCCCATGAGCACCACCGCAGTACCCGTCGCAGAGCGGGGCGTCGTCCGAGCCGCCGCGGTGTTCGCCCGCGGCGGCGAGCACATCGACCCCGAACTCCTGGACATGCACCTGGTCGAGGTCGCTGATATGACGTTCTGCTCGCTGCTGCGCGACCGCTTCCGCCACGACTTCCCGCACGCCGCGTACCACGAGCTGCTGTCCAGCGTGGCGGCGCTCCGCGCAGTTCTCAGGTTCACCCCGACCCCCACCGCCCGCGAGGTGCTGGAGTGGCAGGACCGGCAGCGCACCGTCTACGCCGAAGCCGTCCGGGGCCCCAGGACGCAATACCCGGTGGTCTTCATCGACGGCCTGTACCGCGGTGTCGAGATGGCGCTCGACGGTCCGGCGCAGGCGTACCCGAGCGCGGACGATCCCCTTGGACACCTGGCCGACGGGTGGATCGCGGGCCCGCCCGCCTCCATCCCGATGCCCATCGTGTGGGGTGACACCGAGAAGGCGGGGTACGGCACGGTCCGGTACAAGCGCGGCTACGCCCCCAACTCCGATGGTCTGTGGCCATTCCGGTCCGTACGGACGACCCGGTGCCACCCGCGGGCGCCCGCCCGCACATCACCGTGCCCTCCGTGCAGGAGGGCTGATGCCGGGCACATTCGTGGCCGGGGCGGTGAGGGAGTTCACCGCCCCGGCCCAGGACCCGGAGCCGGTCTACATCCGTCTCCAGCCCGAGGTCGCCGAGGCACTGGTGCTCACCGCCGGGTTCCCGATCTTCCCGCCGCCTCTGCCCTACACCTACGTCAAGGTCCGTAACGAGGTGCCGTGCCCGGCCTGCGGCGAAGGCAGGGTCTCGCGATCGTGGCGCATGGAGCGTCGCGCGCTCATCGCCGGGTCCGGGTGCCGGCGGCGGCACGTCTTCGTCATGGCGCCGCCACTGCCCTACCTGCGGATGGAGGAGGAGTGACCGCACTGGCCGTGGAAAGGCCAGCCCCCGCCTGGGCCGGGCGCGCCATCGTGCGCGCGGCAGGCCGGATGGAACTGCACGTCACCGTCGAGGGCGTCGAAGTGCCCGCGGCCGCGATGTTCACCGTGCCCGTGGAGTGCCGCCCGGACGCCTCGTCGGCGCCGGGCGTACGGCCCTGGGCAGGGCCGGTCGACGAGAGGCGGCTGTGCGCGGCATGCCTGCGAGCACTCTGCGGCGAGCCCGAGCCCGAGCCGGAACTCGGCCAACTGGCCGTCAATGGCACCGTCAAGGTGCCACTGGAGCCGGGCGCGGAGCGGCGGGAACGGCACCTGCGGGCAATCCCGGACCTGCCGACGTACACCACACCGAGCCTGCCGACCGAGCATGACGGGCGGCCGATACGGTGGTCGGAGTGGGGCGCAGCACCGTACCCGTCCGCATGCGACTGGTGTGGGGCTCACGGGCCGTGCGTGTTGGCGGGCGGCCGCCAGGGCAACCCGCTGGCGAAGGACAACCCGCTGCGCTGGTTCGTTGCCCACCGCTGCTCGTACTGCCAGCAGACGCGTGTCTATGAGCAGGCCGGAGCCGCCAAGCTGAAGCCCATCGCCCACTTCAAGCCCGAGTCCCCAAGGAGCGTCCGCGGATGAGCACTGCCAATCCCTCCGCGCTGCTCCAGGAGGTCGCGCTCATCGCGTGCGGACGTCGGGATGGCAAGACGCACTCGTGCTCGTCCTGTGCGAGCAAGGCCCCGGGACTGCTGAACATCGCCCGTACGGGCGCCTTGGACGCCCTCGCGGCCGCCATCTGCGGCGATAACCTCGGCGCCTGCCAGGACTGCCGCTCCAAGGCCCGGACGATCATCAACGAGACGGTGAACACGTCGTGCGCAGCCTGAGCGGGGCCAGGGCGTACAGCCGATTCGGGCCCCCCGTGTGCTCCGTGAAAGAGTCCGCGTCGTAGAAAGTGCACTGCCTCGGCGGGGAGGGGGAGAGATGGGGCGACGGCGGCGACGGTTCAAGATCTGGGAGTGGCTGGCGGTCCTGTCAGCGCATAACGGAGGCTGCCTGTACTGCGGCAGTCGGTCCCAGACGATGGACCACGTCATACCGTTCTCCGACGGCGGCGCTGATCAACTGAAGAACCTTCTGCCGATCTGCCGGCCCTGTAACCGGAGGAAGGGCAAGAAGAACCCCGTCGTCTGGTTCGTCGCTATGGACTTGAGCCTTCGATGGAGTGGCGAAGGCTCCCTGCTCGACGGATCGAGCTTCAAGAACAAGGGCTTGCGGGAGCTGTACTTGCTCACGCACACGGAGGTCCTGGAAGCTCTGGACGAACTTGAAGCCGTACAAGCCGAAGTCGTGGACGAACGGCGTACAGAGTGGTTCCGGCGAAAGTTCGAAGTACACGGCTACCCCTCCGCCAGGTTTGGTGTCCCTCGGGCCAGGGCCTATTTCGACGCACAGATCCGAGAGGGCAAAGCCAAGGGATATCCGACAGCCGAGCAGGAGTGGGTGGAGCTTCGGCAGCGGCTAGGAATGGAGCGCCGCTCGTAGCAGACGCGGACCGCGTGGCCCGACGGCGCCGTCAGGTGCTGCCCAGTCGAGCTACGGGCACCACCGGTGATCTGACCGTGCGCCAGGGGTCCTTGGCGCCCGTGGCATGATCCACTTTTATGGGAAAGACCGTGTGGGGGAAGACCGCGGTGGGCGTGCTGCTCGTCGCCGCGGTGATGACCGGGGTGAGTGCCTGCGGCGGTGAGGCCGAGGCACAGAAGAAGGCGCCCGCGAAGGCGAAGGCGCCAAGCGTCGCTGCGGCGACGAAGACGTTCCAGGCCGCCGTCGAGAACTTCGACGCCAGCGATGGATGCCCCGAAGCCGTGGGCGAGTGCTGGGACAAGATGAAGGCCGTCGCCGCACCCGCGCGGACACTGCGCAAGGCCATGAACGCTGACAAGCGGACCGGCCCGGACTTCTACTCCCCGGCATACGCCCTCATCGACAAGATGGAAGATGGTATGGACGTCGGCGAGGACACGTTCACCAACCGGCCCGATGTGCTCGGCTCCGCGCACAACCTGGCGGACTGGCTCGACGAGCATCCCACCCAGTAGCGCGCTCCAACAGCGCGTCTGCCGGCCCCGCGCTTCGGGCAGCTCCCCGCCGTGCTGGCCAGATCAGGCCGCGCTCTGACCCGTGGCGCACACCGGGCAGGGCGTCTTGGCCGCAACGAGGTCCACGCAGACGACGCAGTCCTGATCACTCTTGCCGGCGGTCGGCGCACCACCCAGGTCAAGTCCGCACAGCGTTCGATCGGGATCACAGCAGAAGGTGTGGCTGATCGCCCCGCTGGACGACGTCGCTGCCGTGGCTGCAACCGGGACCTCTCCACGGGCGCGCGCGACGACAGTCCGAGTGGCCTGCTCAAGGGCTGCGAGGAACGGGTCCGTCATAGACCGGAGGGTAGCCTGCCCGGCGCGGCCCGGTGCAGGCTGTTCGACGCGCCGAGCCGCCTCCGCTCTGACCTACCAGCGGGGCCACAGAGCAAGGTCGTCGCTCGGCGGGCGGCGCCAACCCGGCGGGAAGGGCGGCTCCGTAGAAAACCGCTGCCCGGCCAAGTCGAGGTCCTGCTCTTCCGGCTCGCAGCCGCACGAGTTGCTGTGGTGCACTCGGCACTGCGGCTCGCTATCCGGCTCCGGGTACTCCGGGATGGTCCCGACGTATTCGTTGCCATCCTCGTCGTAGGTCACTTCGATCTCCATGAGCGACTTCCTGCCCTGATTGGTCAGGCAGCGGACGCGCCGTCGACGCGATGTTCGCCATCAGGGCAGCGCCGATCGGGCTATGGTCAAGAATGCGCCCGGTCGGCTCCTGCGGCGCCGGACTGCTGTTCTGGCCTGCATGCCGGACAGATGGGCTGCGCCCGGTCGCCGTACCGGGCGGTGAGGCCGTGGCAGCGAACGCACGGGCCCACCTACCGCGGCTGGCACCCTAGGATGATCGCGGCCGATGCCGGGTCCATCGTCGGGTCCAGGCGTCTTGGTGCGTCGTTCATGTTTCCGAATGTAGCCATGCCAGGGGCGTCCTTCAGTTCAGGAGGCCGCGGCGGCGCGGCTTGTACAGGGGCTCGGGCTCGTACAGGGCCAAGAGGATGGCTTCGGCACGGTCCGGCGACTTCATGCCGCGGGCCCGCATCGCCTTCTTCGACTCGACCTCGGTGTAGCCGTTGGTTCTCGACAGGAGCTTCGGGGTGGAGAGCTGCGCGGCTGCCTTCTTGTCGACGTGGAGGCGCAGCCGCCCGCGGCCGGAGGACGGGTCCGGCTGGAGGAGGCTCCGGGTCGCCAGCCACATCTCGTCCCGCTTTCGCCACGGCCGCATGACGGCGCCGGGGTCGTCCTGACTCGGAGACTCCGACACCATGACGCCGACGATCTGCGCCCGGTGTCGGCCCGTCTCGGCCCACCGCTCCAGCATGCTGACCAACGCCATGACCGATCCCGTTCTGGTCGACCTTGACGCGCACGGCGTGCGGGGAGTGCAGGGCGTCGGCGAGACGCTGCGCGGCGTGGATCTCCTCAAGGACTACTTCGGCAACGGACACCTGGTTGTCGTTCACGGCGCCGGCCGATGCGTGCCGGAACGTTACTGCGTTGCCCACGGCCCGGAACACGGTGAACTCGTCGCCACCGTCGGCCGCCACGTCCACGCCGAGACGGACCCATGAGCCCTCACGGACGGTGTGCTCGGCGTTCTCGCCGTCCAGGCCGAGATCGCACAGGCGGTGCCAGCCGTCTCCGGTGGGGTCCTCGTAGGACATGGCGGCCTCGACCCAGCTCGGCGGGATGACGATGCCGCCACCGCCCTTAGGGAACCGCGCGTAGACCTTGGCCTGCACGTACGGGTGGTCTTCGCCGTATGACCGGATCGTGCGGTCCACCCAGTCCTGGTCGGGCATGTGGTCGGCCAGGGAGTGCCGGTCGACGCCATCGGGACAGTCGGTGCAGTACGGCGCGAGTTCGCCGGTGATCGCTGGGGAGTCGAGCGAGGAGATCGGGATGGTGACGGTGGTCGGCTCACTCGGGTCGTCGCCCTCGATGCACAGCCCTTCGAACCAACTCGCCGGGTCGTCCATGGCGGGGTTTCCGATGGCCAGCATCGCCGCATGTCCGCCGGTCAGCAGGTTGTTGGTGCCGTGGCCGATCATGGGGGCGATACCGCCCGCCTCGTCGACGATGAGCAGCAGGTGGGGCATGTGGGTGCCCTGCATCGCCGGCTCGTCATTGGTAGGTGCGGAGAACCCGTACGCCGCAACGAAGTCGTTCCGTACGGGTCGGGCATTTTGTACTGGACGGTGTCACAGGAACCCGGCAAGCCGGCGCGCGGCACCACCTTTCGGATGTGCGGCCAGAGCTGTCGCTGCACCTGGCGGAAACGCGTCGCGGTCGTGATGCACAGGGCGGTGCCGACCGGATAGACGTTGGTGAACCAGACGGCGGCGCGGGCAGCCAGGTGCGTCTTGCCCACGCCGAACCCGGCGGGCACAGCCACTCTTTTGTGGTCGACGATCGCGTCCAGGACGGCGCGCTGCTTCGACCACAGGCTTTCGCCGAGGACGTCTTCGACGAACCCGGACGGAGAGTCGCGCCACAGGCCGTACAGGGAGCCTGTCGCCCGCTCGACCTCCGTCATGACGACGGCGCGCTCACGGGCGGTCAGGTGCTGCTTGAAGGCGTTGCGGCGCTCGGTGGGCGGCAGCCGCAGAAGGATGTCGGCGACGCTCGCGGCGTCGCGGGAGACGACGCCGGGACGGGCATGCTGCAGCTGGGCTGCCGAGGGGGCCACGCGGGTGCGTGTCGGCTGCTCAGGCTGCGTGCGGGACATGATCTCGACGGTGCCGCTCGGGCGGGGTTTGTGTCGCGGTCTGGCCGGGGGCCCATGCCCTGACGCCCGGCCAGACCGCGCGTTCCGGCGGCTGCCTGTGCGCTGCCCGCCGGAGTCTGGCTCAAGGCCCGCGCAACCTGGGGGGGGAGGGGGTTACGCGGGCCTCAGCACCTAGTAGTACGTCGTGGGCCCGATCTTGTTACACCTGCGCCACGTCGGGACCGGCAGTGGAGTCAGCGCAGTCGAGGGCGACGCCCAGGAGAGCGGCGTGCTCGGCGTTCGCGCGGCGCACCGCTTCGAGGATGATCACTGCTTCCGTGACGGCGACGGCGCGCTCGTCCGGGGTGAGCCGGTACCAGGGTGTGACGTGCTCGCCGCCCGCGGCCAGGACTTCGCGGCGGGTCTCGTAGTAGTGGCGGGCCAGGGGCAGTGTGATGGGCATGGTGGTCATGCCGGTGGGAACGCCGGCGCGCCCGATTCTGTGACAGCGCGCCGGTCTCGTCCTTCCCTCCCGGCTACTGGCGGGCCCCTGCCTGCTCGTCGGCGGCCATTACCGTGGCGGGCTTTCCTGCCTGGAGCTGCTGAAGTCGCTTCAACGTCGCGGAGAGCATCGTCTGTGCTCCGGAGGGGTCACCGCCGGTGGCGCCGTCGATCTGCACGCGGATGTTGACCCGGCCGGAGCGGACGTATCCATAGACGCTGTCCTCGCTGGCCCCCGGGTTGATCACGAGCGTGTTCTCGTCGCCCACGGGCCGCTTGGGCTTCTGCTGCTTGTTCGTCTCGTCGCCCTTCCACGCGGTGTAGGCGCTGTGGGCGTCTTCGGCGGTATCGAAGAGGCAGATATCCAGGGACGCCATGTTGACCGTGGAGCCGTTGTACTCATAGTCGACGTCGGAGCCGCGGACCCACCCCTTGGGGATGGAGTCGTCGTCCGCCTCGTTGCAGTACTGCCCTTCCGTCACCGACTTGCTGTCGTGCACGGTGTACCCGGGAAGCACCTCACCATCACCCAGCAGAGCCTGCGTCAGGTGCGCCTGGCTGAGGTTCTTCGTGATCGGCTTCGGAGCCGGAGAGGAGACTGGCTTGCCTCCGCCCGAGGCAGGGTCCGGCTTATCGCTGCTGGAGGAGGAGCAGGCGGTAAGCGCGGCCGCTCCGGCGAGGACAGTGACAAGGGCGACTCGTACACGTGACATGAACACAGCCTATCCACCTTGATCACCAACGAACTGCGCCCACTGGTTCGCAGTCGAGTCCCCTGTCGAGGCAAGCCGACGGTGCCTGAGCGGAGCGAAGGCACCGTAACTACTTGATGGTCTTACTAAGGGCGCCTGATCTGCCGGGAGCCGGTCCACCGGTGGCCGGTTACACCGGCGCCGGATTTTCAGGCCCCGGGCGCTCCCTGGTGGACCGGGGACTGAAAACCCGGTCCCGGTGACGCTTCAGGGCCGAGCCGAGGACGGCCCGCGCCGACGCGACCGCTCCGCCGCACGTCGGTGCTTTCCACAGCGCCCACTCGTGCTCAACTCGGGGCCGTCTGGGCTTACGAGACCGGGACCTGGGGCGACTCCCTCTGCGGGCACGGCTGTCAGAGGCGGCGGCTAGACTCATCGCGGATCGTCTGCCAGGGGAGGTGAACGTGGACGACGACGCGTCAGCGTTTGAACGACATGTGGCAGCTCTCGTCGTAGCGAATTCCTACGAGGAGGCAGTGAGCCTCGTTCTGCGCGATGAACTCCACACTTATGGGCCGGGGGTTGTTGCTTATGCGGCGGGCTCTGGGAAGACCGCTAGCCTTCTGGCCCGACACTTCTGGGCATCGCTAGCGGCAACCGAGGGCATTCCCTCGCGAGACTCAGCACAAGCCAGGCTTCTTCTCGCGGGCGCGCGAATGCGCCAAGCCACTACGGGCGCCGAGAGGCGAGCCGCGGCACGTGCATTTCTCTCCGCCCTTGCAGAATTGATCTCGCTTCTGCTGCGCTTCCTCATCGGTGCTCTGCTGCTCCTGCTGTCGCGTTCGATGAGTCGAACTGATGCGGATGCGTCGAGCGAGTGGAAGCCTGAACCGCTTGATGTGTCTCCGCAGATCAAACCTAGAGGCCCCAACGCCGCCTTCCCCGTGTGTACCTACCGGGGCGGGCACCACGGCAGCGCGCTGGGGAGCGCCGTACTGGCTGCCTAAGTGGCCCGCCGACCATCATGGTCGGAAGGCTCAGAATCATGTTCTCCCTGCCGGATACTGCCCCGTGGTGGGCCGTTTTGGCTGTTGCTGTCCTCGGCATCCTCATGTTAGGGCTCCGTAGTTTCGTCCGCGGAGTCTGGCCGCAGTCCTCCGCCCACCGCAAGGAACTGTTGCGAGAGTGGCAGAGGCAACGAGAACAGGAGAGGGAACGGCGGCAAAGGGGCATCGGTAATCAGGAATGAATGCACTGGGGCGAGAGCCGGTTACGCTCTCGCCCCAGAGTTCCGCAGACCAAACTCCGCAGCGGACTCCTGCGGACGCTCGATCTCTCCGCGCCCGCTCAACGGTCTGCTTGGGAGCGGCCTTGATGGGTGTCAGCGACCGCGGCGCTTGTTCGCCGCGTTCCTCAGCTCGCGCACGTACCTCGCGGTGACACCGCCCAGCTGGCCGATGCGCTCCGTGGACCAGCCGTACGGCTCCTCGGTCAGCGCCAGCGCGGCGTCCTGGAGGAACGGCATCGCGGCCTTCCTGCGGGCGGCGGCAACCGACACCGTGGCCGCGAGCGACGGCAGCCCGTCCGCGGCCTCCTCGGAGTCCAGGCGCGGCACGCCGGCCTTCAGGGCGGCCGCGATGCGCTGCTCAGCCGTCATGCGGGCGCGGAGGTCACCACCGGGGTTGAGCGTCGCATTCTTGTCGCCGTGCAAGGCGTGGCGGCGCATCTCGACATAGGCGTTGGGCGTGATGCCGAGGACCTTGTCCAGGCCGCGTACCTCGTTGTAGAACCACAGCGACAGAGCGGCCTGGTTGCGCTCCTCGGAGTGGGCGGCGATCTCCAGGTCGGCCTGCTGGACGATCTCGCACGCCCTCTTGAATCGGTCGTCGGGCCGGGCGATCTTGCCCAGCTCCTTTTCGACCTCGTGCTTGGCCTCGTCGCGCAGCGTCTTGTGGTCGGGGACCGTGAGGTTGTGGTGCACAGCGGGCATGCTGGCCTCCGTCTGGTCGGGCACCGTGCCGGTGCCGGCGAAGGCTGGGGCAACCCCATGCCGAACGAACCCGCAAATAGTGCAGCAGCGGGCATGATCTTGCCATCGTGGCTGCCGTGCACCCCGTCTGACCAGCGCGAACCCGAAACGGCCGACCATCACCAGCAGCCCGCCGACGTCACCGTACGCACCTGGATCGCTCGCGTGCGGGGCGTCGGTGAGAGCGATCCGGCCGACCGCCGTGTGCGGGACGCCGCCGCGGCGCAGCACGCCGAGCCCGGCCAGCCGCCTCACCGCCACCACAGCAGCCGACGCAGACCGCGCCGGGGCGAAGGAAGCGGCTGGAACTCCTCACTCTCCTTCGCCCACGGGTCGTTCCTCCGGGCCCTGTACTCGGCGCGGGAGTACAGGGGGAACACCGCCCACGTACGGCGGCCGATCGTAATGGCGGGCCCGCAGATGCCGTACGGGCGCGCGCTATGGCGGTAGGTGTAGCCCACGGCGAACCAGATGCCGGGCGTCTCGCTTGTCCAGGTGCCAGCTGTCCACCGGCCGAAGTCGACAAACGCCGCAGCCCCACGCTTCAGCGGACCGCTCCCACGACAGCGGTGCGCACACCGTCCGGGGTGAGCCGGTACATCCGCCCGTCTGCGTACTGGACCTCGACGCCCTCCGGGACCTGCGGGCGGCGCGTCACCGGCGGGGACGGCAGCGACCAGCCCTCGACTGCCCTGACGGTGACGAGAACACCGCAGCCGAGGTCATGGACAAGTTCACCAAGGCCTATGAGGAGTGTGAGAAGCACTCCGGGCCAGTGCTGCGGCACATGGGGACCATCAACGTGTCGCGCGACCTGGACGTGATGCGCCACGTCCTCGGCGACAAGAAGCTCAACTTCCTCGGTTTCTCGTACGGAACGCGGCTCGGCGCCGTGTAACACCGCCCAGTTTCCCAAGAACACGGGTCGGCTCGTGCTCGACGGAGTTGACACGCTCACCGAACCGCTGACCGAGTCATCGCTCGTGGGCGCCCAGGGTCAGCAGACCGCGCTGGTCAACTTCGTGACCTGGTGTGCGCGTAACGAGGGCTGCCCGCTCGGCGCGAACTCACGAGACGCCAAGCAGAACATCGCCAAGCTGGTGACCACACTCAACGCGAAGCCCGTGGTGGCCGGCAACGGGCAGGAGTTCACCGGCGACGACCTGGTCGACTCCCTGGGGAAGGCGCTTTACGGCAGGGGCAACTGGCCTTACCTGGCGCAGGCGCTCACCTCACTGGTCACCGACGACGACCCCAAGTCGCTGCTTCGGATCAGCGGGTCCCTGCTGCCGCCCGACTCCGACTCCGACGGCTCCGGCGAGGAGGGCCCCGGCGGCATCTCGCCCGCACGCGTCATGCTGCGCACAGCGCTGGCAGGGGAGGCGGTCAAGCCGCCACCGGACGTCAACTCCGGCATCGCGCTGACGGCTGTCAACTGCGCGGACGGCCCAGACCGCCTCACAGTCGCCGACTTTGAGAACGACGCCAAGTTCGAGCGGATGGCGCGCGACTCGCCAAGGCTTCGCCGATCTTCGGCCCCACCGCCCTGCTCCAGGTCCGGATGTGCGTGGGCTTCCCCGCGGGCACCAACTTCGTCTGCAAGATCAAGAACGTGCCCACGCCGAAGTTTCTGCTGGTGGGCACGCGAGGTGACCCTGCCACGCCCTACCGCTGGACGGTCGAGACCGCCAAGCGGCTCGGAGATTCGGCGGTCGTCCTCGACAACAAGGGCGACGGGCATGGCGCGTACTTCTCCTCGCAGTGCGTGAAGCAGAAGGTCGACGATTTCCTGCTATATGGCTCGCAGGTCAAGAGCGGCTCATCCTTCAGCTCAGACAACTGATCCCTCGCGGTGCACCGCACGTCCCTGAGCGACCCGGCTGCTGCACACCGCCCTCGAGGCGCAGGCCGGTGCGGAACCGCAGGCGACGGCGCTGGTGAGCGGACGGTCCCGGCTCAAGCGAGGCGAACTGAACGCCTGGGCCAACTAACTGGCAGACGGTCATGCAGCAGCTGTTGGGCACCGCGCCGGCACGTGACTCCACGGCCTCCGCACTGTGGGTCAACCCGTAGTGCTGCAGAGCAGCGCGGTCCTTGTCGAGGTCCTTGAGGGCTGCGGCTTGCTTCTTGCTGATGTCGGGACCGCAGATGTGCCGCTCCACGGCTGCGTCCGTCCCGCAACTGTTGAAGTCGGAAGCCGCGAACTTCTCGGAGGGGGCCTTTGCGGGGTCGCTGAACACCAGGCTCCAGTGTTTCCGCAGCAGACGTGACGATGCCGTCGTCGAGGCGTACCAAGACACCCAGCGGACTGCAGGCGATCAGCATCAACTCGCCCGGCACCCTCACCCGCACGAAGCCTCACCCTGCCTCGGCTCGCAGGCACTGCGTGTCACTTTGAACGCTGCGGCATCGCGCGGGCGATCCAATCATCGGCGCGGACCTCGACGACTACCGCCGACCCATTCGCGCGGCGCATGAAGAAGTCCCGCGCATGCCGGCGCTCACGCGTCCCGTCATGCCCGTGAAGCCAGAACGGCGGGAGGCGATCCCCACCACGCGGGGTCAAAGTCCATGAGCATGAGACGGTCTCGCTCCAGTCACGACTGGAAACCGACGGGGCGGCCTGGTCTTCGCCGCCCGACACTGACGCTCACCCGGCGGCCATCGGATTGGCCGTACCGGAACCGCGTCCGCGAACCTGACCGACACGCAGTTCAACAACGGACGCCGTCGACGCCCGCGCCTGCCCTCCACACACAACACCTCGACGTACGGCCCGGCCCCGTCCACGCCAGCCGGTACGGGCCATACAACACCCCCAGCCTGCACACACCTCACGACTAGATTCTCTGTCAGAGAAGCCACCATGGCTGGGTCTCTATCGAAGGGCAGATTCGCCCACGGCAGACGAGAAAGAACCCCAAAGGACTGGAACCCCATCCGAGACCATGTCAACGTACAACGTCCCGGAAAACACCAGGTCAGTGAAGAGATGCGAGCTCCGGGCCAACTGGCGTGCAGGCCGGACGCCTTGGTAGCCCGGACTCCCGCCTGCTCGGTATCGCTGCCGAGACCCGCTCTAAGGAGGCCCCTCTGTCGAATCCCGTTCTCCGAGCCGCTCGCCTCACTGCTCCCATCCTCTTGGAGCTCGGCGTTCTGAACGCGTGGACTACGCAGGAAACACAAGACAATGGCGCGCTTTCCACGACACTGTGTCTATGCGTCTGCGCGGCCGGGCGGTTCGGAGAGAGCCTGCTGCAAGGGGGCTACGTCGTGATCGAGCGGTTGTCGCGTATGTCGCGGTGTACCCCGGAGCCGCACCCCGATGAGTTTCCCGAGCCGTTGGCGCCCCCGAGCGTGTCGGTGGCTCGTGGCCTCAGCCGACCCACCGAAGACGGGCCTCTGACGTTCGTCATGGACGGAGCGTCCCCCGCTCTCCGGTCCTAACGGCTGTTGCCCTGGCGGAGACGACAGGGGTAGCCATGGGGCGACGCCCTTTTCGTGCTGCGTGATACATAGCAGGCGATCCCCGGTTAGCGAAACCGGGGATCGTGCAGAGCATTGAGGGTGTTCGCACACGGCTGTACTTGGCGGTGGAGTCGTGGCGGACGCAGTTGGCAGTGCCGCACGCATTCGCGAGGAGGTATACGGCGCTGCTGCCGCCTGCTGACCTATCAATGACCGCGTCTTCATGCTCATGGCGTTGGCTGGCTGCTTGCTACGCCAGGTCTCCTCCCTGGCCGCTCGACTGCGCGCCGTGAGGAATATCCCACGATGTGTCGATTCGCGATGCCCCGCTGCGTTTTGTAGGCCACTTCACGATGGATGGCTCTCTCAGGACGGGTGGTCTGTGCTGCGTATCAAGGCACGCCTGGATTTCCGGCATGAAGCCTTTCTCAATACGAAGGTGAAATTGCATGGCTCGTCCTCCTGCGCTGAAGCTGGCCGAGGTTCTTGCGGAGATCCGCATGAGTCCGTCGGCGTTCTACCGCATGCGTGCCCGCGGGCAAGCCCCCCGCATGATCAAGCTACCCAATGGCGAACTTCGGTGCCGTCGCACAGACCTGGATGCCTGGTGGGACGCGTGCGAGAGAGATTCTGACACTTGGCGATGAGTTACAACGTCCGTTTCTGGGACATACGCGAGCGTCCTGACCGACGCAAGGCATTCATGGTCCGGTGGACAGTCAACGGACGTGAAAAATCAGAGTCATTCATGACCGTCGGGCTCGCCGAGAGCAGGCACGCGAAGCTGATGACGGCGGCGCGCGAGGGTGAGCCTTTCGATGAGCACACGGGGCTGCCAGCGTCCGAGCTGCGGGCCATCAAGCAGCGGACGACATGGTACGACCTTGCCCACGAATACATCGATCAACGGTGGGGCCGTACACCGGGAAACACCCGCCGCACCTTGGCCGACGCATTCGCCACCATCACGCCTGCCCTGGTGCACCATGGCGCAATATATCCGGAGCCGCGGGTACTGCGGCGCGCCTTGTACTCGTGGGCGTTCAACAAAAACGCATGGGCCCAAGAGCCGAGGGAGGAGTGGCGAAAGGCCCTGGACTGGCTGAAGCGAAACTCCTTGCCCGTCGGTGCTCTCGCGGAAGCAGATGTGCTGCGGCGGGCACTGGACAGCCTGTGTCGCAAGCTGGACGGCAAAGCGGCTGCAGCCAAGACGGTGCGGCGCAAGCGGGCTGCGTTGAGCGAAGTGCTCAGCACCGCAGTGGAGAAAGGCTACTTCGCGGAGAATCCTCTCAACGGGCTCAGGTGGAACGCTCCGGCGGTCAGCGAAGAGGTGGACCCGGCTGCCGTCCCCAATCCGGCCCAAGTCTCCCGGCTGCTCGCGGCAGTTGCTCAGCAGCGCGGGCGCGGCCCTCACTTGGAGGCGTTCTTCGGGTGCATGTACTACGCGGCCATGCGGCCGGGGGAGGTCATTCACCTCCGTCTCGAACAGTGCCATCTGCCCGAGACCGGGTGGGGGATGCTCAACCTGTCGGGCGGCGTCATCACCGCGGGCAAGGATTGGACGGACGACGGCGCGGTGCACGAAGTGCACTCGCTCAAGCGCCGTGCGGCTACCGCGAGCCGGCCGGTGCCCATCCCGCCGCAGTTCGTGCGCATCCTGCGCGCGCACATCAAACGGTTCGGCGTGGCGCCGGACGGTCGGGTGTTCCGGAACCAGGCCGGCAACTACGTGGACGCGTCTGCGTATGGCATTACCTGGGCGCGGGCACGGAAGCACGTCCTGACCCGCACGGAACTCGCCTCCGGTCTGGCCAAGCGGCCCTACGATCTCCGGCACGCAGGGATCTCGTTCTGGTTGTACTCCGGTGTGGACCCGGCCGAATGCGCTCGCCGCGCGGGCCAGAGCATCGAGGTCCTCTTCCGGCACTACGCCAAGTTCCTAGACGGCGTCCGGGAGCAAGCCAACCGGCTGATCGAGCAGTCGATGGAGGAGTGGGACCGCGTCAGCCTGGGCGGGGCGCCAACGGGGTGAGTGGGGGGTTTTGGTCCGTGACTGGTCCGGAAGTGCTGGTCAGAAGCGGGATAGCGGTGGGAGAAAATGGGAGGTACGGCATAAACCGGGCCCCGCTCTGAGCGGGTCGGGTGAAAGGCGCCTGACGGGTAAAAGCCCAGGTCAGGCGCCTTTTTTCGTGCGTCTAGAAGAAGCCGAGCTTCTTCGGCGAGTACGACACCAGGAGATTCTTCGTCTGCTGGTAGTGCTCCAGCATCATCTTGTGTGTTTCGCGTCCGATCCCGGACTGCTTGTAGCCGCCGAACGCCGCGTGCGCGGGGTACGCGTGGTAGCAGTTCGTCCAGACGCGGCCCGCCTGGATCGCCCGGCCCGCCCGGTACGCGGTGTTCATGTCGCGTGTCCACACCCCGGCGCCCAGGCCGTAGAGCGTGTCGTTTGCGATCTTGATGGCGTCGTCGAAGTCGTTGAACGACGCGACCGAGACGACGGGACCGAAGATCTCCTCCTGGAAGACCCGCATGCGGTTATCGCCCTCGAAGATGGTGGGCTGGACGTAGTAGCCGCCCGCCAACTCGCCGTCGTACTCGATCCGCTGTCCGCCCGTGAGGACCTTGGCGCCTTCCTGCTGGCCGATGTCCAGGTAGGAGAGGATCTTCTCCAACTGGTCGTTGGACGCCTGCGCGCCGATCATCGTGTCGGTGTCGAGCGGGTGCCCGGCCTTGATCTGCTCGGTCCTGGCGATCGCCGCCTCCAGGAACTCGCTGTACTGCCCGCGCTGTACGAGCGCCCGCGAGGGACACGTGCAGACCTCGCCCTGGTTGAGGGCGAACATCGTGAAGCCCTCGAGCGCCTTGTCCCTGAAGTCGTCGTTCGCCGCCCACACGTCGTCGAAGAAGATGTTCGGCGACTTGCCGCCCAGCTCCAACGTGACGGGCTTGATGTTCTCCGAGGCGTACTGCATGATCAAACGCCCCGTGGTCGTCTCCCCGGTGAACGCGACCTTGGCGACGCGCGGACTGGAGGCCAGCGGCTTGCCCGCCTCGGCCCCGAACCCGTTGACGATGTTGATGACCCCCGGCGGCAGCAGATCGGCGACCAGACTCATCCAGTAATGGATGGAAGCAGGTGTCTGCTCGGCGGGTTTGAGGACGACGACGTTCCCGGCGGCCAGCGCCGGCGCCAGCTTCCACGTCGCCATGAGGATCGGGAAGTTCCACGGGATGATCTGCGCGACGACGCCGAGCGGCTCATGGAAGTGGTACGCGATGGTGTCCTCGTCGACCTCGCTCAGCGTTCCCTCCTGCGCGCGGATGACCCCGGCGAAGTAGCGGAAGTGGTCGATCGCGAGCGGAATGTCGGCTGCCAGCGTCTCGCGGACCGGCTTGCCGTTCTCCCAGCTCTCGGCGACCGCGAGCTGTTCGAGATTGGCCTCCATCCGGTCGGCGATCTTGCGCAGGACGTCCGAGCGCTCGGTCGTGGAGGCCCGTCCCCAGGCCGGCGCCGCCGCGTGCGCCGCGTCGAGAGCACGCTCGACGTCCTCGGCGGTGCCCCGGGCGATCTCGGTGAACGGCTGCCCGTTGACCGGGCTCGGATTCTCGAAGTACTGGCCACGCGCGGGCGCCACGTACTCGCCGCCGATGAAGTGGTCATAGCGGGACTGGTAGGAGACGATCGCACCCTCGGTACCGGGCGCTGCGTAACGGGTCATCTTGACTTGCCTCCCGAGGAACGCCGCCCGCCGTCGGGCAGCTCGCGCTGGGAGGCTAAGGGCGGGGAGGTTGCGCCTACGTTGCAGTGCGCGCGCGGTGCGTGGCGGGCAGCCCTGACGGCCCAGATACGCGTTGTCGGGGCGAGTAGCGGGCACCCCCTGTCCTGCTGAGGCCGGTGCTGCCTGGTTGGGCAATGGGCAGCGGGTGGGACTATCCCGGGTGCACGTCAGGCAGGGGGATCACTCTGTTGTCGGCTCCGGTAGTATCGGCGACATGTCTGCTGCTTCGTGCGCGGCTTGTGCCGCAGTGACGAGGACGCTCCGCTAGCGGCGGGGCGTTCGTCTCACTTCTGCTGAACGTGTCGTCGCTTCGTGGTCGAACCGAAGCGGCACGTCGGTGCTGCTCGGAACTTCTTCTGAGCAACGGAGCACTTGGTGATTTCAGGCATTCTCTTCGCGTACCGGGACGGATCGTCTCCAGTGCGCGCACGGCTGGTGCTGTGCTGCATGGCCCTGCTGCAGTTCTTCATCGCGGTCGACGTGACCGTGGTCAATGTCGCCCTGCCCTCGATCGGCGCCGACTTCGGCGTCGACAGTCATGCGCTGACCTGGGTGGTGGTCGGGTACACGATTACCGGTGGCGGGCTGCTGATGCTCGGCGGTCGGCTGGGCGACGTGCTCGGCAGGCGCCGCGTCCTCCTTATCGGCACCAGTCTCTTCGGTGCCGCTTCTCTGTTGGCCGGGCTCGCGCCCTCGTTCGCCCTGCTGGTCACAGCCCGGCTGTTGCAGGGGATCGGTGAGGCGATCGCCCTTCCTGCTGCGATGTCGGTGATCGTGCTCATGTTCCCTGAAGGGCCGCGCAGGTCAAAGGCGTTGGGCGTGTGGGCGGCCGTCGCGAGCTGTGGTCTTGTCCTCGGGTTCGTGCTCTCCGGGTTCCTGACCGAAATGCTCGGCTGGCGGTGGATCTTCCTGGTGTCCGTGCCGTTCATCCTGGTCGTGCTCGTGGCGGCGGTCTGCCTCGTGCCAGGTGAGCGGCCCGCTGGAGCGAGGTCGTTGGACCATCTCGGTTCATTCCTGCTGGTCGCGGGCCCGTTGCTCTTCACCCTCGGCGTCGTCGAGGCAGGCGAGCAAAACAGCACCCGTCCGTGGCTTCCGCCGCTGGCTCTGGCCGGCGCCGCAGCGGCCGGGGCCCTGTTCATCAGGGTCGAACGCCGCTCACGCAATCCGCTCGTGCCACTGAGCTTCTTCCACAACCGCCCCCGGGTCCTGGCCAACCTCGCCACCGCTTTGGTGAGCGCGGCACTGTCCACCTCGTTCCTGCTGTTCACCTACTACCTGCAGGACCGGTTGGGAGCCAGTCCGCTCCAGGCCGGTCTGACGATGCTGCCCTTGGCGGTGTCCCTGATCGCGGCCTCGGTGCTCGTTCCCCGGTTGCTCGGACGGTGGGGCGCCCGGGCCTGTGTCCTGGCCGGAATCTGCTGCACCGCGCTGGCGATGGCCGCCATCGCCCTGGTCTCCCACTTCGGGGCCACCGGTCCGGCGATGATTCCGGCCATGCTGTTCATCGCCGCCGGGATGGGTCTCGGGATCGTGGGGCTGCAGTACATCGGGGTGACCGGCGTGACCGAAGACGACGCCGGCATCGCCTCCGGCGTCCAGCGAGCCGCCGACCAACTGGGCGGCTCCACCGGGATCACGCTCTACGTCGGCATCGGGTTCGCTCCCGCCCTGGACGGCACCGACCCCTTCTTCGCCAGCAGCTTCCTGGCCATCGCCGGACTCGCCGTAGCCGGGTTCGTCACCTGGCGGATCTCCATGCCCGCCGCGGTGGCAGAGGAATCGATCGGCTGACCTCGGACAGGATTGCGCCCGTCCGGCATTCCGGCCGGATGGGCGCAGCCCTGGACAACAGACCCACGATCGCCAGCCGCCCAGCAGAAGGTCACGTGCCAGCCCGCCCCCCCCCTCATCACCTAACCCCCGTGGGACCAGTTCCACACGCTGATCCCGCGCCGACAGATCCCCCGCCCTCCGGGATGCCATCGGCCTCGCGTACCGGACGGAACCGTGTCCGACAAGCTCCTGCCCCGGCTCGTGCTGGACGGCACTGGTCGGCCCTGCCTGGCGGAGGCCAGCTCGGCCTGGGCTCGGTCAACTCTGCTTGGCGGGGGCCAGAGCTGCTTGGCGAAGGCGAGACCTGCCTGGGGAGGCCGGCCCATCTCTGCCTGGCATAGGCAAGTTCCGCTGGGCGTGGATCAGCTCGGCCTGCCGAGAGCACCCCGGCGGCGGATGGTGGCACCCGCCGGCTGGGTCAGCCGCGTCCGGCCGAGGCCAGCTCGGCGTCCAAGGCGCGCAGGCGGGACAGGACCGGCGGCGTCGGACGCAACACCGCAAGAGCCCGCCACACGCCCAAGTCGTCCTCGCCCCACGGCGTGCGCACCCAGTCCGCCAGCAGATCCGGGTCATTGCGGTCGACGAGCGCGGCCCGAAACTGCTCGGCAAGCCGGCGCCGCAGCCTGACCAGCGCCGGCGCCTGCGACTGCGGGAGCAACGGCCCGGCATACGCGGCCGCCGCCGCCGTCACCGCACCCGCCCCCAGTCGGCGCTCGACCGTGTCGACGTCACACTCGACGGGCACCGCCAGCCGGTACGGACGTGACCGCAGCAGATCCGCTCCGAGCACCCGCCGCAGCCGCGCCATCTCCGCCCGAAGCGTCACCTGAGGCACCGACTCGTCCTCGTACAGTCCGTACAACAGCTCGTCCGCGCTCAGCCCCTCCGGGTGACGGGCAAGCAGTACGACGATCTCGCTGTGCCTACGGCTGAGCCGCACCTTGCGCCCACCGGCCAAGAGCAGCGCCTCGTCGCGCCCCAGCGCGGTCAGCTCCAGGGCGGCCCCGGCGCTCACTGGCGGGGAGAGCAAGGCGAGTTGCGACTCCGCGGCCCTCGCGACCGCCTGTACGAAGGCGAGGCTGTGCGGGTGGGCCAGACCGTCACCTCCGGTGATGTCGACCGCTCCGATCAGGCGCCCGGTACGCGGATCGTGCACCGGAGCCGCAGCGCACGTCCACGGCTGCACCGTCCGCATGAAGTGCTCCGCGGCGAACACCTGCACCGGCCGACCCACGGCCACCGCCGTACCCGGCGCGTTGGTCCCCACGTCCGCCTCTGCCCACCGCGCACCCGGTACGAAATTCATCCGCCCCGCCTGCCGCCGCGTCACCGAGTGACCCTCGACCCACAGCAGCCTGCCCTGGGCATCGCAGACGGCCAGCAGATGCTTTCCGTCCGCCGCGAAGGTTCCCATCAACTCACGGAACAGCGGCATCACCCTCGCCAACGGATGCTCGGCCCGGTACGCGCCGAGGTCCCCGTCCGTAAGCTCCACCGCCGCACCCGCGCCCTCCGGACTGACCCGGGCCCTCGCCGACCTGCGCCAGGAGTCGGCCACGACAGAACGCACCGGCCGGACCACCGTCCCGCCGGCGGTGAACCTCTCGTGTGCCTGACGCAGCACCCGAACCCGCTCGACGGGGTCGGCACCCGGAGCCAAAGCCACCCATGGATCAGTCAAAGCGGCCTCCCGGAACGGCGATGCGGTGGTGCCATCGTCGCCCCGGGAACGAGAGCCGACAAGCATGCCGCATGGAGCAGATCTCCCAGGCTCCCGACACGCCGCGGTCAGACCGCCTCAGAGGGAGTTCCAGACCGCCTCAGAGGAAGATCAAGACCGCCTCAGACGGAGTTGACCAGGCGGATGTAGCGCGACCAGTCCCAGTTCGGTCCGGGGTCCGTATGGTCCGAACCGGGAACCTGATGGTGTCCGATGATGTGTTCGCGATCTCTGGGGATGTCGTACGTGGCACAGATGGCGGCGGTCAGAGCGGCTGACCGCTCGTACATGGCGTTGGTGAAGTACTCCGGTTTGTCGACCCACCCTTCGTGCTCGATGCCGATACTGCGTGTGTTGTAGGACCAGTTGCCCGCATGCCACCCGACATTGCGGTTGCGGACGCATTGGGCGATGTGACCGTCCTTGGAGCGCACCACGTAGTGAGCCGAGACCTGCTTCGCCGGGTTCTGGAAGATGGCGAGTGTGTCCGCGTACGTCTCCTGGGTGACGTGGATGATCACGTAGTCGATGGCGTATGTGCTGGGACGGTTGGCGACGGTGTAGTTGGAGGTGCTGGCCGGCACCCATTCGGCCCCCGGATAGTCGACCGCCCGGGCTCCGGCGTTCGCGCGTGAGGGGGACAGGAGTGCTGTCGGTACGGCAGCGGCGACCGCGCCCTGAAGCAGCCGACGCCGACTCGGGAACCGTCTTGCTCGATCCATGACTGAACTGCCTCTCGGTGGGGGGGAACGGCTGAACTGCGCTGCTCTTGAGAGGGCTGCTCGACTCGCTGCCGCGAGGAACCCGAGGTACAGGACGGACCCGAGGAGCCCGTTGCCCATGGGGCTGCTCGCGACGGCTGCGAGGGCCGTGGAGACCACGTAGACCGTTTGCCCGTGATGACCGTAAGCCGTCCGGGCTGTCGGCCCGTGAAGGCCACCGGCTCGTGTTGTGTAGGGGAACCTCCTGTCTCAGCGCTGGTCGGGGCGGCGGCCGTTGAGTGGGGGACGGGGGACGGGGGACGGGGGCGGTCGGCCGGTCTCGGAAGGGATGCGAGGCTGCCGACGCTCATGTGTCCTGGGCGTCGGCTCAGGTCCCGTGAGGGAGCGAGGCGGCTATCTCGCGCAGGTGCGCGTGCAGGCCTCGATGTGTCTCTCGCGCCGGTAGCCATTCCTTGCGGATCTTGGCCACGCACGTGTAGTTGGTGTCGCAGACGTTGGCGAGCGGCGACTCCACTGTCTGCGTCGCGAACTGGTAGGCATCCAGCTCGCTGAAGCCATAGTCACGAACCAGCCACTGCACCAGGTCGTGTTGCGATATGCGGAACGCGTCCTCCAGAGGGCGTGCGGACCCGGTGGAAATGATGTGCGTGTCGGACTCCAGGCGCGGCCAAGGTGTGGCCACCCCCTTCAGGAGCTCGACGATCACCATCGTGTTCATGGCGCACTCGACGGCGACCCCGCAGGTCTCGCCCTCGCCCTGCCGCGCATGCCCGTCGCCCAGGCTCAACAGGGCTCCCTCGACGTTCACGCCCAGGTAGCACGTCACCCCGGCCCGCATCTCGGGCGTGTCCATGTTTCCGCCGTGAGCGTCCGGTACCAGAGCTGAGCGCACCTCCAGGTTGGCCGGGGCGACACCGACCGTCCCGTGCATGGGGTCCATGGGCAGCTCCTTCTCGAAATCACCGTCACGCGCGGTGAACCGAGCGGTGCGCCGGGCCCGGTCGAGCTGCCAGATCCACACGGCCTCGGGCAGGGGCGGCTGGAGCGAGGCGGTGGAGTGCGTGGACGTGAGGGCGCCGAACAGCGGAACCGTCGTGGAGGCCGCCCAGTCGCGGGCCGGCTCTATGGACACGAAGTGCACCGCGACGGTGTCGCCGGGCTCCGCACCCTCCACATAGAAGGGGCCCGTCTGCGGATTGAGGAACGGAAACTCGCAGACCTCGGAGACCAGGTCTTTCTCCGACCGCACGTTTCCGGCGAAGCAGTCCTCCGTGAACAGGTCGAGGACGGTGCCCGGAGAGACGCGCGCCATGGGCGGTGCACCACCGAACGTCCAGGCGTACTCGCCCGGTGCGGGCCGCACGGTCAGAATCCTGGGGTCGCTCATGGCTGCACTGCTCCACTCTGGCCGGATGGGCCGTTGAACAATCGGGGATCGGTACGGGATCGCCACGGGTGGAACGGCGTGGTGAGGCTCCGGGACAGGACTCCACGCGGCCCGCCGGCGCCATGGCGCAGCGCTGGATTGGTCTCTCCCGACATGTGAATCCCCCGATCCGCGGGGACGCCTTTGCCGCAAGTGCGGAGGCGCCTCGCGTGAATCACGTTACGACGCTGGCTGGTTGGGGCGAAAGGGCGGAGCTCGCATCTGTGCATGGCAGCGTGGTTGTGGATATCTCAGCCACTCTTACGGGGGCACGGGGCACGGGGCACGGGGGCGCGCGGCGGTTACGGTGCCTGTATCAGCCTCAGCGGATGTGCCTGTGCGCTCAACCGCCTCCCGCGCCCGGCCCGCACCGGGTCGCCCAGCACGGCCCCGTACAGCGCTCCACCGAGCACCACGGCTCGGGGGTCCAGAAGATTGACGGCGCCCGTGAGCGCGATACCCCACGCCGTGCCCGCGTCGCTCAGCGCACGCCGTGCCTTCTCGTCACCCGCGTCGGCGCGTTCCGCGAGCAGCCCGACCCGGTCCTCCCACACCTCTAGGCCCACGGCCCGCAGTACCGCTTCCCGGCCCGCGTACTGCTCCAGACAGCCTCGGCCGCCCCAGGGCAGGCACGGCCTTCCGGCCATATCGGCACATGGCCCAGCTCACCCGCGAACCCGCGTGCCCCGCGCAGCAGTCGCCCGTCGACCACCAGTGCGGCGCCCACGCCGATCTCCGCCGAGATGCAGGAACTCCTCCGGTGTCTCCTCACCGAGCAACAGCTCCGCCAGGGCGCCGAAGTTCGCTTCGTTGTCGACGGTCAGCGGTAGCTCGACGGTCAGCGGTAGCTCGACGGGCAGGAGCGGGGCGAGGTCGATGTCGTGCCAGCCGAGGTTGGGCGCGCGTACGACCGTTCGAGAGTCGCGGGCCACGAGGCCGGGCACGGCCACCGCGAGGCCGGCGGAGGACAGGCCCGCCTCACGTGTCTCTGCGCTCACCCTTTGCACCAGAGCGGCGAGCTCTTCGAGTACCGCCCCGGGCGCACGGCCGCGGTTGGCCGCTCGCCGCACGGCACGCACGCGTACCCCGCCGCGCAGGTCGACCGCACATGCCCCGAGATGGTCCACGCCTATCTCGGCGCCGATGCCGACGGGCCCTCGTGCGCTGACCGCCAGGGCAGACCCCGGGCGGCCCACCCGCCCGGGACGCTCGGGGCCCAAGTCGTGCAAGTGTCTCGCGCGGATCAGTTCAACCACGAGCGTGGAGACGGCTGTCCGCGTGAGGCCGCTGCATGAGGCCACGGCGGCACGGGACAGAGGACCGTGCGCGGCGACGGCGTACATCGCGCGCGGGAGAGGTTTCGGCGGCGCATTCCCTGCTGAGTGTCGGGCAGTGGTGTACCGGTCATACCTCGCAGCGGTGGGACGGGTGCCCCCTGGCGTTCCCCCCTGCAATGGCGTAACGGCACCACCCCGGCAATCTTCGTGCGGCGGTGCGGGCATGCTTCGGTCGGCCCTCACTCCCCGTTGGGCGCACTGCCCAGGAGCGGCGCCGCGTCGGAGAGCACCCCGGAGATCCGGGACAGCGTCTCTTCATCCCGTTCCGCGGGGTCGAGCACCGGCCCCTCTGCGGTGCCCCACCGTCGGGCGATCGCCGCCGGGTCCTCGCCGGTCAGTACGCCCGCCGCCTGCGCCGCGGCGCCGAGAGCGACCAGCTCCTGGGCCTGGGGAACCTGTACAGGACGTCCGGAGAGACGTCGTACGGTGTGCTGCCACGCCGTTCCTCGCGCGCCGCCGCCGATCAGCAGCAGCGGGGCCGACCTGTCGGCGTCCGTATCGAGGACCAGATCGAGCGCACCGAGCAGCGAGTGCACGGCCCCGTCGTACGCCGCCTGGAGCAACTGCCCCGGCGTCGTGTCGTGCCGCAGTCCGTGCAGCAGCCCGGAGGCGCGCGGCAGGTCAGGGGTACGCTCTCCGTCCAGATATGGCAGGAGCGTGGCAGTTCCGCCCGGAGCGACCGCCTCGCGGTCCAGGTTCAGCAGAGCGGCCACCCGGTCGACGGCGAGTGTGCAGTTGAGCGTGCAGGCCAGTGGCAGCCAGTCACCCCGCGCGTCGGCGAAGCCCGCGACAGTGCCGGTCGAGTCCGCGGGGCGGCGCTCGGAGACCGCGTACACGGTGCCCGAGGTGCCGAGGCTCAGCACCGGAGTACCGGGACGCAGCCCGAGTCCGATGGCGGCCGCCGCGTTGTCGCCGGTGCCGGGAGCGACCAGTGTGCCCTTGGTGAAGGGCAGTTCGCCGCCGCGTACGGTTCCGACGACCTCTCCCGGGCGGGCCACGCGCGGGAGCAACGCTGGATCGAGCCCCACCATGCCGAGGATTTCTTCGTCGTACGTCTCCGGACCCGACGCCCACCAGCCCGTGCCGGAGACGTCGCCGCGGTCGGTCGTGCCGAGCCCCGTGAGGCGTTCCGTGAGGTAGTCGTGGGGGAGGCGCACGGCGGTCGTGGCGCGGACGGCCGCCGGTTCGTGCTCGACCAGCCAGGCCCACTTCGCCACGGTGAAGGACGGCCCCGGCACGCTTCCGACGCGGTCCGCCCATACCTTGGGGCCGCCGAGTCGCTCAAGGAGGCTCTTGGCCTGCGGGGCGGAGCGCACGTCGTTCCACAGCAGGGCCGGCCGGACCGGACTGCCGTCGCGGCCGAGCGTCACAAGACCGTGCTGCTGGCCGCCGACCGACACGGCGGCCGCCTCCCGCGCGGCCGAGCCGCACTGCCGAAGCGCCGCACACAGCGCGCCCCACCACTCCCGGGGGTCGCTCTCGCGGTCCTCGCCCGTGCTGACCCGATGCGGGGCCTGGCCGCTCGCCACGATGCGGCCGGTGGCCGCATCGACGACCAGGGCCTTGGTGGACTGCGTGGACAGGTCCACGCCGACGACAAGAGGCCCTTGGACCGATGGCGCTGATGACATGCCGGTCTCCGTTCCTGCGGCTCTTTCCGGTGCTACCCCGGAGTTTCCTCCATGACCTTCCCAGCGGGCCCTCGGATGCCCACCGTCGGTCACGCGGAGCCCGACCACTTCCACCTGCCTGAGCCGGACACGCCGACGCCGCCTCCCGCGAGGGGCGGAAGGCGGCGTCGGCATGCACCGGTCCGATCAGTGCGTGTGCGGCACAGTGTCCCTGATCATCCCCCTTCAGCCAGGCCGCGTCGGCAGAGCTGATGTGTTCGCTGTCCCCATGGCGAGCCTGAGCGGCTCGTGCTGTCAGACCTCCCTGATCCGACGTGCTCTACGGTCGACGATGACGTGGCCGCGCTCAATCGCTGAGGAGGGGGAGTGCGCGTGCCGGTGTTCCCGGCGCGCGGACGGAGGACCGGAACGCGCCGGTGGGCGCCGCCGTGAGCGCCGCTCGGCTCAGCCCGCCGCCCTACTCGCCATACTCACTGCCGCTCGCCACCGCCAGGGCCGTCGCGGGATCGTGGGCCGCGGGCCCTGCCGGTGTCCACCGGCCGCGTTCTTTTCGGTAGGGCCACCAGCGACCGTCACGGCCATGACGCAACTGCGCATCCGAGCCGACCACGGTCCAGTGGTTGCGCGCGGCCCGCAGAGGTGGCCGCTCGTCCTCGTCCCAGGCCGCGTCCAGTGCGGCACGCGCGCGTGCCAGGGTCTCGCCCTCCGGTGTCCACTCCTCTTCCAGTACGCGCAGAGCGGCCCGGCCGCCCAACCGCCAGGCTTGTACGGCGAGCGCGAGACCCTCGTGACCGCGTGCGGACACCGCCGCGAGCCGGTCCTTGACTTCGGTATGCGGCTCAGCGGCGGCCAACCGTACGGCATCCTCCTCCGCGGTCAACACGGCCTCCACGGTGTGCAACTCATGGCCGGGGGCCAGCGCGTCGGCCAGCAGCCGATGTGCCTCCACTGCCGCCTGCGCCGCCAGGAATTCGATCGCCGCCACGTCGAGGCCCGCGCCTGGCTCCGCCTCCGTGTCGAGCGTCGGCGGCAGGCCGGGCCCAGAGGGCAGCTCGGGCAGAGCCGGCAGTGGAGGCAGGATGTCCCCCTCCGCGTACGCCTCAGCGGCGCTGACGCCCTCCTGGACGGCATCCTGGGATGTCGCACCACGCTGTGGGGCGTCGGGGATGCGCGCGACGCTGCGCACCTGAAGCTCGTCGAGGAGTTCGCGCTCCCCTCGCCCCCGCATCAGCAGGAGGACGAACGGATCCTGGTCGAGCAGACGCGCCACCTGGTAGCAGAGGGCGGACGTGTGCCCGCAGTGATCCCACGCCTCGCAGTCACACTCGGGCTCCAGATCGCCGATGCCCGGCAGTAGTTCGATACCGGCCGCCGCCGAGTCCTCCACCAAGTGTGGCGGCATGTCGCGGTCCAGGAGTGCCGCGATGTGCCCGGCCCGCTCGATGGCCATCTCCGTGAAGCGGTCCCACTCCTCCGGGCTCAGCTCTTGGAGCAGCACATCGGAGCGGTGCGGTGTGCCGTCGGGGTCCTTGACGACCGCCGTGATCCGGCCGGGCCGCACCGAAACCGCTCCCACGGCGCCCGCACGCGCGAGCTTGCGCCCCGCTTTGAGCTGGGCGTTGTCGAGCGCTGTGTCCTCGAGCGCCTTCAGCCATGCCTGCCCCCACCAGCTCTGCGCGAAGCCCCGCCCGTGTGCGGGCGGCAGGGCCGCGAACGTGCGCTCGTGGGAGGGCCCGCCCACGCGCGGGTCATCGTTTTCGGTCTCGTACGTGTCCGAGTCGTCATGGATGTCACTCATCGCGTGTCCCCTCGCAGCTCCACCAGGTCCGACAGTTCGGCGTCGGTCAGCTCGGTGAGGGCGGCCTCGCCCGCTCCGAGGACGGCGTCCGCCAACTCACGCTTGCGCAGCAGCATCTCCGCGATGCGGTCCTCGATCGTGCCCTCCGCGATCAGCCGGTGAACCTGCACCGGCTGCGTCTGCCCGATGCGGTACGCGCGGTCGGTGGCCTGCGCCTCGACGGCGGGGTTCCACCAGCGGTCGTAGTGCACGACGTGCTCGGCATGCGTCAGGTTCAACCCGGTCCCGGCCGCCTTCAGGGACAGCAGGAAGACCGGCACCTCACCGTCCTGGAAGCGCTGCACCATCGCCTCGCGCTGTGCGACCGGCGTCCCGCCGTGCAGGAACTGCGACGGGACACCGCGGTCCGCGAGGTGCCGCTCGATGAGCCGCGCCATCTGGACGTACTGCGTGAAGACGAGCACGCCAGCTTCCTCGGCGAGGATCGTGTCGAGCAACTCGTCGAGCAGTTCCAGCTTGCCGGAGCGGCCCGCGATACGCGGCTCGTCCTCCTTGAGGTACTGCGCGGGGTGGTTGCAGATCTGCTTGAGCGCGGTGAAGAGCTTGACGATCAGCCCGCGGCGCGCGAACCCGTCGGCTCCCGAGATCTCCGCCAGAGTCTCGCGGACCACTGCTTCGTAGAGGCCCGTTTGCTCCTGGCTCAGGGATACGGCCCGATCGGTCTCCGTCTTCGGCGGCAGCTCCGGCGCGATCCCGGGGTCCGACTTGCGTCGACGCAGCAGGAACGGACGTACGAGCTGGCCCAGCCGCTCGGCGGCGCCCGGGTTCGAGCCGCCTTCCACGGCCTGGGCGTAGCGCGTACGGAAGGTGCTGAGCCTGCCCAGCAATCCGGGAGTGGTCCAGTCCAGGATGGCCCACAGTTCGGAAAGGTTGTTTTCCACCGGTGTGCCGGTGAGCGCCACACGCGCGCGTGCCTTGATGGTCCGCAGCTGCTTGGCCGTCGCCGAGTACGGATTCTTCACGTGCTGGGCCTCGTCGGCGACCACCATGCCCCAGGGGGTCTGGCCCAGCTTCTCCGCGTCGAGCCGCATCGTGCCGTAGGTGGTGAGCACGAACTCGCCGTCGGTCAGACCCTCCAGGCTGCGCTGGGAGCCGTGGAACCGTCGTACGCGCGTGCCGGGCGCGAACTTGTCGATCTCGCGCTGCCAGTTGCCCATCAACGACGTCGGGCAGACCACCAGTGTCGGGCCCGCGGAGTCCTTCTGTGCCTGGCGGTGCAGATGCAGTGAGATGAGAGTGATGGTCTTCCCCAGGCCCATGTCATCAGCAAGGCACCCACCGAGGCCGAGCGAGGTCATGCGTGCGAGCCAGTTCAGACCACGCAGTTGGTAGTCGCGCAGGTCCGCGGCGAGCGCCTCGGGCTGCCCGACCGGCTGCATGGCCTCCGGCTCTGCGAGGCGCTCACGCAAGGTGGCGAGCCACCCCGTAGGCTCCACGTCGACGTGCCGGCCCTCGATCTCGGTCGTGCCCGTAAGGGCGGCGCTGAGGGCGTCGATCGGGGTGACTTTACGGTCCCGTCGGCTGCGTGCGCGGCGCACCTCTTCGGGGTCGATGAGCACCCACTGGTCACGCAGACGCACCACAGGGCGGTTCGCCTCGGCGAGCTGTTCGAGTTCCTCGCGGGTCAGCTCCTGGCCGCCCAGCGCGAAGCGCCAGTTGAAGGCGAGCAGTGCGTCGGCGGAGAGGAACGAGGGTGTGTCCGCGACCAGTCTGTCGGGGCCCCTTCCGGTACCGTCCTGCTCGTCGTCCGGCGGGCCGATGACCGCTCGAGCGGTCAGGCTGCGCGCCAGCTCCTTGGGCCAGTGCACCTCGACGCCCGCCACCGCGAGCATGCGTGCCCCCTCGCCCAGCAGCTCGGTGACCTCTTCGTCGGCGAGCTCGATCGCGTCCGGCACGGTGGCCGAGAGCAGCGGGGCGAGCGGCGGCCACGCGCGCGTGGCGCGGCGCAGTGCGAGGAGCGCGTCCATCTTCGAGCGCGCCCCGAAGGCCTGCCCCGAGGCCCCGCTCCCGGTCCACACCTCGGCGGCGTCCGCGACGAGCGAGGGATCACTGACGCTGTGCAGTTGCAGCACTGCGCGGAAGGGCAGCCGAGTGCCGTCGTCGGCAACGGAGGCAAGACCCGGGATCTCCACCCGCAGCGAGATCCGGACCCCGGCGTCGTGACCGGCGGCGACATCTGTCGCCCAAGCCCGCTGCTCGGGAGCGCGCTGCGGCTTCCGTCCCGCGAAGACGGGCCCACCGGCAGCCAGGGCCGCTGCGGGGGAGCGCGGCAGCGTGTCCGCCACGGCATCGAGGAACTGCCGCAGCAGACGCTCCGGTTCTGGCAGTCGCAGTGGCGCGTCGCCGCCCAACGGCAGGGCGTGGGCCGCAGGGGGCATCGCCGCGGCGAGCTCACGCAGTCGCCGCACATCCTCGGCTCCCAGGGGCCCGGCGCGCCAGGCGTCGTGATCGCTGCTGGTGAGTCCCGGCAGAAGCAGTCCACGGGCGGCGAGTTGCAGGGCGAGCACTCCGGCCGTACCCCAGAAACGGGCCGTTGGATGGGCCTCCGACGAGGCACGCGCGCGTGTGAGGACCGGCAGCGCGTCACGTACGGAGAGGAGGAGCGCGGGTGCAACGACGAGTTCGGCGCCATCGTCGCCTCGGACGGCGATGTCCACTTCCTCGGTGGTGCCTACGGAGGAGGAAGGCGGCTCATTGCCGTCCGGGCACCAGAAGGCCACCCGGCCGCCGCGTGCGGGGTCGGCGGGGGCGAAGAGGACGGAACAGCGCGACAGTTCTGAGATCTCGGATGGGGAGACGACGGGAAGCCTCTGCACAGCGATGGCGCATTCCTCAAATTTGACTACTGAGACCGGAGCGGCCGAGAGTACATGACGGGTGGGAGCGCGTGGAAGCGACTCATGAGTGATCCCGATCACTTCGGCGTGTGGTGGAGCCAACCCCCCATTGCGGCGGTGCTGGCCCCCGCCCGGCCCGGGTGGTGGCGCCATGGTCGCTCCTGGACACCGGTCCGTACGCTTCAACGCGTCAGACCCTCGATACGGAGACCGGAGACCCAATTCATGCCCCAGGCCGCAGCAGTAGCGGAACGCTCCCCAGGATCCACCGGCAGGCAGCCCACCGGAAGCGACTTCGCGCCCCTCCTGCGTACCGTCAAGGAGCAAGGCCTTCTGGATCGCCGCATCGGCTGGTACACGCGCACCATCGCGATCAACGCCATCGCGCTCACGGCCATAGGCATCGCGATGTACTTTCTGGGTGATTCTTGGTGGGTACTGCTCCTCGCCCCCATGCTGTCCGTCCTGTGTGCTCGCACGGCGTTCATAGGGCATGACGCCGGGCACTCACAGATCACGGGCAAGCGATCCGTCAGCCGTGCCATCGGTCTCATACACGGCAACCTCTTGCTCGGGATGAGCTCAGCCTGGTGGAACGACAAACACAACAGGCACCACGCCAACCCCAACCACATCGAGAAGGACCCCGACGTCGCCGCCAACGTCCTCGTGTGGACGAGCAAGCAGGCCAAGGTCCGCGAGGGCTTCCGTCGTTGGCTCACCCGCAACCAGGCCTGGCTCTTCTTCCCGCTGACCCTCCTCCAGGGCGTCGCCATGAAGATCTACGGCTTCCAGGACCTGCGCCGCCAGCCGCCGCGTGAGCGCTTGGTGGAAGGCTTCCTCCTCGTCGCCCACTTGGTGGGCTATGTCGCGCTGTTGATCACCGCCATGCCGGTCGGTCACGCCCTGGCGTTCGCCGCCGTGCACCAGGCACTGTTCGGCCTGCACCTCGGTCTTGCCTTCGCCCCGAACCACAAGGGCATGGAGATGCCGGATCCGGACGGCGAGCGCTGGGGGCACCTGCACCGCCAAGTGGTGACTTCGCGCAACATCCGCGGCAACCCGGTCATCGACTGGTTCCTCGGTGGCCTGAACCACCAGATCGAGCACCACCTGTTTCCGAGCATGCCCCGTCCTCACCTGCGGCTCGCCAAACCGGCCGTGCGAGCCCACTGTGCCGCCGTGGGTATCTCCTACGCGGAGGCCCGGTTCGTCGACTCCTACCGGCAGGTGCTCCGCCACATGTACGAGGTCGGTGAGCCCCTGCGGGTCGAGTAGACGGGCAGGGCGATCGGTGCCCCGAGGGGGGCGCAAACGAACCGTGACGGGAAGCGGCCCGGGAACCAGTAGGGGCACGACTCAGGGATGTCTCAGGGTCGCGGTGCGGAACTGAGGCGGTGCCGACGCCGTTTTCCCAGACAGAGAGCGGCAGCAGCCGCGAAGGAGGCGACGCACATGTCGAAGAACGCGAAGATCGCCGCAGGTGGCGTGGCGGCCGGGATCATCCTGATGATCTGGCTGCCGTGGTGGGCCGCACTTCTGATCGTGCTCGGGGTCCCCGCGGCCGCTTATATGACGCTGGATTCCGAGCAGCGGCGCAGGCTGCGTCGTGTCACACGCAAGGAGATAGGCCACTGAGGCCTCTGGGCTGTGAGCCGTGAGCCGGCGCCCGCTTCGCTCGCGGGGCCGGCAGGCGCCGATTTCGCAAGGACGTGGCGGACCAGCTCACGAAGGGCGGACCGCCAGCTTGTCGAGGGCTTCCAGGAGAGCGGGGAGTTCCGGACCGCGGCCAACCGGCAGCACTTCACCGGGTTCCTCGTCCAGCAGAACGAACGCGATGTCGTCGGTCCGCGCGACCATGGACCAGCCGGGCCCGTCGGCGCGCAGAGTGCGGGTGTCCCCTGAGGCGAAGGAGGAGCGGACCCGTCCCAGAGGCGGTGGGGAGTCCACGTACGCACGGGCTTCCGCCATCACGCGTCGGACGCCGGTCAGCGGCGCCTCGTCCGGGTGGCTCGAAGGCTCCGGCGAACCGCCCCTCGCGAAGTCGGCCTCGTCGATCTGTTCCCGCCAGGTCGCCCACTGCAGCGCTATCTCGTCGGCGCCCAGCCGCCGCTGAGCCGGTCCCCAGGTGTCGGACGGCGGCGGCGCGAGCGGCTTTCCGCCGTCGGCCTCCGGGCTCGGTTCCGGATCGTGGGGCGCCGGGACGCCCGGGGCCGCGACGGCGACCGCGAGGGGCCAGCCGGGCAGTGCGGTGACCACGGTGCGTTCGTCGGGGGACAGGTCGTACTCCATGCCGCAGTCCCAGGACGCAATCGCCACGGCCACCAGGGAGACGTCGTCGACGACGACCGTCCACCGAGCTCCGCCGCCGTCCTGGCCCAGGACCAGCCCGTATCCCGCGGCGAGCGGCGCGAGGCCGAGCGCCGAGCACGCCTCGGGATAGTCGTCGCCCAGCACGCTGGGAAACTTCGCGGGTGTCAGCAGTACCGCGGTCAGCACGTACAGCGCGTCGTCATCGGCGCCGACGGCGTCATCCGTCCCGGCCATGCCTGCCTCCCCATCGCTTCATCCGTCGGCGCACCCTAACCAGTCGCCCCAGAGATCGTCGAGAGGTGGTTGACCAGGAAAATCACCGACGAGCGGCCACGCCCGGCGACTTTCGGCGCGCAGGGGCGGCGGGCGAGGGCTCACGCGGCGGGCAGTCCCATGAGCGAGCGGGCCACGTCCTGGGGTGACTCGTCGCGTTCCCGGGCGAGGGCGATGACCGCTCGGCAGGCGAGCTCGCTGAGGCCGAACGACAGGGCCTCCGGAGAGACCCACTGCCTGGCTCGGTCCATCTCGTCCTGATCGTCCTCGGCGCATGCCGCGGCGTACACAGCGGCCGCCTCGAAGAGGTTGTGTGTGCGCTTTTGTCCCCCGGCGGTTTGTGCACCCCGCTCATCGGCAGGTTTGTCGGCACGCCAGAACTTACGGAGCTTGTCGATCACTTGGACTACCTTCTCCCGGGCGCAGCTTCCCGCCGTTGAAGGCCGACAGGGGCCTTACCCCAACGTAGAGTGAGTGCTCCGGTGCCAGAAGGGGGACTTCGCGGTGAAGCGTTTCCAGCGGCTGGAGCAGATCAGGCGTCTCGACCCGGAGAAGGACTTCCTCGAGATCTATCGGCTCACCGCGACATTCGAATTTCCGTGGGACTACACGCGCGCACTCGAACTGGCCCTCTACCGCACCTACGCCGTCCCCAGCATCGGCCGTCTGCTCGCTCGGACGGCCGAACTGACGGACCGTACGCAGAAGAGGTACGACGACACGGCTCTGCTGCTGGATGCCGTCGTGGAGCACGGTTTCACCAGCGACGAAGGCCGGACCGCGATCCGGCGCATCAACCAGATGCATCGCAGCTACGACATCAGCGATGACGACATGCGCTACGTACTGTGCACGTTCGTAGTGACGCCCAAGCGTTGGATCGATGCCTACGGCTGGCGCAGGCTCTCACGCCACGAGACGGCCGCCGCAGCCACGTATTACCGCACGCTCGGGCAGCACATGGGCATCAGGGAAATCCCGACATCGTACGCCGAATTCGAGCGATGCCTGGACGAATACGAAGCGGCTCACTTCGGCTGGGACCAAGGAGGGCGCGAGGTGTCCGACGCGACCCTCGACCTGATGGCGTCGTGGTACCCGCGCGCGGTGGCGCCCATGGTGCGCACCGCCACTCTCGCCCTCCTCGACGAGCCCTTGCTGCGGGCGTTCCGCTACGAGCGGCCTGGTACCGCAACTCGTTCGCTGGTCAGGGGTGCGGTGCGGCTCAGAGGGCGTGCGGTACGTCTGATGCCTCCTCGCAGGGCACCGCATTACGCGCGGCAGAACTGGGAGATCAAGGGTTACCCGAACGGCTACGAGACTTCCGAACTCGGGTCATTCCCGGTGCCCGGCGTCCGAGGGTGCCCGGTACCGCACGGGAGCAGCTCAACGAGCGGCCCCGCTGCCGAGTGACGTCAACGTCGAGCGCAGCCATTCCAGTTCGGCTTGGCTGGTCGCGCGGGCAATCGTGAGGACGCCGCGCCGGAAGGGGTCGTCGAGCTCCTCCGCCCGCAGCGGCCGCTCCCCGTCGTAGAAGAAGCTGGCGGGCTCCTCCAGAAAGGCCAGCCTCCTGCGCAAAACGGTCGCCTGGGCCGCCGCGTCGCCCAAGTGCCGGAGAAAGGCGAGGAGCACGAACCAGCGGTTCTCGTCGGTGATGTCCCCCTGCGCAGGTTCCGCGAGGCGCTTGCGCAGCTCCTGCCTGCCGTCCGGGGTCAGGTTCAGAACGTGGCGCGGAGCGGCCACCGCACCCGGCTGTGTCTCCCGGACCAGCAGCCCTGCCTTCTCCAGGCGCTTGATGGCGGGGTACAGGGTGCTCTCGGCGACGGGCCGTACGTGGCCGGTCAGTGCGGTGATGCGCTTGCGTAGCTCGTAGCCGTGCAGAGGGGCGTCGTAGAGAAAACCAAGGATGGCCAGTTCGAGCATGGCCCGCATTCTGCCGTATCCCTCCCCTGGAGCGGTGTACATCAGTTACGTAATACATCGGTGGCGATGTATCGTCGGTGCTCGACCCGCACGGGCGGGCGGTGGCATGGCGGCACGGCATGGGAGGGACTCGACGATGCGTGAGGCACGGTTCGACGCGCGGGGCAGCCGAGTGCGATGGACGGAGGTCGACGGCGCTGAAACCGCGCGGGTGTACGTGCACGGTCTCGGCGCGGCGTCGACGGTCTACCACGCGCATATCGCCGCCAGGCCCGAATTGGCGGGACGGCGTTCGCTGTTCGTCGACCTTCCTGGGCACGGCATCAGCGACAGGCCCGCCGACTTCGGTTACACGCTGGAGGACCATGCGGACGCGCTGGCAGCGGTTCTCGAAGAAGCCCGTGTGACCGGAGCGGAGATCATCGCGCACAGCATGGGCGGTTCCGTCGCCATTGTTCTGGCGCACCGGCGCCCCGAGCTGGTCTCACGCCTGGTCCTCACGGAGGCCAACCTCGACCCGCATCCGCCGGTGACGGCGGGCAGCAGTGGAATCGCCTCCTTCGAGGAACACGACTTCGTCGAAAACGGCGGCTACGCGCGCGTGCTGGAAAAGGCCGGCCCCACCTGGGCAGCCACCATGCGCCTGGCCGATCCCCGAGCCCTGCATCGCAGTGCCGTCGGTCTCATCGCGGGCACGCGACCCACGATGCGCCGGTTGCTCGAAGGGCTGACCATCGAGCGCGTCTACTTGCAGGGAGCGTCGAGCGGCGACCTCGCGGGCCGCGATGCCCTGGAGGCATCCGGGGTCCGGGTCATGACCGTGCCGGACGCGGGGCACAACGTCATGTTCGACAACGCCGACGCGTTCGTCACCGCGATCACGGGGCGCCGCTGACCGCCTCGCAGAGGCCGATCAGGGCGAGCCGGCAGGCGCGTCACTCAACCCGCGCGTACAGCGAGGGCGAGGAACCGCGCGTCCTCGTCGACGTACGACGTCATGCGCCAGCCCGATCGTGCGAGCAGCGGCCCGAGATGAGCCTCCGCCCGCAGGTCACCCGGTGCAACCTGCCGGCCCTGTCGTGCCGCGAGCGCAGCCCGGCCGATCGGGTGGAAGAGGGCGAGCAGCCCGCCGGGGCGCACTACGCGCTGCAACTCCGCCAAGTTCTCCGCCGGCTGCGGGAGATGCGAGATCAGGCCGGCACCGAAGACGGCGTCGAGCGATTGCGTGGCCAGCGGCAAGCGTGCCACGTCGGCGAGCAAGAGCTGCCCGTCGCGCCCCCTTCCCGCCTGCCTGGCAGCCTCCAGCATCGCGGGAGTCAGATCGGCGCCCAGAACCGCCCCCGAAGGCCCCACGGCGTCTCTCAGGGCGGGCAGGGCGCGCCCTGTGCCGCAGCCCGCGTCCAGCACCCGGTCGCCCTCACGGAGGCCGAGCTCGGCGACCGCGGCTCGATACGGGGGACCGTCGTCGGGGAAACGGGCGTCCCAGTCGGCCGCTCGGGCCGTGAAGAATTCCTGGACCTTTGTGTGGTCGTCACTCATGCGACCCATGATTGCGCAGAGCAGCGCACGCGCGTTGGGCGCACTCGTTCGAGCGTGGCGCGGTCGTTCAAGGCCCTCTCTCTGTCATATTCCATCAGCTTTCGAAATGCGCCCCCGATGGGCGCCCCCGGCCGGACTAGCGTCCCTGGGCCATGGGACACCTGGACCACGCCACCTTCGGCTGGCTGACCCCCGTGCTGTCGTACGCGATGGCCTGCATCGGCGCAGCCCTGGGGCTGCGCTGCACCGTCCGAGCGCTGAACGCCTCGGGGCGCTCGCGCAGGAACTGGCTCATCACCGCCGCCTCCGCGCTCGGCACCGGCATCTGGACGATGCACTTCGTCGCGATGCTCGGTTTCGGGGTCACGGGCACGGAGATCCACTACAACGTACCGCTGACCATCCTGAGCCTCTTGGTGGCCATGGTCGTCGTGGGGGCCGGAGTCTTCGCCGTGGGGTACGGCCGTGAGCGTGGACGTGCCCTCGCGCTCGGCGGTCTCACCACGGGCATCGGCGTCGCGAGCATGCACTACTTGGGCATGGCGGCGCTGCGTCTGCACGGAGAGGTGCGGTACGACCCGGTGCTCATCGGGCTCTCCGTGGCCATTGCCGTCGTCGCGGCTACCGCTGCCCTGTGGGCCGGACTCAACATCAGGTCACCACTCGCTGTCGCGGGAGCGTCGCTGGTCATGGGCGGGGCGGTGACCAGCATGCACTACACCGGGATGCTGGCGGTGAGCGTGCGGGTCGCCCCCTCCGAAGAGGCCCTGGCCGGAGCCACCACGATGCAGTTCATCTTCCCCTTGGCCGTCGGACTCGGGTCATACCTCTTCCTGACGTCGGCCTTCGTCGCGCTTTCCCCGACCGCGGGTGAGCGACAGGCCTCCGCTTCCGCGCAGCGTCCGGTCGAAAGCGCCACTCCGTAGCCGCATCTCTGCGGCGACCACTGGAGCACCCACATTCCCCAGCCGAGGGAGGCGGCCATGCGGACACCCCGTAGGACCTTCGACACCAACGACGGCGAAGCGCCCGTGTACCCCGCACGCGGTCGCCGCGCTCATGCGGGACCGCCCGCCGACGAATACGTCGACAAATCCATTGACGAAAAGGAACGGTTCGCCGAGCCGACGACGATAAGCACCGAGCCACCGGCGGCAAGGGCACCCACGCGCGCGGGAGGTTGGCGGCCACGGCCTCGCACCGTGCGCGCCAAGATCGTGTGCCTGTTGATGGTGCCTGTCGTCTCGTTGCTCGGCCTGTGGGCGTACGCGACCGTCACCACGGCTCAGGACATCGCGCACCTGAGGCAGTTGCAACGCGTGAACACTGAAGTGCGGGTGCCGATCGAGGCAGCCATTTCCTCGCTCCAAGCCGAACGCGTGGCCGCCGTGCGCTATGCGACAGACCCTGACACCGAGCGCGGAGAAGCCTTGGAGAAACAAGCGGCGCGCACCGACCGTGTCGTGGCGAAGCTACGCCTTGAGGATGACAGGACGGTCGCTGACGGAGCAGGCCTTCCCCACGGGGTGGCGGACCGCCTCGCCACGTTCGTGACCGGAGCCGGCGACCTGCTCTCGTTGCGGGCCGACGTGCTGGAGCGCCGCACAGGGTGGGACACGACGTACGGGGAGTACACGAAGACGATCGCGCAGGCCTTCGGAGTGGCGGGCGCGCTCACCGCGATGCGGGACGCCGAACCGGGCTCCTACGCGCGCGTGCTGCACGAATTCTCCGGGGCCGCTGAAATGCTGGCGCGCGAGGACGCCGTGCTCGCCTCCGCACGGCTCACCGGACTCCTGGACGGCGAGCGGCTCCGGCTGTTCACCGGGGCGGTCGACACCCGCCGTGCGCTGACGGAAACAGCGGTGGCGGACCTGCGGAGGCCCGAACGAGCGGCCTGGCGCGACCTTGAAGCGGGGAGTTCGTACGCCGACGTTCGGGCCGTCGAGGACAAAGTGCTGGTCGCCGAACCCGGCCGAAAGGCCGTCGCCGCAGCCTCCGCGGAAGCCTGGGGCGAGGCCCACGCAACCGTGCGCGACAAGCTTCGGGCGATCGGGGTCGGAGCGGATCGCCGGGCCTTGGACCGGGCCGACCCGTTCACCCACGGCGTGCTCACCTCGGCCGGTGCGGCCGTACTTCTCGGCCTCGCTGCCGTGGCTGCCTCGCTCGTCATCTCCGTACGCATCGGTCGAGGCCTGGTCGTCGAACTGGTCAGCCTGCGCAACGGCGCCCTGGACATCGCCCGCCGGAAACTGCCGCAGGCCATGCGGCGTCTGAGGGCCGGCGAGGAGATCGACATCTCTGCCGAGGCACCGCGGGGAGCACCCGCGGAGGACGAGACCGGGCAGGTCTCCGAGGCGCTCGCCACCGTCCACCGGGCGGCACTGCGCGCCGCGATCGAGCGCGCGGAACTCGCGAGCGGGATCTCCGGCGTGTTCGTCAATCTCGCCCGGAGAAGTCAGGTCCTGGTGCACCGTCAGCTCACACTGCTGGACACCATGGAACGCAGGGCCGACGACCCGGAGGAGCTCAGCGATCTCTTCCGTCTCGACCATTTGACGACCCGGATGAGGCGCCACGCGGAAAGCCTGATCATCCTCTCCGGTGCCGCGCCGGGCCGGGCCTGGCGCATGCCGGTCTCCCTGACGAACGTCGTGCGCGCGGCGGTCTCCGAAGTCGAGGACTACGCGCGCGTGGAGGTACGCCAGCTGCCGGCCGCCTCGATCCTTGGGACAGCGGTAGCCGACCTCACCCACTTGCTGGCAGAACTCGTCGAGAACGCGGCCCAGTTCTCTCCTCCCCACACCAAGGTGCGGGTGATCGGTGAACCGGTCGGAAACGGCTATGCCCTGGAGATCGAGGACCGCGGGCTCGGCATGGGGGCGGAGACGCTCGCCGAAGCCAACCGCCGCGTCGAGCAGTCGGAGGCGGTCGACCTGTTCGACAGCGACCAACTGGGCCTCTTCGTGGTCAGCAGGCTCGCGGCTCGCCACAGCATCAAGGTGCATCTGCGGACCTCGCCCTATGGAGGCACCACCGCGGTCGTGCTGCTTCCCACCGCGCTGTTGCACAGCCCGGCGGCGGAGAGTGCGCAGACTCGCGTGGAGCACAGGACGGCTTCGGAGAAGGAGTACGCACGCGTGGCCGTTCCCGGACAGCCCGTGAACGGCAACTCCGTTCCCGCCACCGCACCCCGTCCGGCCCTGTCCGCAGCGGCGGAAGCACCACTGCCGGGCGTCGCCACGACAGTCGACGTCACCGATGCCGATGTCGACGCACCGGACTCGGCGAGCGCACTGCCCCGCCGGGTACGTCAGGCGAGTCTCGCCCCGCAACTGCGCGAACGTCACGTCGACGCGGGCGACGCGGGCGACGCGGGCGACGCGGGCGACGCGGGCGATGCGGCGAATGCCGGCGAGCGGAGCCCGGAACAGGTCCGCGATCGCATGACCGCCTTCCGCGACGGCTGGGCACGCGGCGGCGGTCGGCCTCCGGGCATCGTCGGCGCGGTCCCCGGCACGGCGACGCCAGCATCGCGCAGGGACAGCAGCGAAGGAGACCCCGGATGATCCAGGACAAGAGCATTCCCGCCGGAGGCACCGGAGAACTCGACTGGCTGCTCGACGACTTGGTACGGCGCGTCGGCGAGGTGCGGCACGCGGTGGTGCTGTCCAACGACGGCCTGCCGGTCGGCGCCTCGACCGCCCTCACGCGTGAGGACGCCGAGCACCTGGCCGCCGTCGCGTCGGGCTTCCACAGCCTCGCCAAAGGGGCGGGCCGGCACTTCGGAGCCGGGGGAGTGCGCCAGACGATGGTTGAGATGGACGACGCCTTCTTGTTCGTCGCAGCCGCCGGAGACGGTTCCTGCCTCGCGGTGCTCAGCTCGGTCACGGCCGACATCGGCCTTGTGGCGTACGAGATGGCTCGCCTGGTCAAGCGGGTGGGCGAGCACCTCTACACCCCGGCCCGCGTCACGGCACGCCCACCGGCAGCCGGATGACCGGGGGCGGCACGTACTCATGAACGAGGATTCGAGCGGCAGTCAGTACCAGCCGGGCAGCCAGTGGTACGACGGTGAGGCGGGGCCCCTCGTCCGGCCCTACGCGATGACGGGCGGGCGGACCGCCCCGGGGCCAAGAGGCGTCCGCTTCGACCTGATCGCCCTTGTGACGCTCCATGACGTCGCCGCGGCGACGTCCGACGACGACACCGCCCTCGGCCCCGAACACCGGGCGCTCATCGACCTCTGTCGCGTCGAGACACAATCCGTGGCCGAACTTGCCGCCGGCGCCGATCTCCCCGTAGGCGTGGTCAGAGTGCTCCTCGGTGACCTGCTGGAGATGGGGCACGTCGAGATCAGTCGGCCGGTGCCGCCCGCACAGCTTCCCGACGAAATGATCCTTCGAGAGGTGATCAATGGTCTCCGAGCACTCTGAGGCCGAAGACGGTCAGACCGCGGACATGGCGCTGAAGATCCTGGTGGCCGGTGGCTTCGGGGTGGGCAAGACCACCCTGGTCGGCGCGGTCAGCGAGATCCGCCCCCTGCGCACCGAGGAACTGCTCAGCGAGGCGGGGCAGATGGTGGACGACACCGAGGGCGTCGACCGGAAGACCACGACGACCGTCGCCATGGACTTCGGCCGCATCACCATCAGGACTGGTCTTTCGCTGTACCTGTTCGGCACTCCCGGGCAGGACCGTTTCTGGTTCCTGTGGGACGAGCTGTCGCAAGGTGCTCTCGGAGCCGTCGTCCTTGCGGACACCAGGCGGCTCGAGGACTGCTTCCCCGCCGTGGACTACTTCGAGCACCGTCACATCCCCTTCGTCGTGGCAGTGAACTGCTTCACGAAGGCGCGTGCGTACGGCGCGAAGGAGGTCTCACGGGCCTTGGACCTCGACCACGGGACCCCCGTGGTGCTGTGCGACGCACGGGACCGAGACTCGGGGAAGGAGGTGCTGATACGGCTGGTCGAGTACGCCGGGCGGATGCATACCGCCCGGCTGCTCGACTCGGTGGGCTGAACCTTCGGGACGGGTCTCGACGTGAGTCCCTGTCCGGTGTCGGCACGAGTTCTGCCCGGTGCAGGCGTGGGCTCTCAGTCGGTGACTCCGCCGTATGCGAGCACCTTGTCGATGCTCACGCGCACCAGAAGTTCACCGGGCACGCCATTGCGCTCGCCGAACTCCTCGGCCCGGTCCTCGCCCATGTAACGTGCGCCGATCCTGGCTGCCCAGTGCTGGACCTGGTCGAGTTCCTCGATCAGGTCGGCACGGCCCTGCAGCACGACGAAGGCGAACGGCGGCTGGTCGTCGTCCACGCAGAGGGCCATGCGGCCGTCACGGGCGAGGTTGCGGCCCTTGACCGTGTCCTTACCGGTGTTGAACACCAGGTCGTCTCCGTCGAGCAGGAACCAGATCGGTGCTACGTGCGGGCTGCCGTCGGCCCTGACGGTCGACAACTTGCCGGTTCGCGTGCCTTGCGAGACGAATGCCCGCCATTGGTCATCGGTCATCTTTTGTGCCATGTCCCCATCATGCTTGCCGGGGCGCCGGTCGTGGGGAAGGCTGGCAGGTCAGTTCCTCCAGCCAGGAGGATCGACTCGGGGAGACGGGAACGATGGTGCAGAGCACGGGGCTGGGCTGGCTGCTGGATGACTTGACGCAGCGGATGGAGCACGTTCGTCATGCGCTGGTGCTGTCCAACGACGGACTGGTGACCGGTGCCAGTTCGGACCTGAAGCGTGAGGACGCGGAGCACCTGGCCGCGGTCTCCTCGGGGCTGCACAGCCTCGCCAAGGGGTCTGGGCGTCACTTTCACGCGGGCAACGTCCGTCAGACGATGATCGAGTTCGATGACGCCGTCCTCTTCGTCACCGCGGCGGGCGACGGCAGTTGTCTCTGCGTCCTGAGCGCGGCGGAGGCCGACATCGGCCAAGTCGCCTACGAGATGACGTTGCTCGTCAATCGTGTCGGAGAGCATCTCGCCGTGGGGGCTCGACAGCCCGAGCGCACGCCCGTCGTGGACCTCTGACCAGCCTTGACGCTGCCCTGTCAGGGGTTATCCACAGGCTCAGCGAGGGTCGTGACGATCGGGCTACGGTCTTTCCCGAGAGCAGACACATCTCACGGGGAGAACCACCATGACGGACGTCATGACCACACAGCCGGCCAATGCGGCGACGGCGCCGCCCTCCATCGCGCTGAGCGGTGCGGCAAGGGAACTGGGTTTGAAGCGCGGCGAGTTCGATCTCGCCGTACTGCTCGGGCGCGTGCGCACCGTCGCCGACCCGACGGGGACGCAGCGCCGCGTCGCCCGCGCAGAGATCGACCGCGTGCGCGGCAGCGAGCGCTTCCCCGAGGCTTTGCGGGAGAGCGTCAGAGTCATGGGCACCACGGAAGCCGCGGAGCTCATGGACATCACCACGGCCCGGTTCACCCGGCTCGCCCGCGCCGGATTCCTGACACCGGTGAAGTTCTATTTGAACCGGTATCGAGCGGTCGTCTGGCTGTATCTCGCCGAAGAGCTGCGGCACTTCGCGGAGGGCGAGGTGCACGGCGTCCTCCTCACCGGCCGCCTGCCCGAACCGGTTCGGGTGCGCCTAGACGACGGGCAGGACCTTCGGCCACGCAACTGGCGGAGCCGGCATGCGGGTTTCCTGCTCCGGCAGACCGAGGATTCATGGCAGCGCGTGGCCGCCATGGCCTCACTCCTCGACCAGGTCCAACTGACAGACATCGTCAAGGATCCCTACGAACGGGCATACCTCAGCCGGCTCATCCCCGCGCCACGCACCCATGGGGCACCTGATTCGCCCACCGCGCTGATCGTCGAACGGATCATGACCGCGGACGACCCTGAGGAGCTCCGATGGCTGCGCGCCAGCCTTCTGCTGGGCCTGGCCCAGGCACGCTCGGAACGCCCGGCGCCTCGGCCCGCTCCCGCGTCGGCCGCTGCGGCCGAATCGGCGCCGGCTCGAGCGCAACCCAAGCACCGGAGCGACGACACGGTCGACGTTCTGGAGCGTGAGTCGCGCGGCCTGAGGAAGTGGTTGCGCCGACGGCAGGTGTAGGCGAGCGGTGCATGCGGCAGCCTGCCGTGCGCACGTCTCGGCGGCTTCCGTATCACCGGGCGGAGCTGCTCAGCGATCTCAGATCGTCGCGTCGAGATCTTTCGCGTACTCCTCGATGGCGGGCCGATAGCCCTCGACTTCCGGGTCGTTGCTCGTGGCGACCAGCAAGGTCAGAAGCAGTTGCATCGCGTCGTGCGTCCGCCCGACGTTGTACAGCGCCATGGCCAGGAACGTCTTGAGTCCGTTGTCGTCAGGGAATTCGACCACCGCGTCGCCAAGAGTCGCGGCGGCTTCCTCGTAGCGCCCCAGGATCCGGTAGGTGCTGCCCAGGCCGAGCAGGGCCCCGCGGCGATCATTGCCCGCAAGCGCCTTTCCCGCGAGGGCGCGCTCGTAATACGGCACCGCTTCCACCTCCAGGCCGAGCGTGTCATGCACCCACGCGGTCTGGTACGCCACTTCCTCGTCCGCCGGGAACAGGGCGGCAAGCTTCACGAGCTGCTCTCGGGCCTCCTCGCGTCGTCCTGCCTCGCGCAGGCGCACAGCCTCATGAAGCAACCGATCCCTGTCCTCGCCCGCATCCGCGTTCATGTGCTGATCCCCCACCATCCGACTCACCTGCGTTTTCGTACCGACGAATCACTTGCCCCACCCCGCTGAACGGAGACACGCATGCCCACCCTGCACCACCCGAAGCACGCCCAGGGTTCAAAGTCCACCGCGACGGGTTCCAGCGCGGACAGAGCCTTCTTCGTCACGCGTGGGGTCGGAACAGACCCTCCTGCACCACGGATACGAGCAGTCGGCCGTCGGTGTCGTAGATACGGCCGCGGGCGAGGCCGCGACCCCCCGTCGCGATGGGGGACTCCTGGTCGTACAAGAACCACTCGTCGGCGCGGAACGGGTGATGGAACCACATGGCGTGATCGAGCGAGGCCATGTCGAAGCCGCGGGGTCCCCAGAGCGGCTCGACCGGGATGCGCACCGCGTCGAGGAGCGTCATGTCGCTCGCATAGGTGAGAGCGCAGGTGTGCACGAGCGGATCGTCGCCCAGCGGACCGACGGCGCGCATCCACACCGCGCTGCGGGGTTCGGCGTCCTTGACCTCCTCGGAGGTCCAGCGCAGCCGGTCCACGTAACGGATGTCGAAGGGCTGGCGCCTGGCCATGCGCTCCCACTGCTCGGGAAGCGCGCCGAGGTGCTCCTTGATCTCCTCGGCGACGGTCGGCAGAGATTCAGGGTCAGGAGCGGTGATGCGAGGCGGCAGCTGGTGTTCGAAAGCGCCCTGTTCGGGCTTGTGGAAGGAGGCGGTGAGGTTGAAGATCGTGCGGCCCTGCTGGACAGCGGTGACACGGCGCGTGGTGAAGGAGCGCCCGTCCCTGACCCGCTCGACCTGGTACACGATGGGCACGCCCGGACGGCCGGGGCGCAGGAAGTACGCGTGCAGCGAATGCACCGGGCGGTCGCCCTCCGTGGTGCGGCCCGCCGCTACCAGGGCCTGCCCGGCGACCTGCCCGCCGAAGACCCGCTGCAAAGACTCCTCGGGGCTGCGGCCCCGGAAAATGTTGACCTCGATCTGCTCCAGGTCCAGCAGATCGACCAGCCGTTCGGCGGGGTTGCTCATGACGCTTCTTCGACTCCTGTCCGGGACGTGCGATTTCTCGGGGTATTCAGAGCTGGCCGACATCCGTGAGGCGGACGATGGCACGGCCCTCCTCGTCGGAGGCCGCGAGATCGACCTCCGCGCTGATGCCCCAGTCATGGTCGCCGTTCGGGTCTGCGAACGTCTGACGGACGCGCCACAGACCGTGCTCCGGGTCCTGTTCGATGGACAGCAGCTTGGGGCCGCGTGCGTCGGGCCCGGTCCCGAGATCTTCGTACTCGTCCCAGTACTTGTCCATGGCCTCACCCCAGGCGTCCGCGTCCCAGCCGGACTCGGCGTCCAGCTCGCCCAGCTCCTCGACGTGGTCGAGGGCGGCCAGCTCGACCCTGCGGAACAGCGCGTTGCGCACCAGGACGCGGAAGGCGCGGGCATTGGCCGTGACCGGCTTGACCTGATCGGCCCTCTCCTGGGCCTCCTCGGCCGTCATGACCTCGGGGTTGGCCAGCTGCTCCCATTCGTCGAGGAGGCTGGAGTCGACCTGACGGACCATCTCGCCGAGCCAGGCGATCAGGTCCTCCAGGTCCTCGGACTTGAGGTCGTCCGGGATGGTGTGTTCCAGGGCCTTGTAGGCGCTGGCCAGGTAGCGCAGCACGATGCCTTCGGTGCGGGCGAGTTCGTAGAAGGAGGTGAACTCGGTGAAGGACAGCGCCCGCTCGTACATGTCACGGACGACGGACTTCGGGGACAGCGGGTGGTCGCCGACCCACGGGTGGCTCGTCCGGTAGGTGTTGTAGGCGTGGAAGAGCAGCTCCTCCAGCGGCTTGGGGTAGGTGATGTCCTGGAGCCGCTCCATCCGCTCCTCGTACTCGACACCGTCCGCCTTCATCAGCGCCACAGCTTCGCCGCGCGCCTTGTTCTGCTGGGCCGCGAGGATCTGGCGCGGGTCGTCGAGGGTGGATTCGACCACGGAGACCATGTCGAGGGCGTACGACGGGGATTCCGGGTCGAGGATCTCGAAGGCCGCGAGGGCGAAGGTCGACAGAGGCTGGTTGAGCGCGAAGTCCTGTTGCAGGTCGACGGTCAGGCGTACGACACGGCCCGTTGCGTCCGGCACGTCGAGCTTTTCCACGACACCGCCGGCCAGAAGCGAACGGTAGATCGCGATGGCGCGACGGATGTGCCGCAGCTGCGCCTTGCGCGGCTCGTGATTGTCTTCCAGAAGGTGGCGCATCGCCTTGAAGGCGTTGCCGGGGCGGGCGATCACGGACAGCAACATGGTGTGCGTGACGCGGAAGCGGGAGGTCAGCGGCTCCGGCTCGGAGGTGATGAGCTTCTCGAAGGTGCTCTCGGTCCAGCCGACGAAGCCCTCCGGCGCCTTCTTACGGACCACCTTGCGGCGCTTCTTCGCGTCGTCGCCCGCCTTGGCGAGTGCCTTCTCGTTCTCGATGACGTGCTCGGGTGCCTGCGCGACCACGAAACCCGCAGTGTCGAAGCCGGCACGTCCGGCCCGACCGGCGATCTGGTGGAATTCCCGCGCGCGCAGGGTGCGGACCCGGCTGCCGTCGTACTTGGCGAGCGCGGTGAAGAGGACGGTGCGGATCGGCACGTTGACGCCGACGCCGAGAGTGTCCGTACCGCAGATGACCTTCAGAAGGCCGGCCTGGGCGAGCTTCTCCACCAAGCGGCGGTACTTGGGCAGCATGCCGGCGTGGTGCACGCCGATGCCATGGCGCACGTAGCGCGAGAGGTTGCGGCCGAACTTGGTGGTGAAGCGGAAGTTGCCGATCAGGTCGGCGATCTTGTCCTTCTCCTCACGCGTGCACATGTTGATGCTCATCAGCGACTGGGCGCGCTCGACGGCCTGTGCCTGTGTGAAGTGCACGATGTAGACCGGAGCCTGCTTGGTCTCCAGAAGCTCGGTGAGCGTCTCGGTGATCGGCGTCAGCCGGTACTCGTACGACAGTGGCACGGGGCGCGTCGCGGAGCGGACCACCGAGGTGGGGCGGCCGGTGCGGCGCGTGAGGTCCTTCTCGAACATGCTGACGTCGCCGAGCGTCGCCGACATGAGGATGAACTGTGCCTGCGGCAGTTCGAGCAGCGGGATCTGCCAGGCCCAGCCGCGGTCCGGCTCGGCGTAGAAGTGGAACTCGTCCATCACGACCTGGCCGACGTCGGCGTCCTTGCCGTCCCGCAGGGCGATCGAGGCGAGGACCTCGGCCGTGCAGCAGATGACAGGGGCGTCGGCGTTGACGGACGCGTCGCCCGTGAGCATGCCGACGTTCTCGGTGCCCAGAATCTTGCACAGGTCGAAGAACTTCTCCGACACCAGCGCCTTGATGGGGGCCGTGTAGAAGGTGACCTTGTCCTGGGCGAGGGCGGTGAAGTGGGCGCCGGCCGCCACCAGGCTCTTGCCGGAGCCCGTGGGAGTGGACAAGATCACGTTCGCCCCGGAGACCACCTCGATCAGCGCCTCCTCCTGGGCCGGATAGAGAGTGATCCCCTGATCCTCGGCCCACGTGGAGAAGGCTTCGAAGAGGGCATCTGGGTCGGCATCCGGCGGCAGCTGATCAATAAGGGTCACACCCCCATCTTGCCTTCCTTCTCACCGGATCAGGGAACCGGTGATTCTCGCGAAGATCACGAACGCTACGCTGTGTCGCCAACGTGGCATCAGAACATGGGAAACGGGGTGGGCGGCAGCAATGATGGGACCGGCACACTCACTGTCGGGAGCGGCGGCCTGGCTCGGAGTCGGCGCGGCCGCGGCGGCCGCGGGACACACGATGCCCTGGCCGGTCCTCCTCGTGGGAGCGCTCATTTGCGCCGGGGCGGCCCTCGCGCCCGACCTCGATCACAAGTCGGCGACCATCTCGCGAGCCTTCGGGCCCGTCTCGCGGGGCCTGTGCGAAATTGTCGACAAACTCTCGTACGCCGTCTACAAGGCGACACGGAAGGCGGGCGACCCACGTCGCTCGGGTGGCCACCGCACACTCACCCACACCTGGCTGTGGGCGGTGCTGATAGGCGCGGGCGCCTCCGCCCTGGCGATCTTCGGCGGACGCTGGGCGGTGCTCGCGATCCTCTTCGTCCACATGGTGCTCGCCATCGAAGGCCTGCTGTGGCGGGCGGCGCGCGGGTCGAGCAGCGATGTTCTGGTGTGGCTGCTCGCCGCCACGAGCGCGTGGATCCTCGCAGGCGTCCTCGACAAGCCCGGCAACGGTTCGGACTGGTTCTTCACCGCACCAGGCCAGGAGTACCTGTGGCTCGGCCTGCCGATCGTGCTCGGTGCGCTGGTGCACGACATCGGGGACTCGCTGACGGTCTCCGGATGCCCGGTGCTCTGGCCCATCCCCATCGGCCGCAAGCGCTGGTACCCGATCGGGCCGCCGAAAGCACTGCGCTTCCGGGCCGGCAGCTGGATCGAGCTGAAGGTACTGATGCCGGTGTTCATGCTGCTCGGGGGAGTGGGCGGCGCGGCCGCGCTCAACTTCATCTGAGGCGGGGCCCGCCCTGCCCGCACGGCGGCCACTCAAGCCGAGCGTCAGCTGTCGGACCGGCTCTCGTCCTCGCCGGGAGGCGGCTGAACCCCGGAGATGACGGGGTGGTCGCCATGCCAGGAGTGCCAGAGGGCGGCGTACGCTCCGTCGGCCCGCACGAGGTCGTCGTGACTGCCGAGCTCGGTGACGCGGCCGTTCTCCATCACCGCGACGCGGTCCGCGTCATGAGCGGTCTGCAGGCGGTGAGCGATGGCGATCACGGTCCGGCCGCGCAGGACGGCCGCGAGAGCCCGCTCCGTGTGCCGTGCCGTCGCCGGGTCCAGGAGCGCCGTCGCCTCGTCGAGTATCAGGGTGTGCGGGTCGGCGAGCACGACACGGGCCAAGGCCAGCTGCTGAGCCTGCGCGCCGTGCAGCTGGTGGCTGCCCGAGCCCAGCTGGGTGTCGAGACCGTCGGGCAGGTCGGTGGCCCACTCGGCACCGACGGCGGTGAGAGCGGCGTCCAGCTCGGCGTCCGCGGCGGACTCGGCCGCGATCCGCAGATTGTCCCGGAGCGTGCCGTGGAACACATGGTGTTCCTGCGTGACGAGGACGACCTGGCGGCGCAGCCGGTCGGAGGGCAGATCGGCGATCGGAACCCCGCCGACGGTCACCGAGCCCTTGGTCGGCGTGTCGATGCCGGCCAAGAGCCGGCTCAGAGTGGTTTTCCCGGCACCGGAAGGGCCGACGACGGCGAGACGTTCGCCGGGTCGGACGGACAGGTCGACGCCTTGGAGGACGTCGGTGTCGCCCGTGTAGGAGAACCAGACGCCTTCGACGCCGATGCCGTCGTCCTTGGGGGTGAGGGCGCTGGGGACGGTCGGTTCAGAGGGCGTGGCGGCCAGGCCCTCGACCCTGGCGAAGGAGGCACCGCTGCTCTGCAGCTCCTCGACCCGTTGCAAGATCGTGTCCAGCGGTTGGGAGAGCTGGCGAAGGTACAGAGCCGCGGCGACGACCGCGCCGAGGCTCACCGTGCCGTGGGCGTGCAGAGCACCGCCGATGACCAGCATGCCGACCACCGGGATCACGTACGAGGTGTCGACAGCGGGGAAGAGGACGCTCCGCAGGTACAGAGTGCGCTCATGGGCGGCGACACAGCGCTCGATCTCCCTCTCACTGTCCGTGATGCGCCGCTCCCGCAGGCCGAAGGCCTCGATGGTGCGGGCTCCGGACGCGGTGGCGGCGAGCACCTCGGCCAGCGCGGAGTGCGCCTCGCCCTGGTCGAGGTAGGCAGACCGCGCACGACGCAGGTACCAGCGGGTGGCGAACCAGATTCCCGTGAGGCCGAGCACCCCGCAGGCGCCGAGCAGCGGATCGAGCAAGAACACGGCACCGACGATGAACAGTGCCTGCACGGCTGCGACGAAGACATCGGGGCCGGTGTCCCGCAGCGTCTGACCAGTGGTCGCGATGTCCGACGTGCCGCGTGCGGTCAGGTCGCCCGCGCCGGCACGTTCGACGACGGAGGAGGGCAGGGCCAGCGCACGGTCGACGAACTGTTCGCGGATACGGGCGAGGGTGCGCTCTCCGAAGCGATGGCCGAGGTAGCGGGCGTGGCGCGCCAGGAGGAGCTGGGCGACGGCTCCGATGAGGATGCCGAGGGCGAGACGGTCCACGGCGTCGACGCCTCCGCCGTCCTTCACCGTGTTCACGACGCGGCCGAGGAGCCACGGGCCGACGAGGCCCGCAGCCGCCGCCAGCACGTTGAAGAAGAGCATGGCGGCGAAGGCCCAGGCGTCCTGCCGGATCAGTCGCAGGGCGGCGCGGTGGACCTGGCGGGGGCCGGCGACGGGCAGCGGAGTGGCGGCGGCCTCAGGTGCTTTACCGCTGCGGGGCGACGTCATGGGAGGGCCTCGTGAGTCGGCTCGGGGGACGGGCGGGAGTGCTTGCGGTCACTTGGATTGCTTTGTTCGTCCGTATCGGCCGCCGTTGCGGCCTCCTCCTCAGCGGCGTCCGTCGCCGGCTGCTTGTCCGTGGCGACGCTCATCCCTACGTCCGCGGCCCCCGCGGCTTCCACCGCTGCGGACTCCTCGGTGTCGCGCGACACCAGACGGCGGTAGGCGGGGTGATGCGACAGGAGGTCGGCGTGGCGGCCCACGGCGGCGACACGGCCGTCGACCAGGTGGTAGACGACGTCGGCCTGGTCGAGGACGAGGGGAGAGGTACTGGTCACGAGCGTTGTGCGGTTGGCCCGAGCCGCGCGGAGACCGGCTGCCATCTTGGCCTCGGTGTGCACGTCCACCGCCGATGTCGGTTCGACCGCCAGGAGCACCTCGGGGTCGGCCAGCAGAGCACGGGCCAGACGGATGCGTTGCCGTTGACCGCCGGAGAGATTGTGCCCCTGGGCGTCGAGGCGGGCATCGAAGCCGCCTGGCAGGCCGAGCACGATGTCGTGGGCCACGGCGGCGTCGACCGCGCGGGTGAGGGAGTGCTCGTCCGGTGTCCAGCGACCGGAGAGCGCCGCACGCAGCGCACCGGCGAACAAGTCGGCTTCGTTGTCCGCGACGAGAATGCGCGCGCGGACCTGGTCCAGCGGGACGGCGTCCAGGCGGACCGCCCCCCAGGTGACCGAGCCAGGGGCGAATCGGCCGAGGCGGTCGACGACCTCCGTGGCCTCGGAGGTGTGGGTACTGGCCAGCGCGGTGAGGACGCCGGGTTCTACCTTCACCCCGGAGAGGCGGTCGTGGAGGACGGCCGGTGCCTCGGGAGCGTTGACGGTGCCCTCGCGGGCATCGGAGGTCTCGCCCGAATCATCGAGCACCGGAGCCCCGCTCTTCACCTCGTTCGCGGGCACCGCCGACCACGTCTCCGGCTCGAGGTTCAAGAAGTGCACGACCCGGCGGGCCGAGACCAGGCCACGCCCGATGTCGTAGCCGCTCTCGATGAAGGACGACACCGGGACCACGAGGACGGCGACGTAGCCGTAGACGGCGATCAGTTCGCCCACGGTGATGGTGCCCTGAGCCGCCATGCGGGCGGCGAGCCAGGTCACGGCGGCCAGGAACAAGGTGGGCAGGCCAATTCCGAAAGCCTGGATCCAGCTCATGGACGAGCCGACCCGGTAGCCCTCGTCCCGCAGTTCTCGCGAACCCGAGCGGTAGCGGGCCGCGAAGACCTGCTTGCCACCCAGACCATTGAGGACCCTGAGCCCGGCGGCCAGGTCCCCGAGAACGCCGGCCAGTGCGCCCTGCCGCTCCCGGTACGCGGTCTCGGCGCCCTGAAGCCGACCGAGGAACGGCCCGACGAGCAGGGCGATCAGTGGCACGCCCAGCAGGACCACCACGGCCAGCAGGACGGAGAACGACAGAAGCAGGGCGGCGACGACGAAGTAGGCGATGACCGCACCCACCCCAGGACCTGTGACGGTGAGGGTCGCGCCGATGACGCCCACGTCGGAGTGGCCGATCGTGACGACCTCGCCCGCCGAGACGCGGCGGGGCAGAGCCGCGCCGAGCCGGGTGGCGTGGTCCATCACGACACGCACGGTACGGAAGTAGGCGTCGAGCCGGATACGGGTCATCGTGCGGTGCCGCATGATCCCGAGCCAGGCGTCGAGGATTCCTACGCCCAACAGTGCGGCGGCCCAGCCGATCAGCGCGCCTTGGTCGCCGGGGCGGAGCCCGTCGTCGATGGCACGCGCCAGGACGTACGGGGGAAGCGTCAACCCGACCATCCACGCGCTGCCCAGCAGCGTGCCGAGAGCGACCCGCTTGGGCTGGCTTGCGATCACCCACCAGAGGTAGCGCGCGGGGCCGCGACGGTCGGGGGTGCCGGGGTCCGTGGTCGGTGCAGCCATACACGTACCCTAACTAGGCCTGCTAGAAGGGGAATAGGCGGCTCGCCTCGCGGTAGGCGGCCCGCTCCCGGCGCGGAGCGGCCCGGCCCCAGTGGGCCCGCACCGGACGCGGAGGCGGTCGGCGCCGGACCGAGGCCGCCGCGCCCCCGCGCAGCGACGAAGCCGCGGCCCGTACCCGAGGTGACGCCCCTAGCCGTGCCAGGACCGCCACAGGGCGGCGTACGCCCCGTCCGCGGTGACCAGTTGGTCGTGGCTGCCGAGTTCGGTGATGCGGCCGTTCTCGACCACGGCGATGACGTCCGCGTCGTGGGCGGTGTGCAGGCGGTGGGCGATCGCCACGACCGTACGGCCGTCCAGGACACGAGCGAGCGAACGCTCCAGATGCCGTGCCGCGCGCGGGTCGAGGAGCGAGGTCGCCTCGTCCAGGACCAGCGTGTGGGGGTCGGCGAGCACGAGCCTGGCCAGGGCGATCTGCTGGGCCTGGGCGGGAGTCAGCGCGAAGCCCCCCGAGCCGACCTCGGTGGCCAGGCCCTCGTCGAGGCCGCGGGCCCAGTCGGCCGCGTCGACCGCCCCGAGCGCAGCCCACAGTTCGGCGTCACGCGCGCCGGTCCGTGCCAGGAGGAGGTTGTCGCGCAGGGAACCCACGAACACGTGGTGCTCTTGGTTGACCAGGGCTACATGGGCACGGACCTCCTCGGCCGGCATGGCCGACAGTTCCGCGCCCCCCAAGGTGACCTGTCCGGTGCGCGGTCCGTAGATGCCGGCGAGCAGCCTGCCCAGCGTCGACTTGCCCGCGCCCGACGGACCGACCAGGGCGACGCGCGAGCCGGGCTTGACGGCGAGGGACACCTCGCGGAGGACATCGACGCCTTCGCGGTAGCCGAAGTGGACGTCGTCGGCATGGACGTGGCGCCCTTGAGGGGTGACGGAAGCGTCACCGGCGTCGGGTTCGATGTCGCGGACGCCGACGAGACGGGCCAGCGAGACCTGGGCGACCTGAAGTTCGTCGTACCAGCGCAGGATGATCCCCAGAGGGTCGACGAGCATCTGCGCGATCAGGACGCCCGTGGTCAGTTGACCGACGCCGATCCATCCCTGAAGCACGAAGACGCCGCCGATCATCAGCGTCGAGCAGAGCACGGTGGTGTGGGTGAAGTTGATGACGGGGAAGAGGACCGACCGCAGGTAGAGGGTGTAGCGCTCCCAGGCGGTCCACTCCTTGACGCGGCGCTCCGACAGTTCGATGCGGCGTGTGCCGAGCCGGTGCGCCTCGATGGTGCGGCCCGCGTCGACGGTCTCGGCGAGGGCGGCTGCCACGGCGGCGTAACCGGCGGCCTCCGAGCGGTAGGCGGCGGGTGCCCGTTTGAAGTACCAGCGGCAGCCGACCACCAGGAGCGGGACGGCGACGAGCACGGCGGGTGCCAACGGCGGCGCGGTCACGATGAGTCCGCCGAGCAGCAGCGCAACCCACACCACGCCGATCGCGAGCTGCGGCACGGCCTCACGCATGGCGTTGGCGAGGCGGTCGACGTCGGTGGTGATGCGGGAGAGCAGGTCGCCCGTGCCGGCCCGTTCCAGGACTCCCGGCGGCAGCCCGACGGACCGCACGAGGAAGTCCTCCCGCAGGTCCGCGAGCATCCGCTCGCCGAGCATCGCGCCGCGCAGCCGCATCTCGCGTACGAAGAAGGACTGCACGACGAGGGCGAGCGTGAACAGGCCGATGGTTCGTTCCAGATGGAGGTCGCGGGCGTCGTGCGAGACCTTCTCCACGAGGTCGCCGAGCAGGTAGGGGCCGACCATCGAGGCGATCACGGCGAGCGTGTTCACCGTGATGAGCAGGACGAAGGCCGTGCGGTGGCGCTGGAACAGCTCACGGACGTAGGCGCGTACGGTCGTGGGCGCGCCGATGGGCAGGGTCTCCGCCGTCGTGGGGGCCGCCGGGTCGTACTCCGGTGGCGCCAGGCCGATCATGCGGTCTCCTCGAGGTTGCTGGCGGTCGCCGTGGCGGTCGCATTGGCGGTTGCCGTGGCTGTGCTGATCTTGGGCTCGAAGTCAGCCTCGAAGCCGGGGTCGAACTCGGCGAAGCTGCCCTCGGTCACGGCGGTGTGCTCGTCGTCGGTTTCGCGGGTCACGACCGCGCGGTACCGCGGTTCGCCGTGCATCAGTTCACGGTGTGTGCCCACCGCTGTGACCTCGCCGTCGGCGAGGAACACGACACGTTCGGCCCGGTCCAGGAGCAGCGGGGACGACGTGAGCACCACGGTGGTCCGCCCCGACCGCAGTCGGCGGATGCCGTCGGCGACCCGGGCCTCGGTGTGCGAGTCGACGGCGGACGTCGGCTCGTCGAGCACCAGCGTCTCGGGGTCGGTGACCAGTGAGCGGGCCAGAGCGAGGCGTTGGCGCTGGCCTCCGGAGAGGGAGCGGCCGCGTTCCGTGAGATGGGCGGCCATCGGGTCGTCGCTCACCGACGCCTGGGCCAGTGCGTCCAGGACGTCCGAGCACTGTGCCGCGGCGAGGGCTTCGGCGGGGGTGACGTTTCCGGATGACGGTACGTCGAGGAGGGCGTGCAAGGTGCCGGAGAGCAGGACGGGGTCCTTGTCCTGTACCAGTACGTGGGTGCGGGCGTCGGAGAGCGGCATTTCGTCCAGCGCGTTGTCGCCCAGGCGAACGGATGGCAGTTTCGCGGCTTCGTCGAAGGTGGGGTGGCCGCCGAGACGTTCGGCGAGCCGTCCGGCTGCGTCGGGGTCGCCGCAGACCACGGCGGTGAGCCGGCCGGCCGGGGCGAGGAGACCCGTCGCCGGGTCGTACAGGTCTCCGGGGTGCCGGGCGCCGCCGGACAGGGCTTGTTCGTGGTGTTGCTCGGGCGGCTGCTCACCCGCGGGCGGCGGCACGTCAACTTGCCGCGCTGGAGCTTCTGCCGCCTCATCGCCTTGCGTCGCAGAGTCCGCTGCCGGCTTGCCTTGCGCAGGCGGGTCCGACGGCCCGGCCCCGGACTCGGTCCGCCTGGCCCCGGTCTCCGACAGCCCGGTCTCAGCCTCCGACCGCCCGCTTGTGGATTCCGTCCGCTCCAGTGCGAGCACCCGTGCCGCTCGCTTGGCGCTGGGGCGGGAGAAGGAGTACGCCATGGCGATCTCCTCGAAGTGTCGCAGGGGGTAGTTGAGCATCATGACCGCGCTGTAGACCGTGACCAGTTCGGCGACGGTGATCCGGCCCTCTTGGGCGAGGTGCACACCGTGCCAGACGAGCGCGATCAGCAGCAGCCCCGGCAGCAGGACCTGCGTCGCCGAGATCACCGCCCACATCCGGGCGCTGCGGACCGCGGCCGTCCGGACCTCTTGCGAGGCGCGGCGGTAGCGGTCGAGGAAGAGTTCCTCACCGCCGATGCCGCGCAGGACCCGCAATCCGGCGACGGTGTCGGAGGCCAGTTCCGTGGCGCGGCCCGCCTTCTCGCGCTGGAGATCGGCGCGATGGGTGGCGCGGGGCAGCAGGGGGAGCACGGCGAGGGCGAGCACCGGAATACCCACCGCGACGACGACGCCCAGCGCGGGCTGGTAGACGAGGAGGCCGACGCAGACCAGAAGGACCGTGAAGGCGGCTGCCGCGAACCGGGACAGCGCCTCGACGAACCAACCGATCTTCTCCACGTCACCCGTGGATACGGATACGACTTCTCCGGCGGCCACGCGCCGGGTCATTACGGAGCCGAGCTGGGCGGTCTTGCGGGCGAGCAGTTGCTGCACGCGGGCCGCGGCGGTGATCCAGTTGGTGATCGCGGTGCGGTGCAGCATCGTGTCGCCCACGGCGATGGCGAGGCCGAGGGTCAGCAGCAGCGCGCCCGCGAGCGCGAGTCGTCCGCCTGACCGGTCGAGCACGGCCTCGATGGCGATGCCGACCGCGTAGGGCAGGCCCGCGATGGAGCCGAAGTGCAGCAGGCCCCAGGCGAAGGATTTGAGTTGCCCCCCGAGTTGGTTCCGGCCCAGCCACAGCAAGAAGCGCGGACCCGACCGGACATCGGGGACGCCGGGGTCGGGATAGGGAAGATCGCGAATCTGCATGACGTCCCAGCAGTCGAGAGCGGTGGCCGTCGGTTCCGTCGAGACGGGCGTCGAAGGCGACGAAGCGGGCCATGCCGCGGGCGAGTACGCACGCGAGATCGCTGCTGAGGTCGCAGTCGAGACCGGAACGAGCCGGAACGGACGGTGGTAACAAACCGTGAAAGGTTCACCTCATTCGGTGGTCCGAAGCAAACGGTTTTCCGCCCCGGAGTAAAGAATCGGCCCCTTCTTCGTGTGGAGGACGACGCTGGACGAGAGTGCTGCGGGCCGAATGCGACCATGGGCGGATGCGTATAGCCGGTGCGGTGCGAACGGTGGTCGCGGCGGCGGCCTGCGGTGTCCTTCTGACGTCCTGCGGGAGCGGCGACGCCCCCGCATCCGGACAGGCCAAGGGGGCGGAGCGCGGGGACGGCTCCCCAGCACGGGCCGCTGACGCCAAGCGGATCCCCGATGTCGGCGACGGTCTCCAGTCGAAGATCCCCAAGGACTCGCGTCAGGTGGTCGCCGTCTACGGAGACGGCGAGAACTCCGCCGAGTCGACCGTCGTCCTCTACACAAAGTCTGGCAAGACGGACACCACGTGGGAGAAGGATCGCAGCTGGCCCGCGCACAACGGCAAGAAGGGCTGGACCGTCGATCACCACGAGAACGACAAGCGCAGTCCGGTCGGCGTGTTCACCCTCAGCGACGCGGGCGGTGTCCTGGCTGATCCCGGTACCAAGTTCCCGTACACGAAGTCCGTGTCCATGCAGGCCCCGCACTACTGGCCCAAGACGCATTGGCATGACTTCGACTACGTCATCGCCATCGACTACAACCGCGCCAAGGGCACCCCGCCCAACGACCCGACGCGTCCGCAGGGACAGACCAAGGGCGGCAGCATCTGGCTGCACATGGATCACGGCAGCGGTACGTCGGGCTGCGTCAGTCTGTCCAAGGCGGGCATGGCTTACCTGCTGCGCACGCTGGACCCGAAGCAGCACCCGGTCGTCGTGATGGGGGACAAGGCGAACCTCGCGGCGTAAGGCCGACCGCGGCGTGTGAGGCCCTGGTTGCCCCGACACCCCATTGCGGTGATCGGCCGCGGCCCCATAGAACACCCCCATGAGAAGACGCGTCATGTCCATGCTCGTCGGGGTGGTCGTCGCCGCAGGCCCGCTCCTCGGTACGGGCCCGTCCACGGCCGCCGCGGCGATCCCCGCCCCGCCCGAATTCGGCACCGACTGGCACGACCCCGTCACTGCCGCACCCCCGGTGAAAAAGCCCCACACCAAGTCCTGTGCGGTCACCGTCGCCGAGGCGCAGTTCAAGGACTTCACGCCCTACACGGGCGATTACGCGCCGCCGCGCGGATGTGGTGACCGTTGGGGCAAGGTGGTGCTGCGCCTGGACGGCAAGGTGAAGGGCAGGCAGTACGACCGGCTCGGATACCTCCGTATCGGCGGCGTAGAAGTGCTCCGTACGTCCACGCCGGAGCCGTCCGCCGACGGCATCACCTGGTCCGTCGAGAAGGACGTCACCCGCTACAGCGAGACGCTGCGCCAGAACCGCAGCGTCGAGATGCTCATCGGCAACGTCGTCAACGAGACGTACACCGGAATCATCGACGTCAAGGCGACGCTGACGTTCTACGAGCGGGACAAGGGCACAGGCGCCAAGCCTGACAAAACTGGTACCGGGTCCGCGCCCGAGAAATCTGGTGCCGAGTCCAACGGCACGGTGCCCGACCGTGTGCTTCCCCTCGGCGACGACTCCGCCCTCACCACCCCGCGCAACAGCGAGCGCATCGTCGCCGAGGTCTACGCGACCGGCTCCGGCGGCGGCTGTGAGGAGTACTGGTATCTGACGGTTCCGGATGCCGCGCCCTACTCCTGCAAGGCCGACCAAGGCCCCTACCGCGAGGTGCAGGTCAAGGTGGACGGCCAGTTGGCGGGCATCGCCGCGCCGTTCCCGACCGTGTGGACGGGCGGGTGGTCCAACCCCTTCCTCTGGTACGTGATCCCGGGGCCCCGTGCCTTCGACATCAAGCCCATCGAGTACGACCTGACACCCTTCGCCGGGCTCCTCAACGACGGACGGCCGCACAAGGTCGAGGTCTCCGTCGTCGGTGTGCCCAAGGCGCAGACCGGCTGGAGCGTCCCCGTCAATGTCCTGGTCTGGCAGGACGAGCGGAGCGCGCATGTCACCGGCAAGCTGACCAGGCATGACGCGGGACCCCTCGCGAATGATGCGACCTACACCCCGGCTTCCACCACAGGGAGCGCGCACCGCCTCGACACGAAGGGCGGCCACCGCCTCACCGTCTCCGGCCAGGTGAACACCTCCCACGGCCGTGTCACGACGACCGTGACGCGGGCCCTGAAGAACACGTCTGTACACCGGTGGACCGAGGGAGAGGCGCTGGACGCACTCAAGGCCACCTGGTCCGATCGCGAGACGGTCACGGTGAACGGCCGTGCGGCGCGGACCGACCGTACGTACACGATGGACGGCACCACGACGCTGGGCGCCGGCGACCGGCTGCGCACCGAGATCTCCCTCGGCGACCGCGCCGAGAGCGTCACCGTCCACGGCGGACGGCGCACCGGCTGGTCAGTGACCGACGACCGTTACGACGGAGACGCCACGTACACCGCCAACGTGCCCCGCGAGGAGCGCCACGCGGTGGGCACCTCCCGCGAGCGCTACCGGCAGTACGGCGACGACGGCTGTTACGACCGGACGTTGGCCACCGAGCAGGGCGCCCTGACGGTCGACCGGCGCCGCTGCTGAGCCACCGGGACCGCGGACCGCGACCCGCGGCCCCGGCGGCCGGGACCAGCGGCGGTACGTGATCGTCCGCCGCTGGCCCGGCCCCTCACTACGGCCCCTCAAAAAAACCCGGCGGCAACTACTCCTTCGGCTTCTCCGAGTCCATCCCCGGGCGCGCCTTCTTCCACAGTCCGCGGGTGAAGTCGGGTATCGCCTGCGGCGCGCCCTTCGCCTTGATCGAGAGGTGGCTCAGCGGCACGGGCGACGTCCACGTCGCGGCGTCGTACACGTCGAAGTCCGGGACGAGGCCCAGCTGCATGGTCTGCATCAGCCGGAAGATCATGATGTAGTCCATGCCGCCGTGGCCACCCGGCGGGTTGGAGTGCTCCTTCCACAGCCAGTGGTCGAAGTCGGCGTACTTGGCGAAGTCGCCCCACTCGTCGTTCGTGTGGTCGGGCTCGATGTAGATGCGCTCCGGGTAGTCCTCGAAGAGGCCCTTGGTGCCACCCAGGCTGTTGATGCGGCTATAAGGGTGGGGCGTGGAGACGTCATGCTCCAGACGGATCACGCGGCCCTTCGCCGTCTGCACGAGACTGATGGTGCGGTCGCTCTCGATGTACGTCTCCTTCCAGCTCGGATCGCCTGCGGGCATGTGCGCCTCGCGGTACTGGGCGAGGCTGAGGGCGGGTGTGCCGAAGCTGGAGATGTGGGTGACGCGGTCGCCGCGATTGACGTCCATGTAGTTGGCGACGGGGCCGAAACCGTGGTTGGGGTAGAGGTCGCCGCGGAGCCGGGTGTGCCAGAGGCGGCGCCACGGGCCTTCGTAGTAGTCGGGGTCGAACATGAGGCCGCGCAGATCGTGGTTGTACGCGCCCGCACCGTGCAGGAGGTCGCCGAACTTGCCCGCGTGGGCCATCCGCAGGACACGCATCTCGTTCTTGCCGTAACAGCAGTTCTCGAGCTGTATGCAGTGTCTGCGCGTCCGCTCCGACAGGTCGACGAGTTGCCACAGCTCGTCGAGGCGCAGGGCAATGGGGCACTCCACGCCGACGTGCTTGCCGTTCAGCATCGCCGACTTGGCCATCTCGAAGTGGAAGTCCCACGGCGTCGCCACGTACACGAAGTCGATGTCCCCGCGCTTGCACAGGTTCTCGTAGTCGTGATCGCCCTTGGTGTACGTCGCCGGGGCCGGCTGGCCCGCGGCGGTGACCTTCTTCGCGGCGGCCGCGGTCTTGTCCTTGACCGGGTCGCAGAGCGCCACGACCCGTACGCCCGGGATGGCGAGGAACAGATCGATCATGGAGCCGCCGCGGTTGCCGAGGCCGATGATGCCGACCCTGACCGTGGAGCGCCGCTCGAACGGCACCCCGATCATCGTGCGGCCCTTTCGGGCAGGGGCCTTGGCCGTGTCCTCGGCGGCCGAGGCGGCATCCGACGCGGCGGCGGCCGGCACGGTGCCGGGCGCGTCGGCGTGCGCCGTGCCGCTCGCGAAGGCGCCGATGCCGATCCCCGCCCCGGCGAGGCCCGCCGTGCGGAGCACCGCGCGGCGCGAGTGGCCGTCTCCCGTCGTGCCCTCCGCAAGGTCGTCGGGGGTTGCGCTGTCGGGAGTCGGTGTCGCGTTCTCGTCGTGCATCGGACCTCCGTAGCTGAAAGGCGGCTGGTCTCTACCACTGGGGCGGAAGCCACCCTGTTAGGGCTGCTACGGGGGCGCAAGAGGCGGAAGTGGCCAGGAACTTGGACTTCCGCCATGACTTCATGGACTTCCGGAGGCGCCGGCTCCCATCACCACGGCTCTCATCGCGGCCCGCGGCTCCCATCGCCACGGCCCACGGCCCACGGCTCATGGTTTACGGCCACGGCCCACGGCCACGGCCCCCCACCAGTCACGGACGCGTCGCACGCTCCAGCTCAAGCAGCGCGGAGTAATACCCGCGCCCCGTCGCATGGTCCATGCCGATCTCACACATGCGGTTCGCCGAGAGATGGGCCTCGAAGGGGCGGCCCGCGATCTCCGCGGCCTCCCTGCGCGTGGCCGATTCGGTCAGCTCCTTGTGGAGCATGCCGCGGTCGCCCGCGAAGGCGCAGCACCCGGCGTCGTCCGGCACGGTCACTTCGTCCGCGCACGCCTCGGCGACGGCGCGCAGTTGCTCCTCGTCGCCGAGATGCTGCATCGAGCAGGTCGGGTGGAGGACGGCGGAGCCGATCCTGCGGTGCACGGTCAGGTGGGGGAGCAGCTCGTCGGCCGCCCAGACGATCGAGTCGACGACCTTCAGCTCACGGTGGAGCGCGCGGTTCTCGGCGGTCAGATACGGCACGACCTCGTGCGCGATGCCGAGCGTGCACGACGAGGCGTCGACGACCAGCGGCAGGCGGCCGCCCGCCGTCCAGCCCCAGGCCGCCTCGACGATGCGGTTGGCCATGAGCCTGTTGCCGGCTTCGTAGCCCTTGGAGTGCCAGATCGTCGCGCAACACGTGCCCGCGACGTCGTCCGGGATCCACACCGGCCTGCCGGCGCGCGAGGACACGGCCACGACCGCCTCGGGCAGGGAGCGGTCGCCCGGCCCGCCGAAGATGCGGTTGACGCACGCCGGGTAGTAGACGGCCGATGCCCCCACGCGCGCGGTACGCGGCCGCTTGCGCGTGGCAGCCCCGGGGATCTGCGGCAGCCACTCCGGGACGAGGTCGGGGCGTACCGCCTTGCGGGCCGCACGGGTCACCGCGGTGAGCAGCCGGTCGCTGATGCGGTCCGCGGCGGCCACGGCGAGCCGTGCGGAGGCTTCGACGGCCTTGAAGTTCTTCGCGGCCAGCGCGGCGGTGCGCTCCTCGCGTGGCGAGTGCCGAGCGTGGCGGAAGTCCTTCATCAGGGCGCCCGTGTCGATGCCGACCGGGCAGGCCAGCTTGCAGGTCGAGTCGCCCGCACAGGTGTCGACGGCGTCGTAACCGTACGCGTCGACGAGGGCGTCCTCGACGGGGGAGCCCGTGGGCTGGCGCATCATCTCGCGGCGCAGCACGATGCGCTGGCGCGGCGTCGTGGTGAGGTCCTCGCTCGGGCAGGTCGGTTCACAGAAGCCGCACTCGATGCACGGGTCCGCGATGAGCTCCACCTTCGGGATGGTCTTCAGGCCGCGCAGATGCGCCTTCGGGTCGCGGTTGAGGACGATGCGAGGGGCGAGTACGCCATCCGGGTCGATGAGCTGCTTGGTGCGCCACATCAGCTCGGTGGCCTCGGGCCCCCATTCGAGCTCCAGGAAGGGCGCGATGTTGCGGCCCGTGGCGTGCTCGGCCTTGAGGGAGCCGTCGAACCGCTCCACGGTCAGGCGGCAGAACTCGTCCATGAAGGCGGCGTAGCGCTCCACGTCGGACGGCAGGCCCGCGTCGAAGGCGAGCAGGAAGTGCAGGTTGCCGTGGGCCGCGTGGCCCGCGACGGCGGAATCGAAACCGTGCCGAGTCTGTAGTTCGAGGAGTGCCTCGCAGGCTTCGGCGAGCCGTCCCGGCGGCACCGCGAAGTCTTCCGTGATCAAGGTCGTCCCCGAGGGGCGGGTGCCGCCGACGGCGGTGACGAAGGCCTTGCGCGCCTTCCAGTAGCCGCCGATGGTCTTCGCGTCGCGCGTGAACGTGTTCGTCACGGACGGCACGGGCGTCACCAGTTCGAGGCCCTCCAGAGCCGTGGCCGCGGCGGCCTCGTACGCCTCACGCGTGGCCTCGTCCGGGGCGCGGAACTCCACCAGGAGCGCGGTCGTCGACTTCGGCAGCTCGGCCCAGTCGGCGGGCACCCCCTGAACGCTGACAGAGGCCCGCAGCGTGTTGCCGTCCATCAGCTCGACGGCGAGCGCGCCCGCGGCGTTGAACACCGGGACCGCCGCGGCGGCCGCGGGCAGCGAGGGGAAGAAGAGCAGGGCGGTGGTCGTGTACCGGTCCAGGGGAAGCGTGTCGAAGACGATCTCCGAAATGAAGCCGAAGGTGCCTTCGGAGCCGACCATCAGACCGCGCAGGATCTCCACGGGCGTCGAGCCGTCGAGGAAGGCGTCAAGGCGGTAGCCGTTGGTGTTCTTGATCTGGTACTTCGCCCGGATACGGGCCACGAGGTCGGCGTCCGCCTCGATCTCCCGCTCGATCGCGAGGAGGCCCTCGCACAGGGCGGGTTCGGCGTGTGCCAGCGCTTCGTCGGCGTCCGCGGCGGCCGTGTCCACGACCGTGCCCGAAGGCAGGACGAAGGTCAGTGAGGCGACCGTGCGGTAGGAGTTGCGGGTGGTGCCCGCCGTCATGCCCGACGCGTTGTTCGCGACGACGCCGCCGAGGGTGCAGGCGATGGCGCTCGCCGGGTCGGGGCCGAGGACCCGGCCGTACCGGGAGAGCGTGGCGTTGGCACGCACCACCGTCGTACCGGGGCGGACGCGGGCCCGCTCGCCCGCGCCGAGCACCTCGATGCCGGACCAGTGCTTGCGGACGTCGACCAGGATGTCCTCGCCCTGCGCCTGGCCGTTCAGCGAGGTACCCGCCGCGCGGAAGACGACCTCGCGGCCCTTGCCGTGCGCGTACGAGAGAATCGCCGACACGTCGTCGACGTCCTCGGGGACGACCACGACCTGCGGCAGGAAGCGGTACGGGCTCGCGTCCGACGCGTACCGCACCAGGTCGGAGACCTTGGTCAGGACCTTTTCCGCGCCGAGCAGCGCGGCCAGCTCGGAGCGCAGCGGCTCCGGGGTGCCGGTGGCCCGTCCGTCCGGCACGCGGTCGGCCGCCGGGCCTGTCTCACGCGTCGTCGGGCGCAGGGCGTCCTGTCCGGGCTCCAGCAGCGGCATGGCTCTCCTCGGCGGTGGCGGTCACTCGTCGGGCGGCGGTACGGGCGTGCTCAGCAGCGCCGGACATCCGGAACCTCGAACAGCGCGTTCAGCAGGCCGCCCAACTGAGCCCGCTGCTCCGTGTCCAGTGGAGCCAGGATGTCCTCTGCGGCGGCCCGGCGCGCGCGGCGCAGCTCGCCGAGGGCCTCAAGACCGGCATCGGTGAGCTCGATGCGGATCACCCTGCGGTTGGTGGGATCGGGCACGCGGCGCACCAGCTCGCCCGCCTCCAGGCCGTCGACCAGCGTGGTCACGGCGCGGGGGACCACTTCCAGGCGCTCGGCGAGGTCCGCCATTCGGGGCGGCGTCTCGTAGTGCGCGAGGGTGCGCAACAGGCGGGACTGCGCGGGCGTGATGCCGACCGGCACCAGGTGGCGTTTCTGGATCCGCTGCAGCCTGCGGGTCAGCCGCAGCAACTGTTCGGCGAGCAGGCCGTCGGGGTCCGGGGTGTTCATGCGGGAACTTTATCAGGACCTTGTGCATTGTGAGTATAGGTAACAGTGAGCTATGCTCCACGAGTCATCATCGATCACGCCTGTCGACCGCCGTCCCGCGATTCGCCGGACACGCCTGTCGACCGCCGTCCAGCAATCGCCGGTCGCTTCCATCGACCGCCGTCCAGCATCAGAAAGGAGCCCATGCGCCACGACGAACCCACCTGGACGCCGCCACCTCAGGCCCCCGGCCAGGAACCGCCGCGCCAGATGCGCCGAATCCTCCGCCTCTTCCGTCCCTACCGTGCCCGCCTCGCGCTCGTGGGCCTGCTGGTCTGCGCCGCGTCCCTGGTATCGGTCGCCACCCCCTTCCTGCTCAAGGAGATCCTCGACACCGCGATCCCCCAGGGGCGCACGGGCCTGCTGAGCCTGCTCGCGCTCGGCATGATCCTCAGCGCGGTGGTCACCAGCGTCTTCGGTGTGCTGCAGACCCTGATCAGCACATCCGTGGGGCAGCGGGTCATGCACGACCTTCGCACCGCGGTCTACGGCCGGCTGCAGAGCATGTCCCTGGCCTTCTTCACCCGCACCCGCACGGGCGAGGTCCAGTCCCGGATAGCCAACGACATCGGCGGCATGCAGGCCACCGTCACCTCCACCGCGACGTCCCTGGTGTCGAACCTGACGAGCGTGATCGCCACGGTCGTCGCCATGCTCGCCCTCGACTGGCGTCTGACCGTCGTCTCGCTGCTGCTGCTCCCGGTGTTCGTGTGGATCAGCCGCCGCGTCGGCCGCGAACGCAAGAAGATCGCCACACAGCGCCAGAAACAGATGGCCGCGATGGCCGCGACGGTGACCGAGTCGCTCTCCGTGAGCGGCATCGTCCTCGGCCGCACGATGGGCCGGGCCGACTCGCTCACCAAGTCCTTCGCCGACGAGTCCGAGCGTCTCGTCGACCTGGAGATCCGCTCGAACATGGCGGGCCGCTGGCGGATGGCCGTCATCTCGATCGTGATGGCCGCCATGCCCGCCGTCATCTACTGGAGCGCGGGTCTCGCCTTCCAGATGGGCGGCCCGACGGTCTCCATCGGCACGCTCGTCGCCTTCGTCTCGCTCCAGCAGGGCCTCTTCCGCCCGACGGTGAGCCTGCTCTCCACCGGCGTGCAGATCCAGACCTCGCTCGCGCTCTTCCAGCGCATCTTCGAGTACCTCGACCTGGACGTCGACATCACCGAGCCCGAGCACCCCGTCCGCCTCGACAAGATCAAGGGCGAAGTGCGCTTCGAGGACGTCGAGTTCCGCTACGACGAGAAGTCCGGGCCCACGCTCCAGGGCATCGACGTGGCGATACCCGCCGGCGGCAGCCTGGCCGTGGTCGGGCCGACCGGCTCCGGGAAGTCCACCCTGAGCCACCTCGTGCCCCGGTTGTACGACGTCACGGGCGGCCGCGTCACCCTCGACGGGGTCGATGTGCGGGACCTCGACTTCGACACCCTGGCCCGCGCGGTCGGCGTGGTCTCCCAGGAGACGTATCTCTTCCACGCCTCGGTCGCCGAGAACCTCCGCTTCGCCAAGCCCGACGCCACCGACGAGGAGATGATGGCCGCGGCTCGTGCCGCGCAGATCCACGACCACATCGCGTCGCTGCCCGACGGGTACGACACCGTGGTCGGCGAGCGCGGTCACCGCTTCTCGGGCGGTGAGAAGCAGCGGCTCGCCATTGCCCGCACCATCCTGCGTGATCCGCCGGTCCTCATCCTCGACGAGGCCACCAGCGCGCTGGACACCCGTACGGAGCGGGCGGTGCAGGAGGCCATCGACGCCCTCTCCGCCGACCGCACCACCCTGACCATCGCCCATCGGCTCTCCACGGTGCGCGGCGCCGACCAGATCGTCGTTCTGGACGGCGGGCGTACCGCCGAGCGGGGTACGCACGAGGAGCTCATGGAGCGCGACGGGCGTTACGCCGCACTCGTCCGCCGGGACGCTCAACTGGAGCCCGCGACATGAAGGAACGCCGGGATACACGAGGGGAGTACGCGACATGAAGATATGCAAAGAATGCCCCCATTTGCGGGGTAACGTTCCGACATGCAGATCAAGATTCCGCGCGGGGGCAAGAGACGGGGCATGATTCGACTGACGCGGCGGGGGCGCATCGCCCTGATCGCGGCCGGAGCCGTCGTGGCGGCCACTGCTGTGGCGGTACCACTGCTGCTGCCGGACGGCGACGCGCGGCCCGAAGCCCTGACCATCCCTGAGGGCTGGCGCTCGGGCCAGGTGTACAAGGCGGTGGACAAAGCTCTGCGGGTCCCCGCCGGCACCACGAAGCAGGCGGTGCCCAAGGCCGGGCTCAAGCTTCCCGCCGACGCGAGCGGCAACCCGGAGGGGTATCTCTTCCCGGCGACCTATCCGCTGAGTTCCCGGTCGACCCCGGCGTCCGTGCTCTCGTACATGGTGAACACCGCGAACAAGAAGTACGACGGCGGCAGCGTCGCGGCGGGCGCCGATCGCAACGCGGTGAACGTCTACCAGACGGTCACCATCGCCAGCATGATCGAGGCGGAGGCGGGTTCCAAGGAGGAGATGGGCAAGGTGGCCCGCGTCATCTACAACCGCCTCGACCAGGGCATTCCCCTCCAGATGGACTCCACCGTCAACTACGCCCTCAACCGTTCCACGCTGATCACCAGCGACCGCGACACGAAGATCAACAGCCCTTACAACACCTACGCGCGCATGGGCCTGCCGCCCACACCGATCAGTAACCCGGGCGAAGAGGCGATTCGGGCCGCGGCCAACCCGCCGGCGGGCGACTGGCTGTACTTCGTGACGGTAAAGCCGGGCGACACGCGCTTCACGGCGGACTACGAGGAGCACCAGCGGAACGTCAAGGAGTTCAACGAGGTGAGCAAGCAGAGCTGACGAAGTGAGCAAGGAGAGCTGACGAGGTGAGCAGGCAGAGCTGAGGACTGGGCCGAGGTCGTCGGCGGTGCGCGGGTGCGAGGGTCAAAACCAGTGGCGGGCCCGCGTCCTCAGGGACCACTATGACGCGCATGAGTGACCCAGCGGAGCGATGGAGCCAGGCGAGCGTCTACCCCGACATGTGGGCCGACCCGGACGACGACCCCCGGGACAACGGAGGCACCCCGGACGGCGAGCTCGCGACGCTGCTGGACTTCCTGGCGAACTACCGCCTGACCCTGCGGTTGAAGTGCGAGGGCCTGGACGCGGAGCAGTTGGCCCGTAGGTCGGTTCCGCCGTCGACGATGTCGTTGCTCGGCCTGATCCGGCACCTCGTCGAGGTGGAGCGGGACTGGCGCAGCTGGATGACCGAGGGCGACCCGGTGCCGAAGCTGTACGGCGAGCGGGACGCGGACTTCGACGGCGCCGTCGCCGACCCGGCGGAGGTCGACGCCGCGTTCGCCGCCCTGGAGCGCGAGCAGGCCGCGACGGACGCCGCGCTGGCCGAGCACAAGGACCTGGGCGAGCGCGTCGGCAAGGACCGGGTCGCGGTCCGCGAGCTGATGGTGCACAGGATCGAGGAGTACGCCCGCCACTGCGGTCACGCCGACCTGCTGCGCGAGTGCGTCGACGGGCGGGTCGGCCAGTAGACCTAGCTCAGGCCGCAGCCGCCGCGGCTGCCGCTGTCACAGCCGCTACCGGTACGGGCGCTTCGCTCTCGCCGCCGCCACTGCCGGGCGCCGACCTCGCTCAGACCGCCGCCGGCGTGCCCGCAAGCAGTCGTTGGATGTCGCGTACGGCGGTCCGGCCCGCTCGGTTGGCGCCGATCGTGCTCGCCGAAGGGCCGTATCCGACGAGGTGGACGCGGGGATCGGCGGCTGCCCGCGTGCCCTCCATGCGGATGCCGCCGCCCGGCTCGCGCAGACGCAGGGGCGCCAGGTGGTCGATCGCCGCGCGGAAACCCGTCGCCCAGAGGATGACGTCGGCGTCGACCCGGCGTCCGTCGTCCCACTCGACGCCGGTCGGCGTGATGCGGTCGAACATCGGCAGCCGGTCGAGGACCCCGGCGGCCCGCGCCGCCCGGATCGCGTCGTTCACGGGAAGGCCGGTCACCGACACCACGCTGCGCGGCGGGAGGCCCTGGCGTACGCGCTCCCCGACCATGGCCACGGCCGAGCGGCCCCAGTCCTCGTCGAACGGGCCCTCGCGGAAGACCGGCGGACGCCGCGTGACCCAGGTGGTCTCCGCCGCGAGGGGAGCGATCTCCATCAGGTGCTGGGTGCCCGACGCGCCACCGCCGACGACGATCACCCGCTGTCCCGCGAAGGCCTCGGGCCCCCGGTAGATGGCGGTGTGCAACTGCCGTCCACGGAATGTCTCCTGCCCGGGGTAGCGGGGCCAGAACGGCCGGTCCCATGTGCCCGTGGCGTTGATCAGCGCGCGCGTCGACCACGTGCCCGCCGAGGTCTCCACGAGCAGCCGCCCACCGTCGCCCTCCCGTACCGCGTCGACGTCGACGGGGCGTCGTACCCGCAGGTCGAAGCGGTCCTCGTACGCGGTGAAGTACTCCCCGATGACCTCCGAGGACGGCCGCGTGGGGTCGGCGCCGGTCAGTTCCATGCCCGGCAGCGCGTGCATGCCGTGCACCTTGCCGTAGGTCAGGGAGGGCCACCGGAACTGCCACGCGCCGCCGGGCCGGGGCGCGTGGTCGAGGACCACGAAGTCCCGGCCCGGTTCGAGGCCCGTACGCCGCAGGTGGTAAGCGCTGGACAGGCCCGCCTGCCCGGCGCCGATGACGACGACGTCCACCTCGTTCGCCGCCGGGCGGCCCGCTGCTTCTCGTACCCCGATGTCGTTCACGTTTCTACTAACTCTCCGGTGCCGCCGGATCTTCCCTACGTCTCGCGCTGCTCCTTGGTCTCCTTGGTCTCCACCGTCAGGAACGACAGAACCTCGTCGCCGACGTTCTTCAGGTCGTGCAGGTGATGGCGGCCCCCGGCCAGGGAGAAGGTCAGGGTCTGCCCGCGCTCGTAGGAGATCTCGCGTGACGTACCGTCGGCGGCGTGCTGGCGGGCGCGGCCGCCGGTGAGGGCGATCCAGGTGTAGTCCAGGACGTGCCGGTGCACGGGTATGCGCTCACCCGGGAGCAGATGCGTCTCCCAGACCCGCACCTGCTCGGTCTCGTGCACCAGCTTCTGGCCGATGCCGTCGTGGTGGACGTTGGCGTCGAACTCCGCATGCAGCGGCGGACTCCAGCGGTCGTACCCGTCGGCTACGACAGTGCTGGTCAGGGAGGTGCCGGGGGGAGAACCGTTGCCCATGAACCGGGTCCTTTCGATAGGCGACAGGTGTATGCCGCGCCCTCATATGTGCAGGCCGCGCCTCGATACGTGTGCGGTCGATCACAGCGCCGCGGTGAGCGCGTCGAGCAGGGTGTCGTTGGCGCGGCGCGTGCCGATGGAGATGCGGCAGGTGGACGGTATGAGGCGCCCGGTGTCGGCGACGATGATGCCCGCGCCGCGAAGCCGCTCCATGACGTGCTCGTGTTTGTGGAGCCGGACCAGCAGGAAGTTGGCCTCTGTGGGGAAGACGCGCTCCACCGCCGGGTGCGCGGCGAGCGCTGCTGCCATCCGCTCGCGCTCGGCGCGGATGAGCCGGATGGAGGCCGTCACCTTCCGGGAGTTGGTCAGCCGGTCGCGTACCGCACGCTGGGAGGCGTCGGTGAAACCGAAGGGGACCTGCACCCGCCGCAGGGCGTCGACGAGGCCGGGTCCGGCCAAGGCGATGCCGCAGCGCGCGCTCGCCAGGCCCCATGCCTTGGAGAGGGTCCGCAGCACGATGAGGTTGTCGTGCTCTTCGACGAGCCCGGCGTAGGACGGGTTCTCACTGAACTCGACATAGGCCTCGTCGATCACGACGAGCCCGTTCGTGCGCGTGATCAGGTCGAGGACCTGCGCACGGTCGAGCCTCGTACCGACGGGGTTGTTCGGATCGCACAGGATGGTCACCCGGGGATCGGCCGCCAGGATTTCCTCCACGTCGATCTCGGACAGGTCGTCGCCCCGCAGCGGTGACTCGACGACGGGGAGCCGCAGCACGCGGGCGAAGTGGGCGTAGAGCTCGAAGGTGGGCGGGGTGACGCAGACCCGCTCGCCGGGTGACGCCAGCGCGGCCAGCAGCAGCATGACGGCGTCGACGGCCCCGCTGGTGAAGAGCAGATGGTCGGCGCCGAGCGAACCGAGGCCCTCCTGGCCCGGCAGTTTCCCGACCCGGGAGAGGTACGTACGAGCCAGCTCCGCCGTGTCCAGATGGGGATAGCGGGCCTCGGCGCCGAGGAACGGGTTGGTGTTGCCCGACAGGTCGACCATGTCGAACCGCGGCTTGTCGCGGAACCGGGCGGGCCCCGGCACCGGAACCGTCGCGACGGGCGGCGCCGCGAAGCGCGACAACTCCGGTTGGGCGCCCGTCTCCTCCGGCGCCGCGAGCCCCTCGGCACGCACCCAGTGGTCGAGCGGGACGAACAGGTCGGCCCCGAGCCGGCGCATGTGCTCGGCGTCCCCTCGGCCGAGGTGCACCCAGTCGAGCCCGGAGCGCCGAGCGTCGAGGCAGAGCCGGTACACGGCCGCCAGATACAAGTTGTACCGGGCGATGGGGTCGTCGCGGTCGGCTGCCTGCGTGAGGAGGTAGACGCCTCGGCCGCTGTGGGACCTGACCAGGAGCCCCGCCTGCACGACGGTGTTCCCGCGACGCCGTACGAACAGCTCGGTGCGGTCCGCCAGCGAGCCGCGGGCCCACGCGTCGAGGGCCTCGACCCCGTACGGGTGATGGTCGGCCCCGTACGGCTGGTGGCTGCCCCCGTCGCGCTCCGCGCGGCGCCGGTGGAGTTCGACGAAGGCGTCCTTGGCCCAGGACTCCGTGTCGAGCCTGGTCAGAGGTATGCGCTCCCACGTCGCGACCTTGGAGACCGCGTGATGGCGGCGGCGGAGATCGCGGAGCCGGCGTGCGCCCGCACGGTCGCGCAGGATGTCGTCGACCTCGCCGGTCAGCCGGACGACGCATTCGCTGCCCGCGGCGAAGGGCACGAGACCGGCGGCCCGCAGCGCGCCCGCGTCATCGGTGCGGCGCACATGGGGCACGAGGAGCTGCGGCACGCCCAGGGACCGCGCGTCGCGGGCCAGCGCGTCGAGGATCTGGGCCGTGGGCGCGGGGCTGGACGGGCCGTACAGGGCGCCGCCGCCCACCAGGGTGGGTCGCTCAAGGACCGAGGCGTCGACCGCGTCCCCCAGAACCGCGTCCCCCAGAACCGCGTCCCCCAGAACGCCGAGCCGCGCGAGCCCGGACACGGGCTCGTCGGAGCCGAGGGCGGCGCTCAGCACGTGCCGCAGCGCGTCGAGATCCGCGGGCCTACGCATGCCGGGCCCCCTCGCCCCGAAGGTCGTACCCGCGCTCGGCGGCGTACTTCTCGATGCGGTCGCGGTACTCCTCGTACAGCTCTGCCATGGTCCGGGCGATGCCCTCCCGCCAGCCGACGGAGCAGTCACCGATGAGGGAGCGGCGCCTGTCGTGGTCGAACACCGCCGTCTCGCGGCTGTACTCGCCGCGGTCGAGCAGGACCGGCACTCCGGTGAGCTCGGACATGTACTCCAGCAGGTCGGTCATGCCCACCTCCTCGTCGCCGCCCCAGTTGAGAACGCGTGCCGGCGCCTGCGCCGTGTCCCACAGCAGCGGCACCTGCCGGACGAGGTCGTCGGCGTGCAGCAGGTTGCAGTAGTTCTGCCCCTCCAGGGGCACCGCGCACGGCTTGCCCGCCCGCATCTGATTGAAGAGGATCATGGGTACGCCGCCGTGGCCGTGCACCCCGTAGGCGATGTTGAGCCGGGCGATCACCGACGGCAGGCCGAGCGCCTCGCTCAGGCCGCGCACCACGCCCTCGGCGGAGAGCTTGGCCACGGGGTACGTCGGCAGCCAGGGCGCCGCCCCGCCGAGTGGGTCGCTCTCCCGGTAGCGGTGGGTGCGGTCGGCGCGGTTGTAGACCACTCCGGAGGACACGTACAGGAACGCCTCGGCCCGCGAGCAGTGCGTCATCAGCCGGGCGGTGCCCGCGGCGTTGACGCGGGCCGTCTCCTCGAAGTCGGCGCCGTCGCCGCGGTGCACGGCGGAGTGCAGTACGTGGGTGAAGTCGCGCGGCAGCTCCGACAGGTCGTCGGCCGCCATGTCCCAGGTGAAGGTGCGCGCGCCCCGTTCCTCCAGGGCCCTGCGGGCGGTGTGGTCACCGAAGCGGCCCAGGCACCACACCTCGTTGTCGGGAGCGAGCGCTTCGGCGACGGGCCTCGCGACCTGCCCGGTCCCGCCGGTGACGAGAATCTTCTTGCCTTGCATGGCTCTGTCCGTCCTTAACGGTGTGTGTCTGTGCGACGAGCGGTGGACGCCGACGGTGCGCGACGAGCGTCGGGTGTCATCGGCCGAGCGCGCGGGTCAGCTCGCGCCGCAGCGTCGCCTGGAAGGTCCGTACGTGCTGCGGGCTCATCAGGGTGTAGTGCTCGCCGTCGACCTCGATGTACGTGTTGGGGCCGCGGGTGAAGTCGTCCCAGTGGCGCAGCTGGCCCTCCAGCCACTCCTGCTTGGTGCCCTTCAGGGGGGTGCAGTAGAAGATGTGCGTCCGGTCCACCGAGCCCGAGGGTTCGTAGGTGCGGCCGAGGTGCACCATGCTCTGCGCCAGGTGGACCCAGCGGGTGAACTGGCGGACGGTCAGGTCGAGTTCGGTGAGCCTGCGGCGCGGTGCCTGGTCGATCAGGTACGAGAGCTGCTCCTCCTCGGGCAGGGGCGCGAGCTTGGCGGTGAGGCCCTCGACGTCGGCGGGGTCGATCAGTTCGAGGAACAGTGCCAGGTTGATCGCCCCGTCGGTGAACGTGATCTCGTTCATCCGGCCGGAGATGCTGGGCGGCAGATTGAAGACGCCCACGAACTTGACCTGCTCGTCCGCCCCTTCGAGGCGCTTGGCGATCTCGAAGGCGACGGCCGCGCCGTAGGAGTAGCCGGCGACGGCGTAGGGGCCGGTGGGCTGCGTGTGCCGAATCGCCTCCACGTAGGTGGAGACCATCTCGTCGAAGGATCCGAAGTGGGTCTCGCCCTGTCCGAAGCCCCGCGCCCGCAGCGCGTAGAAGGGCCGCTCGCCGGTGAAGTACTTGGCGAGGTTGATGAAGACGAGTATCTCTCCGAGGCCAGGATGCACGCAGAACAGCGGGGTCCCGTCGCCGGTGACCTGTAGTGGCACCAGCGGGTCGTAGGCGGAGTCCCCGGCGGTGTCGCGACCGGCGCCGAGGCGGACGGCCAGTGCGCGGACGGACGGAGCCTGGAGCAGGGTCGACATCGGCACGTCGTCGATGGCGAACGCGGTCTGTATCTCCAGTTTCAGCCGCAGCACGTCGAGTGAGGTGCCGCCCAGATCGAAGAAGCTGGCGGTCACCGGGACCTTCCCGGTGTTCAGGACGCGGGCGTAGATCTCCGCGAGCGCGGTCTCGACGTCCCCCTCGGGAGCCACATGGCGGCCGAGGAAGCGGGTGCTCACCTCCTCGGCGCGGTGAACGGCCCCGGCGAGGGTGCCGTCCTCGACGGCCGTGCGCAGCCGTGAACGCTGGACCTTGCCGAGGTTGCCGCGGGGGATCTCGGCCTCGGTGACCGGCAGGATCAACTGGGGGCGGAAGCCCCAGTGCATCACCGTCGAGCTGCGGATGGCCACGATCGCTTGGTACACGGCCGTGTCGTCGGTGAGGTCGCCCGCCGGTGCGAACGCGACGGCGAGCTGCTCCGAGTCTGCTCCCTCGGGCCGGATCGGGAAGGCCGCGACCTGGCCGCGCCTGATCTCGCCCAGCTCGTCGAGGACGGTCTCCAGGTCATGGCTGTAGTAGTTGACGCCATTGACGATGATGGAGTCCTTCGTCCGGCCCACCAGCGTCAACCGGCCGGCCGCGTCGAGCCTGCCCAGGTCGCCGGTGCGGAACCAGTCGTCCGCGGTGAAGGCCTCCGCGGTCGCCTCGGCGTTGTTGTAGTACCCGTCCGTCACCATCGGGCCACGCAGTTGCACCTCACCGGGCTCCGCGCTGCCCGGCCTACCGGTGGCTGCCAGGATCTCGCCGGAGCCGTCGGCGATACGGATGCGCAGCCCGCGCACGGGACGGCCGAGCGGCGGGAACTCGGTGTCCAGGTCGCGGTCGGTGAAGTCGCGGTTGAAGATGCTGCCCGCGCACGTCTCGGTCATCCCGAAGGCGGGCACGATCACGTCGTCGCGCAATCCGTACGCGGAAAGGGTGTCCAGGAATTCCCGGACGGTGGCGGTCACTGTCGCCTCGCCACCGGAGATGATGTGCCGGATTCCGGACAGGTCCACTTCCTGCCGGGAAGGCGGGCGGTGGTTGAGCGCTTGATTGATCTGCCCGAACAGGAAGTTGGGCGTGAAAGTCACCCGCACGCGGTGCGCCGACAGCAGCCTGAGGAATTCGACGGGATCGGCGAGGACCGTGGCCGGCTCCGTCATGACCTGGTCGGCACCGTTGTACATGGGCAGCAGATGCGCCTCGATCGCGGCGATGTGATCGGTGGAGATCCAGTTCAACGACGTGTCGTCGGGCCCCAGTTCGAGCGCTCCCGCCTTTCCGGCCTGCGCCGCGAGGAGGTTGGCGTGGGTGAGCCTGACCGCCTTGCTCTTGCCGGTGGAGCCGGAGGTGAGCATCAGCAGGGCGAGGTCGCCGGGGGCGGGCGCGTGGGCCCGCTCGGCAGCGGGGGACGCGTGGTCCAGTTCCTCCACCGTGACGGTTCGCAGGCCGTCGTCCGGCAGGTCTGCGTGGCCCCCCTTCGAGGTGATCACCAGAGGGTCAGCCAGGAGTTCACGCAGATGGCGCAGTTGGGCCCGCCACCGGGGCGGGTCCGCGGGCGGCGCGACGGGGCACGGCACCACACCGCTGAGCACACAGCCCCAGAAGGCGCGGAAGAAGGTCGCGGGGCCGTCGGCGACGATCAGCACCCGGTCGCCGGGGGCCACGCCCTGGCCGTGCAGCCCCCGCGCGATCCGCTCCGCGGACTCCCGGAGCTCGGCGTAGGAGAGGAAGGAGCCGCCGACGAACGTCACACCGCGAGAGGTATGGCGGGCCGCGTCATCCAATAGTGCGGGAAGCGTCGAGAAACGGGACTGATCCATGAGTGATGAATTCGACATGATGGCGAAAGCCTCCGATCGGGAGGGGCGGAATGTGAGTGATTCCGTCGCTGGTCACGGTGAATGCATGCTGATGGGCGCAATGGCTCCGGGTGGGGTGAACCGCGGTGTCGTCCACGCATGGTGAGGAGCGGGCGCGGCGAGGTGTGTCGCGAAAGCGCCCGTAAGTTGCACAGAAATGTGCCGCACGGAGAGCGTGACGCGTGACGCCCTCTGTTCGCGACCGTTCAGCCGCGGATTTCTATCCGATTTCTATCCGCTTCCTGTCCGCTTTCTATCCGCCGCCGATTTCGTTGAAGCGGACGATCTCCTGGATCGTCTTCTGGAGTTCGAGCTCGTCCGGGTCGGATACGACGGCCTCTCCGGCCCTGCCGTACGGGCCGAGCGGGGCGTCGAGCGAAGAGTCGTACTGCAATTCGTCGAACCGGAAATTGCGTGCGAAGTCTTCCTGGGTCAGCTCGCTGCCGGGAAAGCGGCGCAGCAGCATGTATCCGTAGAAGCGGTCCGGGGTGCGCTGTGTCAGGTCCTGGGCCGGTTCCTCGCCGAGCGCCAGGCTGATCTCGACGTCGAACAGGTCGACGCCGTAGGTCAGCTTGTTCACGCGCGGGGAGAGGGCGCCGGGAAGGCGAATGGCACATTCGCCGAAGGTCAGGCCGGTGTCCTGATGGAACGCTTCGAGATGGAACACGCAGTCGGGTGCGGCGAGGCTGCCGAGCGCCTCCCGGGCGAGGGTCTCCGCCCGCTCGAAGAGCGTTCCGTGCTGCCGCCGGTCCAGTACGTGCGCGGCGAGGACGCCGCCCTCGACGGCGCTGAGCGGGGCGATGTGATTGCTGCTCATGGAGTACCAGCGCAGGCCGCCGTCCCGCCAGACGCCGTCGATGTAGACCTCCGGGGCATCGACGAACGACTCGGCGACGATCCCCACGTCCGACGGGCCGGGGACGGCCTCCAGGGCCCGCGCGTACTCCTCCGGCGAGCGCACGACGCTCGTACGGAGTGAACCGGCTCCGGTGGCGGGCTTGACGACGAAGGTGTCTCCCAGGTCGTCCACGAGTTCGGCGTACGAGGTACCGCTCGTCACATACCGGCAGCGTGCGCGCCGGACGTGGTCCGGCAGTCTGCTCTTCTGGAGGTACTTGTCCCGGAAGTAGAGGGTCGCCGCGGGATCGGAATGTCCCGGCAGGCCGAGCTGCTGTCGCAGGAAAGCGGCGCCGAAAACGCCCATCTCGTGGATGCTGAGAACCCCGGCGACGTCGTCGAGCGGGATGGAGAGGGCCGCCCGCAGGATTTCCTGGGCGTTCTCCATGTCATTGACCAACTTGAAATTCTTATCCCTGGGCGGGTTGGCCGGCGGCTGGACGATATAGAAAGGGTCGAGCCCCCGGCTGTGCAGTGCGCGGTCCAGATCATTCCGATAGCCGATGACAATAATTGCCGTCATTCTTGTCCCCCGAATTGCGGCCAGCCAGAACTGTCGAGAAAGATTCACCGTACCGCCACCCGGATTGGGTGGCACTGTCAACGCATTGGCATCGTGTCACAGGTAAAGAGAGATGTGGATATGAGACAGCATGATCTTTTGTGTGCCAGGGTGTGAGGTGGGTCACAAATCACGCTTTGTGATGCCCGGTTTGGGAATCGCTCATGACGTTTCTGCTCATCGGGGTGTATTCACCGCGCTGGTCATATATGGCGCCACATAAGAAAAGCGTCGGGTCGGCGTCGAGGGCGCCCGGAGGCAGAGTGGGGGAGGATGGGGGCATGTCCGATGCGTTCACCACCCGAGTCCTCCGGGTCACCACCGGCTCCACCGAGACGGTCCATGACCTGACCCGCGACTGCGAAGCCTTCCTTGGCGAGGTCGCGGCCGGCCGTGACGGCCTCCTGAACCTCTTCGTGCCGCATGCGACGGCGGGCCTCGCGATCCTGGAGACCGGCGCCGGCAGCGACGACGACCTCCTCGCCGCGCTGCACACCCTGCTCCCGGCCGACGACCGCTGGCAGCACCGCCACGGCAGCCCCGGCCACGGCCGCGACCACGTCCTGCCCGCGCTCGTACCGCCGCACGCGACGCTGCCGGTGGTCGGCGGGAGCCTGGAGCTCGGGACGTGGCAGTCGGTGTGCCTCGTGGACACCAACATCTCTAACGTCAACCGTCAGGTTCGACTGAGCTTCCTGGGCTGATCAGGATCACCCTGGGTGTGACTGGTGGCCGCCGCCGTGGACCGCCTGGGGCGCAATGTCGTCGACTGCCTGCACACCGGCTACAGGATGACTCGGTCGGCATGGTGATCACTGAGCAGGTCCACCAGCACGTACCGAAGGTCCCCGCTTCGGCCTGGACGTCGGCCATCGAGGCGGACGGCGAGGCCCGGAACGGGGCCTGGTCGCCGAACCCACCGGCGACGTCTTGACGGCTGGCCCACGGGCATGCGGCTGACGTTTTGGCTTAGAGGTCCTAACAAAGGCGTTGGACGTGGCGGTGGGTGATGAGGCAGGTGGCGAGGCCGAGGAAGGCTTCGTGGATGTCGTCGCGTCTTTCCCAGCGGATGCGCAGGCGTCGGAAGCCGTGGAG
>NZ_JBVJFF010000020.1:0-128995 GCF_055587985.1 Streptomyces sp. NPDC046335 | reverse complement strand
GACCGGAATTGTCAGACACCCCCTAGTCGTGTCCGCAAAGTGGTGGTGTCGTTGGTCTGGTCGTGGTGCGTCGTCATGAGCTGACCGATGAGTCCTGGGCAGTGATCGAGCCGTTGCTGGCTCCGCCCAGGATGGGCAGACCGGTGCGGGATCGCCGCCGGGTAGTCAACGGGATCTTGTGGAAGCTGTCCACAGGGGCGGCATAGCGGGACCTGCCCGAGCGATATGGGCCATGGAAGACGATCTACGAACGCTTCCGCCGCTGGTCGGCCGATGGCACCTGGGACCGGCTACTGGCCCACGTCCAGCAGCACTCGGATGCCGTCCTTTCGCCAGCGCCCCGGTGTCCTATGACTTCAGAGTTTGAGCGGTGCCACCGAAGGCCGACTGACCGGACTGCGTGACAGCGCAGTTCGAGAGTCCGAGGGGCTGCGTCCTCCGCGGTGGGCGAGCGCTTGCCAGGCGGGCTGAGCCAGCTGGCAGCGTTACCCCGGGCGGCGTGGGACGTTGGTCCTGCTACTGGCGGGTGGGCGCGCTGACACACCCGACGCTCCGACCGAGGACGGGAAACTCCCATGCGTTATGGCTCCTTCGCCATGACCCATCTTGCGGTGGCCGCGGCGGCCGTCCGACCACGCAGACGGATACGTTACGGATACGTCCTCGCACTGTGCGCCAACGTCCTTTCCGCCACAGCGACAAGAACTCCAGCGATCGAGCGCCCAAGCCGGGCTGCGATCACCCTATCCATCATGGCCTCAGCTGCCATCTGATAGCAGGTGATGCCGAGCACGCGGCCGGCGCGTATGTTGGCCGTCACAGTGCGGGCGAATGCTGAGCGAAGGAAATCGCGGCGTGCCATCCTCTGCGCATGATTGCTGCCGTCCGGAGCCGCGTGACTCTGCGCTATCGGTCGCAGGCAAACGAAGCGATAAGCAAGCTGCGCAATGACGCCGAGATCCTGGGAATCGGCCCGGTCTCGCTTCGCACGCGTGCTCATCTGCGGCTCTACTACGAGGGCAGGCTCCTTGCACGGCTCGCGGCCGCCCCCATCGTCGTCTTCGAGTGGTGGCTGGCTACTCGCGTCACCGCCGACCTGGTCTACTCGAACATTCCGTCGCTGGCCCCTCCTGACTCGGCCAATCCGCCCCCACCTAACTCCTCGGGGCTGATGGGCCTCGCTCGGTTCGCCACGATGACGGCCGTCATTCTCTGGCCGATCCTGCTCGTACGGCCAACCATGACGGTGCTGCGGTACTCCGGGATGGGTAAACCTTTGGCGTTCCGGCCACTCGCGGTCTGGGCCGGCCTCATCGGACAATGCGCTGACGTCGTGCGGAACCCTGGCCCCGAGCACACTCACGTGGCAGATGTGTCCACAGGACTCACGATCATGCGGGTGCGTTGGGCACGGTTCCTGCGCGGTTCGGTTCCTCTGAACTGGAACCGTCAGGTCAGAGCCAAGGCCCACGCGGGACGCGTTGCAGCTGCACTGCGCAGGGCGGAACAGCAGCTCGACGAGAGCCCCGAGGAAGGCGCCAAGGAACTAGGTCGGCTCACCCTCCAGATATGCGATCGGTACGTAGACAAACGCCTCGGCGCCCTTCTCGACGAGGAACAGCTCAACGGCTACGAACGGAGTCACGAACTCCTTCGTCTGTGCCTCTCCCTGGCGTGCATGGGGACTGTGGCACTGGGAGCTTCAGCGGCGCATCTTCCCCCGCCCGTCGCTATCGCGGTGGCCGGAATTGCTGCCGCTGTAATCCACCGCAACGCCTACGTGACTGGCCTGACCGTCCTCGTCCCGTTCCTCCCACTGCTGTTCACGGTGCAGTAGCGCCACCCTGCGGCAGTGCCGCCGAGCACCTCGCCGACGGCCGTGCTCGACGTCACACATGAGCCCGCACCGCGCACGGGGATCTGTAGCGGCCGAGCTGTGGACAGAGGCAAGGGGGGCGCTCGCCCGGGCGCGGACTCCTACCTCCGTAGCTCTGATTTGCGTCAAACCGCCTTGGCGTGCGGCGAGGTGGCAAGAGGCTTGATGGCATGCCGATCTGGAACCGAGTGATGACCACTGTCCGCTCTCGCTGGCGGAGGGTCTTCCTTCCTGTTGGGTTCGCCCTCAACACATGGGGCAACGAGCTCTATAAGACTGGGCACCACCGGACCGCCAGTCTGATCCTGTTCTTCAGCGGGCTGCTTCTTGCCTTCTACGGTGTGCGGTTCTGGCGTGGGTTCACTGACAGTTGGCGCGCCCCGAAGCGGATTCGCCGCTGGGTGACTGCCAGGCAAAACACGCCGAAGTGGATAGCCCGCTGGGACCGCCTCAAGACAGCCACCTGGGGCGCCGTCGTGTTTGCCGTCGGGCTGTACGCCTGGAAGCTGCTCGGAAGAATCGCTACGGAACCAGACCGGGTCAACGCACACTTCGGCTCCGCCATGCCGCTGATGATGATCTGGGTGCTCTTCCCCCTGTATGGACAGGGGGCCGAGCCGAAGAATTCGCCGATGGAGAGGCTGAGCGGGCGGATCTGGCGGGCCGTGGTCAGCCGCATGGTGGCGAATGTGGCGGGTGTCTACTTCGCGGGCGTGACCCTCTACGCGATGGTCTTCCCCAAGCGCGCGTCGTTGCTCGTGACTGTCACTGTGACCCTCGGCATTGCCGTGGTCGTGGCCGTGCACAAGACCTGGGGACGGTTGCGGAGACTGACCACGCAGATGCACAAGAACGTCCAAACGCTGAAGCGGGACCTCGACTTGATTCATGGCAGCGAGACGGAGAAGACCGGCGAGAAGCAGGACGCGGCGCGAAGGAGCTGGGACGTGGTGCGGCTCGACCTGCGGACCTCGGTGGATACCGGATACGGGTTCGGGACTCCAGTCCTGCCGATCGAAACGATCGACGAGCTGAACGAAAAGTTGGAGAAGGCAATCACAGCACTTGAAGGCGACAAGGAAGCGGCTGTGGAAGTGCTGGGCGACCTGGACAAGATCCAAGAGGCGTGCACGTCGTGGATCGATTCGGTGGCGTGAACCGTGTTGCAGGCTCATGCTCCGGGGCAGGTGACGCCAAGCGCACGGGCCAGCGAGGTGCTCCACATCACCCTGCGCCCGGTGCTGAGGTCAGGTTAGGACGAAACAGCTTCGCGACCAACAGCCAGACAGAGAACCAGCTCCCGACCGTTCAGTGAGGCGGAGACTTGCTCATCGTGCCGTCTTCGAGCTCACGGAAACCGAGAGACTCGTAAAACGGCACCAGCTCCCGATCCCAGGCAGCCATCAGGCCGAGCCTTGCGGCTGCGTGGTTACGAGGTCTTCAGGTTCGGAGGCTATGAACTCATGAGCGATAGCGCGCCAGACATGCTGCGCGAGTTCTTCACCGTGCTCGACGAGCGGTTCGGCTCAACGCAGTCAGCCGGCCCGCGGTAGCCGTTGGTTCGAGCTGAGCTAGGAACCGCACCTGGCTCGGTTGTGGTCGCCCTGCCCGTTGATTTCGCCGACGTAGTGCGCCAGCCCCTGAAAGGCGGCCGTCTCCGGGCGGCTCGCCAGCTGAGAAAATGTGCCGTTGGGGTGGGTCTCCTCGGGGTGATCCCGTCGCACCTCGAGTAGGGGCGAGCCGCCGGTGCTCACACGCCAGTGGTCAGGACCGTGTAGGGCACTACCTGGTCGAGGAGCGGGAGGAAGCTGGCGAGGGGCAGCTGGTAGGGGCGAGCCACTGGGTAGTCCGTCAATACCGGTCCCGGGTGTACGAGGAGTCAGCTCATCGGTGTCCCGTCCAGAGCAGCTTCAGTGCCGGTTCGGACGAAGGGTCCCGGGAGCGGTCGGGTCATGCGGTCGCGCTGCGCTGCGAGCATTCTTTGTCATCAGCGGGCGTCAGCTGTCACCCAGTCCTGGTTGGCGGTCAGGTCTGGACACGACAGGACACGCGGGGTTCGTGTGCTAGGAGGGGCGGGAGAATGCGTGGGTGCTATCCCGGGCCTGGGGCCTGACTCATGACTTTTCTGACCGAGGTGTCCCGGAGTCACGCTGTCGGCTGACGGTCGGGGATGGCGCGTTGTCGGTGCCGGGCCGGCCGGGCGTGTCCCGATAGGGGCCTGCCGTTCGTTGTGGCGTCCTCACGATTCTGACCGTCCGACGTGGCCTGGTACCGGCAACGCGACGCGCCGTCGGAACGGAAGGGGAACGGGCGTGTCCAGTTCGACCATGTCCAGTACGCCGCCTGCTGCTCAGCCTCGTCGTCGCCCGACGGGGGAGGTGGTACTGGGGGTGGACACGCACCGGGATGCCCATGTGGCTGCGGTGCTGTCCGTGATGGGGACGGTGCTGGCCACTGCGGAGTTCACGGCCACCGCGGCGGGGTACCGCGCTCTGCTGAAGTGGGCCAGGAAGTCAGGAACCGTGCGGCGGGCCGGGGTGGAGGGAACCGGCTCCTACGGGGCGTCCCTGTCCCGCTATCTGCTGGTCCAGGGCATCGACGTGATCGACGTGAATCGCATGGACCGGGCGGATCGCCGTCGGCGCGGCAAATCGGATCCGCTCGATGCCCAGAACGCGGCGCGAGCCGTATTGAGCGGGCGGGCCTGTGCTCGGGCGAAAGCGGGCGACGGGCCCGTGCAGATCGCGAGAATGTACAAGCTCACGAAGGCATCGGCCGTCAAAGCCCGCACTCAGGCCATCAACCAGCTCAAGTCCGTCCTTATCACTGCTGACCCCGCCTTGCGGGAAGAACTGGCCCCACTGGGCAACGCCGAACTCTTCCGGACCTGCGCGCGGTTCGCCGACGAGAACAGTCAGGACGAGGGCGGTGAAGTGGGGGTGCCGCAGGCCACGCGGATCACGCTGGGTCTGCTGGCGTGCCGGATCGGCCAGCTCTCCGAGCAGATCCGGGATGTGGACGCCCGTCTGGCCTGCCTCGTCAAGCGTCATGCCCCGCAGCTGCTCGACGTGGTGGGGATCGGCCCGGACACGGCCGTCGCTCTGCTGATCACGGTGGGAGACAACCCGGAACGGCTGGACAGTGAAGCGGCCTTCGCTGCTTTGTGCGGGGTGAGTCCTGTCGAGCGTTCTTCGGGACGCCGACAGTTCCGTCGTCTCAACCGTGGCGGCGACCGTCAGGCCAACGCCGCGCTCCACCGCATCGTCTTCACCCGCTTACGGGTCGACCCGCGCACCCAGGACTACTACGAGCGCCGGATCAAGGAGGGCAAGACTCGGCGCGAAATCGTGCGTTGCCTCAAACGCTACGCGGCCCGGGAGGCCTTCCACCTGGTCAAACAGCTACAGCCAGCACCCCGCTCATAGGGGCTGTTGTGACAGGGCCAGTGATAGACCGAGGCCCCGCCGGGGAGCATCCCTGGTGGGCCTCTGCCCGGAGCCATGAGACGAGGCTCCGGCGGAGCGCTCCGGTGGGGCATCACCGTGCAGTTGACTGTGCGTACACGCGTGACGTGTTCGGCTCGTCATGCAGTTTGTCTTCCAGCGCTGTTCTCAAGGACGCTGAATTTGCGATCGCAGCCATGACGGACGACCTGGCCCGCCAGGCAACTGGGCGGGCTCTGTCGGTTGGAGGGTTGATGCGCTGTGCCCTGCTCGGGCAGGCCAAGCGGTATGCCGGATGCCCGTGGGTGAGTCGCGTAGTTGCCGTCGATGCTGAACCCCCGTTCGCCCCAGCGGATGCGTTTCTGGCTCCCGGAGGGCCTGTGGTTCGCCGCCCGCTACCCGGACATCGACGTCGCCCACAAGAACCTGAGCTTGTACGTGGGGCGGCTGCGGGACGTCACCGCGGGCGTCGCCCGCGGTGACGTCCCGCAGTAGGGGGCCGGTTCAGAAACCGATCGACTGGAGGGCTCCGAGGCCGACGTCGGCGTAGGAGTGCTTGCCGGAGACGAAGATGTTGACGCCGTAGTAGTTGAACAGCCAGCAGGCGAAGGCGGCCAGGGCCAGGTAGGCGGCCTTGCGGCCCTTCCAGCCGGCGGTGGCGCGGGCGTGCAGGTAGCCGGCGTAGGCGACCCAGGTGATGAAGGACCAGGTCTCCTTGGGGTCCCAGCCCCAGTAGCGGCCCCAGGCGTCGCCCGCCCAGATGGCGCCCGCGATGATCGTGAACGTCCACAGCGGGAAGACGGCGGCGTTGACGCGGTAGGAGAACTTGTCGAGGGAGGCGGCGGAGGGCAGCCGGTCCAGGACCGAGTTGGCGAAGCGGCCGGGGGTGCCGCCGGAGGCGAGCTTGCTCTCGAAGCTGTCCTTGAAGAGGTACAGGATCGTGCCGACCGCGCCGACGTAGAAGACCGCGCCGCAGAAGATGGCGGTCGAGACGTGGATGTACAGCCAGTACGAGTGGAGGGCGGGCACCAGCTGGTCGCTCGCCGTGTAGAGGACCGTGACGGCGAGGCCGAGGTCGAGCAGGACGGTGGTGGCCAGCGGGAGGCCGAGCCAGCGGACGTTCTTCCTCAGGGCGAGCAGTGCGAGGTACACGCCGGCGGCGACCGTCGTGAGCGTGATGTTGAACTCGTACATGTTGCCCCACGGCGCCCGCTCCACCGACAGGGCGCGGGTGAGGACGCCGCCCGCCTCGATGGCGAAGGCGAGGACGGTGAGGGAGACGGCGATGCGTCCGTAGAGGTCGCCCTTCTCGGTGCCGCCGTGCGCGCCCGGCCCGTCGGGCACGTCGCGGGAGCCGGAGGCGGCGCGTACGACGACCTCGGGGCGTTCCAGTACGGCGGTGGTGCCGGCCTTCTTCACGGTGACGGCGGGACCGGACGCGGCCTTGGTGGCGGCGTCGGCGGTGAGCGCGGCGGCGGTACGGCCGACCTTGCTGCGGCTGCCGAAGAGCCACTCGGCGATGTACGCGAAGAAGGCCAGGGTGTAGACGGCCATCGCGGAGTAGATCAGCGTGTTGCTGACGTTCGCGAGATGCTCGTTTGTTGCGGCGGCGAGATTCACTTCTTCTCAGTCTCTTCGGCAGTGACGGCGTGGGTGTCGGTGGATTCGGGGGCGGCGGCGTTCTCGGGCGCGGCGGGCGCCCGGTTGTACAGGACCTCGGAGAGGTCGCCGAGCTCCGCGGGAACCTTCGCGGACTCGCTGCGGCCGAGGCCGGCGATCTCCACGACGGTCACGCCGTCGGCGCCCCGCACGGCCCGCACCCAGATGCGGCGGCGCTGGATGAACAGGGAGCCGGCCAGGCCGAAGATGGCGACGACGGCACCGCTGAGCGCCCAGCCGCTGCCGGGCGGCCGCGTGACCTGGAAGCCGGCCCACTCCTGGACGCCGTCGAAGGTGACCGAGACCGCGCCGCCTGGGAGGTTCATGGTGTCGCCGACCTTGAGCTGTTGCTTGAACAGCTTGCCGTCGGAGCCCTTGAACTCTCTTCCAGGTTCCTCTTGTCGAGCTGGTAGATGCCCTGCGACCGCGATGAGACGGCGGTGCGGAGCCTGCCCCCCCGCTAGCGGTACCAGGAGCCGATTCGGCGGCGTCCTCGCCGGTCGACGCAGCTGCCTGCCAAGCCCTCCCGTTCGGCCTGCCGAGATCGGCTCCCCGCAGCGCTGCCTACTGGGTTCTCTCGTCAAATGTCAGTTCCACACAAGGAGTGATGCGAGGGGGACGGCTGCTTCGTAGGACTGGGCGGTCTTGCCGTAGCGGGTGGCGATCTCATACCACGCCGTCACAGATCAGGCGCCGCCCGAACTTCAGGAGTCCGCGCGCCTGCGACGACGGAGAGCCCGTCGCGCCAGTGTCCTGCTGCCGTTGAGGAAGTCGTTGAACCGGTCCAGTCCCCAGACGGCTCGGAGGACAAGCGGCTGCATCAGCAGCGACATCGACGGCGGGTATTTCGAGGCGTCCGACCAGATGCCGGCGAGGTCGTCCGGCATCTCACCGTCGACGATGTAGTCGGCGAGCTGGTGGGTCACGTACGGCACCTGGCAGAGGCCGTGGCCGTTGCAGGCCATCGAGTAGAAGACGTTGTCACCCACCTGCCCGGCGATCGACAGCCAGTCCGGGCTGATGCCGATCCAACCGCCCCAGGCCCGCTCGATGGCCACGTCGGACAGCGACGGGAACCGACGGGCCAGATCCTTCCCCATGTCCTGCACGACAATGGGGTCCGGGACCCGGTCCGGGAGCGGGTAGGTCTGGCCTCGCTGCGCTTGGCGGACCCCGCAGACGATGGTGTTGCGCTCGGTGAGCCGGTAGTGGGTCATCAACTGGTGCTGGGTGATGATGCCGGACCGACTGGTCCAGCCCAGCTCGGCGAGCCGCTCCGGCGCGATGGGTTCCGACTCGATCTCGATGACGTACAGCGGCGTCGCGAGGTTCTTGGGCCAGATGTCCCACTCGCCGCCGTAGACGTTGGTTGCGAGCAGTACCTTGTTGGCCCGCACGGTGCCATGCGGTGTCGTGAGCTCGACGGTGCGGCCTGTCCGCCGGACATCGCTCACCCGCGACTGCTCGAAGACCTTGGCCGACGAGGCGAGCAGCGCGCGACGCACACCACGAGCGAGCTTGCCCGGGTTCAGCATCCCGCCGATGGATTCCCGCATACCGCCCACGAAGCCGGCAGGAAGGCCGAGTTTCTCCCTGCTGCCGACAGTCCCATTCCCACCGTAGGCGCGCAGGATCGCCGCCTGGGTGCGCACCCTGAGCATCATGAGGGGTGAGACCGCACCCCACACCAGGCCGTTTGCCACGTAGTCGCAGTCGATGTCGTGCGTCTTGATGAGGTCTTCCACGTAGCGGCCCGCGTGCTCCGCCAATTTCGCCATGACCGGCATCTTCTTAGGGGACTGGATGCTGAGCATCCGCAGGTCACCGCCCGGCGCCCCGGCGATCTGACCGCCGTTGCGCGAGGCTGAGCCGTAGCCGCAGAACTCGGCCTCCAGCAGGACCACGTCCTGGTCACGCTCCGCGAGGCGCAGCGCAGCCGCCATGCCGCCCATGCCGCCGCCGATGACGGCGATGTCACAGGTGAGGTCGCCGTCCAGTGCGGGCTGCACGTCGTCCGGTCGGTCGATCCAGCCGGTGAAGTTGCTGTATTTCGTGTTGTCGGTCCTCATACCGTTCCTTCAGGTGGGGGGTTTGTCCTATTTCACGATTCGCGTCAAGATTTGCTCGGCATGCGCCGCAAGCCTTCGCTCCGGTCCAGCGGATGAACCGTGACGGGCGTCTCTTCGGCGAGATGTGTGAAGACGGGTGGGCAAGAGGTTTTCCGTCTTGCGTGTCTCCGTCTCAGTCCGGAGAAGTCGTGACCCCGAGCGAGGCCCGGGCTGCTCGTTGCTCTCCCTTGGCCGCGACCGAGCGGGCCGGGAGGTCTCCCATCGACAGGAGACCGGGACGGCCTCGACGACCGCGGCGGCGGCGTTGACCGCCGTCGCGATCGTGCTGAGGAAGGAATCGAAGCCCACGGAGGAACGAAGGTCGATGACCTGCTCCTCACCGACGATCCGGTAGTCGTCGCCCGCGGCCATCTCATCGGCCGGCTCGAAGAACCCGAACGTGATCTCTAGGTCGATCACCGGTTCGCCCTTGAGCACGCCCCGGGCGGCATGAGTGACAGCCGTGATCTGTCCCGGTTCGATACGCAGATGGTCCCCGACGCGCGGCGACGTCGTCACGACAGCGGGTTCGACCTCTGCCACGTCCACCGAGTCGAGATCCCACCCGAGCCCTGCCACGAGCGCCCCGATGGCCTGCTCGAAGCCGTAGTGCCCGACGACCTCGCCCCGGCTGCGAGCCGTCGCGAACTCCTCTGTGATCAGACCGAGGCCGAACTTCGACAGGATCGCGCCGTAGCGTGACATGTTCGTCCGCCGGCGGATACACACGCTTTCCACGCGCTGGGTCAGTGCAGTCAGCAGGAGAGGAAGGGTGTCCATCAGGAGGCCCGGGTTTGCCCCGATGCCCAGGACGGTCACGCCATGTGCCTCCGCCGTGTCGTCGAGCCTTCGGGCCAGGCCGGGATGGCTCTGCCAGGGATAGGCCAGCTCCTCGCTGATGCTCAGGACGTTGTACGAACGCTCCAGCAGCGGCAGCAGGGTGTCGGCCACCCTGTGCAGATCCGAGGTGGTCGCCACAATCGCGAGGTCGGCGGCGGGCAGGTCGGCCGGGTCGCTCACGATGACGACACCGTTCGCGGCGCCACCAAGTAGCACTCCGAGGTCTTGACCAGCCACACGGGTGTCCTGGTCCACTGCTCCGACGATCTCCACGTCCGCGCGTTGCAGCAAGGAAGAAGCGATGGGCCGGCCAGTGGCACCGAGACCCACAAGGAAAGTCCGAATACTCAAAGTCACTCCCCTGGGCGGGGCGCCCCAGTCGGCACGCCCACGAACACGGTGTTCTTGCCTGTGGCGGTTACCTCATACCTCACTGTCACCAGCCACGGCCGCGGTGAGAACGACACTGAGCACCTGCTTTACCTGGGTATGGTGCACGGTGCACGGGCCGGTCGCGCATTCGTTCACGTCGGCGATCTGCCTCGATCCTGCGGCTGCGCAAGTTGCGTTTGGGCTCATTTCCGGAGCCTGAAGACCGAGGCACGGACATCCCCTGACTAGCATTGCCAGGAGCCGATTCGGCGGCGTTCTCGCCGACCGCCGCAGCCGTCTGCTACGTCTTCCCGCCCGGCCTTGCCGAAATCGGCTCCCCGCAGCGCTGCCTACTGGGCACCCGTGTCGGCGCGCTTTCCAAGCCGCTGTGCGACCCGCTCGGCGGTCTGCTGACCCGTAAGCACGGCGCCGTTCATGGTTCCGGCCCACTCGCCGGCGGTTTCTACCCCAGCCCAGTGGATGCGCCCGTGGGGCTCCGTGAGGGCGCTGCCGTAACTGACGGATGCATAGGGGGCTACAGCAGGGTTCGGCCCTCCCGGGGCGAACGGTTCGGACGCCGGGCCCCAGCAGTGGTCCACGTAGTCGATGGGGGCGCTCGCCTGAGCGCCGTACAGCTCGACGAGCTGGTCGATCACCCGGCGACGTCGATCCGCCGAGTTGAAACCGTCGAATACGCGAGGGTCGCAGAAGGCCATCAGGACGCCTGGTCCGTTGTCATCGGGCGAAACGTCGAAGGTGATGAAAACGGTCCCGGTGTCGGTCAGTGCCTCACCCGAAAGCCCGCTGCTCCGCCAGAAGGGCTTCTCATAGGCGACGAATGCCTTGCTCAGCGTGCCCAGACGCCACGTCTTCGCGAGCCCTTCCGCCTTGTCAGGCAGGGCAGGCTCGAAGTCGATGTCGGCGCGGTGCGAGGGGGCGGCAGTGACGATGGCGTACTTGGCGTTGATCACTTTCGAGTCGGTGCTGACCGTGACGCCGCTGTCGTCCTGGGTGATTCGTCGAACAGGGGCACCGACGACAACCCTGTCGCCGAGTCGCTCGGCGAGCCTCACGGCGATCTCTTGAGTCGTTTCGGTGATGCGCTCCTCTTGCTGACCGTCCTCGACGCTGAGCATGTGCTCCACGCCCCCGGCAGCGCGAATGTAGCGCAAAGCGTGCAGCAGAGAGACGTCCCCCGGGCTGCAGCCCCACTGCACCTTGGTGAGGATCGTCATCAGCGCCCGGGTGCTCGTCGTCGCCTGCTGCTGGTCGAGCCATTCTCCGAACGAGATCGCGTCGAGCTGCCCGGCGTCCGGGGATTCCCAGGCTGCATCGACGTTGATGGTCGAAGTCAGTTCCGCCACGGCCATCTGGATACGGGCCAGGTCTTCCAAGGCTTCAGGTGAGACCTCGGGGAAGGTGCCGGTGTAGGTGCTGCGCTGTCCGTCCATCCACAGGACGTTGTGGCCCTCGTCGAACTGACTGGTCGTGGTGCACCCCAACCGGCTCGCGAGGTCCCGGATCGCAGTGTGCCGCCGTGCGACCCACGTCGCCCCGAGGTCGACCTTGACCCCGGCCACTTCGCCCGAGAACGCTCGGCCTCCGACGCGGTCGCGACCTTCCACGACCAAGACCGACACGCCCATATTCACCAGCCGTTCTGCGGCGGTCAGGCCGGCGAAGCCGGCACCGACGATCACGACGTCGACTGCAGTTTCCTCGGTTCCGCCCTTAAGAGAGTTCGACATGCTTTTCTCCTTCGATCACGCGGTCTGCGTATGGTGAGCTGTATTGGGTGATCGGGTCAGTAAGGGATTCGATAATGCTATGGGCCGTGCCAGATATGGTGACGTGCCGCCCGAATCCGTGGTTTCTATGTGAGCTTCTGGCTCCTCTCTTGGCCGCGGTTCCGACGTTTCCACCGTCCCAATTGTGGAGTCCGACTGCAACAAAAAAGTGCACCTGTCTCGAGCGAAGCGAGTGCATGATGCACCGACTCCTGAGTTCGGGGCATCACCGATTGGCGAGCTTCATTCGAACAATTCGGCGATCGTGAACGTGCTTGCGGTCCGACCTCGTAATCGAACACCGGCTTCGGCTGCTTTCTGCTCCCTCGATAGATGTCAAAACAGAGAAGGAGTTCAGCCGGGCAGGTAGTCGTCGCATTTGAGTGGCTGCCCGGTCGGCGCGAGGTGGCCGAATATCCGGGGTGTCGCTGACCTTCGGGCGGTGGTGGAGGTAGAGGCAGAATCGGTCGCGTTGTGCCTGGTGATCCGGACTCCACCCTGCTGTGCTCAGGGGGTGAGTACGAGGCGGATCGGGTCTCCGACCTTCTTCTCCAGCCGGGCGACGGCGTCCGCGGCTTCAGTCAGGGGGACGTGGGCGCTGACGGAGGGGCCGAGGTCGATCCGTCCGGCGGCGGCCAGCGCGACGAGCTGTTCCACGTGCTCTGGTTCGGAGCCGTAGTGTCCGCGGATCTGTCGGACGTTGAAGCAGAAGTCGATGCTGTCGGCGACGCTGACCGGCTCCGGGGTGAGGCCGGCGAGGACCAGGACGCCGTTCGGGCCGAGCACGGTCGTGGCCTGGGCGCGGGCCGCTCCGACGCCGGCGAAGTCGAAGGCGACGTCGATGCCCCGGCCTGCCGTGGCTTGGTGCACCGCCTCGGTGAAGTCTCCGGCTGTGGGGTCCAGCGCGTGGTCGGCGCCGAAAAGGAGGGCGCGCTCGCGGGCCGAGGCCAGCGGGTCGACAGCGATGACTGGGGCGGCTCCGGCCAGGCGGGCGAGCCGGATGCCGTGGGCGCCGAGACCTCCGGCTCCCCAGATGCCGACTGCCTGCGCGGGGCGGACCGCGCCGGTGTCGACGATCGCGGCGTACGGGGTGGAGACGGCGTCGGGGATGATCGCGGCCTGGTCGAACGGCAGGTGGTCCGGGATGGGGAGCAGCGTGTCCTCCCGGGCGAGGGCGTACTGCGCCCAGCCGCCGTCGTAGTCCACTCCTCGGGTCAGAGGCTGGCGGCAGGTCATGTGGCGCAGGCAGTCGGCGCAGTCGCCGCACGCCTGACCGGCCTGTAGTACGACGCGCAGGCCGGGAGTCCAGTTGCCCTTGACGTCGGGGCCGACGGTGTGGACGACACCGGCCACCTCATGGCCGGGGGTGAGGGCACCGGAGTCCTTGACGGTGTCCACGGGGTAGAAGGGGCTCAGGCTGCCGTCGATCAGATGGATGTCGGACAGGCAGACGCCGGCGGCCCGCACTTCGACGAGGACTTCGCCCGGACCGGGAACCGGGACCGGGACCTCTTCGACGGCGAAGGTACGGGTGTCCAGGCGGAGCCGCCCGGCCAGCATGGTGTTCATACGAAACCTCGATGTGCTCGGTGAGAAGCGCGCATGCAGCACTGGCGCACGACATGGTCGGTTGACCATGTCAGTTAACCGTGTCCGTTGACGAGGTCGTCTGTCAAGCTGCTTCCGCTGGACGTTCTCGCAGGATGCCGGGTTCCCTCGGCCGACTGTGTCCTTCAATACAGTCACACGACATGTTCACTCGACAAAGTCGTGTGTAAATTGAATGGTGACCGCTGGAGTGAAACGAAAGGCACGCTCATGACTCAGGTGTCCGTAGGTATGGCGCGGGCGATCCCCGAGCGCCCCCCACTGCCCCTCGTAGGCCACGCGTTCAACGTTCCTGCGGGCGCGGACTTCCTGGCCTACCTGCTGAAGGAGTTCAGGGAGTTCGGGCCTGTGTACCGGCTGCGGGTCTTCGGGAGGGACACCGTCATGATCGGCGGCCTGGACCTCGTGACCGAGCTGTCGGACGAGACCCGCTTCCGCAAGCACGTTCACGCCGACCTGGTCGAGGTTCGGGCCCTGGCCGGGGACGGTCTGTTCACCGCCTACAACCACGAACCGAACTGGCGCAAGGCCCACGACATCCTGATGCCCGCGTTTTCGCTCGGCGCGATGCGCAGCTACCACGCCCCCATGCTCAAGGTCGCCCGCTCACTGATCGGGAAATGGGACCGGCTCGCCGGGGTGCAGTCGGTGGATGTCCCCGACGAGATGACCCGGCTGACCTTCGACACGATCGGCCTGTGCGGCTTCGGTTACGACTTCCAGTCCTTCCGGCGCAACGACCTGCATCCGTTCGTCGAGGCGATGGCCCGGGCTCTCGTCTTCGCCCAGGAGAAGGGCGAGTCCATCCCGGGCTCCGAGCTGTTCAAGAGGAAGAAGGTCGAGCAGTTCCGCAAGGACGTCGATCTGATGACGGACCTCGTCGACGACGTGATCAAGGAGCGCCGCGCCTCCGGCGACACCAGCACGGACGACCTGATGGGGCTGATGCTGCACACCAAGAACCCCGCCACCGGCGAGCTGCTGGACGACGTCAACATCCGCCACCAGGTGATCACCTTCCTGATCGCCGGCCACGAGACCACCAGCAGCGCGCTCTCCTTCGCCCTCTACTACCTCACCAAGCATCCGGAGGTGCTCGCCCGGGCCCAGGCCGAGGTGGACGCCCTGTGGGGTGACACCGACGACCCGGATCCCGGGTACGGCGACATCGGCAAGCTCACCTACATCCGCCAGGTGCTCAACGAGAGCCTGCGGTTGTGGCCGACGGCTCCCGCGTTCGCCGTCGAGCCGATCGAGGACACCGTCATCGGCGGCAAGTACCCCGTACGCAAGGGCGAGTCGCTGATGGTGATCACCTCGGCCCTTCACCGTGACGCGGCTTGGGGGGAGAACGTCGAGCTGTTCGATCCCGAGCGCTTCACCCCCGAGCGGGAGGCGGCCCGCTCGGTCCACGCCTTCAAGCCGTTCGGCAACGGCGAGCGGGCCTGCATCGGCCGCCAGTTCGCCCTGCACGAGGCCACCCTGCTGCTGGGCCTGCTGGTGCACCGTTACCGTCTGATCGACCACACCGACTACCAGCTAAAGATCAAGTCGACGCTGACCATCAAGCCCGACGGGTTCAGCCTCCGGCTCGCCCGCCGCACCAGCGACGAGCGGCGCCTGCCCGCCGTGACGGCGGCGGATCCCGTCGCGGGCCGGACCGCCACCGTGACGCGCCGTGCGAGCGGCACCGCGCTGACCCTGCTGCACGGATCCAACCTCGGCACCTGCGCCGGCATCGCCCGCGACCTCGGCGGCGACGGCGAGGAGCACGGCTTCACCCCGTCCGTCACCTCCCTCAACGAGTACACGGAAAGGCTGGCCGGAACCGAGGGCCCCGTCGTCATCGTCGCCGCTTCCTACAACGGTCGCCCCACCGACGACGCAGCCGAGTTCGTCGCCGCTCTGGAGAACCTTGCCCCCGGCTCGCTCGCCGGCCTGCGGTACGCCGTCCTCGGTGTCGGCGACCGCAACTGGGCGGCGACCTACCAGCGCATCCCCACCCTGATCGACGAGCGTCTGGCCGCCGCCGGCGCCGTCCCGCTTCTGGAGCGCGGCGCCGCCGACGCATCAGGTGACTTCGGCGGAGTGGTCGACCAGTGGACGGCGGACCTGTGGACGGTCCTGCTCGACGAGTACGGCGCACCGGTCGCCGGCGAAGCGGCAGGCACCGCACCGAGGGCGGAAGCAGAAGGGCTGTACGAGCTGGAGGACACCTCGGAGTCGGTCCTCGGCGGTCTCGCCGAGCGCCACGGCGTCCAGCCGATGGAGGTCCTCGAAGCGTACGAACTCGTCGACACCGACCACGAACTCGGACGCTCCAAGCGGTTCCTGCGGCTCCGCCTGCCCGAGGGCGTCAGCTACCGCACCGCTGATCACCTGGCCGTCCTGCCCAGCAATCCCGAGGCCCTCGTCCAGCGTGTCGCCGACCGCTTCGGCCTCGACCTGGACCGCACGGTCCGGCTGCGCGCCCGCCGTCGGAGCCGGGGCGCGCTGCCTGTCGACCGGCCGCTGACCCTGCGCCGCCTGCTCACCGACTTCGTCGAGCTGCAGGACCCGGCCACCCAGGAGCAGGTCGCCGTGCTCGCCGAGCACACGTCCTGCCCGCCTGAGAAGCAGCCGCTCACCGTCCTTGTCACCGCCGATGCCGAGACCTTCCGGGAGCAGGTGACCGTCGCGGGGCTCAGCGTCCTGGACCTCGTGGAGCGCTACCGTGCGTGCGAACTGCCCTTCGAACGCTTCCTGGAAATGCTGCCGGTGCTGCGCCCCCGGCACTACTCGCTCTCGTCGTCCGCCGCGGCCCGGCCGGGCGAGGCGGACCTGATGGTGTCGCTGCTCGCGGCGCCCCACCGGTCGGGGGAGGGCACCTTCCGGGGCATCGCCTCGCACTTCCTGCAGACGGTGAACGCGGGCGACGTGGTCCAGGCCCGGGTCCTGCCGTGCAGCGAGTCCTTCCGCCTCCCCGAGGACACCTCCGTACCGGTGATCCTGATCAGCGCGGGTACCGGTCTCGCGCCCTTCCGCGGCGCGGTCCTCGACCGCCACCACGCCGGCTCGACCGGGACCCTGCTCTGCTACTTCGGCTGCGACCATCCCGACGTGGACTTCCTCCACCGGGAGGAGTTCGAGGCAGCCGAGACGGCCGGCGCCGTCAGCATGCGCCCCGCCTTCATGCACGCGCCCGAGAACGGCGCCCGCTTCGTCCAGGAGCGCATCGCCCGTGAGAGCGAGGAGGTGTGGTCGGTCCTGGAGTCCGACGGACGCGTCTACATCTGCGGCGACGGCCGCCGTATGGCACCGGCCGTACGGGAAGCGTTCATGGCGCTCTACCGTGAACGGACCGGTGCGAGCGATGAGCAGGCCGTGGCGTGGCTCGCGGCGCTCGTCGAGTCCGGGCGCTACGTCGAGGACGTCTGGGCCGGCTGAGTCTCAAGAGTAGGCAGAGACGGTTGGGGGCGCACCTTCCAGGTGCGCCCCCAACCGTCTTGCTGTCGTGTCAGGCTGTCGGTACGTCCGGGAGGTCGAGGCTCCCCTTGGCCAGCGCTACGGTCGCAGCGACGAGTGCCCTGAGGCCCGTCCGCTCCGTGTCCTCGTCCGGCACGCTCAGCAGGACCTGCATGGTGAGTCCGTCGAAGCCGGAGAGGAAGAACCGAGCCACTGTTTCCGGGGACTCGGCCAGTTTCTGTCCCGTCCTGTCCGCGGTTTCGGCGATCACCTGTGCCGTCACCTCGATGACCTGCTGGTAATGGCTCTGCCGGGCCTCGTTGAGCCCGGGCACACGCAGGGCGAACATGGTCAGTTCAGTGAGCAGCTGCTGGTGCGACGTCGGCTCACGCACGGTGCTCCACAAGGCCCCCGCCAGGGCGCTGAAGGTCTTCTCGAAGCCCGCGTCTTCCGGCGCCGCCCGCTGCACCTGCGCGACCAGCTCGTCGGTGATCTGGTCCATCACCGCCCGGTAGAGATCCTCCTTCGTGCCGAAGGTGTAGTGGACGGTGGCCTGTGCGACGCCGAGCTCCGCGGCGATGGCGCGGGTGCTTCCCGCGGCGACGCCCTCCCGTGTCATGAGGTCGATGGCCGCCTTGATCAACTGGGGGCGGCGCTCCGCCGCGGAAATATGAGCCATACGCCCACTATACCGACTTAGTCGATCGATCAAGTCGGTCCGATCGAGGGCTCTGCCACAGGCCGGGGCGAACGCCCTGGTCGCCGCCTCGCCCTTGAGGTGCGAGCGGTGTTTCGTTCGGTCAGTGGTCGGACCCGCCGGTGGCGGGGAGAGCCTGCTCGGCCCAGATGACTTTTCCCTCACGACCGTGTCGTGCGCCCCAGCGGTCGGTGAGCTGGGCCACCAACAGTAGGCCCCGGCCGCCTTCGTCGAAGATCCGGGCGCGGCGCAGATGCGGGGCCGTGCTGCTGGCGTCGGAGACCTCGCAGGGGAGCGTCGACTGGAGGATCAGTCGCAGCTGGATGGGGCTCTTGCCGTAGCGGATCGCGTTCGTCACCAGTTCGCTGACGGCCAGCTCGGTGGTGAACGACATCTCCTCCAGCCCCCAGGCCGCCAGTACGTCGGACGCGAAGCGGCGGGCTCCGGAAACGGCTGCTGGATCGGACGGCAGGTTGATCGCTGCGACATGGTCGGGATCGAGGGCTCGGGTCCGGGCAATCAGCAGAGCGACGTCATCGGCGGGTCGGCTGGGCAGCAGTGCGGCCAGCAGCTGGTCGCAGGTCTCCTCCAGCGACTCCGGCGCCGAGGTGAGGACATCGTGCAGTGTGGTGAGTGCGACATCTACGTCACGCGTGCGATCGGCGATCAGCCCATCGGTGTGCAGCACCAGCAGGCTGCCCTCCCGCAGTTCGAACTCGGTCGTCTCGAAGGGCAGTCCGCCCAGGCCGAGGGGCGGTCCGACAGACACCTCAGGCAGCTTGACCACGTTGGAGGTCCGGGTGTCCTCGCCGGTGGTCGAGGGGGTCACCACGGTCGGCGGTACATGGCCGGCACTGGCGACGGAGCACAGACGGGAGACAGGGTCGTAGATCGCGTACAGGCAGGTGGCGCTGGTCTCACCCTCGTCCCGTGACTCCTCGCGCTGCATCAGGATGACCACGTCGTCCAGATGCGTGAGCAGCTCATCGGGCATGAGGTCGATATCGGCGAAGGCGCGGACGGCTGTGCGGAGTCGGCCCATGGTGGCGGCGGCGTGCAGGCCGCGTCCGACGACGTCGCCGACGACGAGCGCGACGCGGGCCCCGGACAGCGGAATCACGTCGTTCCAGTCACCGCCCACACCCGCGCGGGACCCGGCGGGCAGGTAGCGCGAGGCCGCTTCGACGGCCGACTGTTTCACCGTGTGTCGCGGCAGCAGGGTTCGCTGGAGAGCGAGCGCGGTGGAACGCTCACGGGTGTACCGGCGGGCGTTGTCGATGGACACCGCTGCCCTGGAGACGATCTCCTGCGCCAGCAGCAGGTCGTCGTCGTCGAACGGGGCCGAGGTGCGATGGCGTGAGAACTGCACCAGGCCCAGTGTCTCCCCACGGGCGTGCAACGCTACGAGGAGAACAGAGTGGAGGCCGAGGGTGCGCAAAGCCTGACTGTGGGACTCGGACGGGGCCATCCACATGGGCATCCCGGCCCTTCCGACGCGGTGCAGGACGGATCGTCCGGTGGCCAGTGTGCGAGCCGGTTCCGAGTCGTCGGGGTAGGAGTGTGCCTCACCGATGCGGAGCAGGGACTCCGGACAGCCGTCGAAGACGGAGCGCTGGGCGACTCGGCGCTGCGTCAGAGCCTCCGGTGAACCCGTGCCCTGTTCGTCGAGGGCGGAGTCGAACAGGTCGACGGTGACGAGATCGGTGAACTCCTCGGTGCATACCTCCGTCAACTCCTGTGCGGTGCGGGTGACGTCGAGTGTGGCCCCGATCCGCTTGCTCGCCCTGTTGGTGAGGGCGAGTCGGCGCTGGAGGAGATGGTCGCGCTCCTCCTGGTAGGCGGCGACGACCTCTTCCGAGGACCGGTCCACGTAGTCGAAGCCGATCGTGATCAGCCTCATCGCGGCCAGGTGGATCATGTGCCAGTCGCTGGTGAGGCGGGGAGCTTCGGCCTGGACCATTTCGAGGAGGCTGAGGTGGCCGAGCCGGTAGCCACGCAGGAGTCTGCTCACCGGGATCCCCCGCCGGGCGTAGATGCGGCCTACTTCAAGAACGACCGAAGGCGCTTTCGGCGCGCTCACGTCAGGTTGGGTCTCCAGGAGATCCAGAATGGTGGTGACGTGCTGGGCTGTCTCCTCCAAGGTCAGAGCCGCGATCTCCCTCTCCTCCCGCAGTTCGGGGAGTTCGCCGTTCAGGCGCTGGAGCAGCAGGCCGGCCAGATTCTCCACCTGTGTCCTGAGGTGGCGGGCCAGCTGACCAAGGAACGCATCGACGTCGGTTCCCATAGTGTGAATGTACGGGAAGCCCTTGACGTACGCCCCTCGTCAGTGGGGGCCAGCCCCTCAGCTGTCTCGCGCCGGGGTTCGACGCGCTCGACTGACCGGCTCACCCGTACGGGCGTCCGGGACGCACTCGGCCAGGGGCGCTACGCCAGGCTGGTGAGGCAGAACGGATCAGAGCCCCTTCAGGAGACGGCCATAGACAGGACACGAAAGGCACGGCCGCGGGCCGGGCTGGCAGCCCGGCTGCTCGCGTGGTTCGCCGTGGTGGCGGCAACCGCCGCCGTGGCAGTGCTGCTGCTCGCGCTGAGCGGGGGCGGACTGCTCGTGGTCATGGCCGGGCCTCGGGCTCGTGGTCTGCGCCGCAGGCATCTGGTGGCTCGTGGCCCGGCGCGGTCTCGTGCGGCTGCTCGGCGCGTTCGTGGCCGTCGGGGCGCCGGCCGGAGTGCTCGTGTTCTATGCGCGGAGCGGTCTGTGGCTGATCGCGTTGATCTCCAGCCTGTGCTGGGCGACGGCGGTGACCTGCGGCCGCACGGCGCTGCACCGAGCGCGGCCGCCCCGGTCGCAGCGGCCCGTACGCGCACGTCCGCCGAGGCGGGCGGTGCTGATCATGAATCCGAAGTCGGGCGGTGGCAAGGTCGCCCGCTTCGACCTCGTGAAGCGGGCGGAGCGACTGGGCGCGCGGGTGATCCTGCTGGACCCGTCAGCCCCGGTCGACGTGGGCGGACCGGCCCGAGAGGCCGTGGAAGACGGTGCCGACCTGCTCGGTGTCGCCGGTGGCGACGGTACTCAGGCACTGGTCGCGGCCGTCGCCGCCGAACACGGACTGCCGTTCCTCGTGATCTCCGCGGGCACTCGCAATCACTTCGCCATGGATCTCGGCCTCGACCGCGCCGACCCGGCGCGCTGTCTCGATGCCCTGACCGACGGCGAGGTGATCCGGGTCGATCTCGGCGACGTCTCCGGCCGTCCCTTCGTCAACACGGTGTCCTTCGGCGTGTACGCGGACATCGTGCAGAGCCCCGAGTACCGCGACGACAAGACGGGCACCGCCCTGAAGCTGCTGCCGGACTTGCTGGCCGGGGAGGGCGCGGGACGGATCGACGCGTGGGCGGACGGTACCCGGCTCGCGGACCAGCAGGCACTGCTGATCAGCAACAACCCGTACGTCTCGGCCGACGAGCTGAGCGGCGGCGGGCGCCGGCCCGTGCTCGACGACGGTGAGCTGGGTGTGATCGGGATCAGGGTGGAGAACGCGGCACAGGCGGCACAGCTGGCCCTGTGGGGCTCACAGGCGCCGGGGCTCGCCGTGATGACCGCGCGGCGGATCGAGGTGACGGCCGGGGAACCGCAACTCCCCGTGACGATGGGCGGGGAGGAGACGCGGATTCCGGTGGCGGTCGACGGGGAGGCGCTGTGGTTGCGCACACCGGTCGTGTGCTCGGTACGGCCCCGCCCGCTACGGGTGTTGCTGCCACGCGACCGCCCCGGCGCACCACCCACAGCGCCCCCTGTCGACTGGCGGAAACTGCTCGCCCTCGCGTGCCGTCCCGCCGAGCGCACAGCATTCGGTGAGAGCCGCACTTGACGGCAGCACGGTCCCTGCCTTCCGCGGTGAGCCCCGTGCCTCGCTGCGACGCTGCGCGAGCCCTTTGGGCCCATCCATCCAATCGGCAGAGGCAGCTGGCCAGGGCACGTGAGTCGATCGGGTCGGCTCTCAGAGTGCGAGGTAGTCGCCCAGGTCGGCGTAGTCGACCTGCCACAGGCCAGGAGAGCCCGTCGGGTACTGGGACCGGAACCCGAGGATGCGTTGGACACGGGGCGAAAGCTTTCTGGCGAGCTCCATGTCGATCAGGAAGGGGTACGCCTCTTCGCCGGTGAGGAAGCCCGGATTGAGGGCGAAGGCCACAGCCCGCCGGTACTCGTCGCTGGTCTGGTTCGCGCCGCCACCGTGCGCGGTCTTGCCGCTGAACAGAAGGGCGTCTCCGGCGTTCATGATCGCTGGAACTGTCTGCTCAGGAGTTCCGCGATCCTCGAAGTCGCTCCAGTGGTTGCTCCCGGGGATGACTCGGGTGGCGCCGTTCTCCTCCGTGAAGTCGGTCAGGGCGATCAGGAAGTTGAGGGTGACCTCCGGACCGTCGGGCCCCATCCCGATGAAAGGGAACCAGTTCTCCAGGTCCCGGTGCAGCATCTGCGCCTGGCTGCGGGGGCCGATCTCGATCACCTGCGCGGTGGTCATCCAGTACGTGCCCGACTCCGGGAGGAAGATCCGGTCGCAGACCTCGTGGACCAGGGAGTGTTCGAGGATCTCGCTGCGGAACGTGGCGCTGTGCGTGACCAGGTTGGTGAGGCGCTTGGTGTTGCTGCCGTGGAACGCGGCCACCATTTCGTTCTCGTGGGTCGAGCCTGGGCGAAGCGCCTGCATCGGCGGCTCGATCTCGGCGTAGAAGCGGTTCATCTGCTCGTTCGTCAGGAAGTTCCTGACGATGACGCCTCCGTCGCGGGTCAGGAGCTTGAGGATCTCGTCCGTCGGCGTGTCAGTCTCCACCGACGGCAGGGGCTGGCGCTGCTTCTGTGCCGTCATGTGCCTTCTCTCCCTCAACGTCCTAGCTGTTCCTGTGGCTGGTGGCGCTACTTTCGCCAGCCATGACCGCCGGCGAGAACGACAGCGAGCACCTGCCTTGCTCGGGCCCGGTGCACGATGCACACGTCGGTCGCACCGCCGCTCTCCCACGGTTGTCGAGTCAGGAGTCAGGGCCTGTCACTGACTCCGTGCCTCCCTCATCGCCGTGCGCCGGGCTCGTGCGGTCCCCTCCCACGGTCGCGCGCTGCCGAGCCATCCGAGGAGGAAGGCTGCCGGGACGGAGATCAGCCCGGGGGTGTGAAGCGGGATCAGGTTGAAGTCCTGCTCCGGCAGCAGCGCGTACTTAGTCCCGGACACCGCGGGGGAGGCAAGGGTCAGGAGTATGCAGATGGACAGCCCTCCGTAGACGAGCCACAGCAGCCCACGGCGGTTGAAGCCGGTCCACAGGAAGGAGTAGACGAGTGCGGGGAACACACAGGTGGCCGCGAGACTCAGCGAGAGGGCGAGGAGGAATTCAATGGGGTAGCGGTACAGGGCGGTGGCGAGGAGAAGGCTGACGGCACAGAGCGCGACAACGGACAGTCGCGTGACGGCGAGCTCTCCGATGCCGATCCTGGAGCGGCCCTTCTGCCCGAACAAGTCGCGGGCCACGGAGACGGCGGCGGCGAAGGTCACGCTCGCCACGGCTGTGAGGACGGCGAGAAAGGCGACACAGGCGACACAGGCCACGAGGACGATGACCACGATCCGGCCCGTGGAGTGGTGGGGGAGGACCTCCGATGCCAGGAGGATCGGGGCTCCCTGTCCCTTCACGTCGACGACCCCGATCTGTCCGCTGCCCACCACCGCGGCAGCGGCGACACCGGCCGTGATCAGGAGCAGGTAGAAGAGGCCGGTCAGCCCTACGGCGACGCTCGATGAGCGTCGCGCGGCGGACGCGTCCCGACTGGCGCTGACGCGCAGGAGCAGGTGGGGCATCATCGCGGTGCCGAGGACGACGACGATGTGGTCGCTGATCGTGCCGAGCGGACCGAAGTCGGCGGTGTGCGCCCACAGCTCTGGGCTGAGGTAGTCATCCGGCGACATGCTCTTGTCCATAGCGGCCGACAACAGCGATTCAGGACTCCAGTCGAACAGGCGGAGTGCCAGCAGGGTCAATGCGGCGAGCGTCGCCAGGGCTATGGGCACCTTGGCGACCTGTATGAAACTGGTGCCGCGCAGATCCGCCACTCCTGCGAAGCGTGTGATGAGGAATCCCATCAGTACCGTGCACACCACCTGGGCCGTCTCGGTCGGCATGCCGATCAGAAGAGCGGCGGTGATGCCGCCGGCCCGCAGTTGGACCATGAGCAGGGGTACGGCGATGCACAGCGTCACCACCGCACCGGCGATCCGCGTTCCCGGCCCTTCAGCACGCAGGGCGAACAGCTCACCGAGGGTGTAGCGGCGGGTCGCGCGAATCCTGGAGGCGAGGAGCAGGAAGACACCGAGTGCGAGGGCACTGTCGACGGCGGTCGAGACACCGGCGTAGCCGAAGAGGGCGATCGCTCCCGGCAACGAGACCAGGATGACGACCGTGATCTGTTCCCCCGCCATCGCGACGCCGTTGAAGACGGGCGGGAGAGACCGGCCGGCGACGTAGAGGCGTTCCGGATCGTCGTCCTGAGTGGCGAGGGTGAAGACCCACAGGAGGCAGAGGCCGATGAAGACGAAGAAGGCGGTGATGACCGCGCCCCTCGCGGCGGAGCCGATGAGGTCGGGCGAGCCGACGCTCAGGAGGTACGTCGTCACCACGTGCCCCCGACCGTACGAGAGGCAGCGGTCGTCGCCGGGGCCGGCTCGCACGAGGACGCGGCCCGGCTCTCGTACCGCCACGTCCCGCCGACGAGGACGACGAGCTGCGTGAGCGCCCACGCCATGCCAAGGGTGAGACGTCCGTACACGGAGGTCTCACCGAGGGCCGTGGAGCAGGAGAGCAGGACACCGACGGCGAGCGGCAGCGCGTTGACAGTGACCAGCACTCGTGTGTCACGGGGGGAATGCCGGGAGGAAGCGGAGGGCACGAGATCTCTCTCTGAAGAAAGGGAAGACGGACACGGCGCGACGGGTCGTGGAGACGGTCGCAGCCGTTGAGGACGAGCGTTGGAGTCGGGCAGCCGTATCGGGACGTGTGTGGTGTCAGCGGCGAGTGGTCGCCGTCAGGCCGGCGTATCGCCCCCGCCTGCTCCAGCAGTCGGGGGACACCCGCTTCGAGCGACGGCCCGAAGGTCTTGTCGTGGGGGCGCTCCCCACGCTGCCAGCGGGTGTAGATGGCCTCGCAGAAGATCGCTGCCTTCCACAGTGCGAGAGTCTGGTACCAGGCAGCGGGGTCAGATTGAGGCCCGTTCGGGACTCGTAGCGCTCTGCCAGTTGGCGCCGGGTGAAGTAGCCGGGCGACCGGGGTTACCCGGGTGAGCTCGAGCGGGGTGGCAGGGCTGCCGGCCTCGGAGTAGGTGGCGGTGAGGTAGCCCAGGTCCGCGAGCGGGTCACCGAGCGTGGCCATTTCCCAATCCAGGATCGCGAGAACCCTGGCCGGCGCCTGGGGTGCGAACATGAGGTTGCCCATGCGGTAGTCGCCGTGCACCACCGATGCCGCCTGGCTCGGCGGGAGGTTCCGGCCGAGCCAGTCCCCGACGCGCTCCACCGCGGGCAGGCTGCGTGTGGTGTTGACCTCCCACAACCCGTGGAATCTGTCGACCTGGCGCCGGAGATACCCCTCGGGGAAGCCCAGGGAGGCGAGTTCCGCTCCGGTCACGTCGATGCCGTGCAGGGCGGCGAGGGTGTCGACGACCGCCTCGCTGGTGGCCCGGCGCTGTTCGGCGGGGGAAGGACGGGGCGGGATCGTGTCGGTGATGACGATGCCGTCGAGCCTGGACATGAGGTAGAACGGCACCCCCAGAAGCGACTCGTCCTCGCATACCGCGATGATCTCCGGCACCGGCACTCCGTGGCTGCCAAGGATTTTCTGGACACGGGCCTCGCGCATCATGTCGTGCGTCGATTTGGGGCAACGGCGGGCGCGGTCCACGGCGTAGTACGACGCACTCACTGCCTCGCTGGAGCAGGTAGGTGATGTTGGAGTGGCCGTCGCCGATGCGCTGCCACGCGAGCGGACCGCTGCCGATGCCGTGTGTGTCGAGGAAGCCGGTGACCGCGTCGAGGACCAGGAGCGGAGGGCTGTCGAGGTGACGGGCCCCGTCCCAGCTTGCGACGACCTCCACGCCGTCGGGGACGGTGTGCATCACGAGCCTCCGTTTCGGCCCACGACAGCGTCGCCCCGGTACCGCTCACCGGCCTGGACCGCTGCGCTGCGGCCGGCCGATGCCCGGCGGGCGATGGCCCACCGGTGGGTCTCGTTGGAGCCGTCGTAGATCCGGAACGGGCGGACCTCGTTGAGGTACTGCGCCAGTGGAAGCCCGTCGGAGACCCCGTCCCCTCCGCAGATCTGGACGGCACGGTCGACCACCCGGAAGACCGCCTCCGAACAGTGCACCTTCGCCACCGACGACATCGCCGAACCCGCCTTCGGGTCACTGTGCAGCAGAGCCGCGGTCTTGGCGATGATCGCGTCGGAGGTCTCGATGTCGATCACCGACTCGGCGATGAGGTGCTGTGCCAGGCCGAGCGAGTCGATCGTGTCGCCGAACAGCTCACGCCGCGCGGCCCGGTCCAGCGCGATGTCGTGCGCCCGCCGCGCCAGCCCCAGCCACCGCATGCAGTGTGTGAGACGCGCAGGTCCGAGCCGTACCTGTGCGTACCGGAATCCCAGCCCCACCTCGCCGAGCACCGCGTCGTCGGCGACGAAGCAGTCCTCTAGGTGGACGTGCGGGTGACCGCCGTCGATGGAGCGGTCGACGGTGTGGATCGCCTCGCCGACCCGGATTCCGGGGTTCGTCATGTCGACGAGGAACATGGTGGCCCCTTCGGGGGAGCTGTCGACGGCCGGCGTCCGCGCCATCACGATGCAGAACCCGGCACCGGCAGCCCCGCTGGTGAACCGCTTGTGGCCGTCGATGATCCAGCCGCCGTCGGCGCGCACGGCTGTGGTCCGCAGCGCCGCCGGGTCGGATCCCGCTCCGGGGTGGGGCTCGGTCATGCCGAAGCAGGACCGGACGTCTCCGGCCGCCAGGGGCGCGAGGTAGTGCTTCTTCTGCTGTTCGGTCGCGATGAGGTTGAGCATGTGCATGTTCCCCTCGTCGGGTGCCATGCAGTTGAGCGCCACGGGACCGATCGGCGAGTAGCCGGCCTCCTGCAGGATCGGTGACCAGTGCTCGATGGGCAGGCCCTGTCCGCCGTACTCCGTCGGCACGAGTGGCGCGAAGACACCGGCCTCCTTCGCCGCGGCCTGCAGCCGGTCACGGGTGGTCTGGTCGAGACGTCGGCCCGGTTCGGGCTCGGCGTCTATGACGACCTCGCGAACGAACCGGCGAGTACGCTCACGAAGCTCCGCGATCTCCGGCGGAAGGTGAGGGAAAGTCATGGATGTCCTTTGTCGGATGGGCGCGGTCGTCACGCGGCGCCGTTGGCGACCGTGAGGCCGATGTGGCCGGTGACCCAGGAGGAGTCCTCCGAGGTCAGGCACGCCACGGCGGAGGCGATGTCGGTAGGCACGCCCGGACACCGCAGGGGGCGGTCGGCGGCCACCTCCTTGCCGACGCCGGTGATGGTGCTGCTCTAGGGAAGAGCACAACGATCAGTCCGTGGAGGGTGGTACCGGTCCGGCGACATCGATGCGGCGTAGTTCGGCACGCCGGATCTTGCCGCTCTGCGTCTTGGGCAGGTCGGCGAGGAAATGGACCTCGCGAGGACACTTGTAGGCGGCCAGACGATCCCGGGCGAAGGCGATCAGCTCCTCCGCCGTGGCGGTCAGACCCGCCTTGAGCGAGACGTAGGCGACGACGGTCTCACCGCGGTACGCGTCCGGCTGCCCGACGACGGCTGCCTCCAGCACCGACGGGTGCTCGTACAGAGCGTCCTCGACCTCACGCGGCCAGACTTTGTAACCGGACACGTTGATCTGGTCCTTGAGCCGGTCCACCAGGTAGACCCAGCCCTCCTCGTCGATGACGGCGACGTCACCGGTACGGAGCCGGCCCTCCGGCATCGTCTGGCGGGTGACCTCGGGCTTGTCCCAGTAGCCGGGCACCACCTGCGGCCCGCTCAACTCCAGTTCGCCCTGTTCCCCGCTCGGCACCGGATTGCCGTGCGGGTCCACGACGCGCGCGGTGAGGTGCGGCAGGGGCTTGCCGATGGAGAGCGTGCCGCTCGGCAGATGCACGGGGGCCCTGTCCCCCGGAGGCACGGCGATGACGGCGGACGTCGTCTCGGTCATCCCGTAGCCGTTGTGGAGGTAGACGCCGAATCGCTCCTGGAACCGCTCGACTGTGGCTGGGGGGATCGGCGCGCCGCCGGAGTACAGGGCCTTCACCGACGCGAAGTGCTCCGGTCCGGCCTGCGGCAGCTCGTAGAGGGCGTTGTACGCGGTGATGGAGCCGATGGTGTAGGTCACCCCGTGCTCGGCGAAGGCGTCCAGGGCGACTGCGGGGTGGAACCGCCCCGTGAGGACGAGCGTGGTGTCGGTGAGCAGGGAGATCGCCGCGTTGACCACCGCGCCCGTGATGTGGAACAGCGGGGCCACGGCGAGCACGACGTCCCCGTCGCTCACGCCCATCCACGACGCGCACGTAGCCACCACGCTTAGGACGTTGCCGTGGGTGTTCATGGCACCCTTCGGCGGCCCCGTAGTTCCCGAGGTGTACGTCAGGAACGCGACGTCGTCGCGGGTCAGCTCCACGGGTGAGGGGCTGCGGCCCTCGAACTCGCCGATCAGGGCCACCAGGTCGCCGTCCGGTGCCGGAGCGTGGCGCTCCGTCGTCATGAAGACCCGCGGATCGTTCCTCGACTGGTAGTCCAGAGCCGACGTGCTGACCAGCCATCGGACCGTGCTCCCCGCCAGCGTGCCGAGCGTCTCGTGGACGTCCGAGTCCGCACAGACGACCCCGACCGCCCCGGAGTCGTCGATGATCCGGCGCAGCTCCTGACGCCGGTACATCGGATTGAGCCCCAGTGCCGTGGCCCCCAGCTTCCACAGGGCCAGCAGCACCAGCGCGTACTGCGGAAGGTTCTGCAGGTACACGCCGACCCGATCACCCCGACCGGTTCCGCGGGCCTGGAACGCTGCGGCCAAGGCGTCCGACGCCGCGTCCACCTCCCGCGCGGACAGAGCACCGTCGAAGAATCGGAGCGCTGTGCCGTCCGGGTTCCTCGCCACGCGTGCCTTCCAGGCGGCCACGAGCGGGTCGGGGGCCGCGCCCGTCCCCGTACCGAACGCGCCGGGGAACGTGCCCCGCCACCGGCCCTCGTCCACTGTCATCTGCCGTCCTTCCCACTCGTGTCCATGCGCTTGGCGTGCCGGTCACGTGAGTTCGCGCTTGAGGATCTTTCCGGTGGACGTCATCGGGAGGGTCTGCACGATCTCCACGATGCGCGGGTACTTGTAGCCGGCCATCTGCTCCCTGCTCCAGGCGATCAGCTCCTCGGGACGGGCCTCGGCGCCGCGGTCGAGGATGACGAACGCCTTGATCTCCTCACCGTGGCTTTCGTGCGGCACGCCGACGACCGCGGCTAGGCTGATCGCGGGGTGCGTCATCAGGACCTCTTCGATCTCGCGCGGGTACACGTTGAAGCCGCCGCGGATGATCAGGTCCTTCGCCCGGTCGACGATGTAGTAGAAGCCGTCCTTGTCCCTGCGGGCGAGGTCGCCGGTGCGGAACCAGCCGTCCCTGACTGCTTCGGCGGTGGCCTGGGGGCGGCCGTGGTAACCCTTCATCACGTTGTGGCCCTTGACTGCGATCTCCCCGATGGCGCTGCCCGTGCCGTCGTCCTCGACCTCCGACCAGTCCGAGTTGACGAGTTTGAGCTCCACGCCCCAGACCGGCACGCCGATGGAGCCGGGCCGTGGCTCTCGCGCCGGATCGCTGAAGGTCACCACCGGCGAAGTCTCGGAGAGGCCGTAGCCCTCCAGAACCTGGACCCCCAGCCGCTCCCTGACCTGTTTGATGATCTCGGCAGGGAGAGAGGCACCGCCGGAGACGCCTACTCGCAGGTTCTTCGCGATCCTCGCGACGTCGACATCGTCGGTGAGCGCCTGCAACAGGCCCCACCACATGGTGGGAACGCCCGCGAAGAAGGTGATGTCCTCCTGTTGCATCAGGGAGACCGTCTGCCGGGCGTCGAACCGCGGCAGCAGCACCAGTGTGCTCGCCGTCGAGAAGCCGGCGTTCATCTGCACGGTCGCGCCGAAGGAGTGGAACAGCGGCAGCACAACCAAGTGGGTGTCCAGGGCAGGACGGTTCTCCAACAGCCGATTGCACGAAAGGGCGTTGAGAACCAGGTTGGCGTGGCTGAGTTCGGCACCCTTCGCCTGTCCTGTCGTACCACTCGTGTAGAGCAGCACAGCCGGGTCGTCCCCCGTGGTCCCCATGCTGTCGAACGTCGTCGCGCTGCCCTGCAGCGCGGCGCCCATGGTCTCGACACCTTCGATCGGACTTTGCGCCTCGGGATCGGCGGTGACAAGGAAGAAGTGCTCGCAGCCCGCGGTCTCGATGAACCCGGCGTGTCCCTCCGCACCCATCGGCAGGCCCGCGTCCCCCTCGAAGCAGAAGTACGCCTTCGCCTTCGAGTCGGCCAGGTGGTAGGCGATCTCCCGGCTCTTGAGCAGGATGTTGAGCGGTACGACGACGGCGCCAGCCTTAAGGATGCCGTAGTAGACGATGGGGAACCAGGGCACGTTCGGACAGCTGAGCGCGACCTTGTCGCCGGGCCAGATGCCGCGGTCGACCAGGAGGTTGGCGACCCGGTTGGCGGCTGCCTCGACCTGGGCGTAGGTGAGGCGTGTCGTGCCGAGGACGACGGCGTCCCGGTCCGGGTGTGTGCGGGCGGAGTCCTCGAGCAGGACCGAGAGGTTCAGCATGGTGTCTTCCGGGGAGGTGGACCGGCCGCGGGGAAGGGAACACGCGGCCCGGCTCGGAGCGGTTGGGTATTACGCGCGGCTGGACGCGGACGTCACAGCCGCCGCAGCAGCCGGTCGAGGGCCTCGGCTGTCGCCTCGATGTCGGTGGTGGTGTGTGCCGTGCTGATGAAGACCTTGCCGGACGGCATGAACAGGAAGCCTTGACGCAGCATCTCTTCGAGGATCACGGTCCAGAGCCCGCTGGTCCCGTGGAGCCCGGTGGTTCCACCGGCGGGGACGTACTGGAGGAGCGAGCCGACCCGGTTGAAGCGGCCGAAGTCGGCAGATGAACCAAGAGCGCCGCCGACGAGAGCTTCGAACTCGGACGAGGTCCCTTCGAGCAGCTCGTAGACCGAGGGGTCGGCCAGGACGCGCATCGTCGCCGTGACGGCCGCCAGTGCGACCGGGTTGGCGTTGAAGGTTCCGGCGTGCACGACGCCGGTCGTCACCTGATCGATCAGGTCGGCCCGGCCGACGACGGCGCTCTGGGTGAACCCTCCGGCCATCGCCTTCCCGAAGACGGACAGGTCGGGCCGCACACCGTACCTCTCGGCCGCCCCGCCCCGTGCGATCCGGAACCCGGCGATCACCTCGTCGAAGACGAGGACGACACCGTGCCGGTCGCAGAGGGCCCGCAGTGTCGACAGGAACTGCGGTGAGGGTGCTTCGACGCCGGCATTACTCATCACCGGGTCCACTAGCACGGCCGCGATGTCGCGCTCGACGGCGTCGCTCAGCAGACGCTCGGCCAGCTGTACGTCGTTGAAGCGCGCCACGACCAGGTCGTCAAGGACGCTTGCCGACTGTCCCGGTCCGCCCGGGGTGGCGGGGCGGTCGCAGTCGTCCTCGGACATCCCGGCGTACACGGTGTCGTGCCAGCCGTGGTAGCTCTTCGCGAACTTGAGGACGCGGCGCCGCCCGGTGGCGGCCCGCGCGAGGCGCAGTGCCACCTGCACCGCCTCGGTCCCCGTGTTGCTCCACAGCAGTCGCTCGCCGTGCGGCACGGCCTCGAGAACCGCTTCCGCCGCGAGATACTCGAGCGGGTGGCCAGTGCCGACGACCTGCATCTTCGCCGCGACCTCGGACACCGCGGACACCACGCGCGGGTCGCCGTGACCGAGGACCAGCGGGCCCCAGGCCATCACGTAGTCGACGTACCGGTCGCCGTCCAAGTCCCAGACGTACGCGCCCCGGGCCTCCCGCACGAAAAGCGGGTGGGGAGGCATCGCGGCGCGCAGGCCCGACCCCACACCCCCGCCGACGCTGCGGCGGGCTCGCTCGAAAGCCGAGCGTGATGATTCCAGGGCCATGAGATCGCCCCTGCCTTTCAGTACGTGATCACCGAGCGGATGCCGATGCCGCGCTTCATCTGGTCGAACGCCTCGTTGATGTCCTGGAGACCGATCACGCTCGTCACGAGGGAATCCAGGTCGATGCGGTTGTTCATGTAGTGGTCGATCAGCATGGGGAAGTCGGTATCCGGCTTGCTGGAGCCGTAGTTCGAGCCGATGAGCGACAGTTCCTGATCGGACATGACGAAGGGGTCGATGGAGATCCTCATGCCGTCCGCCACTTGCCCGGCGACTACCGCCGTGCCGCCTCGGGCCAGGACCTCGTAGGCCGACTCGATGGTGCGGGGCAGCCCGATGGCCTCGATGGCGATCTCCACGCCGCGTCCGTCGGTGAGTTGCTGCACCCTGTCGGCGAAATTCTCGCGGGCGTTGTTGATCAGGCCGGTCGCACCGAAGACGCGTGCCTGCTCGAGCTTCTCGTCGGAGATGTCCGCGGCGATGATCCTCCGGGCGCCTGCGAGCCGGGCCCCCTGGATCGCGTTCAGCCCGACGCCTCCGCAGCCGAGGACCAGCACGGTGTCGCTCGGCCGCACGCTCGCGGTGTTGACGGCCGCGCCGACGCCGGTCGTGACGGCGCATCCGACCAATGCCGACTGCGGGAACGGGGCGTCGTCCCGGATGGCGATCGCGGCCGACTCGGGTACGAGGGTGTACTGGCCAAACGTTCCGAGGCCCGCGAAGCTGTAGACGTCGCTCTCGTCCACGGACGTGATTCGGGTACGGCCGTCGAACGAGAGGTGGTTCGCCGACTGTTCGCTGACCATGTCACACAGGACCGGCCTGCCGCTGATGCAGTAGGAGCAGCGGCGACACGAAGGCGTCCAGGACAGCACGACGTGATCGCCCTTCTTCAGGGTCGTGACGCCGTCTCCGACGCTTTCGATGATCCCGGCCCCTTCGTGGCCGAGGATCATCGGCGAAGGGACCTCCCAGTCGCCCACGAGCACGTGCAGGTCGCTGTGGCACACTCCGCTCGCCTTGAGCCGCACCAGCACCTCGCCGGGCGGAGGCGTCGAGGGAAGATTCACTCGTTCGATGGTCAGTGGTTCGTTCGGAGTCCTGAAGACAGCGGCGTCGAATTCGATGGTCATGGCGGTTTCCTTCTGCGCGGTGCGGCGATCACGCCCGGGCGGTGCGGATGAGCTTCTTGTTGGCGAACTCGTCGATTCCGGCCCGCCCCAGTTCGCGGCCAAAACCGGACTGCTTCACCCCGCCGAAAGGCAGTTCCGCGCCTTCGAGGCCGACGCCGTTGACGAAGACCATGCCGGCCTCGATCCTGTCGGCGACGCGCAGGGCCTGCTCGGCGTCCGTCGTGAACACGTAGGAGCCCAGCCCGTACGGGGTTCCGTTCGCCAGCTCGACGGCCTCGTCCTCGGATGCGACGCGGTAGACGGTCGCCACGGGGCCGAAGAGCTCCTCGGTGGCCGACGCCGACGTCGGCGAGACGCCCGTCAGAACTCCGGGCGGGAAGTACGCTCCTTCGCGCTGTCGTGCGGAGACGAAGGTCGCCCCGTCGGCGACGGCTCGCTCGACCTGCTCCTCGAGGTACTCGGCGGCGGCGACCGAGGAGAGCGGCGTCAGCCCGTCGGTCAGGGCGAGCACCTTCTCGGTGAACTTGTCGAGGAAGGCGTCGTAGAGGTCCTCGGCGACGATGAAGCGCTTCGCGGCGTTGCACGCCTGCCCGGTGTTCTCGAACCGCGTCTCGACCGCCGCCTGGACCGTGGCGTCGAGGTCGTCGGCCGACAGCACGATGAAGGGATCCGAGCCGCCCAGCTCGAGCACCACCTTCTTGAGGCTGCGCCCGGCCTTCTCGGCGACCTCCGCGCCGGCCCGCTCCGAACCGGTGAAGGAGACGCCCTGCACCCTGGGGTCCGCTATGGCCCGAGCGATCTGCTCGCCGGTGGCGTGGACGTTGACGTAAGCGCCCCGGGGGAAGCCTGCGTCCGTGAACAGCTGCTGGAGCGCCTCGGACGACTCCGGACACTGCGACGCGTGCTTGAGCACGATGGTGTTGCCCAGCGCGAGGTTGGGCGCGGCGAACCGGGCAACCTGGTAGTACGGGTAGTTCCAGGGCATGATCCCCAGCAGCACGCCGACCGGCTGGCGACGGATGAAGGCGGTGCCCTCTCCCTCCAGGAGCTCGATCGGTTCGTCGGTGAGGAACTTCTCCGCGTTCTCGGCGTAGTACCTGTAGATCGAGGCGCTGAACTCGACCTCCGCGACGGCCTCGTCCACCGGCTTGCCCATCTCCCGGTGGATGATCTCGGCAAGCTGCGTGCTGCGCTCGTCGTGGAGGGCGGCGACGGTGTTCAGCAGCTGGGCACGCTGTTCCACGGAAGTCCGACTCGACCACTGCGCGTAGGTTTCCGCCGCCGCGTCGACCGCCCCCTCGACGACCTCGTCCGTCGCGGTCGGGTACTCCTTGACCAGCTTTCCGCTGGCGGGGTCCACCACCGCGTATACGTGCCTCTTGGCCATGCTGACTCCTTCTTCGTTGTCGGGGTTCATGCGAGGGTTCCGGTCGTGCGGACCGGATTCGCGTCAAGAGCCGCGTTGTGGTCGTGCAGCGCGCGGTAGGCGCGGAAGTAGACGAATCCCTGGGTGCCCCACGTCGCCAGTGCGGCGGTGTAGAAGATCGTGCGGTCCGCGTCGTCGAAGGGCAGGGGGAAGAAATCGTAGGTCAACGCGATGGTTGTTCCTGCGGCCGTGACCAGGCCCGTCCAGATCGCGGGCCGCTTCGCACCCGCGTTCCAGAGCCGTTTCGCGAAGTACGCGAGGAAGACCGCTGTGAGGAGGTTGGCGACCACGTAGAAGACGGCGACCCAGAACGCGGCGTGGTCGGTGTGGAGGTCCGCGCCGTGGAACTGCCGGAGGAAGAGGCCGGCCACGATCGCGACTCCGAACACGGCGACGTCGACGCCGAGGCTCGGCTTGTAGCGATGGGTGACCTTCATCAGGCCCATGACCAGGATGAGCGTGATGCCGACTGCCCGGGAGAAGGCGTCGAGGAAGTACGCCAGGTCGTACAGGACGCTGTCGCTGTCGGCTCCGGACAGTGACCAGAGCAGGAAGTTGCTGCCCGATGTGGCGACGACCATCCACTCGAGGCCGAGGAGGTAGTTGCCGTAGCGGCGGATGAACTTCCATCCGTAGAAATAGCCGGCGAAGATCATCCACAGGTCGGCCAGCAGGAACAGCGCTTCCTTCATGCCAACGCCCCATCTCGGACGTCGCGGGACAGGAGGGCGGCGATGCTCTCGGCAGTGCGCTGGCCGGTCAGAACCGCGCCGTTCATGGTGCCGGCCCATTCGCCGGCGGTTTCGCTGCCGGCCCAGTGGATTCGCCCGTGGGGCTCGGACAGCGCCTTGCCGAAGCTCGTGGTCGCGTAGGGGGCGACAGCGGGATTGGGGCCGCCCGGGGCGAAGGGCTCCGCTCCCCAGCAGTGGTCCATGTAGTCGATCGGAGTGCGGGCCTGCGGACCGTAGAGGTCGGCCAGCTGCTGGACGACCCGGTCGCGCCGGGTTTCAGGGCTGAAGCCGTCGAAGACGCGCGGATCGCAGAAGGCCATCATGACGCCCGGTCCGCTGTGGGCGGGAGACACGTCGAAGGTGATGAACACGGTTCCGGTGTCGGTCACCGCCTCACCGGAGAATCCCTCGGCCCGCCAGAATGGCTTCTCGTAGGCTACGAAAGCCTTGCTCAGCACACCCATGCGCCAGGTTCGCGTGAGCCCTTCACCCTGCTCGGGCAGGGCGGGCTCGAACTCGATGGCGGCGCGGTGCGCCGGCGAGGCCGTGACGACCGCGTACCTGGCGTGGATCTCGCCGGAGTCGGTGCGAACGGTGAGACCATGGTCGTCCTGCGTGATACGGCGCACCGGTGTCTGCAGGCGCACGCGGTCGCCGAGCCGCTCCGCCACCCGATGGGCGATCTCCTGGGTGGTTTCGACGATCCGGTCCTGCTGCTGACCGCCGTCGACGTCCAGCATGTGGTCGAGTCCGCCCGCCGAGCGGATGTAGCGCAGTGCGTGCAGCAAGGAGACGTCTCCCGGAGTGCATCCCCACTGCACCTTGCTGATGACGGTCATCAGCGCGCGGGTGCTGGGCAGTGCGTTCTTCCGGTCGAGCCACTCACCGAACGAGATGGCGTCGAGCCGGTCGGCCCCGGGCGTCTCCCAGGCGGCGTTCACGTCGACGGTCGCGACCAGCTTGTTCACCGCCGTCTGCATGCGGGCCATGTCCACCAGGGCAAGGGGGGAGACCTTGGGAATGGTGCCGCTGTAGGTGCGGCGCCGACCCGCCATCCACAGCACGTTGCGGCCCTGGGCGAACTGGTCGGTCGTGGTGCACCCCACCCGGCTCGCGAGGTCTCGGACGGCGGTGTGGCGCCGCGCCACCCACGTCGCTCCGAGGTCGACCTTCACGCCCGCCACCTCGCCGGAGAGCGAACGCCCTCCGACCCGGTCGCGGCCTTCCACGACCACGACGGACCGCCCGATGCTCACCAGCCGCTCGGCAGCGCTCAGACCGGCGAAGCCGGCACCGACGACCACGACGTCGACCGGCGTGCCCTTGGCGCGGGGCTCACGAGATCCGGACATGGTTTCCTCCTTCACCCACGCGGTTCGCGTGCTGCGAGATGTAGCTCGTGATGGGATCGACGAGGGTCTCGGGAATGTGATGGCCCATGCCGGGAATGACCACGTGCTGGGCCGAGCGGATCGCCTGGGCGGTTGCGGCGCCGCCGCTCGGGTTGACCAGCGGGTCTCGATCGCCGTTGATGACCAAGGTCGGGGCCGTGATCTTGCTCAACTGGGCCGTCCGGTCTCCGGAGCGCTTGATGGCCTGTATCTGGCGCGCGGTGCCGGCCGCCAGGTCACCAGCGCTGCGATCCCACCCGCGCGCCGCGATGGCGGCCTCGGCCGCGTCGTCGATGGGATGTTCCGTTCCCGCGATGTGCCGGGTGAGCCGCAGGTGGGCACGGACCGCCGCGGTTCTGGTCCTCGCCGGCGGGGCGGCAAGGAGCCGGATCGTCGACAGAGCCGGCTGGCCCACCTTCCTCGCCCCGGTGGTCGAGTAGAGGGAAGTCAGTGACAGAGCACGCTCGGGCGCCGTGGCCGCGATCGTTTGCGCGATCATCCCGCCCATTGACCGCCCTACCAGGTGCACTCGCGAGATCCCGAGATGGTCGAGTACGCCGATGCCGTCCCGGGCCATGTCGGCCAGCGCGTACGCGTCGCCGCGCGGACGCCCCGCGATCTGACGCCAGAGACCGGGAGGGGGAGCGGCGACGAACGTCGACTGACCGGCGTCGCGGTTGTCGATCGCGACGACCCGGAAGCCGCGGGTGACGAGTGAGCCGACGAACGAGCCGGTCCAGAAGGTGAGGTCCTCGCCCAGTCCCGCGACGAGCAGCATCGCGGGGTCGGCCTTGTCGCCGTAGTCCCGGAAGCAGATCCTGATCCCGGACGGCGAGGTCGCGTACTGGTCGACGCCCTCGGCGCCGCTCGTCTCAGGCATGGGTGGCTCGCCTCCCGTCGGATGACTGCGCGGCGGCCGTGCGACGGGTGCCGAACTCGAGGTTCTCGTCGGCCACCGGACCGCGGAGCGCCCTGGCGTCCTCGGGGTAGGACATCGCCATCCGCCAGGGTTTCTCGGGGCCCTGCTTGGGCAGGAGCTTCTCGCCGCGCTTGGCGTACCCGGCCTGAAGGTCCATGACGGGCCTGCGGTTCGTTCCCGACGGCGCGACCGGAACCACCGTGTCGTATCCGCGGGAGTCCATGTGCCGGACCAGGTCGATGAAGTAGCGACACATCAGGCTCACCTTGAGCGTCCAGGACGAGGTGGTGTAGCCGATCGCCATCGCCCAGTTCGGGATCCCGCTCAGCAGCATGCCGCGGTAACAGAGCGCGTCCGCGATGTCGACCTGGCGCCCGTCCACCACGATGGGCATGCCGTCAAAGAGCCGCAGGTTGAGCCCCGTGGCGGTGATGATGACGTCGGCTTCCAGTTCCTCGCCCGACGCCAGGACGATTCCGCGCTTGCTGAAACGCGCCACGGCGTCGGTGACGACGGAGGCCCTTCCTTCCTTGATCGCGTCGAAGAAGTCCCCATCCGGTGCCACGCACAGTCGTTGGTCCCACGGGTTGTACGGCGGGTTGAAGTGCTTGTCGACGTCGAATCCCTTGGGAAGGCGCTTGACGTTCTCGCGCCGGATGAAGGCCCGCCCCGCCTTGGGGAAGGTCCGTAGGCCCTTGACGACGGCGTGTTCGGTCCAGATGTTCTTGAACCGCGTCATGGCGTACCCGCGCTCTTCTCCGAGCAGCTTCGTGAGCGCCAGGGCGACCCTGTCGACACGGGGGAGCGCCATGACGTAGGTGGGGGTGCGCTGCAGCATCGTCACGTGCCGGGCGGCGCCCGCCCCGGTGGTCATGGCCGGCACCAACGTGATCGCGGTCGCGCCGCTGCCGATGACGACGACCTTCTTGCTGCCGTAGTCGAGGTCGTCCGGCCAGTGCTGCGGATGGACGATCCGGCCCTCGAAGTCGTCCCGCCCCGGGAACTCCGGGGAGAATCCCTCGTCGTACCGGTAGTAGCCGGTGGCGGCGAAGACCCATCCCGCGTGGATCGTCTTGGTCCGGGTCGCTCCCGTGGCGGGGTCCGACGTCTGGACGGTGAGGGTCCACCGTGAGTCCGCCGTGGACCACTCCGAGCGGACGACCCGGTGGCCGAGCTTGAGGACGCGCTCCAGGCCGTTCTCCTCGACGGTCTCGTGCAGGTAGTCCTTGATGAGGGGAGCGTCGGCGATCGCGGCTTCGTGGCGCCAGGGCTTGAACGCGTATCCGAACGTGTGGAGATCGGAGTCCGAGCGGATACCGGGATAGCGGAACAGGTCCCAAGTGCCTCCGATGTCGTCGCGCGCTTCCAGCACGGCGAGCGACTTGTCGGGGAGCTCCCGGCTGAAATAGGTGGCCGCGCCGATCCCGGAGATCCCGGCTCCGATGATCACCACGTCGAATTCCTCGACGGCGTCCAACACCTCAGCTGTCATGACGTTTCCTCGCTGTTCCTGTGGCGGTCACCTCACTGTCGCGAGCCGCGACCGAGGTGAGAACGACAGTGAGCACCTGCTTCGCCCAGGCCCGGTGCAGGATGCACAGGCAGGTGTAGCGCTGCGCTCATACGGTGGTGGACGTCCGGGCAGTGACCTCGGTGGAGGACGTGTTCGGCTCTTCGAGGCGCAGGACGCCTGGCGGCGCCTCAGCAGAGGCCGGCCTCGCCGCAGCCATTGCGGTGCCGTCATCGGCGTGATAGACGTTTGCCGCGTTTAGTATCACTAAACACCTCGTCGCGGTTGCGCCGGCATCGCTGTCGTCACGTCTTTTCCGCGCCTCGGGGACCACCTACGCATCGAGCCGAGGCGGATCGCGCTGTCACTCATGCTGTCGCGGCCAAGAGGAAGCGACGAGCAGACCAGCTCTCGCTCGGGGTCACGACTTCTCAGAACTGAGCCGGAGCAGCAGAAGCCGGGTCCCTCACCCTGCTGCTGAGGTGCCGCGCCGGTCCGCTTCGTGTGGCCGTACCACCTCACGCACTCATTCACCCACCCATGACGAGCCGGAACCGGCCCGTGAGCTGAAAGGTGGTCGACATGACCGACCTCCCCAAGACAGGGCACCCCGAAGCACCTGGCGGTGAAGCAGGATCGGGCAACCCGCTCAACCGCGGGCTCGGCGTATCGCAGATCGTGTTCATGGTCGTCGCCGCAGCGGCACCGCTCGGACTCGTGGCCGGCGGGGTGCCGCTTGCCTTCGCCGTGAGTGGCAGTCCGGGGATGCCGCTGTACTTCGCATTGTCCACCGTGATGCTGCTGATCTTCGCCGTAGGCTTCACGCAGATGGCCGGACGGGTACGCAACGCGGGCGCCTTCTACGCCTACGTCCAGGCGGGGTTGGGCCGCATACCCGGCCTCTCGGCCGCGACCCTCGCGCTCTTCTCCTACACTCTGCTTCTCGTCGGGGTGAATGCCTATGTCGGCGTCGCGACGAGCAATGTCATCGAACGGTACACCGACGTCGGCTCTCCGTGGTGGTTGTGGGCATTCGTCTCGCTGGGCATCATCGCCTTCCTCGGCTATCGCGACATCGAGCTGAGTGCCAAGGTGCTCGGTGCCGTGCTGGTGCTGGAAACCCTGCTGCTCCTGGTCATGGACTTCGGAATCCTGGGCCATGGTGGCGCTCACGGCCTGAAGGCCGAGCCGTTGTCACCTCCCATCGTGGGGAACGGCTCCCTTGGCCTCGGCGTCATGTTCGCCATCTTCGGGTTCATCGGCTTCGAGGCGACGGCCGTGTTCCGCAACGAGACCAAGGATCCCGATGTCACGGTCCCGCGGGCGACGTACGTCGCGATCCTCGTGATCGGGGTCTTCTACTCGTTCACCGTGTGGGCGATCGTGGTGGGTGTCGGCGTCGAATCGGTGACCGGCGCCGCGAAGGCCGACCCCGAGGGCCTCGTCCTCACGCTGGCGCGGAGCTACGTCGGGTCCGTCTGGGCCGACGTGATGCAGGTGCTTCTGATTACCAGTCAGTTCGCGTGCGTGCTGGCCTTCCACAACGTCGTGACGCGCTACCAGTTCGCGTTGTCCCGGTCCGGCGCCCTTCCTGCGCTGCTGGGCGTCGTTCACCCCCGGCACCGTGCGCCGTCGTCATCCTCGGTTGTCGCCTCGGCGGTCGCGTCCGTCACCACACTTGCCGTCGTCGCGCTCGATCTCGACCCGATCGGGGACCTCTACACGTGGTTCTCCGGCGCCGCCACCCTCGGCGTCGTTCTGCTGATGGCGGCCACCAGTCTCGCGGTGATCGGCTACTTCCGGCGCGCCGGTGACCAGCAGTCGGTGTGGCGCACGAGCGTGGCCCCGGCCGTGGCCTTCCTCGGTCTGGCCTGTGTGGCCTACCTGATGGTCGCCAACTTCCCGCTCCTCGTCGGCACCACCGGGGGTGCCTGGGTCATCGGTGGGTGCGTCGCCCTCTCGGCCGTGGTCGGCGCGGTGCAGGCCCTCGTCCTGCGGGCGCGCCGGCCGGCCGTCTAGGAGCGGATCTAGGCGGGTCCTCGCGCGACGCGCAGCAGTGGAGGCGACAGGACCCACAGGACCTCGCTCACCGACGTACCCGGGTTGTCGAACTGGTGAAGCGTCTGACCGGAGAACGAGGTGGACACGCCGGCTGACAGCATCCGGGTCTCGCCCCCGACGATGAGACGGGTCGAGCCACTCAGCCCCATCGCGAAGATCGTGGCGTCGAGCCGATAGGAGCCACCAGTGCCTCCGCCTGGTTCGATCACGGATCGGAAGACCTGGAAGGCCGTGGTGTCGGCGGGCGTGAGCAGGTACTCGGCTACGCCTTCACCGCCCATGTCGATCAGGCTTCCGCCCTCCACGACCTCCTCGTAGGGGTACGAGAACAGCTCGCCGACCCCGATCTGCAGCACATCGCAGACGCGCAGCAACGTCGGGACGGACACGCTGGTGAGCCCACGCTCCAACTGACTCAGGAAGCCCTTGGTGACCTCTGCCCGGTGCGCGACCTCCGTCAACGACAACCTGCGGCTGAGCCTGATCTTCCTCAGCTGCGCGCCGGTGGATGCTTCGGAGGCAGCGGAGCCCTTGGCCGCTCCGCCTGCTCTCCTGCTGTCATCCATGGACATCGCCGCTCACCGCCCATCCCGAGGCCGAGGTCGTGTGCCCGTCGGGTGACAGGCCGACCCAGACGAGCCCTCTCCGTGGCACGAGGCTAAGGCATGCGCGTCACGGGCAGCTGGTGTGCCCCTGCGCGGACACCGGCGCAGAGTCCCTTGCAGCGCCGTCGACGACCTGATAGACCTGCCGTCGTTTAGTAACGCTAAACACGTCCACAGTTCTTGGAGCCCATGTGCGCGGTTGTTCTCCGGAGACCCGGCCACGCCTGTCGAGGCGGCGGATGTCGACCTCACGGATCCGCGGACGGGCGAAGTCGGGGTTCACATCACCGTGGCGGGATGTGCCAAGCGGAGCGGGTGTGTCTGATTCGGGGCACGGCCTCCATGAGCACACGCGCAAGCATGTCATGAGCCAGGTCGATGCCGACCGCTGACGAGTGAAAGAGCGGACGATGAGCATTCAGCTTCTCCGGCCTGCCGAGTGCACGGCAGTCCCGGGCAGCCGCTGCCGCACGTTGGGGGCGACCCGATGCCGGCGGCCGGCTACTCCTCTGCCGGTGACACGGCATGTCGGGGGCGTCGGCACCTCGAATTCAGGGGGACACTGAGACATGGACGAGCTGTGGCCCGCGCCCCCCCGCGAGGTCGCTGACGCGATCAGGTCACTGTGCCAGCGCCTGCTGACGGGAACGGACGCCCTGGTCGACACCTTTGCAAGGCCCTCTCTCGTGGCCCAGAACGATCCCGCCCTCCTCGCCGATGCCTCGCTGGTCGAGGAGGATTGGGAACTCAACCGCTCCGATCTCGTCCAATGGCTGACCGCGAACGTTCAGCAACCGGGGCGGCGAGTGGAGCCCTACGTCGGCCCGAGAACCATGGCCTACATCAACGATCTCGTCTCCCGGGGCATTGCGCCCGACTTCGCCGGCGCGTGGCGTGTGGCGCTGGGGATCGGCTGGCGGCGATGGCTGGAGGAATGCGTGGCGCGCTGCGCCGACCCTGACCTTCTCGTGGGGGTCCTGGACGTCACGGCGCAGTCGATGGTGCAGTACGCCCTCGACTCGATCGCAGCCCTGCGCCAAGTCGGCCTGACCGCTGCGGTGGGCAACACGGATGCCGAGGGGATCGCACTGATCCAGCTGATCGCCAGCGGGGCGCCGATGGCGGAGGGTCTTGCCGAGGGCCGCCTGCGTTACCGGATGGCACGGTGGCACACGGGTCTTGTGTTGTGGATCGATGATCCTCAGCAAGTCGATGCTCTGGACGAGGCGACGCTAGCCGTGCGCTCCGCAGCCTCCGGCCGAACCGCTCTAGTGGCACGCGCCAGTGCCACGTCGCGGTGGATCTGGCTCTCGGGGGCGGGTGCCGTCCCGGACCTTCACCACGTGAAACAGGTCGTGGCGACGGCTGACGGGGTCCGTGTAGCGGTGGGAAGGCCGGGGCATGGGCTCCAAGGGTTCAGGACCAGCCACCAGGACGCCCTCGCGGCACAGGCGCTGGTCATCCGGCTCGGGTCCGACCGGCGATTCACGGCATACGCCGAGGTCGAGCTGATCGACGCGCTCACGAAGGACCGGGCCGGCGCACGTCGGTTCGTCATCAACACGTTGGGGTCGTTGGCCGAGGCTGACACGGCACTGCGGGAGGCGCTCCTCACCTACGTGCAGTGCGGGTTCAACGCCACCCGGGCGGCCGCCCACCTCTACGCCCACCGAAACACCGTCGAGCGGCGCGTCTCGCGCGCCAACGAACTCTCGGCCGTCAAGGTGGAGGCCAACCCGACCCATGTGGCGGCGGCGCTTCTGGTGTTGGACATCGTGCCTGACATCGTGGCGACCAATCCAAGCTGAGCTCCGGGCGCGGCGCTCGGCGATTCCAGGGCAGGGCCCCGGCGTGTGCGTCGGCGTCCGCAGCATCGATCTCAGGGCGCACCTCACGCTGGACCGCTGGCGGATACAGCTCCGGATCAGGTCGAACACGTACACCATGCCGCAGGACACAGCTGAGCGGAACATAGACCGTGATCGCCGGTTGGCCAAACCGGCGATCACGGCAACCCTTAGAGTGGTTTGTCAATCTCTGGGGCGTGGACGCCCCATCGACTTCTCAGTTCGGGAGAAGCGCCCGGACTGGAGGAAAGCGAGTAAACCTGTCTTATCCGATCAAGAAGCTCGCTCCCAATGCCAAGGGGAAGGTTCGGTACCGGTTCGTGGTCGATGCGGGCCCCGATCCGGTCACGGGGAAGCGTAAGCAGGTGACCCGTACGTTCGGGACGCTGAGGGAGGCGAAGGCGGAGTACGCGAGCATCGTGCATCGTCGCTACGAGGCGGCGCGGGCACCGCTCAGTCAGGTCACGGTGGACGAGTGGCTCGATGAGTGGCTGTGCATGAAGGCGGAGGATCTGGAGGAGAGCACTGCCTACAGTTACACGATGACGTTGGCCCCGGGTCCGCGGAAGACTCGGGAACATCCGGCTCCCGGACCTCACCGAGGACCATGTGGCGGCATGGATGCGATGGGCGCTCCAGGAGGGGCGTGGGCGGGGAGGGAGGCAGGGCACCGGCCTGGGGGCGACCTCGGTCGAGATGTCGCTGGCCCGGCTGAAGGAGGCGCTCGACCGGGCGGTGACACGGGGCCTGGTCGGGGTGAATGTCGCACGTGAGGTGACCGTTCCCCGTAAGGCACGTAAGGCAGAGCGCAGGGCCAGGGCGGCAGTGCCGCCGTGGAGCGTCGCGGAAGTACGCGCCTTTGTTCGTGCGATCGCAGGTGACCGCCTGCAGGCACCGTTCCCTCTGGCTCTGATGGGTCTTCGGCCGGCGGAGATCTGTGGCATGCGCTGGGCGGATGTCGACCTGGACGAAGCCACGGTGTCCATCACCAACACCCGGACGGTCGTGGGGAACGACATCGTGGTGGAAAAGGACGCCAAGTCACCCGCCGGTGAGCGCCGCCTTCCTCTGCCGGCTCCGGTGGCGGCTGCCTTGGCCGCGTTCCGGGCGGCTCAGGCAGACGAGAGGACGGCGGCGGGGCAGGGGTACGAAGACAGCGGCTACGTTCTCGTGGACGCTCGGGGCAGGGGGCTCAACGGGCGGCAGCTGCGTGAGCGGGCCTACAAGGTCATGGACCGCAGCGGGCTGCGTCGGGTCCGTCTGTACGACGCCCGTGCGAGCTGCCTGACGTACCTGGCGAACCACGGGGTCCCGGACCACCTCCTCGGCCTGTGGGCCGGTCACGCCGACGTCCGGACCACGAAGCGTTGGTACGTGAAGCCGGATGTGGAGGATCTGCGGCCGGCGGCGGACACGTGAGGAGGTCTGGCGAGTGGGTCCGCCCCCGTTCACGAAGAGAATGTGAGATGTGGGAGCGTGAACGGGTGAGTGAGAAGAACGTCGACAGCATGCAATACCGCTTTGACGGGCCGGAACAGGCCCCGGTACTGGTCATGGGGCCGTCCCTCGGTGCTACATGGCACAGGTGGGCGAAGGCGTCTTGTGGGGTCTAGGTGGTCCAGGTCAGGGCCTTGTGGTCCGGGTGCATCTACGTGGTTGGTGATTTCCTCGTGACACATGTGACACGCAGAAGCCCCCGCCGGATCGAGTCCGGCGGGGGCTTCTGCGTGCGCTGGGTCAGGCTGGTGCGAGGTCTGTGTCGTGCGTTCCACTGTACTCGGGCTCGCCGCTGTCGAGGACGCGGAGCAAGGATGCAGTGACGACACGTGTACTGCGGCCGATCCGCAGTACACGGCAAGGGAACTTCCCTCGGCGAACCAGGTCGTAGCCCTTCGCCCGTGAGAACCCGAAGGCCCGGGAAGCGTCCTCGACACTGCCGGTTCCGCCCCAGGTGGCGCGGATCCGCGAGGGGCTGTACTGGGCGTCCATGTCCGGGATCTCGTCGTCTTGGCTGTGCATGAGTGACTCTGCGGTTCCTTTCAAGACGGCCCGAGTCGCGGAAATATCCCCGGACTCTGTGACGTTCCCCTCTGGCACCGTGATCACGGAGGGGGAGTGATGGGCCTGAAGCTGTTCAACATGGCGGGCGGCGTGAGTGAGGTCATGCCGCGTCTGGCTGGGGTCGAGGCGGATGTGCAGGATCTCGTCGAGGCGCACATGGAGACGATGCTGGGCGTCACGTTCCTCGCGAGCGAGTACGTCATCGACTGTGTCGACGGGGGGCGGATCGACTCGCTGGGTCTCGACGAGAACGGTGCACCCGTGATCGTCGAGTACAAGCGCGGCACCGATGCAGGCGTGATCAACCAGGGCCTCTACTACATGGCCTGGCTGATGAGCCATAAGGACGCCTTCCGGAGCCTGGTCCGTGACCGGCTCGGGGTGACGGCCGCGTCCCAGATCCTGTGGAGCGCGCCACGGCTGATCTGTGTGGCCGGCGACTTCACCCGCTACGACGCACACGCCGTACGCGAGCACCGGCGCTCGATCGACCTGGTCCGCTACCGGTACTTCGGCAGCGACCACTTCGGCCTTGAGACCGTGGCCTCCGTCATGGGGCACTCGGCTCCGGCCAAGCGGGTGCGCCGACGAGCGGCCGGGGCGCCGGTCCGGGAGCGGGACGGAGCGATGGCCGAGCTGACCCAGGCGGTCGACGAGGTCCTGGTCGGACTCGGGGACGGTGTGACCCGGGTGCAGCGCAAGCAGTACCGCGCCTACCGGCGGCTGCGGAACTTCGCCAGCGTCTGCCCGCCCCAGCAGACCAAGCTCCTCGTCTACCTCAAGGCCGACCCGAACGAGGTCGACCTTGTTCCCGGCTTCACCCGGGATGTAACGGGGCTCGGCCACCACGGCACGGGTGACTTGGAACTGCAACTGCGTACGGAGCGCGACCTGGAGCGCGCCGGAGACCTTCTCCGCCTCAGCTACGCCACGGCATAGAGATCCCCCGCTATGGCATCGGCCAAGCGGAGTGTGGAGTTGTGGGCTGTCGTCGTGATGCTGCCTTTCGACGTGATGGGCAGGGAATGGCGGTGGACCACTAATGGTGCGGAGGATCCCCCGGTTTCGCTAACCGGGGATCCTGTGCTAGGTGCCGAGGGGCTCTCCGCTTTCTCGGCTTCACTGCCCGAATGAGGTGTGTCAGCGCAGCGGATCGTTCCGCAGGTGCGCCGGCAGCTGCCGGTAGAGCCGCCGTTGTGCCGCATAGCCATCCTGGCCATCTGGGAACTCGCGGGCCTTACTCCCGTTGCGGTGGGAGAAGCGCACCTGTAGTCCGCCGGAGCGGCCAGTGGTGCTGTATGCGTAGACACGGCATCCGTACCTGTTGGCGGGCGGAAGGTGGCAGCCGCAGTCCAGTCTTGTCACGTCTACCGGTAGCCCACACTCAGGATCGGTGAGCAAGGTGATGAAGTCGTGATGGTGATAGGGGGCTCGAACGAGCGGTTCGTGGATGTGGTCGATGATCCACTCATAACCGCCGTGTTTCCGGGCCAGGCTGGTCCAACCGGTGGTCCACAGGGGTGTGCCGCTCGTCCGCAGGAGCGGGGCACGGCGCAGCATCCCGCTAGCTACCCAGGCTGAGGCACGGAGTAGACGGTTGCATCGGGCGGACACGGTGTGGCCGGGGCGCATCGCCCACCATGATCCACTACTCAAGATCACTTGAAGACACTGTCTAGCGGGACCGCAGCCAGAAGATCAGAAGGCCAACCGCGCCCGAGCCAGCGGCACCAGCGGCGCCGAGTGCCGCCTGTTGGGCGAGCCGGCGCCAGAACCCCGCCCTGGCGGAATGTAGTCGCTTGCTCTCATCGGACAAAGTCATGGCGCTTCCTCCTCATCAGGATTGGGGACTGTGCCCCACAGCCCCTGATGATGGCCGACCAGAGAGCGCCGAAGGCTCATGGGAGTGTTGCCGCTCGCAGTGGCAGCGTCATCCGGTGTTGCCAGCTGAGGTAGCAACTCATACTGCGTGTGGACGAGTTGGTATGCCGCAATACTGACTCGATGCATAACGGACAGGCGCCCGCCCCCAAGGAAACAGGCGCAAGCAGCCCGGTCCGACCAAAGGTACGCCTGGGGCCGCTGAAGGACGGGTTAGCTCCGGAGAAGCGGGCTCTGGCCGAGGGCCTGCGTCGCATCTTCCTCGTGCTGAGGATCAGCGTGCGACGCTACGCCGAGAGCCAATACCTCAGCCCAAGCACCGTGACGCGCTACCTCAATGGTGAGCGGATCCCACCGTGGAACTTCGTCGCGGGCGTCATCACAAAGGCGCAGGAGTACCGTGCACCCCTCACAGCTGACGCAGAAGCCACGCTACGGGAACTGCACCGAGAGGCCATCGAAGCCAACAGACCCAGTGATGTACAGAGGCTGCAGGCCAGAGTCGTGGAAGCCGACGAGAAGACCCTGCGCATCGCATCGCAGCAGCAGACCCTTCGCAAGGCCCTGCTGGACCGGGAAGGCCGCCTGACGAGTCTTCGAAGTCGGTGCCGGAGCCTTGAAACGCAGTTTGAGGAACAGCGGCTCGCTCACCGGGCCGAAGTCCAGCTCCAGCGCAGCGAGTACCAGCAGTTGCAGGAGGAATGCAGTGACCTGCAAGATCAAGTGGCCTACCTGCAGGAGGCCCTGAGTCAAACCCGCACCGAGCTGATCGCTGCCGAGGACCGGTGCCACCGCTTGGAGACCCGGCTCGAGACTGCCCAGGGGCTGCATGCGGACGAGCCCGAGGCCGACGAGGTGCACTCGCTCATGACGAGACTGGTGGAGCTTGCGGACCACGGCTCCTCGGTGCCTGAGTTACTGCGAGCCGTGGGCAAACTGGAGCAACGATCCTTGCAGGCCGTAGAGAGCGGGCTATCGTCGTCGGCTGACCAGCCGCACTGCATCGAAGAGGGAACTGGGCTCCGGGCCGCACTAACTATCTATCAGGATATCGGAGATACCCAGGGACAAGTCCGGACTCTCTTACGACTCGGCACTCAGGCTGCAAATCAAGCAGATACCAAGCGGGCGATTGACCACTTCGGTACATGCGTCAGCCTCGCCGCCCAACTCGGCGACTACGAACGCGGGGCTCGGGCACTGGCTCTTCTGGCGTCCTGCCATGGAGCTATCGGGCAACTCGATGAGGCGCATATGTACTTCGCCGACGCGCGAGACATGGCGAACCATCTCAAGAACCCCATCGTCACCGCGCAGACCCTGCAGAGAAATGCCGACTTTCTGTGGACCCAGGGCCGGATCGGTGAAGCCATTACCCACCTGACGGACGCGGTGCGCTTACTGGAAGACACCGGGGAAGGACGCGACTTGGCGCGGACCCGGGCCGCGCTGGGGGAAGCACTTGTGGTCGCAGGACGATGGAGATATGGCCTTCAGATCCTGCAGTCGGTTCTCGTCGAGACGGACCATTCATCCCCTGCGCTCAGAGCTCAGGCGACGCGCGCGCTTGCTATCAGCCACTCGCGCAAGGGTCTCCACAGAGAGGCAGAGTCGACCATCATCCTGGCACTTGACCAGTGCGAGCGGTCCGCCCACGAGTCGGGGATCATGCAGTGCAGGCTGACTCTGGCCAACGTGTACGCCCGCGACCAGGAATGGAGCAAGGCACTCGATCAGTACAGCAAAGCCACCAAGCTTGCCGTGGAACAGAAAGCCCTTCATGCGCTCCTCGTCGCCCGTGCCATGGCTGCGGTGTGCCGGTTGCGAGGCGAGGAGCGAGACCGGGCTGCCGACGAGATCGTCAACCTCATGCCCCTCATTGAACAGTTTGGGATGCACTCGGTTATGGCTGCTCTGCGTCTCAACCTAGGATCGCACCACGCACGCTTCGGTGATCACGAGAAGGCGCTGACTGAATTCCGCAAAGCTCGGACCGTCATCGAACAGCTCGCTGACGACACCCTGCGCGCCCCCTGCTTTCTCAACATGGCTCGCTCCTACCGGGCACTCGGTGACATCGAGCGGTCTCGCACACACGCGCTGAAAGCCTTCGCTGTACACCACGAACTCGGTGATTGGCCACTGGCCGGCGAGGCGCTGGTGCTGCTCGGAGGTCTGTACGTAGACGTGGGGTCGGGTAACTCCTTCGAGCCCGCGCTCGAAGATCTAGTTGGGTCCGAGCAGCAAGTCGACGAACGCGCCTTGGAGGCTATCCCCCGTTCCCGCCCCACCAGGAACCGATCCGTCAGGGAAGCTGGTACCAAGGTCAGCTACCCCCTTACCGTCGCCTCTGCCTGTAGGAAGATCAACATCTCGGATTCCGTCCGGAGAGCACTAACCGGAATCGGCATTGATCAGCTTCTCAAATACCTCGGGAGCGCCCGCCGGTCATGCGAGGTGTGCCAGCTCTTGATCGACGAGGCAGGGAAGGCCGAACTTCTCCTCATGAAGCACCAAGCCATGGACCGCCTCATGCTGCGGCTGTCTCATCCTCACTGCATGGTCTCCCAGGTGGTCCAGCTGGAGGACTGGGTGCCGACGGAACCCGAGGTCGTCCTCGAAGTGGAGTGCATTTTGTTCGGCGGAGACCGCGCCGGGATCATCGTCGACTGTTTGGGGGGGTGGGGCATTCATGAGGACGCGCGGGTCGAAGACCTCGTCCTCACGACGTACCGCAAGGCAGGGTTCACCGATCTACAGACGATGCTCCAGACCGAGAATCATGAACGCGTGGATCTGTGCGACATCCCAGGAGTCACTAGCGGCAGCGTCCGGGCTCACCTCCAGGATACGAGTCTCTCAATCAGCAGCCCAGACGGCCAGCTTCTCTGTCGCATGCCGCTGAATTTCTACCCCAGCTGGTACCGGAGCGCAGCCCAGGGGTCATTGATCGTCGTAGTGGGAAGGAATCTACAAGGCATGGCGGCCGACGATCCGTCCTACCTTCTGCGCGCCATGGTTACAGGGAACACCGTCGGTGGCTCCGTACCACTGACAGTGGCCGCCTAACCTCCGGTCACCTTCGAACCGGGTGGCGATGGCCCACTTCGAAGCGACACGAACGCAGACGCTTGGGGGCGCTGTGCGTTCACGACGAGGGCTCCTCGGCGTGCTTCCTTGACCGGCAACGTGATCTGGCTTTCATCGTTGCGGGCCAGTGACCGCCCGGCCGCGCGTTGGCAGAGCCCCCGCAGCTCCTTCGCCGAGGGCCGGCCAGAAAAGCTCGTAACAGGGTCTTGTTGAACGGCCCTGGTTGGGCGTGACTGTTGTGACGATCTGACCGTTCGGATGGGTGTGACGACTCGGCCGTGGATCGTGGATGACGACTTGTGGGAGCTGATCGAGCCGCTGCTGTCTCCCTGGCCCGAGCGGTCACCGGGACCGCGGCCGGTGTCGGACCGGCTATGTCTGCAGGGCATCTTGTACGTCCTGCACCAGGACATCGCCTGGCAACTCCTGCCCCTGGAGTCGGGGTTCGGATCCGGACAGACCTGCTGGCGACGCCTGGCCCGCTGGCAACAGGCAGGGGTCTTCGAGCAGTTGCACCGCATCCTGCTCGCGAAGCTGAACGCGGCCGGCGAACTCGACTGGACCCGCGCATGCGTGGGCGGCTCCCACATCCGCGCGAAGAGGGGGGTGCCGTAACCGGTCCGTCGCCGGTCGACCGCCGGAAAACAGGCAGCAAACACCACTTGATCTGTGACGGGCGCGTCGCCCCGCTCCACGTCATCACCACCGCCGCCAACGTCAACGACATCACCCAGACCCTCATCCTCGTCGACGGCATCCCGCCCGTCACCGGACGGCCCGGCCGACCTTGACGGCGCCCCGAAGCCATCCTGGGCGACAAGGCGTACGACTCCCGGGCCGTCCGTCATGAACTGCGCAAACGCCGGATCCGCCCGCGGCAGCAGCGCGCTCACCGACCTGCGAGAACAGCTTGCCGCGCATCACAAGGCACGCTCGGTGGCCGATTTCCTCGATCTCACTGCATGACGCGGCCCCGCCGGGGGACGCATGTTCCCTCGCGGCCACTCCCCGCTCGTGGGGCGCAGTGTTGACGTGGCCCTTCGGCAAGAGGCACCGATTTCCACGAGCCGCCCCCGGAGCACACCCCGCTGCTCCTTCAGGTCCTGTTGGGGTCGACGGGTAGTGAGGAAGGTCGATCACTACGGTGGCCTAACGGGTCCCGGGCAGTGGGCGTCCGGTGCCGGGACGATCAGGCGAGCCGCCCTGCGTCGAGGATGACCATGAGCCCGCCAAGCACCATGTAGACAATCCAGCATCGGCCGCGCAGCACGGCGTCGGCTGCCGCAACTGGCTGCCCGGTGCCGGACTCTCGGCTCGTCGCCACGGAGTCGATGAGCGCCAGCGTCTCCTCGTGTACGTCGTCCGGCATTGCCGACAGCGCGGCGGCGGTGGTCTGAGCGAGATCTACCCTGTGCATCAGGTCTCCCCGTTCTGTGTGGGAGTAGCACGGTAGGGCGAGGCCGCGGTGGACAGCTGTTCCTGTGGATAACCCAGGTCGCGGGACGCGCGTCACCGCCACCATCGCGTGCCCGCCGCACCCTCGACCACCAGGGGACCCCTGCGCATTTAGCTCGCCGCGCAGGTCACGGGACCTGTGAGGGGTCCGCCCTGCCAAGCGGAAAGCACGGGTCCGCGGCATGGTGGTGGGTGTGCTGATGCCTCCGATCGAGCCGATGCTGGCTCGGGCCAGCGAGTCTCTACCGACGGCAGGGCACGTTCGCGATGCGATCTGGCAGCAGAAGGTCGATGGTTACCGGGTCATTGCCTACATCCGGTCCGGCAAGCTCCACCTACAATCCCGCCGTGGCGCCGATCTCAGCGGCGCCTTCCCAGATCTCGTGGTTGCTGCCGCCCGGGTGGAGGAGGACGTGGTGGTTGATGGGGAGCTCGTGGTCCTCCAGGGCGGCCGTCTGGACTTCACTGCGCTGCAGCAGCGCGCACGCCTGACCGGAACGCGGGCGGCTGCGGCGGCGCGTACAGCGCCGGCCCACGTGGTCTGCTTCGATCTCCTCGAACACGCGGGGAACTCCCTCCTCTCACGCCCCTGCCGTGAACGCCTGGACACCCTGCGATCGCTCTTCGCCTCCGAGGTGCTCGGCTCGCCGTGGTCGCTCGTCGCTTCCACCACCGATCGGGCAGTCGCCCAGGAATGGATGGGCCCCGCCTGGGGGCGGGTGGGCGTCGAGGGTGTTGTACTCCGCTCCGGCAGCCGCCCCTACCGGCCAGGGGCGCGAGAGCTGATCAAGGTCCGTGCCTATGAGAGCGCCGAAGCGATCATCGCCGGAATCACCGGCACCCAGCGCGCTCCGATCTCTCTGCTGCTCGGCCGCTACGACCATGAACACCGCCTTCGGCTCACTGCTCGTACGACGCCACTGCCGGCCACCGCTCGCCGCGACCTCGGACTACGGCTCACGCCCGGAGGACCGGAACACCCTGGGACGGGGTCCGATTCAGCGCGGGATGGGGAGCCCGCGGGGACCTGCTCTTCGAAACCGTGCAGCCCGACACCGTCGCCGAGTTTCGAGCTGACACCGCCGTGGACGGGGGCAGGTACCGGCATCCGGTGCGATTCCTGCGCATCCGAGCGGAGTTGCACCCGATGCATGTCCCGCTCTTCGGAGAGGAGGGCGACTGGCCGGAAGACGGTGCCGACTCCTGGCCCGGTATCTGACCGCTGCGTGCCTTGGTCATTGCGCCCACGCCTGGCCGGGCAGAACCGTTCGGAGTCGCCGCACTGTGAGTGCGCATGGTAGATGGCCCGTCTGGCCATGTAAGTGTTCAGCAGGCCCTGAGAGGTGCCCGCACGCAGAGAGGTGATGGTCCCTCGCAGGGGCAGGGCTCATCGACTGCGCCCGGGACGGTACGCGGCCGGCAGCGATGCTGCCATCGATGCGGGGGCTTGAGCGGTGTGGAGCGCTGGGCCGTCAGCCGCGGCCTGTACGAGGCGAGTGCCCTGACCCCCGGCCATCTTGAAGGCGAGGTGCTGCACCAGGGCTGCTGGCGTCTTCGCGGACAGCTGGAGTGCCCAAGTCGGTTGGTCGACGGCGTGGCCGCCCCAGATGGTCCAGGTGGGAAGCGGGCTGTCGGCCTTATGGGCGGCGAAGGCGTCGAACTGTACGCCGCCTTCGTGCGGACCGGGGGCCGCCCAGGTGATGTAGCGCCCGTCGATGGTGTGCTTCCATTCCGCATCGGCGAGCGGAACTGTCGCCTCGGTGATGGCGGCCTCGGGAGCGGCGAGGGGGAGACTGCTGCCCCAGGCGTTCTCGGTGGTTACCGCGTCGAGCAGAGCGCTCACGATCGCGGTGGGCGTGGAGGCGGTGGCCGTGCCGTGCCAAAGCCGGTCGCTGACCGGTGTCTCGTAGGCCGCGAAAGCCCACTTCGTCTCACTGCCTTCGGCATCGTGATCGAAGATCGCGCGCAGGGTCAGGGACTCGTGATTGGCGACGGTGGTGGAGTCCTCCCAGGTCCTGTACTTCTCCCACTCGCCCTGTTCCTCAAGGAACTTGCCCAGCAGTGCCTCATGGTCACCGGGGTCGGCCGCGTACACCGGCACTCGCTCGGTTATCGCCTGTGATTCCTGGGGGGCGTCAGGGACGCGGGTGGCCGGTCCGGCCGACAGGGCGGCAAGGGCTTGGGCGGCCTGTTGTTCGGTGTCGGTGGCCGGTGCAGGGCCGGTGCGGACCGCATCGCCGTACAGGCGCTCGAAGTCAGCGATGGCCTCGCCCGGGGTGTCATAGGTGCCGCTGACGACGCGGAGGTGGTTCTCGCCGTGGAGGTGGACGCTGTTGGCGTGCTGGTAGGTGCCCGCGGCGACGGTGGTGTGGCCGTCGTGGGCGTGCTGGTGGATGGTGAGGAGCCCGGAGGCGATGTCATCGTGGATCTTCTGGGCTTCGGCAGACACGAGGCGTATTTCGTTGCGGTCCAGCCAGGTCATGGGGTGATCGGCCCAGATCCACTCGGTGTCGATCTCTTCCTTCAGCTGGGCGGTGATGTCCACGGGGATGCCGGCGTCGCGCAGGAGGTTGGCGGCGATGTCGGCGTAGTAGGGCTCCTCGTGGTCAATGCGGACGAGGAGCATCGTGTCGTCGCCGACCGGTCGGAAGCCTTCCGAGGCGAGGGTGGCGCGGGCGGTGTGCAGCTTGGTGCCGGCGAGGGTGGCGACGACGGCGCTGGGATGCTGGGGGTGCAGGGCGAGGTGTACGTGAGCGTCGGGTGAGGTGTCGGGCATAGAGGGCTCATTTCGCCGGTCCGGACCGATGCGAAGGTGGGCCCGGACCGGTGGCTCTAGCGGGTGGCTCGGACGGGGAGCGGGGCGGTGTGCGGAGGCGGCCCGGCCCGCGGGGCAGCCGGGGTGCGGGCCGGGCGGGCGGTGCGCGGTGTGGCCGGGCCGGTGGCCTGGTGCCAGCGGGAGCGCACGGCGGTCAGCTCGGCCAGCGCCCGCCGACTGCCGGTGATCAGCTGGTGGGGGCTGTTGGCCGGGTCATCGGTGAAGGCGGCGATGCGGATGGCGACGGTCTGTGCGCGGCTGAGCAGGGCACGCTCAAGGGCCTTCTCGCCCCAGTGCTCGGGGGAGCCGACCGGTGTGGACAGCAGGGCCAGCAGATCAGCGGGGGTGATCTCGTGGGCGAGGAGGCCGCGGTGCTGGGCTTCCCAGAGCACGGTGACCGGGTCGATGGCCTCGCCGCGATGGGTGAGGACGGTGAGGCACTGCCACAGCGCCGCGTGCAGCGGGAGCGCGAAGTCCTCGGGCACGAGCCAGCGCATCTGGCTGGTCTCGACGGGGTACGCGGTGGCGGTGGCGATCAGGAGGCGTTCCTCGTCGAGGGCTTCCTCGCTGGTATCCCTGGCGGGCGCCGGCGGCAGCGGGGTGCGCGGCAGGGAGCCGGGGTGGGGGGCGAAGCGGCCGGAGAGGTCGTCCAGAAACCGGGCGAGAGTGTCGGCCTGCTGGAGGGTGGCCTTCGCCCGGTGGGGCAGGGTGGTGTCCACCGCGGTCTGGGCCAGGCGCTCGGCGTGCAGGCGCAGGCTGCGGCGGGCGTGGTCGGCGCGGATCATCCGGGCATACGTGGCCGCGTGCTGCGGCCAGGGGCAGATCTGGATGAGGGTGTGCAGGTAGGAGGCCGTCAGCCCGGGGGCATGGGGGCGGGCCGCGGCCAGGACGGTGTTCAGCCAGGCCGGGCTCGTGCGGTGCTGCTCGGCCTCGGGGGCCGGTGCCGAGCGCATGGCACGGAACACTTCGCCGTGCGTGTGGTTGGAGAAGTGGCCCGGCTCCAGCAGGCCGATCTCGTCGAGGCGGTGGGCTTCCAACAGGAGTGCGCCGAGCAGGGATTGTTCGGCGTAGTGCACGGGTTGGGGCGGCGGAAGGGCGTCGAGGTCGTCGTGCTCGTCGTCGGTGGAGGGAGGGGGCATCAGGCGGCCAGGGTGAAGTCGTCGGGGGTGAGGGTCTTGCCGAGGTGTGGTGCCAGCAGGTGGGCGGCGAGCCGGGGCGGGACGGCGTTGCCGACCTGGCTGAAGATCTGGCCCTTGTTGCCCTGCCAGGGGTAGTCGGCGGGGAAGGTCTGCAGGATGCCGGCCTCGGCGGCGGTGATCCGGATCGGATCCGGCGCTGAGACGGTGCCCGCCGGTGCTGAAACGGTCGGTTCGGCCTGCCACACGCACTCGTTGACCCGGTGACCGAAGAACAGGGTCGCGGCCGGTTCATCGATCGTGCGGACGGTGGCGTGGGCCTGGTTGTTGCTGCGCAGGGTCCAGCGCCACGCCGTGGGCGTCGCCTGTGCGGCGGGGTGTCCTGCATGGACGGTTCTCTCCGCTCGGCCATCCATCACCCCGACAGTTGAGTTGACGGGCGGGTGCGGCTTCCAGGTGCCGCGGTCGCGGGCGTCGCTGAGGGTTTTGCGGGAGCCGGAGGGGAACGGCTCGGGCCCGCCGCCCGGGCCGCCCCCGGCGCACACGGTCGGCACGGGGCGGTCGGTGGCGCCCCAGCCGAGGGCCTCGGCCATGGAGATCCAGCGGGCGCGGCCCGGCCCGAACAGTGACTCGGGCTCGGCGTGCTTGGCGTGCGTGGGCGGCGGTGGCTCGGCGGTACGGGTGCGGGAGGCGAGCAGGATTGCCCGCCGCCTGGTCTGCGGCACGCCGTAGTCGGCCGCGTTCAAGATCCCGGCCCAGGCCGAGTACCCCCAGGTGCGCAGGATCGCGGCGTACTGGCGCCACAGGGGCAGGACGTCGGGGACTTCTTCCATCGCGACCCACTCCGGCTGACCGTGCTGGTGCAGGGCGTGCAGGTAGCGCATGGGTTCGGCGGCCAGCAGGGAGCGTGGATCGCGGCAGGCGGCAAGCAGCAGTTCCCGGGTGTCCAGGCCCTGGGCCAGGTCGGCCACGGCCTGGTGGACCAGGGGCTGGTCGACGAGTCCGAGGCGTTTGCCGGCCATCGACCATGCCTGGCACGGCGGGCTCGCGATCAGCCCGGTGATCCGGCCGAGGAACGGCCACAGGGGGTAGGCCGCGACATCGGTGCGGATCGTCAACTGCCCTGCTGCCGCCCTGGTCTTGCACGCCCACTCGTCCCATTCCAGGCCCACGTCCCGTACGCCGAGCACGGTCAGGGCCTGGCTCCATCCCCCGGGACCAGCGAACAGATCAAGAATCAAGAGGCCAGCCCGAAACCGTCCTGCACCGGCTCGACTTCACCGCGGCAGACCCACGGGGAGCAGCCGTCGATGACGCCGTCCTCCAGATCCTGGGCGTCTGCTGCGCTGTCACCGAGTTCTTGCTGCAGGGCGGCCCATTCGGCGGCGGTGACATGGTCGATCGGCGCCTGGTCGAGCGGCACGCGCGAGCGGTGCAGGAATGCTTCTCCCAGCAGCCGGTTGCCGGTGGCGTTGGCGCGGGCGTTGCCTTGCCGGATGGCCGCGTCGAAGGCCACCACGTCCGCCCACTCCTGTGGCGAGGAGTCCCGGATGGATCTCCACTGGGCGTTTCCATGAAAGGGGCACCCAAGGCAGCTGGACTTCGGGGTGTCCGCCAGTCCGAGTGACGTCAAGTACCGGACGCAATCAGCCCTTGACCAGCCCATGTCGATGAGCGGGTGGCGGTTGCGCATGTACTTGACGTCCGAGTCCTTGGCCCGGTGGAATTCATCCGTCGAAATACCGACCCACTGCTCCACGAAAACGTCTCGGGGGATGCGTGCCGGATAGGGGTATCCGAGGAGTTCTCGCACCTGCTTCTTCAGGGGCTTAATTTTGTACTCACCAGTACATTGGCGCCTGGTCATGCCCGGCTTGCCGTCCTTGTTCAGGATGTTGTCCCTTCTCCCTTGAGTTCCCGGGGGCCGCCGGGCGTCTGTACCTGCCTCTGTCGTTGCTGGCCTGGGACATTGCATGGTCGACCGGCGTGCAGGCCAGAGTTGACGGGTCATCGGGATTCCTGAAACATTTGCCTCCTTGTTGATCGATGTGCCGTATTGGCGAAGGTGAGGTTGGCGGTGTCGCTGGCACTGGTGCGCGACCTCCGCTCGGTCCGACCGACACCGACAGATGAGGACCTCGACGCCTTCGAGCAGGACCTGGTCGCCGGCTTCGTGCTCGCACGATCCGCGGCAGGAGTGGAAGACGGATCGATCCAGGCAGAGATCAGGGCCGTGTCGGAGTTCCGTGACTCGATGGGGCGTCACCTGTGGACGGCCCGCCCGGACGACGCGGACCGGTTCCTCGGTGAGCGGTGCCGGGGCCTGTCCCACAGCACGGTCAGCGGCAAAGCCTTCGGCGTCTCGGTGTTCTTCGAGTACCTGGAATTGCGGCACCACGCGGAGATCCACGCGCTGACCGGCGACCTCGTGCAGTGCCCGATCGACGAAATGAACAGGCCGCGGGACGGCTGGAAGCTCAACATCCGGATCCCGCCCAGCGACGCCGAGATCGCCAAGTTCTTCGACGGCTGGCGCGACCACGTGGCCACGACCCGCAAGTTCCTGCCCGCTGCCCGCAACTACACCGCCGCGAAGCTGTGGTCTCAGGTGGGCCTGCGCATCGGGGAATCGACCCGGCTCGACATGGCCGACCTGAAATGGGAGTTGGGGCCGCTCGGCAAGGTGCACGTGCGGTTCGGCAAGGGCTCGCGACGCCGCGGGCCCAAGCAGCGCATCGTGCCGCTGATCAACGGGGCCCGCGACCAGGCGGTGTGGTTCGTCGAGGAGGTCCGCGGGCAGTTCGACGATGCCTGGGACCAGCCGGGCGCCCCCTTTCTCGTCTCCGAGCGCCGCGCGGCCGACGGGTCGTGCGGCCGGGTCAGCACCGAGACGCTGAGGGCCGGCCTGGCCAGGGCCGTCGAGCGGCATCTGCCGTCCTGGCAGGGACGCTTGAGCCCCCACGTTCTGCGGCACTACTGCGCGTCGTCGCTGTATCGCAACGGCGTGGATATCGTCGCGATCCAGGAACTCCTCGGCCACGAGTGGGTCGCCACCACGATGGGGTACATACACGTGCATAACAGTCATATCGAAGATTCCTGGGAGAGGGCGGCGGACCGATCGGCGGCCCGACTGGGTGGGGTGAGGTCATGAAGTGGGACCTGCGGATGGCGGCGGCCCGCCGCGAGATCTGGAAGGCCAGCGACATGCGCAGGCTGCTGGCCGAACGCGGACTGGAGATCAGCGTCGGGAAGATGTCGTCCCTGTGGTCCGGGCAGCCGACCTCGATCCGACTCGATGACCTGGAGGTCATCTGCGACGCGCTCGGCTGCGGGCCCGAGGAGTTGCTGTTGCGTGAGCCCGGAAAGGTCCAGGCTCACCCACTCGCCGACGTCGACACGCAGGATGTCGCGGTCGGGCAGTCGCCTGCCGTCAGGCCGGTCCGTCGCAGTGGCCGTACAGCACCGCCGTGAACAATCGCGAGGCGTTCATCGCTGCCCTGCGAGGCGAGTTGGTCTGTTCCGGCTGCGGCGTTCGGCCACCCCGGACCCCCAAGCACCTACGGTGCTGGGAATGTGCGCGTGACGTTGGGGTGGCTCCGCCCTGCAGAGGGTGCGGCGGACCGTTCTGGATGTCGGGCTGGTGCCGGAGTTGTCATCCGGGCCTGGTGCCGCTGTCTGAACGCCCGCGCTCGTGCCGGACGTGTTTCGCCTGGGGCCCGATGAATGCCTTGACCTGCAAGGCGTGCCGCAGCTTTAGTCGTGCGCACCCCGTGGGCTCCTGCGGAACCTGCGCACGCCAGGTCCCACTCTCGGACGGCCACTGCAGGCTCTGCCGTCACCAGGCCCGGATACTGGCCAACGAGACCGGTGACTACGGCCCCGCCGCTCTCCACCTCGTGCAGGCCACCGGTCAGCAGCTGTTCATCGGAGAAACCCAGCGCCGCATCACGCGTCACAACCCGGGCCGCGTAGCGCGCAGGGAGGCGAACGGCCAACTTGCCAAATCCGTAGGGAAGTTGCGCGTGTGGCGTCTGATGGACTGGCCCGTCCAGCACGAGCTCTTCAGCCTGCCCATCGACGAGCTGCCCCACCGGATACTGCGCGATGACGGACCTCGGCTGGCCTGGTTCGCACACCTGGAACCCGCCGTGACCCGGATCGGCGGGGCCAAGGGATGGAGCCGCGATGTGCGCGAGAGCGTCACGCTCACCCTGGAAGGCGTAGTCGCAACCCACGAAGCCGGAACCCCCAGATACTCGGCTTCTCGGGTCGCCCTTCTGGCCGACGGCAGCAAGCGGAATGTCACCCGGACCATCGAGCTGCTGGCCGAGCTCGGGCGACTCGACGACGACCGCGCCGATCCCCTTGACCAATGGCTGGAGCGGAACCTGGCCTGTCTGTCGACCGGCATCCACACCGACGTTGCCGACTGGATGGACGTTATGAGGAACGGCAACTCCCGCCGCCGCCCCAAAGCCGAACTCACCTGGAAGAACTACCTGTTGCAGGTCCGGCCGACCCTGCTGTCCTGGTCGACCGAACACGGAACACTCCGTGAGATATCCAAGGCCGAGGTCGTCGCCGCCCTCGAAGCGCCAACGCCGTTCGGCGGAGACGGGCATACCCGGCTGACCGCACTGCGTTCGCTCTTCGCGTTTCTCAAGGCCCAGCAGAAGGTTTTCGCCGACTCCACCCGCCGACTGGACCGGAGAGTCACACGCAGACCGGGGCAGAGAATCCCCACCCGGCTCCCGGCCTCCGTCTTGGAAGAGATCGGAGTGATCACGCACACTCCCGCAACGTGGCTGGTGACGGTGTTGACTGGCCATCATGCGCTCGGAGCCGTACACCTCCAGACTCTCGCTCTGGAGGATGCCGATCTGCCCAACCGCCGATTCACCATCCAGGGCCAGTTCCGTCCCCTCGACGACCTCACCCACCAAGCTATCCAGCGATATCTCGACTACCGAAACCGCAGGTGGCCGAGTACGACCAACCCCCATCTGCTGATCACCCAGCAGACCGCCCATCACGACAGCCCGGTCAGTCGGTGGTGGCTCAGAACTGTCCTACGCGGCCAGGAGGCCAGCCTCGACCTCCTGCGGCAGGACCGAATCCTCGACGAAGTCGAAGCCGTAGGTGTCCGCGATCCTCTGCACATCGCGGCAGTCTTCGGACTGCGACCCGACACCGCCCAGCGGTATGTCGATGCGGTCTACGGGTCCCACGACCCCATCGAGAACCCCTGAACTGGCCTCGCGCTCCTATCTCGGACACCAGCCGCAAAGTGCGGCGTTGGCACGATCGTTCGCCGACATTGATTGTCGACACGGGTTCTCGACACTGCCGACCTGTGGGTTCGCCGTGGACAGTTCAGGTGTCGACAGACCTTCATTTGCCGACACTCAGGGGCTCCTTAAGCCGGTCGTCGTTGCACGGCGTCGGCGATGACCGCTGTCACGAGCTTGTTGACGACCGCCGTGGCCGGCGGGCCGGGGTCGCGGTCTGCGAACAGGAGATGCCCGCCACCGACCAGGGAGAGGGTGAGCGAATCGATGTCGGCGTCGGCCGCGATGCGGCCCAGTTCACGCTCGGCGGCCAGATAAGCGGAGATCGCGGTCGTGGCCTGGGCCAGGATCGCGATGCCGCCTCCGGGCCTCGCCTTCCGCAGTCGTGCGCGCAGCTCGTCCCGGAAAGTGATGAGCGGGATGATTGCCACCGGAATCGGTCCGAACAGGGTGGTCAGCGCGCTGGTGAGGTTGTCGGCCACCGTGCCGGTATCGACGGACTCACGCAGCGCACTCGCCTGCCTCTCAAGCTGCGCGGCCCGGTCGAGCACGAGGTCGGCGAGGAAGGCGTCAAAGTCGCTGAAGTGCCGGTGCAGGACGCCTTTGGCGCAGCCCGCCTCGTCGGTGACGGCGCGGCTGGTCAGCCCATTCGGCCCGTCCCGCAGCAGCACGCGTTCGGCAGCGTCGAACAGCTGCTGCCGCGCGTCGCGAAGGTGCACCCCAGTCGGCACTCACAGATCCTCTCGTGCGGTCTGCCCCCTGGCATCCTTGCCTAGTGGGCGCACGCCCACTAGGGTGGGCGCATGCCCACCTTACCGCGAGAGCAACCAGAACCGTCCCCGGCGGAGCCGCATGAGGCCCGGCGGATGGCCGAGTCGTTCGGCGTGGACGCGCAACGCTACGACCAAGCCCGGCCCGGCTACCCCGACACATTGGTGGCACGGATCGTCGCCGGTAGCCCGGGGCCTGACGTGCTCGACGTCGGCTGCGGCACCGGCATCGCAGGCCGCCAGTTCCAGGCCGCCGGCTGCGCCGTGCTCGGCGTAGAGCCCGATGCGCGGATGGCCGACTTCGCGCGAGCCCGTGGCCTGGAGGTCGAGGTGGCGGCCTTCGAAGCCTGGCAGTCAGCCGGCCGGACGTTCGACACGGTCATCGCCGCCCAGTCGTGGCACTGGGTGGATCCGGTCGCCGGCGCCGCGAAGGCGGCACGTGTGCTGCGTCCAGGGGGACGGCTGGCGATCTTCGGGCACGTGTACGAGCCGCCTACCGAGGTGGCCGAACCGTTCGCCGCTGCCTACCGGCGGGCGGCGCCCGACTCCCCGCTCAGCGGCCAACCGGCCCGACGCCCGCTCGACCTCTACCAGGCGGCATACGCGAAGTCCGCCGACAAGATCCGCGAGACCGGACAGTTCAACAATCCCGAACAGTGGCGATTCGACTGGGAGCAGTCCTACACGCGCGACCAATGGCTGGACCTGCTACCCACCACCGGCGGTCTCACCCAACTCCGTCCAGATCAGCTGGCCGAGATACTGGACGCGGTCGGGAGCGCCATCGACTCCCTGGGTGGACGCTTCACGATGAACTACACCACCCTGGCCGCGACCGCCGTACGCGCCGGCACCTCCTAAAGTCCATCCGCCAAGTCGCCGCCGACCCAGGAATCCGCGCAGCCGTTCAACGCTCTGCCGGGCGCAGGCGGAGTGCGGCCAGCCGCGTTAGCGGCCATCTCGGCCAGGAGTTGCTGGCCGGGCGGGTTGCCGTTGACGACCTGGAGCCGATAAGCCCCACGGGACCACGCACAGTCACCAGCAGGCTGGGCTCCGCAGGGAACTGGTGACAGTTGAATACGCGAGGTCGCCAGTGTTGTGGCCTCCAGCTAGGACTCTAGGGCCGAACTTGAGGGTGCACACTGGTCAAGCAGCCCTGTCGCCCCTCCAGTTCCGTCGCAACGACCCTTCGGTAATCCTGAACTTGTGGCCTCCAGAGCGGCATGGAAGCAAAGCGGTGATCCGGGTCGAGGGCATCCTTTCTGATGTTCCCGGAGGAGACGCGCAGAATGGGTATTCCGGCTGGGGTGGCTATGTCTCGCTCCAGTCGGTCAAGGTGCCGGTAAACGGCCTGCGGCTCCCAGCCGGTGTCAGCGAATATGGCGTAATCGACCTTGGGGAGGATGCCCTTGGCGGACAGGGCGAGCATGGCGCTGGATTGCACTCCAGCGCCTAGAGAAATACATCGGAAGGCGGGGGACTCGGAAATGGTGTGTCCTTGGGAGTGGGGCAGGGGGGAAGGAGAGTCAGCACCGCGGGCGTACTGGGGACGACGCGGCGGGCTGCACGGGCGCGGACACCGCCGTCGGCGCTGCGCGGAGCGAGAGCCAGGTTGATGCGCGGGTGCGTTCGCGCATCGCGGTGGTGGCCGTGCGGAGTTGGGCCTGGACGTCGCGGGGCCGACGGTGTCAGTCGGACGGCGGGCGGCGGGTGTCATCGGGAGCGTGCGGGCGTGACGCCGGCCCGAGGCTGTGCTGGGCGAGCGGTCGTCAGGGCCGGAGGCTGCGAATGCCCGAAGCTCGCCGCCAGGGTGCGGCAGCCCTCGGTGGTGAGGTGGACGCGTTCGTCATGCAGGTTCCGCGGCGTTTCCTCGCGGTTGAGGAGCCCCCGGGCTTCCAGGGAGCGGATGGTGCTGATGCTGACGCGGAGGTCGTCGTGGCTGACCCTCGGCTTGTTGTCGTGCCGGTCGATCGTCACAAAGCCCTGGGCGACGGCACGCAGGGCGGTGTGCTGCGCGGGCGAGAGGTCGAGCGAGCGACCGGCAGGCAGGAGATGCTGGCGGCGCATCTCGATGGTCAGGAGTTCCGCGCTGGCCAGTGCGTCGTCGGCGCCGAGGGTAGTCAGGTCCCGTACGAGGACGAGGCGGCCCTTAACCTCCTCACGGGCCTCCTGAGTGGTCAGGGGCACCTCGTGCTCGCTGGGGGCGCCGACGCGAATGTCGTCGAGGAGGTCCTCGGCGTCCAAGAGGTGATCGGCAGCGTCGAGGGCGAGGTTGGCGAGCTGCCGGATGCGTGCGTAGACCGAGCGGATCCCTGGGCTGGGGAACATCGGCTGCTCGTTCAGCGCCTTAATGATGAGGAGCGCCGACTTGGCCAGGTGTTGCGTACGGGGGAACTGCCTGCTGACCGCAGTCGCGGGGCTGGCGCCGTTGATCTCCATGACGTACAGCGAGTGGAGCGCGTCGTTATGGCGGTTGTAGTCGGCACCGAGCGCGAGCAGTGCTTCGGGCGGGGACAGGTGGGCGGTCATCGAGGAGGTGAGGAATCCGTTCGGTGAGGGGGCATGGGCGGCGGTGAGGCAGCGGGCGGGTGTTCCGGGTTCCGGTGATAGCGCGCGGGAGGCGAGCCGGTGTGAGCTCTCGGAGGCGCATCTCGTCATCGGCGTACGCCTGGAGTCGCGGAGGGATCCGGGAGAGGGTCAGCGGCATCGGGTGGCCGTCTGCGTGCGGGAAGCGGGCCCGGGCGAAGGGCCCGCCGTGGTGGCTGGAGGCAGGACGAGGACGGAGGCCAGGACCGTGACGCCGGCGGAGGTGAGGTACACGCGATCCTGCGGCGATCCCCCGATGTATGCGGGCGCGGCGGACTTGGCCTTGCGTGCGATGAGGTCTTTGGCTTCCAGAGAACGCAGCGTGCTGATCAGGATGCGTGTCGTGCGGTGGTGGACGTAACTCCGGTCAGCGGAGCCGGTGACCACGACGTGGCCGCGGGCGATCTCGTGCAGAGCCGTGTGCTGCGCGGCCGAGAGCGGTTCATCGGGCCGTGGGGCGTTGCTCCAGCGTCTTCGCCGTATCTCACCGGCAACGCGCGTGGCACTGTCCAGGACGGCTTCGGGGGCCAGAGCAGTCAGCTCGCGTGCCAGTTGAGGGCCATGGCCGGCGGAGGCGGTGCACAGGTAGGCGAGCTGCTTGAGCCGGACGACGGCGTCGGACAACTCTGCGCTCTCATACAGCCGTTCGTTGCGAACGGCCTTGATGGCGGCGAGGGTCTCGGTGGCCAGCTCCTGTGCGGCGGTGACGTGCGCCCCAGATTCGGGCTTGGCGCGGTCGGAGAGCAGGAGGTCGAGCCGGTCGTTGTGCTCGGTGTAGTGGGCGGCGAGGGAGAGCAGACGCTCCACGGGCGTCGGCGGCGGGGGCACCTCGAACAGCAGTGCATCGGCGGGGGGCTGGGTCATGTGTGTGGGCGGCGTTGAGGGGCGGGCGCGGCGGACTGGGCCGGCGTGATGGCGGGCGTCGACGACTGCGTTGGCGCAGTGCGCGGAGCGGGGGCATGCGCATCGAGGACCGCGGTCACGTCCGCGATGTGCCGGCTACAGGCGAGAGCCTGCTGAGTGGTCGCGGAGTGGGTGATGGCCCGCAGAGCGACCTCGGGTTCGCTGTTGCCGCATTTGAGGCAGCAGCGATGGCGGGGGTCCCAGTCGTCGGGGACTGCGTGGATCTGTGTCATAGGCGGTTCCAGGTGCGCTGACGGCCGGTGCGGCGATGTGGAGGGACGCCACGCGCCGCACAGGGGAGGAAGGCGAGGGTGGTTCTACGCGGCGGTGCCGAAGTCGTCACGCTTCGGTGCGGCCTTGGCGACGGCCCGCTCGGTGATGCCCTTGGACGCGCGGGCGGAGGCGGCGGACAGCTCGTCGGCGCCGGGTTCGAGATACCAGGGGCGCAGGTCGAGCATGGCTGCGCGCATGCCGGTGGCGAAGCACAGGGCGGTGCCCTTGGGCAGGGCGCGGATGGCGTCGGCGGCCAGGATGCGCTCCTGGCGCATCGACACTGAGGTGCTCTTGCCGGATTCCGAGTGCGAGGTGGAGGTGGTCTCCACGTCGTGGTCGCCGATCAGTCGGGAGAGCTTGTCGGCGAAGTCGGGGTCGTCGATGCCGGAGCCGATGACCTTGATCGTGGAGGCGCTCCACATGGCGTCCATGCCGGCGTCCCCCCAGACCTTCTGGCCCTGGCGGTAGGACTGCAGGATCGTGATCGGGATGATCCCGCGGCTGCCGAGGTGGGAGTACAGGTCAGGCAGATCGCTGATCTTGCAGACGTTTGCGGCCTCGTCCAGGATCGCGAGCATGGGTGGGTCCAGGCGTCCGCCGGCGCGCTCGGCCTGGGCGGTCGCGGCTCGCATCACCGAGTCCGCGCACGCGGCGATCAATGCGCTGGCTCCTCCGCCGCCGTCCTTGGAGAGCAGGTACAAGGTGTCGGTCGAGGTGACGAAAGCCTCCGGCTGGAACTCCTCGACGTCCTTCTGCGGGGTCACCCACGCGGCGATCTCCGAGTTCAGCAGCGCGGCGGCGTACTGACGGGCGGTCTCGTAGATGCCGTCGCGGGTTTCTGGCGGCCCTTCGACGGTGCCCTTGAGCTGGGAGGCGACCGCGGTGAAGCCGTGGTCGCGCAGGATGTCCAGCGGCGTGCGGTCGGCGGGGAAGGCCAGCCACTGCATCACGTCGGTGATGGGGCGCTCGTCCAGGGCCGCGGCCAGGAACAACTGGCTCAAGATGTTGCTGCCGGCCTTCGACCAGAAGTCGCCCTGCTGCGAGGCGTCGACCGAGGCGGCGAGGAAGTGGCCGGCGAGCCTGCCTGCCCCGTCGAGGGTCTTGGCGGTGGCCAGGGGGTTCCACCACATCTCGCGCTTGGCGTGCGCGATCTGCTGCGGGTCCATCGACCAGGTCCGGCCGACGCCCGCCCGCGCGTCGAGTGTGGCGGTAAATGCGTCACCGGCTGCCTTGTTGGAGGTCAGCAGGACGGGGCCCGGTGCGTTGAGGATGGAGGGGATCGCCAGAGAGGTGGTCTTGCCCGAGCGCGGCGCCATGATCGCCACGGCGACGTCCTCGTACCCCATGCGCACCTCGTGCTTCGTGCCCTGGAGGTTGCCCAGGAGGATGCCGGTGTCGTTGGCGTCGATGTGCTTGGCGTCTTTGAGGCTCGGGCGCAGCGAGCGGGCTTTGGCGGTGATCGCCTTAGACATCAGCGGCTCGATGTCGGTGCGTTTGGCCATGCCGCCGATACGCTTCTTGCGCCCGCCGCTGGTGCCCTTGTGTCGCTTGTAGAGCACGGCGGCGGTGACGCCGAGGGCGAGCAGCACGGCGCCGGGCAGGATGCGGGTGCCGATCAGGAGGGACGTTTCTCCCAGCTCCGACCAGAGCTGGTCGGGGTGCAGGAGGGCTTGAACGGGCTGGTAGGGGGCGCCGGGCCCGGAGTCGGTGACCCAGGCGGTGAGCTGTCCGCCGAGCCAGGCGAGATTGGACAAGGGAACCGCGACGGCGAGCACGCCAAGAAGGACCTTGAAGGCGATGTCCGTGGCGTCGGTGGACTGGTTGGGGGAGGGCTGGGGCAAGAGGGCAGATCCAGAGGGGAGTGCGGGTGTCGGTCAGCGGGCCCGGCGCTGCTTGGGCCCATGCGGTCCGGAGGGCGGCGTGGCCGGTGACGTCGGGGTGTTGCGCTGGGCCAGGGCGGTGACGCGGTGCTCCAGGGCGAAGGCGACACTCTCGGCGCTCACCCGGCCGGTGGTGGCGCGGCAGAGGGCGGTCGCCAGATGCGGGACGCGGTGCCGTTCGCGGACCACAGACGTCTCGTCGGCCAGCGCCCCGAAGAGCGCGGCGACCAGCTGGATCGGGGTGTCGCCGTCCAGGTAGGCGCGCCAGAGCGTGGGGAGGCGGCGGACGGAAGTGTCGACGGTTTCGACGAGCCAGTCGGCGGTGCGGACACCTTCGTGGACGGTGCGGTCGACGCGGGCCAGGCCGTCGGGGGAGCTCATGCCTTCGGGCGAGGTAAGACCGTCGTGATAGCGGGGAGCGTGCCAGCCCGCCACGCGCAGCGTCTCGTACGGGTCGCCTGACGCCGTCGGCGGTGTGGCGGGGTCGGTGAGGGCGTCGGTGACCGCGGCGATGATCTCGACGGGTGTGTGGGCCTCGAAGGTGACTGACCAGGCCCGCTGGGCGCCGTGGTGTGCGTGACGCAGGGTCCACCACGGTTCGGCCGGGTCCGGATCCGGGGTGATACGCAGCTGGGCGAGCTGGTCCGGGCTGGTCAGGATGACCCGGGGCACGAGCGGATCCTGGGCGGTGCTCCAGCGGCAGGCGCGGTGGAGCGGGACGGTGACCCAGGCCGGATCGCCGGGGCCGGCGAGGTAGCGGGGCGCGACCAGCGCGATGTCGATGTCGTGCGGCACGCCGGTCACCTCCGGGCAACGGGCGACGGCGCCGGGACGGGAGCCGCTGGGCGTGCGTACGTGGTGGCCGAGGTCAGGGCCGGTGAGCGTGGCGGGAGGTCCCGGACGGCGGCCTGGATTTCCAGGAGAACTTGGCCGTGGCTGGCCCAGTCGTCGAGGTAGGACCAGGCTTCCTCGTTGCGCTCGGCGAGCGCGTCGTCGTACGCGAAGCCGCCTGGCCGGGCAGTCGGGGGCAGTGCGTCACGGGTTTCGAGCCATTCCCGCTGCAGTGCGCCGAGCTGCTCCAGGGCGTGATCGAGGACGCCCAGCTGCCATGGCCAGCGGGACTGGATGTGGGCGGGGTTGAGCTGCTGTATCTGCACCTCGGCGGTAGCCAGCAACTCCTTGGCGCAGGACCGGACGCGGTTGAAGGACCGCCAGGTGTCCGCGTCGCGTTTGACGGCATGACGGCTGTGTTCGTCGTCGTCGAGGGGCCAGCCGTCGAGGTCGCTGTGCTCCTCGCGCCAGGCGTCGAAGTCGGCGAGGATCTGCTCGCTCTCGCGCAGGAAGGCGGCGAGCTGGTGCAGACGCTGGCGGTGGATCACATCGGGGGCGTGGGCAGTTGGGGGCAAGAGCGCTCTCAGACGAAGGATGCAACAAGGGAGGGCGGTGAGCCGGGCGGGGATGCCGCCCGGCTCGTTCAGCGGGCCCGGCCGGAGGTGGGAGCGGCCGGTGCGGCGCGGGGCGCTGGTGGGCCCGTGGTGAGTGCGGCCGGGCGGCGGGCCTTGCGCGCGGCGGCACGCACCGCCTTGAGCCGCACTCGGTGCGCCTCGGCGAGCTCCTCACCCTGCGGGCCGCGCTGCTCCTGGGTGACCAGGTGGGAGTGCGGCACGTCGTACATCGCGCGCTGCACGGGCTCGGTGTCGGCCAGGGCAGTGGTGAATGCGGCGATCAGGTGGGGCGGCATCTGCTCGTCGAGGTAGGCGTGCCAGATTCGGCGAAGGCCGCCCCCGCCGCCTGGCACGGCAGCCTGGGCCCGCCAGTGGAAGGTCTCACCCGGCTCGACAGCCCAACGCTCCAGGCTGAGGATGCCGTCGGGGTGGCGGGCAATCTCGTTGCCGTGTTCGTCGCGCTCGTAGGACCAGCCCGCTGCGATGAGCGGCGACCAGATCGGCGGCGTCTGCTCGGGGACGGGCTTGAGCAGTGCGTCGGTGAGGTGGGCGAGGATCTCCACGGGGGTGTGCGCGCCGAACTCGGTGTACCAGCGCCGACCGTCTTCTTCCTGGCCGCGGATGCGCCACCATGCCCCGGAGGGCTCGGGGTCGGGTTCGAGTACCACGGTGTGCCGGTAGTCGGGGCTGACCAGCAGAACGTGGGGGAAGTCGGGGTCGGAGCGGTTGGCCCAGCCTGCGGCCCGCAGCGCCTGGGTGATGTGCCGCGGGTCGCCGCGTCCGGCCAGGTGACGGGGCTGGGTCTCGAACCAGATGGTGCCGTGCGGGGCATTGGCGCGGGTGGGCAGGTAGGGGTCGGGCGTCACTCCGAGGCGCCGGTGTGCCTACGCAGCCGCTGGACGTCCCAGTGAAGGACGTGCCAATCCGTGACCTCCTGGGCGGCTTCGCGGAAGGCTTCCATGGTCAGGCGGGTCTCGTCAGGCGCCGGGAAGGTGGCCTGCTGGCCGATGAGGTGCTCCGTGCAGCGCAGGGCGTTGCCGAGCAGGATCGGGACGCCGTCGTCCTCGTCGAGCAGCGGCGCGAGCAGCGGCAGTACGTCGTCGAGCGGGGGATGCGTGCGCAGGTAGGCGGCGAGGTCGGCGAGGGTGCTCGTGGCCTGACGGACCTGGTCGGGGGTGGGGGCATCGGGTGCGTGGTGGGGCAAGGGGAGGCTTTCGGTACGAGGAGAGGGGTGGTGGCCGGTCAGCGGCGGGCGCGGGAGCCTGCCTGGGCGTACGGGCCGGCGGTGGGCGTCTGGCGTCGGGGCCGGGTGGAGGCCCAGGAGTTGCGGGCCCAGGTGGCCGCGCGGGCGGCTCGAATACGGGCCTGCTGCCAGGCGGACAGCTCCTCGGGCCGCACGGACACCGAGGTGGTGCGGATACGGGTGGAGGGTGGCACGTGCCCGCGCGGGCGCATGACCTGCTGCGGGTCGGCCAGCGCTGTGCTGAACGCCTGTACGAGGTGCACCGGCGTGGAAGCGGTGAAGGAGGCGTCCCAGATCCGGCCGTGCTCATTGCGGGCCCCAGCCCACCACAGCGCCTCGCCTGGCTTGGACTGGTGGAACTGCATCCAGGCGCCGCCGTCGGGACTCATCGCGGTGAAGTGCTGACCCTGCTCGGTCGTCCAGCGCTGCTCTTGCAGCGGCGCCCACACGTTGGGGGCGTGCGCGGAGCGGGGACGGGTGAGCGCGTCGGTGAATCCGGCGACGATCTCCACGGGTACCTGGCGAGTGAAGGTCGCGTGCCAGGCTTCCTGGCCGCGGGCGGCCTTCCCGGAGATCGTCCACCCGCCGGGCTGGGTGAAGGGGTCATATCCGATGCGCACGGACTTGTCCGGGCTGTCGAAGACCAGCGGCCCGCCGGTCTTGGACTTGTCGTTCCAGCCGGAGGCACGCAGGAACTCGCTGACGAAGCGGATGTCGCCGCCGCCGGCGAGGTAGCGGGGCTCGATCAGGTAGTGCTGCTCGGCTTGTTGGGCGCCGGGGGCCCAGCCGGCCCACTGCTGCTGTTTCACCGGCTCCTCCTGACGACCATGGCGGAGGCGACGGGCTGGGGCGGCAGGGTGCTTGCCGTGGTGGGCGGTCTCCCGAGCTGCTTGATGGCGTCGGCGTGCTCGTCAAGATCCATGCCGACGCTGTGCAGTTCGTTGGAGGCCCGGCCCATGGCGAGCCAGACCTCGGGCGGGAGCATCCCGCGGTGGGCCTGGTTCTGGGCGAACCGGGATCCGGTGCCGACCAGATCGGTGACCCGGGTCAGGACGCCCTCCTCGGTGTCGAGGACTTTGGCGAGGATTTCAGCCGCTTGGCGCGGGGTGGCCTGGTCGAGGTGGGCGTCCAGGGTCTTGATGAGGCTGGCGATGTCCTCGGCGAGGCGTACGGGATAGGACGACAGGTCGGTCATGGGCCTCCTGGGGCGAATGAACGGGGCGGTCAACTGCGTCGGCCGAGGCGGCGGGCTTCGCTGAGGACGGCCTCTGGCCGGGCGACGGCCACAGGGATGGACCGTTCGCAGCTGCCGACAGCGACGGCGCGCAGGTAGTGGCGGAACAGGGCAACGGCCAGGCGCGGGCTTCGGCTGGCGGTGATGGGCGGGGGCGTGCGGTCGGGCGCGGGGATGTGCGGCATCTCTCGGGTGGCGGGGGCCGGCCTTCGCGGCGGGAGCTGGCCGGGGACGGTTATAGGGAGTGGCGGGAGCGATGGCTGCCTGCGTCAGGTGGTGTCACCGGTGGCGACGGCCGCGCGGCGGCACGGGCGGCCTGGTCGGCGGTGCCGCCGAAGACGGTGTCGATGGCGAGGCGGTACCCGGCGCCGGTCAGCAAGGGGAGGGCGTGGTCGATCATCTGTTTCCTGGCCATCTCGCCTCAGTCATCGGGGACTTGGTGCCAGGTGTCGGCTACCGCGGTCATGCAGTGCCGGTCGAGGCCGAGGCCATCGAGCAGTTGGAGGAGGTGTTCGGGGGCGCTGGTGCGGCTGTCGACGTAGATGGTGCCGTCGCGGTGGTAGACCAGTACGTCGACGTCGTGCTCATCGGCGAGCGTCATGGGTGAGGCTCCGGGGTATTGAGGTTCACCGCCGGGCGGCTGGAGCGGTGCGGCTGGGGGCCTTGGGCGCGGGCCGGGTTCCGGCCGGGGGCGCGGCGGCCGGGTGGCGGTGGTTGCGGATGTCGGCGACCGCTTCCTGGTAGGCCACGGGGTCGAAGAGATCGTCGGGGATGTTGACCACGTATCCGGCCAGCAGGAGAGAAGGCAAGACACGGGTGGCGACCTTCCTCTTCTCCTGCTCGCTGAGGTGGCTGGGGACTTCGTGCCAGACGTAGACGGGGCCGGCCGTGACCTCGGTTTTGCGTTCCAGCCCGAGGGCGTCGAGCAGGGCCAGGAGCTGCTCGGGTGCACCAGTGGGGGTGTCGGCGTGGATCGTGTCGGTCAGGGGATTGCGGTAGATCTCGACGTCGCTGCCTTCGACGTCGGCTCTGTTGCCCACGGGCGGGCTCCTCCGATCTTCTGGTGGGCTATCACCGCCGGGCAGGCGACTTGGCCGGGGTGGTTGCCGGGGCGGTGGGCAGCGCGGGTGCACTGGTGCGCGCGCCCTGACGCTGCTGCTCGACGGGCATGGAGTGCGGCTGGCGCTGATAGGGGCCACGGGGCCCGGCGGCGGAGATGAAGCTGCCGACGGTCTGCAGAATTCCCTTAGCGCGTTCGTCACCGCCGACCGCGACGACCAACTGCGTCTTCGAATCCCGCGGGATGGTCACGTAGTCGAGGACGACGAACGGCGGCTCGGCGCCCGTCGACCTGCTCACCGAGTCCGCGCCGCAGGGGCCGCTGGGGTCGGGGCCGCAACCGGGGCGGTGTCCAGGGCGGGCTTCGCCTGCGGGAGTCGCACGCTGATGCCGATGCCGAGCTGGACGAGCTGAGCTGCTGCCCGCTGGATGGCCTGAGCCTGGGCTGCGGTGTCCTCTCCGGGCAGCACGAAGGCGTCATGGTCCTTGTCGTAGACGCAGCCGTTGTCGGTGAGGATCTGGGCGGCATCGGCCCGTTCGGGCTTGGTGACGTGGAAGTCCCGGCCGCTCAACGTGATCACCACGAGTTCCGGGGGCAGCGCCGGGGCGAGACGGGCGGCGTTGTCGCGGACTTGGGCGAGGGCCTTGTCGTAGCGGGGCAGAAGGGTGGTCGTGATGTCCGCGGCGGCCTGGGCCGGGTCGTCGGGGACGGTGATGCCGTCGGGCTCGCGCACGGTACGGAAGGCTTCCGCAGGGATGTCGGCCGGGGCGATGGCGCCGACGAGGAACTCCTCGCCGCTGCGGGGGCGCGGGATGACGTACAGGCGGGTGCCGTCGTCGCGGGTGAGGATGGCGTCCTGGTCCAGGACGTGCTCGGCGATGGCGTGGGCGACCAGGTTCATGTCCCAGAGGTGTTCGGCGCGGGCGAACTGGACGGGGTACTGCGCATGGGTGTGGTGCTCGCTGGTCCAGTTGCCGGGGAGTTCGTCGGCGAGAGCGATGGCGAAGGACGCGAGATCAGAGGTGGGGTCGTGCATGGGTTCCTCGGGGGTGGGAGCTCAGCGCCGCCGCCCGGCAGGGGCCGGGGCAGGGGGCGGCGGGCTGGATGCGGTGGCGGGCAGGGGCGGGGGCGGGCAGCCGCAGACGGCGGAGACTTCGCGCTCGTTCGGGCCGACTTCGGCGCTGCATACGCTGCGCTGTGGGTGAGGCTCGTGCCGGTCGGCTAGCTCGGCGCGGACGGCGGCCAGATCGGCTCGGATGGCGTCCAGGTGGCCTTCGGAGAGGTGGCGCAGCCGCCCGGCGGTAGCGATGTCAGATGGTCCGCCAAGGCTCAGATGGAACTCAATGGTTGCCGCGAGGACATCGTCGAGGGCAGCCAGGACGCCGTCGTGGGCGGCGGTGAGTTCGGTCAGGGCATCCGCGACCTCCTCGGTGGTGGTCGCCTGGCGGATGCGTTCGCCCTGGTGGGCGACGGAAGCACCGAGGGGGAGGTAGTGGGCCTCGCGCAGTTCGGTCTCGAACGCCGCGTCGCAGGCGACGTGGTACCGGACGGTGCGCAGTCGTGCCACGGCCCGGGTGGCGAGACGTTCCTCCTCGGCTTTGTCTAGGCCGGTGGGCAGCCGGTGGTAGTGCTCGTGTACGCGGACGACGGGGATGAAGCCGGTGCGCTGAAGGATGCTGTGCGCTTCCGGGTCGCCGCCGCGGGCGAGGACTTCGCCCGAGTGCACGTCGCGTTGCAGGGTCAGGTAACGGTCGGCAATGGCCAAGGGCATTGCTTTCTCAGAGTGTTCACCGGGAACGGCGCGCGGGCGCGGGGTGCGGTGCGGCAGGCATGCGGGGGGCAAGGGTGGCGTGCTCGTTGGCTGCGGGCAGATCCGCGGCGGCTGCCTTCAGGTCCTGCTGGATGCCGTACAGGCGCCGGGCGATCCACTCCAGCCGGTGCCCTGCTGCGGGACCGTAGGAGTGGGGCAGCTCTTCCAGCCGGTGGGCGGCCTGCTCGACCAGGCCACGCACCGAGGCGATCGGCCCGTTGGTCTCGTCGGCGAGCTGATACATCAGCGTGGCGAGCAGTGCGGCCACCGCGGGCGGGGACTGTTCTGTCACCGGTGGTGGCAGGGAGGGGCTTTGGTACGGGAGATGCGCGGTCAGCGGGCGCTCGCCGTCAGGCTGGGCGGGGACAAGGCCCAGGTCGACTTCGATCAGGCGGCACTCATTGCGGAGAGCCTCGTGCACGGGCCACGGCTGTCGAGCCCGGGTGCCGTCTTCGCGGATGGGGTTGGCGATCACATCGAGTCGGCCGGGGCGGGCCTGCAGAGCGACCCAGCGGCACGCGTGTTCATCCCCGGCGGGGGCCAGGCCGGTGGCGCGGGTCAGCCGCTGGGCGATCTCCGCCCACTCCGGCCGACGCAGGTCCCGGTCGGCGGGGTGCAGGCGGACCGCCAGGTGGAAGATCTCGGGAGCGTTGGCGTTCGGCCTGGCAGCGTAGGGGTGGAGGGACTGCGGCGTGCGGAGGTACTCCTCCCAGTCGGCGAACATCCACTCCTTGGGGCCGCCCTCGGCGACGCTGCAGTCCACAGGCGCGCTGGCCACCAGGAGATCACCCAGAACGTCCTGTTCGGCGATCGGACGGCCCAGGGCGGCGGAGACCGAGATGGAGGGGAAGAACTGCGACTCGCAGATGAGCGGGATCATCGGCCGCCCCGAGCATCGGCGATGTGTACGAGCTGGTTCAGCGAGGTGGTGGAGTACCAGCCGCAGTCGATCACGGTGCCCGCGTCGGCGAACTTCGGGATCAGGTAGTCCTCCAGGGCCCGCAGGTAGACGAGGCAGTCAGCGCAGCGCCGCGAGAGGTGGACCAGGTAGCGGGGATGGGCGGTGACGAATGTCTGCTGCCCGCCGTTGGGGTCGCGCAGCCGCCAGCCGTCCTCGTCGGTGGGCGTGTGCCAGGACGGAGTCACCACCGCCATGGCATCCCCCCACAACTCCCCGCCGGCCACGCCCTTGAGGACGACGACTTGGTCGCCGGGCCGGAAGTGGCCATGGGTCATGTCCCTCTTGGGCGTGAGGATGTCGTCGGGCACGTACGGCGGGCGCGCGGCTTGGGGCACAACGGGGTCCTTCCACGAACGGCACGGGCGGCGGTGGAAGGACAATGGTCCGGAGGATCCCCGGTTTCGCTAACCGGGGATCGTCGGGTATACGGCATCCCCGCGCCCACCGCGCACAACTAGCGGAAGGGGTTCTCCGTGCCGCGATCGGCCTCCGTGGCGGCGTCGAGAAGCTCAGGAAGGTCAGTGCCTTCGGCCTCTCGCTGGTCGATCCACCACCCGGCGCGGGTGATCGTGCGGATCTTCTCTTCGAGTGCGGACCAGTCCGCCTCGTCCCAGGTGCCTTCGGTGACCAGCGCGGTGTAGGTGGCGGTCACCAGCTGGTGGCGGGAGCGTTCGCCCCAGTCCAGGGCCTTCTCGGGGCCTTCGAGCGGTGGCATCTCGAACTGGGTGGCCCAGTCGGCGGCGGCCTGCTGTTCGGCGGCGCGCTTGGCGGCGAGCCACTCCTGCTTGCTGGAGCTGTCGTTGTCGCGGGCGGCCTTCCAGCAGTCGGTGCAGTCCTTGGAGGCGAGCCAGCGGGCGAAGGACGCGCGCTTGTCGGCGGGCCGGTCGGACAGGTTGTGCGTCACGGTGTGTCCACAGGTGTGGACAACTTTGAAGGATGTGCGGACTGCCACGTGGTTGTTCCTGCTTTCTGTCTTCTGGGTGGTCTCAGCGGGTCCTGCGGATGGCGTTTGTGGCCGCCGTGGCGATGGCGGCGGGAGCGCTGGAGGGCCGGGGCAGGTGCAGCAAGGTGGTCCCCGGCAAGTGCTGGGACTTCGCGGTGAGGGTTAGCTGGAGTACGGCGCAGCCGGCGGTGGTGAGCTGCTTGACGCGGGTGACGGCGTCAGCGGTCTCGTCGGCGGTGTAGATGGCGTCGGTGACGATCACGAGGAGACGGCCGGCGCCGGGGCGGCTGAGTTCGAGGCCGTGGTCGAGCGCATCCAGGGCGTTGGCGAGGTTGTGACTGCTGCCGTTGGCACCGAACGTTGTCACGCGCTCCGGCGCCCGGTGGGTGGGTCTGGTCAATGCGGTCAGATGCGTGTCGTAGGCGATGGTGGCGGTGAGGGAGTCGGGGTCGGTCAGGGCCGCTGCGCGTGCCACGATCCAGGCAGCGGACGCGACGGGCGCGCAGGCGGCACGCATGGAGCCGGAGACGTCGACGGCGATTCCCACACGCAGCGGTGGGGTGGGCGAGTTTCGGCGCCGGGTGTGGGTGAACGGTTCTGCGGTGGGCACCGACCCGGCCGCGCGCTGAGCGTCGCGGGCGAGGGCCGCGCGCATATTGAGGCGACCGGGCGGGGTGGGGCTGGTGGTCCGCTCCTCGGTCCGCTCGCGGTAGGCGGCGGCACGCAGGGCGCGGCTCAGGCGGGCGGCGGCCTTCTGCTCGGCGGCGGTGGGCCTGCGGGTGCCGGTGACCGGGTTGCTACGGGGCGCCGGTGTGCCGTCGGGGGTGACGGTGGTGCCACGGGTGTTGAAGACCGACTTGGCGGTGGCGGCGGCTTTGCGTCGCTGGCCGGCTCGCTGGGCGCGGTCCTGAGCCTGTGCCTTGGACTGCGCGGCCAGGGCGTTGGCCGCTGCGGCCTGTGCCGCGAGGTCGGCGGCGTCGGTGGCTGCGGTGCTGTCCATGACGACCCCCACGGCGCCGGACAGCAGATCCGCGAGGCCCTTCGGCACAGGCAGGGCAGGGGCCGCGGCGTCCAGAGCGTCGCACCACTCTTGACCGCGCGCGAGCATGGTCGTGGCGTCGTGGTCGGCACACTGGTGGGCCGCGGTCCAGATACGGGTCAGTGTGGCCAGCAGGTCTGTGCCCAGCACCTTTTCGCACAGATCGGCGACGGCCCGGGTCTCGCCGGCGTCCAGGATGCCGACGTCACGGCGGCCGAGGATCAGGGCGGCCACGGAGGCGGCCTGCTCGATGCCCTGGACGGTGGGGTGGGCGATGTCGGGCATGACCAGGGTTCGGCCACTGGTGCGCAGGTATGTGCGGTCCGTGGGCCGCGCGATCAGGTGTGCGCCTTCGACACGGCTCTCCTCCAGCAGGAGCGCGGCCTCGACGACACGGGGGTTCGCTCCGGCAGGCGCCGTCCAGACGGAGTGGGCCGCGTGCGCGGCCTCGTGGACGAACACGCCCCAGGCGGCGGGATACCGCTCCTCGTCGCCCACGATCCGAGGATGGATCTCGTGGGGCTTAAGCGGGGCGAACAGGCCCGCGTCGAATTCGACCTCGCCCAGGGTTGGGAAGAACGCGGCCGGTGCGCCGCTGCGCGTGCCGGGGCGGCAGGTGACGAGGAGGTCCTGGCGGCCGGAGAGGGCGACGAGCCGGTCGCCGAGTTCGGCTCCCACGCGCAGCCACGCGCTGGGGGAGGAGCGGGGTTGCGCGGGCGGGGCGCCGTCGTCGTCCCATCGCGCGAGGTGGGCGTCATCGTCCGGCGTGGACTGGACGTGGTGGTGGGCGCTCATCGCGGGCGGCCCCGGTGTGCGGAGCCGGTGCTGCCCGGGGGCTGCCGGGCAGCTGAGGCGGGGAGCTGCTTGCCGAGGGTGAGGGGCGCGATCTTCTTGACGCCGGCAGCCTTGATGACGGCGGCGGCGACAATGTCGCGATCCTCCGCAGGAGCGATGCCGACGAGGTTCGCGAGGGCGGCTTTGGTGCCGAGGACGGCCTCGGTCTTCTGGTAGCTGAGCAGCTCTCGCAGTTGGGGGGCCCAGCCCAGCTCGCCGAGTTCGACCTGGTGGGCGAGGTGTCGGGCGACCCGGACCACCCGGGCGTCGATCCTCAAGGCCAGGGCGAGGTCGTAGTCCGTGCCGATCTGGATCTGCACGCTGAACCTGGACGCGAGCGCCTCCGTGAGAACGGCGCCGTGGACGCCGGGATTGTGGCCCGCCACCACGTAGAAGCCTGGCTCGGCTTTGATGGTCTCGCCCTTGTGGGCCTTGACCTGGATCTGTCGGCGCCCGTCCATCGCGGGATACAGCGCCGCCAGGACCTTCGGTGAGATCAAGGTGGCATCGTCGATCAGCAGGGCGCGGCCCTCGGTCATCGCGGTGACCAGCGGCCCGTACTGGAAGACGTAGCCCCCGCTGTCGTCCTGCGTGTACTCGCCGATCAGGTCGCCGACCGTGGTGTCGCCGTCGCCGGCGACGGTGAGCAGGTCCGGGAACGCCGCCTCCACCAGACTCGTCTTGCCGGTGCCCGGAGGGCCGTAGAGCAGCACCGGCACGTCGGCGTCGCGCAAGCGATTCAGCGCCTCGACGTCGGGCAGATCGGCCAGCTCCCGGGGGTGGTAGAGCTGTCCCCCCGCGCGGCGGATGGGGCCGGTCTGCCGGGGCGTGGCTGCTGCGGTGATGGTCGTGCGGGCCGTGGCGGCCTGGGCGCGGGGAGAGTGGGTGCCCGGTGGGCTGATCACGGCGGTCTGCGCGGCTGCGGCGGTTTTCGCGTTCGCGCGGAACTTCGGTTGTCCGGTGCCGCTTTGGTCGGCCTCGCCGCGTCGCACCAGGGTGAGGGCGGCGTTGCGGACGGCGCCGTGGGAGTGGCCCAGCTGCCTGGCCATGTCCCCGATGGTGAACGTGTCCGTCGGCCGGTCGGCCAGCAGTCGGGCCACCTTGGCCCGTAGTTCGCCGCCCTTGGTGCGCGCTGGACTGGTGCGCGTTCCGGGTGTGGTCAAACGAGGATCCTTCTACAGGTGCGGGTGCGGGCGGGGTTGGCGATGCGCTGGAAAGGCTGGCCGCTCTCGGAGCGGATCGCGGACTGTGCCGACGTCGGCGACCGGGCCAACCGGGGCGGATTGTCGCCGCTCATCGGCCGGCCGAGGCATCGGTACGGGTGCACGGGATGGCCGGCGACGAGCAGCTCGCTGGCTGCCGAGCGGGTCCGTGCGTCCGCTCCGTACCTGGTTCCGTCGCTCGGCAGGCGCATCCTGGCGCCTCTTCGAAGCCGGACTGGAGCAGGATCCGCCGGGCGGCGGCGTTGTAGCCGGTGGTGGTGATCTCGCCGGTGATGGCGTGCCGGATCGTCATGAACGGCTCTGCAGGCGTTTCGGGCAAGGCGGGTCTCCTATCGGTGGTGGCGGGGAAGCGGGCCACACCGCCCCTCAGCTACCTGACTCCCTTTTCCCCACGTTCCGATAGCCGGATGTACGACCAACAGCTAGGGGTGAATTCCCTTGGGCGTTGGGGGTGTTCAGCGCGAGGCGTGAGTCGACGTGCGGCGGCCCCGGCGCCGGGCGGCGGCGCTGGGGGACAGCGAGGTGCCGGTTTGTGGCGAGCAGGACGATGAGGGTGAGCGCGGCGCCGGCTGCGGGGAGAGCCGCACCGATCGGCGGGTGCTCGGAGAGCGTGCCGGACAGAGCGGTCCCGGCGGCCTGGCCGGCGCCGACCGCGGCGATCAGCCAGGCGTACGCCTCGGTCGTGGTGCCGGCCGGAGCGAGGGCGTCCACGGTCAGGAACGCGGAGGTGATCACGGCGGTGAGCAGCAGACCCGGCACAGCCGTAAGCGCGACCGCGGAGAGGGGGCCGGTGACCGTCATCAGTGGAAGCCACGCGGCTACGAACAGCGCTGCTGCGCAGCGCAGTTGCCCGGAGAGGGTGCCTGGCCAGGTGCGCTTCCCGTAGAGGAAGCCGCCGATGAGGCTGCCGGTGGACAGCGCGACCGGGATGAGCCCGGACAGCAGGTCCATCCCGAGATCCTCGGCAAGGGCGACGGCCCAGACGTTCACCGCTCCCAGGGCGAAGCCGACGCCGCTCACCGCCACGAACAACCAGCGCAGTCCCGCATGAGCGAGGGGCCCAAGCGGCCCGGTGCGCTGGGTCGCTCGGGCCGGGCGCCAGCGGCGCGACGGCGCGGCACTCAGTACCACCGTGGCGCCCACCAGCCCGAGCGAGGCGCTCACCACCATCGCGGTGCGCGGCCCGGTCGTCGTGGACAGCACGGCGACCAGTGGGGGGCCGGTGACGTAGATCAGCCCCTGGGCGCCGGTGTCGAGCGCGAGCGCGGCCCGGCGCCGCGCCTCGTCGGGCAGGACCACGGGCCATAGAGCCCGCAGTCCTGCTTCCAGCGGCGGGGTGCTCAGACCGGCGAGCGTGACGAGAGCGGTGGCCAGGCCGGGCCGGGCGGCGACCTCGACCACGGCCAGGGCCAGCAGGCAGACCGTGGTGAGCAGGACAGCTGCGGCGGTGACCAGGCTCTGGCCGCGCCGGTCGACCATCCGGCCCAGGACCGGCTGCCCGATGGCGGAGGCCAGTCCGTACAGCGCGCACAGCAGTCCGCCCGTCTTCAGCGATCCGCCCTGGTCGGCGACGAGCAGGAGGATCGCGACGGGCGCCATGCCGTTGGGCAGGCGTCCGATTAGGGTCCCGAACAGCAGGCGGGTGACGTGGCGTTGCGCAAGCAGTGAGCCGGAGCCGGTGGTGGAGGTCAACGGGCGCTTTCTGGGGTGAGGCCCCCGGTGCAGGGGGTGCTAGGCAGTGTCTTCAAATGATCATCACTGGTAGATCATGGTCTCGTGATACGTCGCCATGAACTGTCGGACGCCGAGTGGGAGTTCGTCCGGCCGCTGCTGCCCGAGTCGTTGCGAGGACGCAAGCGGCTGGACGACCGCAGGGTCCTGAACGGGATCGTGTGGAAGTTCCGCACCGGGACAGCCTGGCGGGACGTGCCCGAGCGCTACGGCCCGTGGGCGACGCTGCACACCCGTTTCCGCAGGTGGGCGGCGGACGGCACGTTCGACCGGATGCTGCGGGCCGCCCAGGCGAAAGCGGACGCGGCGGGCGACGTCGAGTGGCTGGTGTCGGTCGACTCGACCGTCGTCCGGGCTCACCAGCATGCGGCCGGGGCTCGAAAAGGGGGCTCCGCGACCCGGCCCTCGGCCGGTCCAGAGGCGGTCTGACCAGCAAAATTCATCTGGCGTGTGACGGCCGGGGCCGGCCGCTCGCTTTCGTCGTCACGGGCGGCAACACCAACGACTGCACCCGGTTCACCACCGTCATGGAAGCGATCCGGGTGCCACGGACCGGCCCCGGGCGACCCCGGGTCCGGCCCGATCACGTCCTGGGAGACAAGGGCTACAGCTCGAAGGCGATCCGCACCTGGCTCCGCCACCGAGGTATCGCCCACACGATTCCCGAGCGGGCCGACCAGGTACGCAACCGGGCTCGGCGAGGCAGCCGCGGAGGCCGCCCGCCGGCCTTTGACCGTGAGATCTACAAGCACCGCAACGTAGTGGAACGGTGCTTCAACCGCCTGAAGCAGTGGCGTGGCATCGCCACCCGCTATGACAAGACCGCCGAGTCCTACGAAGCAGCCGTCACCCTCGCGTCACTCCTGATGTGGGCGTGACATTTGACGACAGAACCTAGCGGCGGCGGGCAGTGCCGGGGGAGTGGGGCGCGGCCGGAGCGGCAGACGGTGTCGGCGACGGCGCCGGTGGTGTGGGGGCGACGTGGAACACGGGGCGGGGTGTGCGGTGCGGTGGCAGTACGCCGGCTCCGAGGCCCTCCATGGCGGACTCGATTTCCTCTTTCAGCGCGCCCAGCTGCCTTGCGAGGACGGACAGGCGGGCCGCGGAGCGCTGGCCCTGTTTCGTCTCCAGCGCGTCAGCGAACGTCGCTGCTCGGTCGAGGAGGTCGGCCAGGCGGGGCAGCGGTCCGCGGGAGAACCCTGAGTCGTCCACGGCGTCGAGCAGCGCCATGTAGACATCGCCGGTGTGCCGCGCCTCCTCGATCTGCCGGACCAGTTTCGCGACCGGGGCCTCCGCTGCGGGAGCCTGGGACGCGAAGGGCGAGAAGTCTTTACGCAGGACCCCGGCGGGGACCGGGGGCGGGGATGCTTCGACAGCTTTCTGCACGGTGTCGTAGTGGCCGAGCACGCGGATTTGTTCGGTGCCGAGTTCGCCCGCCAGCACCACCACTGTCTGGTCGTCGGGCTCGACGAGATGGGCCAGGGTGATGAGCTCGTTGTCGGCGCTGTACCAGACGTCGTCGACGTCCAAGTCGCCGCGTCGCCATGCCTCCAGTGCGAGGTCCGTCCAGAGCTGCTGTTCCTTCAATGGCAGTGGCGGACCGGTGGGGCGGTGCTGTTCGGCAAGGCCGCTGATGATGAAGGAACGCTCGGCCCAGGCCAGAACGTAGGGCCACAGCTGGACGTGACGGGCGCGGGTGGCATCGGGCTCGGGCTGCTTGTCGGGCGCGGACCGGATGCGGACGATGTGGTCCGCGGCGTGGGCCATGTCGTCGATCAGCTCCCGCCACGCGGCATGGTGTCGGGCCGGCGGCATGGTCTCCACGGCACTCCGTGCGGCGGTCAGCAGCGTATTCGCGTGCGGCGCTACATGGCGCTCAAACAGCGCGGCGCCTTCTCGACGCCGGCTCTGCGTAATGACTGCTGCGGCCTGTGGGGCATCTGCGGCAGTTGCTTGGGACCAGGCGCGCTCGTAGCGCTCATGCATCAGTGCGAACTGTCGTTGGAAGGTACAAAGTTCTGTGAGGGCGGTGCTGAGCTTTTCGGTGGGGATGTCGGTGATGAGGTACTCCGGTACAGGGGCGTGGCGGCTGCGTGTGGGGTTCAGCGGCGCGGGCCGGGGACGTTGGAGGCCACCGCCCCTGGTGGCGGTGGGGCTGTGGCCAGCCTCTTGGGCTTCGCGGGTGGGGTGACGGGCGCAGGCGTGGTGGCGCGAGCCATCTCGATCAGCTCCTCGCCGTCGACGAGCCACGCCGCCCCCGCGTCGGCGAGGGCCTCGGGATCGGGGTCGTCCAGTGCGTCGAGGTTCAGGGCGTCCTCCATGCGATCCAGGAAGATGGCCTGCTCGACCGAGAGTGGTGTGTTGTCGCGCAGGGTGGCGATGAACACGATGGCGTGGGTGCGGAACCGGTACAGCGCCCCCTGCAGGTCCGCGGCGGTGTGCGTCCCCGGCTTGTGCTCCTCCCGCGCCCAGTGCAGGTCCCGTTCCGCTTCGTCCAGCCGTGAGAGATGGACGGCTCGTTTGTAGTCGGGCAGCAGGCGAGTCTGGGTGAACCGGGCGGCGAGCCGGGCATCGGAGGCGATGACGCTGCGCGGAGCCGGGGCTGTCACATGGACGTGATCAGGGCTCGGTATCAGAGCGCCGACCATGTACGCGCCGTCTGAGGGGCGCTCGACCAGCAGCAGCTCCATGCCGCCGCCATCGCGGAGGACCGCCGCGAAGCCCAGCGGAGATCTGTCCAGGAGGTCGGAGATCTCGCCCGCCTCCCAGACGAAGTCTCGTAGGTAGTACGGGTGGTCTTGTTTCTGTGGCAGGGGCTCGACGTCTGCCATCCAGTGGCCCGGCAGTGCCGCCACGATCGCCTCGGCGATGTCGCCTAGATAGGGGCGGGGGTGGGTGGCGATGGTCACCTGGCAGTCGCGGGCGGCCTGGTGGAGATGGGTGAGCACCTGACGCGCTCGGGCCTGGTCATCCAGCGCCAGGGTGCGGGTCGGGTCGTGGCTCTTGGTGAAGTCGGACAGGTCCAGTGCGGTCTCGGCCCACCTGCGGCCGGTCCCGCTCGGCAGGGCGATGATCTTGTTGTGGGCGCTGAGGTAGAGCGTGATCTTGGCGGAGGGGGTCATGGTGCCTTGCGTTCATGAGCGGTCAGCGCTGCCGTCGCTGCGTGGTGTTGGGTGCCGGATGCGGCGGTGAGGTGGGGATCCTCGGTGGCCACCAGTTCACCGGCGCGCGGTGCCCGGCGGCGGGGAGCAGGTTCGGATCGAGATCGACCTGGTAGCCCGCGGCGATGAGCATCTGGGCGGCATAGGTGGCCTGCTGGTTCTCGTGCGCCTGGCCGGTGTCGAAGTGCAGCCGGATCCAGACGCCGCCCAGAATCGGGCGGAAGATGAACCCCGCGCGGTCCAGGATCTGGGCGGCGAACTCGTCGACGGGGCCCTCGACGTCCACCTCGCCGCCGCGTTTGCGGGCGATGCGGATGGGCTCGGTGCTCATGCTCATCGCCCCCGTGCCGGGCCGGGGCCCGGAGCGCGTCCGGCGACGGCGGTCGGTTGAGCCGGGGGCTGTGCCGGGGTGGTGGGCCGTGCCGGCGCGCGCTGCGGAGTGGTGGCTGCGGCGGCCTGGGCGATGTGCCGGCGGCGCTCCAGCGGTCCGTTGAGGAGGTACGGGCGAGCGGGCTGGGGGGTGATCGCGGGGTCGAGCGAGTAATCGGCCTGCACCCGCAATCCGTAGGCACGCAGGTCCTGGACGGCCTGGCGGGCGCGGCGCCGGCCGTCCTGTTCCGGATGGGTGATCCGGTATACGCCCGCCAGCTCGGGGACGGGCTCGAACTGTTCGCGGGTGAGGAGCCACTCGGCCAGGTGCGTGGTGACCGCGGCCGTGGGAGCGGCGACGAAGCCGTACTCGGGATGGACGGCGAAGTGGAAGTGATCGGACAGAAGGCGGATCCTTTCTGCTAGGTCAGCGGTGTGCCGCCGAAGGCCGGCGCACGGCGGGGGGCGCCGGGCGGGCGGTGAGCAGGCGCGGACTCGGGGCCGACAGCGCCACCGGTCCGCCCGGGACAGCGGCCCGGGCCTGGCGCTCGAATGCCTCACCTTCGGCGAGCCAGGTCTCGATCGCGGGCAGGGCGGCGAGACCGAAGCGGACCGCGAGGGCGGGGCGATGAGCGGGCGGAGGTGTCCTCGGGGCAACGGCGAGCCGGGGCCGCTCGCCCCTGCGGCCGCTTTCGGTGTGCAGCTGTGCAGCAGCGGCGATCAGTTGCGTCCGGGCCGTGCTGCACTCCTCGGCCGCGATGACCCGCAACGCTTCGGGATCGCCTCGCAGGTGCGAGGTCTCCACCCCCGAGATGGCCTCGCGGTAGAAGCCGGTGGACACACAATCCAGAGCCTCGGTCAGGTGGCCCATCGCATCAGTGACGGCGGTCATCGCCTCGGCCAGCCGCATCAGAGTGTGGCGCTCGGGAAGGGAGACCCTCTCGGAGGCGGCGAAGCGTTCCTGCGCGCGTTCGCTGGCATAGGTGAGGTGGTGCGCGAGCAGGGCGATGGCGTCGGTGAGCACCGCCGGGTCCACCTCCGCATGAGAGGTCGGAAGTTGGGCGGCGACACCGTAGAGACGCCGGGCGAGGTAGTCCAAGGTGGCCTGGGTGACGCCGGAGGCCATCAGGACACCAGCTCCTGCCCTCGCGGTCGTGCATGCCGCAGCGCGGCGCGCAGTGCGCGGCCATGCCGGAAGGCGAAGTCGCGCGAAGGACCCCGAAGATCCCGGTAGGCCACGCCGCCGGCAGTCATCTGGAGGGGATGCTGCCGGTAGAAATAGACGACGTGCGGCAGCAGTTCGCCTGCGGCGAGGTTGGTCACGCCGTTGACCATCAAAAAGTCTTCCCCCGCTGGGAGCCCGCCGTGCCCACCCGCGGCGATGACGAGATCGGTCCGGGCCAGCAGCATGGTTTGGCCGAGCGGGATCTGGGCCTCGGGGCTGGCCCAGTAACCGGTCACGTCACCGGGCTGGTGCACGCCAGGGGGCGTCGGACAGCGCCAGATCGTGGTGGAGCCGTCCGGGTGCAGGTCGGCGCTCCAGCCCGCCACCCATCCCAGACCGGTCTCGGTGATCCGCTGGTGCCGGACGGCGAGGCTGTCGTCCGGCACCACATCGTCGTCGTCCATGTAACACACCAGGGGAGTGCGGACCATGCGCAGGCCCAGGTTGCGGGCGGCGGCTGCGCCCACCGGGCGGGGCAGTTCGACCACCCGGAACCGGGAATCGGCAGCGAGAGGCTCCGGCAGCAGCGCGCGGTCGGCCCCGTCAAGAACGAGGGCGGCCTCCCACGGCACGGTCTGCCGCATCAGGCTGGCGTGCAGTTCGGCGAGGTAGCCCAGGCGTTCGGGCCGCAGCCGGGTGGCGATGACGACCGTGATGTCGGGACGGGAGTGCGAGGACAGGACGTTCTCCAGAGACGAAAGGTGCGAAGTCAGCGGTGGGTGGCAGGCCGTGCAGCCGGTGAGGTGGGCGCCGAGACGGCGGGCGCCGGTGTGGTGCGCGGCAGCCGTGTGGCGGGCACCGGATATCCGGGGAGCCACAGGTAGGGGTGGTCGCTGAACCGCGTGCGCGGGTCGGTGTTCCAGTCGACGATCGGGCCGCGGTCGGCCGCGTACAGGCTGATGACCTCGATGCCGACGGGATGCAGGACGTAACCCCAGGACAGGTCACTGGAGTCGGCCTCGGTGATGACCTGCCGTTCGGGCGGGGAGCCGTCCGAGGTGATGATGTCGTCTATCTCGCGGCTGGGCCATCTCTCCCCGCCGGTCAGCTGCTTGAGCAGCGACTTCGGGGTGCCATCGAGGAGGTCGGTGCCCAGCTCGTCCCAGGCGATGCTCACCTGGTCGATGAGGTGGACGCTCATGGTCTCGACATCGCGGGCGAAGCGGTGTTGGTAGGCGGCCAGGAGCAGCGGGAGGCGACCGCTGGGGTAGCCGTCATGGTGGACGTATATGCCGATGTAGCCGGTCTCGGTGGGGCGGGCGATGACAGAGCGTGTGGTCAAGTGGCCTCGGGGGAGTGCTGGTTACCGGCCGGAGGTCGGCCCGGTGGGAGGGGAGTGCGGGGGCGCCGGGGGAAGAGGGGACGTGGTGTTGGCCGGGCCGTTGGCTGGCACCTTCGGTACGGGCGCAGGGTCGTAGACGGTGCGCAGGATGGCCAGGTCGGCTCGGTGGGCGAGGGCCAGCACGTCGAGGCTGCGGCTGGCTGCCGCCATCAGCATTTTGGGCGGGGAGTCTGGCTCGGCTCCGCGGTGCTGGCCGCGCCATCGGGCCGCGGCCAAGAGGTAGTCGCTGATCGCCTGGAGCACGGGTTCGGCAGCGTCCAGGAGGTGCTGGGTGACGGCGCTGACCTGCGCTGGTGTCTCGGCGGCGGCGAGTGCGCGTTGATACGGGGCGAGGTCTGGGCTCGGCAGGGGCGTGTCCGGCAGCGGGTGCTCGGCCAGGAACGGCTCGGCATCTCGCTTCGCCCAGCGGAGCAGGTCGCGGTCAGTGGCGATGCCGTAGCGGGCGGCGGCGATCTGGTCGGCGTCGCGGCCGACGTTGTCGTACAGCTCGAAGTCGAGATCGGGCAAGACGATGTTCCACGTGCAGTGCGGGCGTGGGCTGCGCTACGCGCGGGGCAGGGACGCGGAGTTCACGGGCGGACCGGAGGCGTCGGTGCGGGCGCAGGTGTAGGCCAGCAGCGTGGAGGGCGCGGCCTTCGCGGGAACGGTGGCGGCGTCGTTGCAGACGAACGTGTACCGGATGGAGCGGCGGGGGACGTCATGCAGCCAGGCCCGGTCGTCCTTGCCGGGATTGAGCTGCAGCCCGGAGCGGGCGACCGCGTCGGTCTGGGCGTGCGTGTGGGAGAAGAAGACCAGCGCACCACCGTCGGTGGTCTTGAGCGCGTACGCGTCACGGTGGCGGTTGGTGGCACCGGCGAACGTGCTGGTGCCCTGGCTGCCGTACTTGGTGACGGTCTTGTCGTGGACCTTGATCTGCTGGCTGCTCGCCTTGCTCTTGGTGAAGATCTTCTTCCCGGAGTTCTGGCCGCCGGTGGCGAAGTTGTCCAGGATGCCGCTGCGCAGCAGGTCGGCTCCCGCTGGGACGTTCTTGTTGCCGTTGGCCGCGACGGCGGTGGCGTATCCATCGGAGTCCAGGGCGACCTTGGGCAGATCCGCTCCGTACAGGTCGGCGACGGAGACCATCTCCCACCGCTTGTGCTGCGGCTGTTCGGCGAAGACGGCGAGCCGGCTGGGGGCCTTGCCCTTGGTACCGGAGAGCGCGGCGGCGAACCAGCGCGGCTGGCCGGGGGCGATCCGCGGGATGTACAGCCTGGAGTTCTGGGTGTCGTACGCCCACGGCTTGTACGGCTTGCGCTCGGCCTTGGTCAGGCCCTCGGTCTCCTTGTACTCCGAGACCGACATGGCATACAGCGGGCCGTCCTCAATGGTGTCGAGCAGGGTGCGGTCGCGGACGGCGTTGGCCTTGTTGTTGACCCTCGCGTACCGGTCGATCTCGGCGAGGGCCTGCTGCTTGGTGAGTGCGGGCGGCAACTCCCGCTGCTTGTCGGCACTCGCGGAGGGGGCGGTGTTCTTGGCCTCGGGACTGTCGCCGCCGCCGTTGCAGGCGGTGGCGGACAGGGCCACGCAGGCGGTGGCGATGACCAGGGGGAGGCGGTGGAGAGGGTGGGGGATGAGGGGCTCCTGGAGGAAGGGGGTGGTGGGTGATCCGCCTCTAGAGTCCGGGCAATCCCCGGTTTCGCTAACCGGGGATTGCCCGCTATATTGCCGCCTTTCCCGTGCGGAGACGCCGGGTGCGAGGCTGCCCGACGCTGGTCCATCGTGCAGCGTCTGTGCAGGTCAGCGGGGGGTTCTAGATGCGGTGGGTCGTACGGGCAGCGCGGCGGGCGGCCGGTTCGGTTCAGCGGACGGAGGAGCTGGAGCACGTCGGATGCTGGACGCCGGGGCGATGAGCCGGTCGGCGTCCCGGTGCAGGTTGCTGGCCGCGTTGCTCAGATGCGCATGGGCGCTGGCGAGCCGGCTATCGAGGGTCGCGCGTGCGGTGGCGATGGCCTTGGCCCGCTCGGGCGTTCGCGGGTCGGCGCTGATCTCCTGGAGGTGGACGATCTGGGCGACAGCTTCGCCCAGCATGGCCAGAGCCCAGCCGAGGGGATCGGCTGCACGCGTCATCAGGGCGACCTTGTGGCGGGCGAGGGAATCGGTCGCGCCGGGATGCCGATTCACCGCGCGACCGTGGAAGGTGGCCTCACTCGCGAGAGAAGTGAAAAGGCCCGCTATGACGCGGACTTGGTTATCGACCTCCTCGCAGATGCTGGCGAGCGAGTGCGTGGACTCCGGGGCCGGGAGATCGTCGGCGGCATGGTGGATGCGCTCGGCCAGTGAGTGCAGGTGCGCTGCCTGCTCCAACCCTGCAAGCGAACCGGGAGGCTCTGACGTGTTCACCGGGTACGACCAGGTGCGGGAAGTGCCGCCGTCGGCAGCCCGATGCTCACGCCCGGCACCGTTGTCTTCCTGGCCGGGTGCGTGACGGAGCGGGGAGCCAAGGCACGCATGCGGTCGACGGCGATGTGCAGGTCCTCACCGAGCCCGCGCACGGTGGCCGCTGCGTCGTCCAGGTCGTAATGGAGGTCGAACCCGTCGTCGTGATCGGACTCCTTGGCCTTCTCGGCCGCCGCCTCGAAGAACTCGGCGAGCCGCGCCAGCAGGCCGTCGGTCGGTTCCAGGACCTGGTCGGCGAGGGTGGCGGCCTGCTCGTAGGACGTGGTGCCGTTGAGCTGGTCGGTGAGCGCGAGGACCTGACGGCCATAGACGTAGCGACCGTCGCGATCGGTGGGTGTGGCAACGCCCGGAGGGGTGGGAACCGGGGGTTGGTGGAAGGGACGGACAGGCGGGATCTCCTGAGAGCAGGGCCGGGCAGCGAGACCCGGCGATGGGTTAATGGTGGTGGGCGGCGGGTGCCGAGCCCGGCAGCGACGCGTGGGCATTCGCCGCAGGGCGCGTGACGGGCGGCGGGCCGTGACGGAGGTTGACGCCGATGCCGTGGACGGCGAGCTGCTGAGCCACGGCCTGGATACGCAGGCCTGACCGGCCGCGCCGTACTCGGCGGGCAGGAGGAAGGTGGTTTGGTGCGGGTGGTACTGGAAGCCGTGGACATAGAGCGTGGTGCGGGCCTCGGCGGAAACCGCCATGTACGGCGTGCCGAAGGCTCCGTCGGCGTACCGGGTCAGGGTGAGGACCTGGTCGACCTCAGGCGGCGCGGGCCGCAGCGGGGGCTCAGGCTGCACCTGCGCGTTGTGGCGCACGGCGGCCAGGGCGCTTTTGGTAGCGGGGCAGGACACGGCGGCTGACCGCGACGGCCGCCCTGACCGGGTCGTTGCCAACCTTGATGCCGTTGGGCTCGTCCACGCCCGCGAAGTGATGGGGCTTGAAGCCCTCGCCTGGGGCGAGGGGGACCACGAGGAACTGGTCGTGATGAAGGGGACGGTCGATGACACACAGCTGCTGACCGTCGGGGCCGGACAACTGGGCGTCGTGGCCGAGGACGAATCCGCCGACGACCCAGTGGACGTGGCCGTTGTCCCAGACCTCCTCGTCTAGGGGGAACTGGTCGCTGTACGCGTCGTGTTGGCGGTAGATGCTGTGCCAGTCGCCGGGCAGGCGGGCGGCGAGCGCGGCGGTGAAGGAGGCGAGGTCGGTGCGGGAGGCGGGCATGGGCTCCTTGGAGGTGAGGGGCAGGGCTATCGGCTGCGCGTCGCGCGGCCGAGTGTCGCGCCAGCTGCCTCTGGGTGGATCGGGGCGACGGCTGGACGGCGCGCTGGGTGTGGGGCGGTGTGGTCGGCCGGCGCAACCTGCCGGTATGCGTGGATGAGGGTCTTGAGGTGCTCAACGGCGTCGGCGCGGCGTGCGGCCAGGATGTCGATTTGCGTGGCGCTGTTCTGCAGGACGCCGAGCGAGTTGATCGATGACTTTCCGGTGGCGGCGCGCGTCAGAGTGGAGGCCGCGTACCGGGCGGCATCAGCGAACTGTTCGTGCAGGTGGTCGAGGTGACGCGCGGCCATGAACACGAGCTGGGCGAGGACGTCAGCGGTGCCGTCTGGGGTGTGGAGCCGTTCGAGATGCCGCGGTGAGGCGCCGAGCGCCTCACTCACCATCTGGGAGCCTACGGAGGGAGAGGGCGTAGCGCTGGAAGGCGTTTCCATCAGGGCGTGTGATCCAGGGAGTTGGGGGAGACAGTGGGCGCGCCTGTTTTGGCCGCTTCGGTACGCCCTAGCGGTGGCGTGCGCTCGGCCGGGGTGGCGGGGTCGCCGGGCTCTGCTGTCGGGCCTGCGTCGGGAAGAGGCGGTGGAAGTCGAGGTGGGCGTCGAGTTCCTTGGCCGCGTCGCGGAGAGATTCCGACGTGTGCCGCAGGTAGGCGCGCGCTGTGGCGTGAGCGATGACCATGCGATTGTCCCGGACCTGCCGGTCGGTCGGGCCGGAGGACCGGGGCAGGGAAAGGGCATCCTCCGCGGTCTCCGCGAAGTTCGGTACGGCATGGCTCGACATGGTGGCTGCCGTCGCGAGGTGGGCGAGAACACTGCTGCCGACGTGGCTCGTGCTGTGGGTGCTTCGGGAGAATTCCACAGTCATTTGAACGACGTCCCGGGAAAGGGCCTGCGCGTCCAAGGCGTGCTGGAGCAGTTCGGTGTAGGACGGCGCGGCTGGTACACGGCCGGTGTCGTCCAGCAGTTGGTGCCTCTCGGCGGAGGCGACGAGTTTCGCCCTCAGATCGTTGAGGGCGCCGACCATCTTAAGGGTGTGGTCGCGAGGTATCAGTTCGCGCTGGGCATCGGAATTCATGAATTCACGGACTTTCTAATGCATTCGGGCATCTGTATCGAAGAGCGAAAATTCCTGTGGGTGAAGCAGGTGTTGGACGATGAAGGATCGTCCGGCGACCTTCCATAGGCCGCGTCCGCGGTTGAGGTGGGCGATGGCGTCGCTCTCCACGAGGGTGAGGCCCAAGAGGGCGGCGGCTGCGTAGAGTTGGTCGGTTTCCTGGCGGTAGATGATGCGGGTGGAGCAGTCGGCGAGCAGGCCCTCGGCGAGCGCTCGTCCGCGGGATCCGGCGTCGCCGGCGGTGAGGAGGTCGGACAGCCGGTGAATGACCATGAGGTTGGCGATGCCCAGGCCGCGGGACAGTTTCCACTGGCTCTGCATGCGCTGGAGGAGGCCGGGGTGGCGCATCAGGCGCCAGGCTTCGTCGTAGACGATCCAGCGCCGACGACCGTTCGGGTCGGAGAGTGCGGATTCCATCCAGGCTGACGCGCATGTCATCGCGAGGACGAGGGCGGTGTCGTCGCCGGATCCGCCCAGTCGTGACAGGTCGATGGTAAGCATCGGGCTGTTGGGATCGAACGCCACGGTGGAGGGGGCGTCGAACATTCCGGCGAGGTCGCCGTGCACCAGGCGGCGCATGGCGTGGGCGAGGTCGCGCGAGGCGTCGCCGAGGCGGCCGGACATCAGGCCGCCCGCGGCGTCCAGGTCGTCGGGGTTGTTGAGCATGGTGGCGATGTCGCCGAGCAGCGGGGTGCGGCCGGTGGCTGCGGCTCGGGTGACCACGGCGTCCAGGGCGACGTCGAGTCCGGTGTGCTCCATCGGCAGCAGGTCCCGCCCGAGTACGGTGCGGGCCAGGGAACCGAGCAGCAGCAGGCGCCGTTTGCGGATCTCGCTCGCCCAGTCCGTCTCGGAGACCGATGGCGGGCGCGGGGCCGCGTCCAGGGGGTTGAGCTTGCCCGGTAGCCCGGGGCCGAGCGCGATGGAGGTGCCGCCGAGGGCTGTGGCCACCGGGGTCCATTCTCCCTTGGGGTCGCACGGCACGTACACGCGGTATCCGAAGGCCACCGACCGCAGGGCGAAGGACTTCGCCAGGGCGCTCTTGCCCTGGCCGATCACTCCGGCCAACAGGACGTTGGGGTTCGTGAAGCCTTCGATCTTGCCGTACAGGGCGAACGGGTCGAAGCAGAAGCTCGCTTCGGCGTGGACGTCGCGGCCGATGTAGATGCCCTCGGCGCCAAGGCCGCCTTCGGCGAGGAAGGGGTAGGCGCCCGCGACGGTCGCGGTGGTCATGCGGTGCGCGGGCAGTTTCAGTTTGCCGCCGCGGGCGGAGGCGGGGCCGGGGCGACCGCCGGGTGGGAAGAGGGGGAGCGGCATCTCCTGCTCGGCCGGTTCGGTGCCGGCTGGGTGCAGGGCGGCTTCGGCGCGGGCCTTGGCGGCGGCTTCGGCGAGCTGGCGGCGGGCCGCTTTGCGGCTGGCCCGGTCGGTGCCGTGGGGGGTGAACAGAGGCGAGGCGGAGGCGCGGCGGGCGCGCCGGGCGGGCCGGTGGCTCATGACGGAGTGGCTTTCAGGTGACGGCGGTCGGGGCGGCGGGTGATCACGCGGCCGGTGATGCGGCGAACTGGTGGCGCCCGTGGCCGTTGCCGTCGTCCGTCCAAAAGCCCTGGTAGGCGGCGTCGTCGACGGGCTTGGTGCTGGTCTTGCAGTGGTAGCTGGCGGCGGATGCTGGGGGAGCGGTGGCGAGCGCGGCGGTGCCGGTGAATATGACGGCGGTGGAGGGGGAGCGCTTGAGTGTGCGCAATGCAAGGGCCCTTCGCGGACGGGGAGTTACTGGGCGCAGATGGTGGTGTGGCCGTGCACGGGGCGGTTGAGGTCGGTGGGGGTGGTGGTGCGGCGCACGAGGTGGCCGGCGGCGAGGTGGCGCTGGCAGATGGTCAGTACCGGCGGGCCTTCGGGGAGCCGCTCGGGGTGGCACTCCTCCACATCCGCAGGGGCCGCGTGAACGGCGGGCAGGAGGTGGAACGCGTCGTGGACGGCGGCGCCGGCCTGCCACAGCCGAGTTCCGGCCGTGGCCAGATGCCGTCCTGCCGCCGGGTGCGGCGGCCGTGTGACCGTTTGAAGCTGGTCGAGCAGGCGGTGCAGGGCGACCAGGTGTGCGTGCAGCACATCCAGGTGCGTGCGGTCCACGGAGGCCGGAGCGGTGGCCGCTTCGGTGGAGAGGGCGCGGGTGTGGTGGCGGACTCCGGCGCTGGCGGCCCGCAGGTAAGGGTGCGCGTCACCGACGGGGGTGGCTGAGGTCAAAAGAGGGGATCCTTCCTGCCGATGCGGCAGGGCACAGGCCCCATGAGGCGGGGCCGGGGTGTACTACAGGGCGGTGCGGGCCAGAGGCAGGGCGCCGAGGGTGAAGGCGTCGGGCTGCTGGTAGAAGAGGCGGCGCAGGTCGACCTGGGCGGTGACGGCGGCGGTCTCGATCTGCGCGCAGGCGGCGTCCAGCAGGGCGTCGGTCTCGGCGGAGACGGTGAGCAGGCCGGTCAGCGCGACATCCGCGTGGCCGGCGATCAGCTGGCGCTCGCGGGTTTTGACGTCGGCGTACTCGACGCTGTCGGCCTCGGAGTCGACCTGCCCGCGGCGCGAGCGCTCGGCGGCATCGGAGATGATCGCGGCCTTCTTGCGCTGGACGTCGCGCAGCGCGGACTCGAGCCCCTGGGGCACATAGATGAGGGACAGGCTGCGCCGCACGCCGGCGGTGAACATCAGCCCGTGCAGGAACCCGGCGCCGGTTTCGGTGCGGGGCCAGTCCTCGACCCAGTAGGTGACGTGCCGGGCGGAGTCGGTGGCGACCCGGTCGTACTCCTCGACCTGGACGACGGGCCCGGCGGCGGCCGGGTCGGCCTCGGCCCGGCCGCTCTGGGACCACTGCTGCAGGCCGGAGAGGGCCTTGGGGTCGTAGGCGGTGCGGATGACGGCGGCGATCTCGCGGGCGGTCAGCCATCCGGTCACCATCAGACCTGCGCTGCGGGCGGCGAGCGCGACGGCGCTGGTGGTCTGCTCCAGCACGGTGAAGGCGCCGGTAAAGCCGCCGCCGGCCTGGGAGATGAGGCGCTTGGCGGCCTTGAGGTCCAGGGAGATGGCCAGGTACGCCTCGTGCGGGGCGGCGGCGGGCCCGGCGGAGGCGACCAGCTCGGAGTACACCTGCCCGGCGACCGGGGTCTCGGGCCGCCCCTGCTGGCTCCAGTGGCGCACCAGAGTGTCGCCGCTGTCGGGCACGGTGCGCTCCAAGACCTGTACGGAGGCGACGTGACCGGTCCGCGCGATGCCCGCCAAGGCCCTGCCCCAGCCGGACACGTTGTGGTTTTGCGTTGCGGGGTCGAGCAGGGCGAAGGCGCGGGAGGAGACGCGGGCGACGGCGGTCAGGGTCTGGCTGTGCGGGTCGTGCACGGCGGCGGCCTGGTTGGCGGAGTCGCCGGGGGTGACGACGCGCAGGGAGGCGGCGGTGCCGGGCAGGTGGAGGGTGCCGTCCTGGCGGGGGCGGGTGACCGGCCGGGCCAGCCACAGCGTCTGCCCGTTGCGGCGGCGCCGGGCGAAGCGGACGACGATCGGCGCCCAGTCGATCAGCGATTTTCCGTTGCGGCGGATGACGACCAGGGCGGCGACACCGGCCCACAGCGGGGTGAGCACGATCGCGCCGAACAGTCCGGTGCTGACGACGGTGACCAGCAGCAATGCCAGTGCCGAGGAGACGAGGACCAGTTGGGCAAGGGTGAGGCCGAGCAGGATGCCGCGCTTGGACCTGTGCGGGAATTTGACCGTGAGGGGGGTGATCGTGAGTTCAGACAAGGGCCGTTCCGGTGGTGCGCGGGCGGGGCCGGAGCGGCACACACGGCGTGGTGCGTGCCGCTCCGGCGTGAGGGGACGGGGTCAGACGCCGGTGGGCGGGGGAGGCGGAGGGGGCGCTCCGGCGCCGTTGGCGCCGTCGGTGGAGGACGAGTTCGGGGCCGGGGGATTGCCCTGCGGCGGAGGCGTGGAAGCGCCGGACGGGTTGGACATGAACCCGCCGCCGGAGGGGGACTGTGCACCCGAACCGGGACCGCCCTGGCCGGGGGTGCCGCCGATCTGACCACTGGTGTCGTCGGTGGGGCGCGTGGGCGGAGGCTGAACAGCCTTCTCCAGTCCGTCCTTCATGCCCTGGCCGCCGGAGGAACCACCGGGGCTGCCGGATTCCTGGCCGCTGCCGCCGGTGGGGTTGGCGGCGATATCGCCGGGGAAGCCTGCGCCGGGCACCGAGTCGGGCCCTTGCGGTGCGGCAGCCGCGCCACCGGCGCCGGCGGTGGATGCCATGGCGGCGGCCTTGCGGCCCGCGCGCTCGGTGTGCTGCCGGGCCATCTGGGCGCCAGCACCGCCGGCCCGGTGAATCGATTCGCCGTCCGTGCCTTCTGCGGCCCAGTGAACGAACTTGAACGTCGCATACGGGCAGAGCAGCACCAGGATCATGATCACGATGCCGGACATGACGTCGGCCAGGGCTCCGAGGCCGTCCTTGGCCTCGGTCTTGCCCATCGCGGCGATCCCGAGCACGAAGATCACGGTCATCAACAACTTCGAGACCACGAGGGTGGCGGTGGCTTCGATCCAGCCGCGGCGCCAGCGGCGGGCGGCTTCCCAGCCGCCGCCTGCTCCGGCGAACACGGCCAGGGTGACCATGACCAGGATGCCGACCTTGCGGACCATCATCACGCACCAGTACAGAACCGCTCCGATGGCAGCTCCGAGGGCGGCGAAGACGGCGACGAGCCAGCCCAGCCCGGCCAGGCCGGGAATCTGGCTCACCTTGACGATGCGCCGCACTGCGGATTCGATCGACAGGTGTGATGCCTTGAACAGGCCGTCGGACAACGCGTCGACCACTTCGATCGCGACGGTGGTCAACGCGATGGCGCTGAACGCGAAGAGCACGCCGGAAGCGGTGCCGGTGAATGCCTGGGTCAACGCCTGGCCGTCGCGTTTCATCGCGGCCCGTATGAGTTGGGCGCAGAAGGTGGCGACCAGGATGATCAAACCGATCGGCAAGATCATCTCGTAGTTGTCGCGGAACCAGCCCGCGTTCAGGTCGACCTTGGTCGTCTTGTTCACGGCCTTAGCGGCCAGATCGGCCGAGGCGGCGGCGAGGTCGCCGGCCGACTTGGCCATCCAGTCGCCGATGACTTTGCCCGGGTCACTGGCGAAGTCGACCGCGCCTTTGGCGGCGCCGCCGATGGAGCACAGCTTGTCGGCCAGGGGGTAGTCGCAGAAACCCACGGGGTGTTGGGCTCCTTTCTGCTCTTAGGCGTGGGTCACTGCGTGACGTCGGGGGCGATGGCGGACAGCGCGCAGTCGTGGCTGGGCCGGCACTGGACCGCCAGGGTCACGGCGCGGTCCTCGGCTCCGCCGCCGCCCTCCTTCCAGGACAGCGTCTGTTTGCCGTTGACGGTGACGACGTAGATGTATGCCTTGGTGATCGCGGAGGGGTCCTCGGCCAGGGCTGTTTTGAAGGCGGAGGGGAAGTGGCCTTCGGTGACCGTCGCGGTGGCGTGCTGGTCGTTGTCGGCCATGCGGGACCACAGCGTCGGATCCGGTACCTGGGCGGCTACGGAGTTCCAGTCGGCGTACTTGGTCTCCTTCGACATCCACGCGCTCATGCCGGCGAGCTGCTGGTCACGACTGGTGTCGCGGGTGTCGTAGGACCACAGCATCCGGGCCGCGGCCTTGGCGTAGGCGACCGGATCGGCGACCTGCGGTGGCCGAGGAACGGACCCCGCCTCCTTTCCGCCCGGCTTCGGGGCGGCTTCGGAAGGAGCGGCGCTGCCCGCGGTTGACGGCGGGCCGGACTCGCTGTGGTGGCCGTTGTTGCCGCGTCCGGTGAAGAACGCGACGGTGGCGGCGAGAGCGAGCAGGGCGGCGACGGCCACCGTGAGGGTGGCGATGCGGCGGTTGGACGAGGCCGACCAGCCGGTGCCGTAGGAGGACAGAGAGAAGGAGGGGAATCGTTTCATCAGTGGACCTGCGACCCCAACGCGCTGAAGAACGCCACGATGCCGTTGGCGGCGCCGAGGCCGAGGGCTGCGCCGGCGGCGACGGTTGCGCCCTTCTTGCCGTTGGCTTCGGCCTGGTGGCCGCCGGTGTGGTGACCCCAGGCCCACACGGCGAGGGAGACGGCCAGGGCCCCGACGACAGCGACGATGCCGAAGAGGTTGATCGAGTTGACGACGTTCTTCAGGACGGCCAGGCCGGGCAGGCCGCCGCCCTTGGGGGAGACGCCTGGGTCGTAGGCGAGCTGGATGGCGCGGTCAGCGAGAGGTATGGGCATGCGTGTGGCGGACTCCTTGCGTGCGCAGGCCGGCTGCGGCCCGGCGAAAGGGGAAAGGGAGGAAGAGGGAGTGGTGCGATGATGCCGCGGGGGGCCGGCCCGGCCAGCCAGGGGCGGGGCCTGGACGCAGGGGCGGCGTCAGAGGACGCGGCGGACGGCGAGAATCGCCCAGTCCTTCAGGGGAGTGATGCGTACCGGCTTGCCGGTCCTGGGGGCCTCGATGACGAGTCCTGCCCCCATGAACATGCCGACGTGTTCGGGGCGTTGGGCTGTGCCGCGGCTGAAGATCAGGTCGCCGGGCTGCAGCTTGCTGGGCGAGACGGCCTTGCCTTCGTTGACCTGGGTGTACGTGGTGCGGGTGAGCTTGATACCGGCCTTGGCGTACGCCTGCTGCATCAGGCTGCTGCAGTCGCAGCGGCCCATCGGGTCAGGGCCGTGCGCGGCGGTGCAGGACCCGCCCCACTGGTACATCGTGCCGAGCTGGTGCATCGCCCAGTCGATGGCTTTGCGGGCCTTGGGGTCGGCGTTCTTCGGGATCGTGTAGCCCTTGGGCACGCTGCCTTCGGGGATGCGTCCGTAGGAGGAGCCGTCCTCGGCCGGGCCGCAGCCGGCGGCCGGGTTGTCGCTGTCCTTGGAGTCACCGTCGGAGGGCTTGTCCGACCCAGTGCTGGGGAACGTGGCAGCGATGGCCTTCTGTAGGGCGGTGGCCAGCGGTTCCCACTGTGCGTACGCATCGGGCAGGCCCGACTTCTGCACGGCCTGGGCGGCTTGGGTGACGGTCATCTGCTGCCAGCCCTTGACCTTGAGCAGGGCTTTGTAGAACTTCTCGCTCGCGTATACGGGGTCGTGGATCTGCTGAGCGGTTCCCCAGCCCTGACTGGGGCGCTGCTGGAACAGTCCGAGGCTGTCGCGGTCTCCGTAGTTGAGGTTGCGCAGGCGTGATTCCTGCATGGCGGTGGCGAGCGCGACGATCTGGCCGCGTTTGGGCACGTCGAGCGAGATGCCGGTGGCCACGATGGTCTGGGCGTTGGGGACCTGCTTGGCGGGCATGGACAGGCCCTCGACCTTCACGTCTTTGCCGGACGCTCCGTTGAGGATCTTCGTCACCTGCTTGGTGACGGCGTCCGTGTCGACGTCGTGCAGGCATCCGCTGAACCCGCTGGTGGTTTCGGCGGCTTCGCTGGAGGCGGCGGCCATCATCATGGCCGTGCCCGCGAGCAGCAGGGGGGAGAGGAAGACGACGCCGACGCCGGCGGCTATCGCCTTCAATCCGGCGCGCCTCCCAGCGGCGGGGTTTCAGGCAGGGGTGGGTAGGGAGTTGGCACAAGGGCGTCCTTGAAGGTGGAGTCCTGGCCGCGCGGGGCGTATGGGCGGGGGGCCGCGGCAGCCGGTGGCGGGTGAATCGGGGCCCCGACGCACGCGGCGAATTGCACCTCGATGTGCGTGCGCCGGTCGGGTTCAGGTGGGTTCGGGCAAGGGGGTACCTCGGTGAGGGCAGGGGAGGGGGAGTTAGCCAACGGCGGTGTCCGCCGGGCAGCTCCAAAACAGTAAGCCCAGATCCCCGGTCCCCGAAATCAAACGTGACCAAGGCTTGATTGCGCGGACTTTGGCGGCGACACCGCTCCACCGGGGATCGTGCCCTACAGTTTTGGCTCCTCCCCCTCGCATCCCGCATAGCGGGCCGTGGCCATCGTCATGCCTGCAGCAATTCCGCCGGTTCTGTACGCGAGCCGGAGCGAAAACCCATCCTCACCCGAACCGAATTGTGGTATCCCTTTGCCTTTTTCCCTGCACCAGGGCGACGCGCTGAGCGTGCTTGCGACGCTGCCGGACGGCTGTGTCGACTCCGTCATCACCGACCCGCCGTACAACTCCGGCGGCCGGACAGCGAAGGAGCGCACCAGCCGCAGCGCGAAGCAGAAGTACACCTCCGCCGACGCCCAGCACCAGCTGCCGGACTTCACCGGCGAGAACATGGATCAGCGCAGCTACGGCTTCTGGCTCACCCAGATCATGACCGAGGCGCACCGGCTGACCAAGCCCGGCGGCACCGCGCTGTTGTTCACCGACTGGCGGCAGATGCCGACGACGACGGACGCGCTGCAGGCGGCCGGCTGGCTGTGGCGCGGCGTGCTGGCCTGGCACAAGCCCCAGGCCAGGCCCCAAAAGGGCCGCTTCACCCAGAACTGTGAGTTCATCATCTGGGGCTCGAAGGGCGCGATCGACGGCTCCCGGAACCCGGTCTATCTGCCCGGCCTCTACTCCGCCTCGCAGCCTTCGGGCAAGAACCGCCAGCACATCACGCAGAAGCCGGTGGAGGTGATGCGGGAGCTGGTCAAGATCTGCCCCGAGCAGGGCACCGTCTTGGACTTCACCGCCGGATCCGGGTCCACCGGGGTAGCGGCCCTGCTGGAAGGCCGTTCATTCATCGGGGTGGAGAAGACCCGCGAGTACGCCGAGGTGGCAGCCGACCGGCTGACCGAGACGGTGCAGCAGATCCTGTCCCAGGATGACTTCGTTCTGTCTGCCTAGGCGTCTACCCATGCCCGGCACGGAGCGATAGCGGGCTTCTGGTCCATCATTCACCGTGCCGGGTGATGCGTTATAGCACCGGATCCCCGGTTAGCGAAACCGGGGATTCTCTGGATCGTGGAGCCGTCATTCACGCCCACCGGCCGCGGCTTCAAGGAGACCTCTTTCGTGCCTGAATCCATAGACCTCCCCGACGGCGGGGAAATGGAACCTGTCCGGCTGCCGGACTCGAATCTGGAGAGCGTCGAGGCCAGCGTCCGCAAGCTCATGGAGCAGCAGGCCGAGCAGGCCCGGCAGCTCGACAGCCTTGCCGCACCTCCGGACCCCGCACCCTTCGCGGCTTTCGGCGTGCCCAGCCTTCCTGGGATGCCCGGAGCGCCGATCCAGGCGCCGCCCGAACCGCGCCCGCTCCTGGAACTGGAGGGCGAGGAATACGAGGACGAACTCGACGCACTGACGGACTGGGTCGACGGCTTCCTCATAGACACCTATGGCGCCGAGGTCACCACCGCGGCCCCGTGGTGCAGAAAGTGGCAGGAGCACGACGACGTCGTCGCCTGGCTCCACGCCCTGTGGATGGCCTACCAGCAGCACAAAGACCCCGAAGCCGGGCCGTCGGGGATGTTCGTGTGGCACCGCGACTTCCTCACCCACTGCCTGGCCCACGTGCGCGCCCCTGGCGGCCCGCTCTCGGCCTGCCAGACCGACCCCGACCGCGACGCGCACCGCCTGCTGCCCGGCCCGGCCTCCTCCATCCGCTCCGCACGCTCGGCCTCCGCAGACCAGCAGGAGCCCGGCGAGCCGGACCAGGCCGCATGAGCGGCTCCGAGCACCGGCCCGCCTTCGGCCTCTCCTTCGACCCGCGCGCCCTGACCGACCTCCTCCAGGCCCCCGGCGACATCCGCGACCTGGCCCTCGCCCAGCTCCAGGAAGTCGTCAACGCCAGGCAGTTCGGGCCCAGGCTGCTCGGCGAACTGGCCGACTACCGCAAGCTGTACGTCGATCACCGCAAAGCCTGGCGCGTCGTCTACGCCCAGCGCCCGGCCCCGCCGGGCTCGGCGCACCGCGCCGAGATTCACGTGGTGGCCGTGCGCCCGCGCGACCGCCACGAGGTGTACAACGTCGCCCGCAAACGCCTGGGCATCACCCGCAGCCCGGTGAACGCGCTCGCCCATGCCGCCCGCTCCCGCTCCCCGCAGCTGGAGGCGCGCCGCGAAGCCCCCAAGCCGGGCCCGCCGCCGTACGCCGTGCCCGGACTTCCCCGCCCCGCTCTGTCCCCGACCCCGAAGGACCGCACTCTTTGACGACCCACTTTCCCTCCGGCCTCGACGACCTCACGGCCTCCCTCGCCGGACTCGACATCCCGCAGGAGAACCCGCACCACCGGGCAATTCTGAAGGCTCACCGCCGAGTTCAGCATCTTGATGCGCATCTCCTCGCCATGGCCGGCGATAGGCCGACCGCCTGCTTCGCCGATGCCCATGAACAGATGGAGCAGCTCACCGACGTCCTCATCCTGCGCCTGCTGGCCGGCGCCGAGCTGACCCACCTGCTGAGCACCCCGTGCTGCTGCTCCCCAGCCTCCGACGAAGGCGAAGCGGACACCGCCGAGAACGAGGTGGACACCGCCGAGGGCGAGGTGGACACCGCCGAGGGCGAGGCGGACTGCCGCTCCTGCCCGGTCGCCGAGCACACGATCGTTCACGCGTGTCTCGACGCCTTCGCGGCCGACGGCGATCCGGCTGCCATGTCCTCGGCCGCTCTCACCGACCGCCTCCGCCAGCTGCCCGGCATGGCGGAAGACCGCTGGTCGTACGCCGAACTCACCCCACACCGGCTGGGCCGTCTGTTGGCCCCCTACGGCGCACGGCCTCGCAACGTCCGCTTCGGCACCTACCAGCTCAAGGGGTACCTGCGCAGCTCCCTGCAGGCGGCGCTGCCCGTCTGCTCCTGCTGAGGCGCGGCATCGGCACCGCGCTGGCCCGACACACAGCCCAGTAGGCACAGGATCGGGGCGCTCATACCCCGAGCATCTACACCGAGGTGTCGAACCAGCTGCTCCGCCCCCTTCGCCGCCTCGGCCCCGTCCGCGAGGTGCGGCACGGAGCGCACCTCGACGTGCGCCTGCCCCTCGGCGTGAGCGGCCTCGTACACCGGCCCTCATGACACCCCAAGGAATCCTCCCCATGCCCCCCAACGCGCCGGTGAAGAAGGCTCTGACCCAGCTGGATCATCGCATCGAAGCGGCCGTGGGCCACAGCATCGACCGACTGTGGCAGTACCGCGACCGCGACCTGCTCGACGAACGGCACGCGCAGCTGGTCGACGCCCACCGGGCCCTCGTCCAGGCCGAGACCACCGTGACCTTCTACCGGTCCCAGCTCAACAGCCTCTCCTCCGGCCAATACCCCGTCGACGATGCTCTGTTCGAGCGCATCGCCCGGACTGTCGACCTGCTGGAGGAAGCGGCCCGCACCCGCGACGAGCGGCAGGCGCAGACCGTGGCCGCGCTCGAGCCCGTCGAGGCCGCCGCCCGCGACAGCGCTCCGCGCGACGTGCCGAACCTCCCGGCGCCCGACATCGCGGCGCTGCTCGCCATCACCCAGGGCGCCAAGCTCCGCCAGAACCTGCTGACGCAGCAGCTGTACGTCGTCACCGCCTCCGGCACCCGCATCCCCTACAGCCAGCTGCAACGCCTCGAAGAGGATCGCTTGGTGGTGCGCGACACCTCCCGTCCGGTCACGGCAGGCCAGCCCGTCACGCTGACCGACACCGGCCGTGCGGCCGTGACCACCCCACGCTTGCCCAAGGTGCCCGGCGCCGTTCCCGCGCCCAGGCCCGGTACCTGGCCCGCGGCCACTCCCGCCCGCCGCTGAACCCTGCCTCCCGTGTTCGCCTTGCTCCGAAAGCCCTTATGCCCTCATCCCCGGACTTCCGCCTCGACGGCTACGACGCCGTCAACGATCGTGTCGCCGAGCAGTTCTGGCAGCACATCGAAATCGAATCCACTGAACTCGCCGTGCTCGCCGAGCACCACACCGACGATCAGCGGCACAGCTACTACGTCATGCACAACGGCGCGGTGACCTGGGGTATCCCCGGCGAGCCGCAGCTGGTGGCCCTCCACCTGCAGCGGGACGTGGAGGCCCGAACCTTCCGGTTCCAGCACGAGAGGCTGGCCCTGGTGCCTATGGCGCAGAGCTGGCTGATCGCCCGCGGCTGCCCCAAGGAGGCCATCGGTCTTCCTCCCGGCATCGGAACCGATGCCGCCGACGAGGCCACCAAGGCGCTGGAGGACCGCCTCACTGCCGACGGCGACCACTTCGCCCTCGTCACCAGCTACACCGACGACGATCCGGCCCGCATGCAGATCACGGTGCTCCTGGCCGCCATCGACGAGAAGGCACCGCTGCGCTTCCGGGTACTGCTGCACGAGGTCGACACCGAGCACTGGACGCACACCCTGCGCGAAGGCGGCTTCTCGACCTACGAGCAGGCCACCGCCTGGTGGCACGCCCACTGGTCGGGCGAGGACGTTCCCCTGCCGACCGCCGCGCCGGCGACCCGGTACACCGCCGCGTCCGCAGGGCCCGCTATGCCCGCCGCCCCAGCGCCGCGAACGGGCCCAACTCGCTAAGCGCAGCAGCCGTTTTGCCCTGTCGCAGGATCTCTTTCGACATGGATCCTTGAGGGCCGGGTGCCCGTAGAAGCGCGAAACATAGCAGCACATCCCCGGTTAGCGAAACCGGGGATTCTCCGGACTCTTGAACCACCCGCCCGGTCAGTCCGGGTGTGGTCCCGCTTTCCCTTCTTTCTCCTCTGGAGGTCAATCTTTCATGCGCTCACCCCGCATAGCCGTCGCTGTTGCCGTTCTCGGCTCGCTCGCTCTCCCGCTCGTCGCCGGCACGTCCGCGAGCGCCGCGGGTTCCCGCCACTGCGCTGGTCAGCGGCCAGTGTGACCTGCTCGGCCCGTGGAAGGTCGACACGAAGGCCGTGACGATCCGCTCCAAGGCATCGGCCAAGATCACCGCCACCGGCATGCTCTATGCCAGCCACGAGTTCACGGCCCGCAAGAGCAGCGCCAATTGGCACTACATCACCGACAAGAACACGGGTGTAAAGGGCTGGGTCTGCGGCTCACAGGCCAATCACGAGGTTCGCACATGCCTGCAATCGGTTCTGCACTCATGCGAGTTCGCCGGAGGCTGGCACTTTCTCGCAGTCTTCGCCTCTGACCAGCGCGGCACGCGTTCTTGTCTCGCCCACGCATTTCCAAGGAAAGGAGCCGTGTCGTGTCCGACGACGCCGACGACGTGATGGGCGTCATCACCCAGCAGATCGAGGCCTGCTTCCAGATGCCGCTGGCCGACTTGCGCCGGGCGGTGGCCGTGGCCCCGCACGCATCCAACGACGCCACCGTCGTCGTGAAGTGGTACGGCTTGCTCGCCGAGGCCCAGGAGGTACTGGAGAAGGCCGAAGACGCCCTCGTCGCGGCCCTCGACCGCGCTCCCGTTGACGTGCTGGATGACCCGGTCATGGAATTGGCCCACCAAGTCAACGCCGCCGTGACGGTCCGTGACGGACGGGCGATGGTCGTACGTCACTACACCGACCCGAACTCCCTGGGACGCAGGGGTCCGGGAGCCTGGCGCGGTGCCGACGCAGCCCCCCGCCGCAGCCCGGCCCTTCAGACCACACCGATACCGAGCGGCGCGCCCACGCCATCCGTGCCGGTGCGAGGAGCGACGCGGTGAGTGTCGCACTCAAGCCGACCGGCCAGGACGAGGCCCTGACTCAAGCCTTCGGTGCCTCGCTGAGCGAGCTGTACGCGCAGGCCGCGGGCCCCGAGGCGTCCGCCGCCCTGCTGCGCGCCCTGGAGCTGCGCTCCTGGCTGGCGGTGGCCGAGGAGCAGGTCGCCCGGGTCCGCGACTGCATCCACGACGCCACCGCCGCCAACCACGACCTGGGTGAACTGCCTCCCGATGACGTGCGGTTCGACGCGCAGTGGATGGAGGCGGCCCTGTCCGCCCGCGACGGATACGCCACGGCGCTCGGCGAGCTGCTGCGCAGCATGCCGCCGCCCGGAGCCTGCCCGGAGCGGCCGGCGCAGCTCACCGGGCCCAAGCTCTCCACCACGTTCCCGTCCGCCCCGGCACCTGCCCGTGCCGGGGCGGAGCGGGGGCGCCGACCGTGAAAGCCCCCGATTGCCCCACACCACGTCCGAGACCATCGCCGAACGCATCGAGAACCTGTACGGCCAGCCGATGGCCGCCCTCGAAGCCCACGCCGAGACGAACCCGACCGGCACCATGCTCGCTGCCCTGACGAGCAGCCACAGTGATCTGCAGCTCGCCGAGCGCAACATCTCCTTCCAGCTCCAGCGGCTGCGTGAACTTGCCTCCCCGGAACGGGAGATCGGCAAGTTCGAAGCTGGCCACCTGCTCGACTGCGCCCGCCGGATCGCCGAATCCGTCGCCACCCGGGACGCGTACGCCAAGACCGTCAGCGCCGTCCTCGCCAGCCTGCACCGCACCCCCGCGCCGCCCACGCCTTCGACGGCAGTGGATCTCACCACCTCCGTGCCGCCGATGCGCATGGAGCCCGCCGCCACCCACACCCGCTGATTCGCCCGCCCCGCCCTAGGAGTTACCCCCTTGGCCACCACCGGTCTGCCCCGCTCCACCCAGGTCGACGTGGAACGCGTCACCGAGTCGCTGGAGATGATCACCCCGCTGTGGAGCGTGTGGATCCTGATGACGCTGTCCGTGCAGCCCCTGCGCTACGCAGAGATCAAGCCGCGCCTGCCCTGGCTCAACGACGGCACGCTCCACCCCAAGCTGCGCAAGCTCACCGACGCCGGACTGGTCGAGCGCACCGAGGTCGCCCAGGGCCATGTGACCTACGGCCTGACCGGCCGCGGCGCCGACCTCATGCCCGTCCTGACCGTGATCACCGCCTGGGGCGAGGCGCACCTGGAAAAGCCCCTGGTGAAGAACAAGGACACCGGCCAGCTGGAACCGCTCACCCAGGTCGCGCCCGCGCAGAACATCGAAGACACCCTCGCACTGATCGGCCCCCGTCACGCCACCTCGATCCTGTGGGTGCTCAAGGCCCGCGGCGCCACCAGCGCCAAGGCACTGTCCGCGGCGGCGATGCCCGGCTACCGGCTCAGCAACATCTACCCCCAGGTGGACCGGCTGGTCGAGGACGGCCTGGTCCGCAAGGACGGCCGCGCCTACGAACTGACCTCCAACGGGCATGCGCTCGCCCCCGTCTACCGAGCCCTCGCTTCCTGGGCCGCCGGACGCCCGCTCGCCGACACCCACCCCGTGTGGGGCCAGGCCCCGGCTGCGGCGCAGACCCAGTCCGGGCCGTGGCTGACCACCCAACCCCGCGTACCGGCACCCGCCACGACCACGCCGGCCCTGACCACCCAGCCGCCGTCCACCCCGGCTCCGGCCACGGCGCACACGGCCTGGAAGCCCGGCGACCTCTTCTCGCACCAGATACCGGTGCGAGCCCTCGCCCTTCCCCAGGCAGGGGGCCAGCGCCGATGACCAGACACTCCATCGACGGCCTCGACCAGCGCCAGGCCATCCGCGCGCTGGCCCTGCCGGCCCTGATCCGCCTCGTCAGCGAAATCGCCGACAACGGCCCCATCAACCGCCGCCGCGGCAGCCTGCAGGCCGCCTTCGGCAACCTGACCGCCAACCAACTCGGCCACGCCATCGACCGGGCCCGCGACTTCGGCCTCGTGTACGGCGACGAGGACGAACGAGTCCGCTACCGGCTCACCGACAGCGGCGAGGACCTCGCCGACGTCTACGACACCGCCGCACGATGGGCCCGCACCCACCAGTTCCCCACCGCCACCAGCGACTTCGTCACCCGAGTCCAGCACACCCTCACCCTGCTCGGCCAGGATCCGGCCCTGGCCCGCGGTGTCGCCCGGCTCGCCACCTCAGGCGGACTGCTCCTCCCCGGGGGAGCACTCCTCAGCCCGCAGGCCATCTCGGCTCTCGACGGCCCGCAGGCCGCCCTGACCGCCTGGCTCCAGGCCAGCGTGAGCCTCCAGCACGACAGGGCCCTCCACCCCGCCCGCACGGCGGACGAGATGGAGACCGCTGCGTGAGATCCAGTGTCGGACCCCGGCATGCCCGCCGACCGGTCCCCACCCTGCTGCGCGGCATCTACCTGCCCCGCAGCATGGACGCCGGCGCCTTCGCGATGACGACGTACGGCATCCCGCTGCTGGTGCTCGCCACCACCCACTCCGCGGCCCTGACCGGCGTGGCGTTCGCGCTGGAGTGGGTGCCGCGCCTGGGCGCGTTCGCCGTCGCCGGAGCGATGGTCGACCGCCACGGCACCACCCGCGTGCTGCGACTGGCCTCGGCGCTGCGAGCCATCGTGGTCCTGGCCGCCGCCCTCGCCCTGCCACAGCTGGAGGCCGGACCGGCCACCACGGTCACGGTCATGGTGCTCGCCGCCTCGACCGGCGTGCTCACGGAGTTCTCCTACATCGCCGCGGAGACGGCGGGCGGCATTGCCAGCCGCGAGGCAGGCGGGCGTGCCCACCGCGTGCAGTCGGTGCTGCTGGGCATCGACCAGGTCGGCACCCTGGCCGGACCCGCCCTCGCCGGCCTCCTGCTGGAGTGCACCGGGGCGGCCGGGATGCTGGCCACGATCGCCGCCTTCTCGCTCCTGGCGTGCGCGCTCGCCCCCCGGCAGCACGCCATCAAGACCGAGCTGCCACAGCCCCTCCTTGCGGGGCTGCGCACTGGATGGACGACCTTGCGCTCGCTGCCCGCGCTCGGCTGGCTGGTCTGCGGACTGACCCTGTCCAACCTCGCCATCGGCCTGCTCCAGGCCGCGGCACCCGTGATTGTGGTCCAGCAGTTCGGACACTCCAGCGCGGACGTGGGCCTGATCTGGTCGGTGGCCGCCGTCGCCTCCCTGATCACCGTCGCGGTGTGCCGCCGTACGATCGACCGCTTCGGCCTGTGGCCCGTCGGCGCGCTCTCCGCCACCGTCGCGGCTGGCGCGTGCCTGGCCGTCTCCCTCACCCACACCTACACCGCGTACCTCGTGCTGATCGCGGTGCTCATGGCCGGAGAGGGCGGCATGACGGTGGTCCTGCGCACCCTGCGCTCCCACCTCATCCCGCAGCAGGTGTTCGGCGCCACCCTCTCGCTGACGATCCTGCTGCTCCTGCTGCCCTTCCCGCTGGCGGGCGTCCTGGTCGCCACGGTGCCGCCCGCCCTGCTCGGCCACGCAATCACCATCTGCGCCGCCGTGCAGGCCCTCGGCCTGTGCCTGGCCTTCCTGCGCCTGCGCACTCTCCCGGCACTTCACGCCCGTCTCGCCTGACCCCTGCCCTGCCGCCCTTCGCGTCCTGGAGATCTACCCGATGCCCGTGCCCGCTGCCGCCGCCCAGGCCGACATACCGCTCACCCGGCCCTCCTCCCGCGCGGGATCGCGGCCCACCATCACCGACCAGTTCCTCGCCTTCGACGCAGCCCACCCCTACATCTACCGAGCCCTGGAGAAGCTGACGGACGAACGGCTCGCCGCCGGGGCCACCCGCATCGGACTCAAGGACCTGTTCGAGGACCTGCGCTGGCGACTCCCGCAGGGGCTGCGCGGGATCAACAACAACTACAGCGCGCTGTATGCGCGGAAGTTGATCGCGGACCACCCCGAGTGGGCCTCCATCTTTGAACTGCGTCGCCGACGTGCCGCCTGAACCTTCACCGCCGCGCCTGAACCGCCCCCCGTTTGCTTGCCTTTGGAGAGTCTTTGCCCGCCATCCTTGTCATATCGACCGCCGATTCGCAGGCCGAGGCGTACCGCGGCTACTGCCTCGAAGCCGTCGCCGCCCGGTACGACGTCGTCCTGATCACCCCCGCCGCCCCCACCTGGGAGCGGGAGTTCATCACCGACTTCGAGATCGCCGATCCCGACGACGCCCAGGCGCTGGCCGCCGCCGGCCAGGCCCTGGCCGAGCGGCACGAGCTGACCGGCGTGGCAACGTGGACCGAGTGGTATCTCATTCAGGCCGCCCGCCTGGCGCGGCGCCTGGGCCTGCCGACGAACAGCCCGGAGGTCATGGAAGCCGCCCGAAACAAGGCGACTGCCCGCATTCTGTACGCCCGCCACGGCGTGCCCTCGGCCGCGTCAATGACCGCCCGCTCCCTGCTGGAGGCGGCGCTCGCCGCCGAGACGATCGGCTACCCCATCGTGCTCAAGCCGACTGCCCGCGCGGGCAGCATCGGCGTCATCCGCGTCGACCGCGCCGAAGAACTGCCCGGCGGCTTCGAGTTCGCCGCTGCCGGGGCCCGCGACGGTATCGCGAGCACCAAGGTGCTGGTGGAGGAGTACCTCGACGGCCCCGAGATCTCCGTCGAGTGCGTCACCCACCGCGGTCACACCACCGCCATAGCCGTCACCCGCAAGACCCTCGGCGCCCCGCCGTTCTTCGAGGAGATCGCCCACAGCGTCGATGCCGCCGACCCGCTGCTCGACCAGGTCGCGCCCGTCGCCGCCGCGGCCATCAAGGCGCTCGGCATCACTGATGGCGTGAGCCACGTCGAGATGCGCCTCGTCGACGGCCGCCCCCGCCTGATCGAGGTCAACGCCCGTATCGGCGGCGACATGATCGGCCATCTCGTCCAGCTCGCCACCGGCGTGGACCTGGCCCGCGCCGCCGCCGACACCGCCTGCGGCCAGGCCCCCGACCTCACCCGCACCCGCCACAGCGCCGCCGCGATCCGGCTGCTGTACCCGAACGCCTCCGGCACCCTGACCCACTGCCACTTCGACGCCGGCTTTGCCGCCAGCGCACCGTGGCTGGAGCAGGTCACCTTCCAACGCGCGGTCGGCGACACGGTCACCCTGCCACCCGCCGGCGACATGTTCAGCGCCCGCGCCGGATTCCTGATCACCACCGGGCCCACGGCCGAAGCCGCACAGGCCCGCGGCGAAGAGGCCCTTCGCCACCTGACCCTCACCGTCGAACCCCAGCCCTCCGCGTCCACGGCGTAACCCGCGCACCCCCGAGCCCGGCCCCGAACCCACTGAGGAGAGGACCTACTGGGCTCCCGACCCGATCCCGGCCTCGGGTGGCCGTCGCTGGGGGCCCGGGGCCGAGGCGGTGAGCCGGACGCGAAACCCGACGGCAGCCGGGCAGCCAGCCCCAGTTCCGGCCACCCGCCTGCGGCTTCCCGAGTGCCCGCTGGATCGGCGCCTGGCCAAGGACGCCGCCCCGTCCGACCGCGCCCGCCCTGTGCCCGGCGGCCGCCCGCTGCCTTCCCTCCGACCCCGACGGATACGCCTATGACCGACCCCACGCCGATCGAGGGAGATGTCTACGTCTCCCCGCGCTACCTCGCCGGCCTGCCCGGCCACGCCGATCCGAGCTTCGAGCCCGTCAAGCACTGGCCACACCACCACCTCGACGAGGGCCCCTTCCAGACGGTCGTCACCTCACCCGACCACCGCATCAAGATCGGCTGGGCGGGCGACGACTACGACGTGTGGCAGATCAGCGCAGCCCAGGACGCCGTCTCCCGTGCCACCTGGACGGCCACCTTCAACCAGAACACGCCGCCCGAGATCGTCCACGGCCTCACCAGCGCCCTCGCCCGCGAGTGGAGCACGGACACCGACAGCTTCCTGGCCGATCCCTCGCACCGCTGGACCGACGCGATACAACCTCTGCTCGACGCCGGATGGCAACGCCGCCCGCTGACCCGCGGCACGGTAGAGGTCATCGCCCCCGACGGGCTGGCCGGAGCAAGCATCGACGTCGTCGGTACCAATCCTGACCGCGAAACCGTGGAGCTGTGGGCCGGACCTGAAGGCTGGGGGACCCGCGCCGAGGCGATCTTCACCGCGCGCACCCCCAAGCACCTCATCGCCGCCACCGCCACCGCCTTCATCGACCCCGCCCCCGTCGCCCGCTACAAGAACAACCTCCACCCCCGGCTCGCCCAACTCGCCCAGCTCACCCCCATCGAGCCACCGAAGCCTCCTGCACCGACCCCGCTCGACGTCCAGCAGACCGCCGCCGCCCGCCGTCGCCCGCCCGCGCTCGGCACACGCAGCGTTCCCCGCTGGAGCACCACCACGCTCCCACCGCTCGCGCCCGGTGCCGCGCTGCCCGCCCGCCGCCGCTGAGGACCCGCCCATGTCGACCGACCCCTTCGCCAACCTCAACCCGGCCCAGTCCGTAAAGGTCCTGCCCCGCCACCTGGCCGGCCCCGGACCCATGGACCTCCATGCGATCTGGCCCTTCCCCGAGGACTGGACCGTGCACCAGTCCGAGGACGGCGCGGCCCTCGCCACCAGCCCGTGTCTGCGACTGTTCACCACCCTGGTCCCTGACACCGACAGTCCACACAAGGGGAAGTGGACGATCACCGCCAACCGAGCGCCGTTCGGCCCCCCGGCCTGGCACATCAGCTTCGACGCCACCACCCCCGCCGAGCTGCTGCACGACTTCCACACCGAACTCCTCGACCTCTACCTCGAAGACCGCCACAGTGACCACGACCGGCTGTTCGAGGACGACACCCCGCCGCAGGAGGCGTACACGCTGCTCCTCGCCCGCGGCTGAAAACACCAGATCAAGACCGACGGCGCCCAGTTCTTCCGCGATCCCGAGTCCCTCGGTGTCGTACAGCACCGCTACGCCACCACCATCCACCCCGACTCGCCCACCTGGTCGGCCTGGGGCGGTTACCCGAGCGAGCCCTACTGGCGCGCACGGTTCTCCCAGGGCAGCCCAACCACACTGGTCGCCGCCTTCACCGCCTCGCTGGTCTCTACAGAGCCAGTGACTCGCACGGTGAAGGACATCCCCTTCCACACCCGCCGCCACATATACGTCGCGGCGACGGCCCCGGCGCATCAGGTGCCCGTCTCCGCGCCGGTCGCCTCACCTGCGGCGCTCCCCGGCACGAGCCGCACCCGCTAACCGCCCCCGCGGCCTTGCCCATGTCATCCCCCTTCCTGGAGAGTCCCTACTTGCACACCCGATCCGCCCGCCTTCTTCCGACCGCGGCCCTCACCGTCGCCGCCGCTGTGACCGGATCCCTGGTCTGGGCCCCGTCAGCCTCCGCCCAGACCCCGGATCCGACCCCGCCCGCCTCCACCACACCCGCCCCACGTAATGCCACAGAGGGCGGAGGCGTCGCGATCCTGAAGAAGGACGCGGGCGGCGATGTCCTGGCCGGCGTGTCCTTCGCCCTGTACGACTCCACGGGCAAGGAAGTCGGGAGCGGCAAGACCGACGCCGAGGGCCATCTGGCCTTCAAGGGCCTGGCACCGGGCGTCTACCGGCTCAAGGAGATCTCCAGCGGCAGCCCGCTGCACGACGTCGTCGAGGACCAGGACGTCATCGTCACTCCCGGCACCGACGCCCCGCTCACCATCGTCGATCCGTTCAAGCCCGCCTCCGTCCTGCTCAAGGCCAAGGACGACAAGAGCGGCAAGCTCCTGCCCGGCGCCACCGTCAACATCGGCACCGGAGACAAGACCCTCCTCACCCTCACCACCGGCGACAAGGGCACTGTCACCGCCAAGCTCCCGGTCGACAACCGCACCGGCACCAACTTCTGGGTCAAGGAGACGAAGGCGCCCGCGGGATACGACCTCTACAAGGGGCAGCGCGACTTCAAGGCCAAGCCCGGCGACCCAGTCACCGTGACCGTCACCAACGCCAAGACCCACACCACCCCACCGAGCCCCGACCCCTCGGAGAAGCCGACCGAGAAGCCCTCGGAGAAGCCGACCGAGAAGCCTTCGGACAAGACGACGTCCGGCAGCTCCGGTGACCACGGCACGCCGGAGACGAAGGGGAAGCCGACTGGCTCCCCGGCTCCCGACGAGACCGCATCGAGCACGACGGCTCCCGAGCCCGACGGTTCCCTCGCCCACACCGGCGCCGATGCCACCCCGTGGCTGATGGGCGGCGCCGGTCTCCTCCTCGTCGCCGGCGGCGGCGCACTCATCGTTTCCCGCCGACGCCGTACGGACGACTCCGACAGCGACGGCTCCACCGAGAGCTAGCAGACACACGCCCCTGATACGGCCCCCGGAATCCGCCTCGCGATTCCGGGGGCTTCGTCATGTCCGAGCTCAGACGTCGAGAGGACCTGGCGCCCCGCTCTGAGCGGCTGCTTCGCGTCGCTCAGAGCGGCGGCTAACCGTACCCCTGCCCCAATTCCATTGCAGGGAGCAGGATTTCGGCGGCAGCGCAGTCGTGGCACGCTTTCGTTCCGGGGCGCATCAGTGCATCCAGGGCGTCAAGGGAGCCCAACTCCCGTCCCCCGCCAGTGGCGTGGCGACACGCGGCATCATGCACGAGCATGCCGCCACGGCGTTGGGGATCGGGGCGCACGACCCAGCCGGAAGGCTTCGTCGGCGGCGGACCTTCCAGGCGCCGATGCGTCGGGACGACCGACAGATCAACCCCTTCGATCGGCCGCAGCTGCTGGTCCGTGACCCAGACCGAATACTCCGCGGGCTCCACCCCCGCCTCGGTCGCCACCCACGACGGGAGGCCAATGCGAAACCGCCAAGGAAACCGTCCGGTGGTCTGCAAACGCTCGTATAGGCGCACCTCGACGGTCTGGTCGTCGGGCAGCACCAGCGTGATGCGCGCATACGGCTGCGCAGCTGGACCGCTCACCGGACTAACCTGCTCGCGCTGACCTGGACTCCATCGCCCTGGCCTGCCGACGCAGCTCGACGCGGGCGGCGGGCGAATTCTCCTGCGCTGCCCAGTGCGGGTGCCACAGAATCCGGACGGACAGGTGCAGAAGGCGGCGGCGCAGAGCCGTCACGCCGACCGCGCCAGTCGAGTTCGCGAGCGTCTCGTACGTCCGGCACCAGTCGGCCTGCACTCGCAGGAGATCACGGGAGTACGGGGTTGCCTCCATGACGAGCAATCCAATCATGTGTTCGATTAATCTCGCACGTCGTGACGCTCCAGCCCTTTGCGTGGCTAGGCTGCTGCGGTGATCGAGCCCTTGCCGTTCCCTGGTGACCCGTCCGAGCTGCATCTGCGCGTCGTCTATACCGACACGCTGAGTGACACCCCCGACGCGGACACCCTGGAAGAGTGGAGCGTGGAAATCCTCCACCGGAGCCGGGAGCACGACGGCAGTCGTTGCCCGGCAGCGCCCGGCGCGTGCAACGCAGAAGACTGCCCGGCGTACACCGTGAGCGACAGCGCGGCCGGTTCGATGACCTTCTTTCGTGTGCACCTCGACCGCGGGCGCAACGCGTACGCAGCTATGGAGGAGGCGTCGGAGGACCTCTACGAGATCGCGCAGGCCCTCCTCGACCCCGCTACCGGCTACTACACGGACGAGGTCGGAGAACTGCTGGAGTACAGCGGTTCCGCCCTGCTCGTCATGGACCGCGTCACCCTGCACGAGGAATGGAGAGGGCGCGGCTTGGGCATGATCCTCGCCTCCGAAGCCATTTTCCGTCTGACGCCCGGATGCCGGGCCGTGGCGTGTGCCCCTGGAGTCTCCGACCTCAGCGCGGATCGACTGCGGAACGAAGCCGAGTGGGACCGCGTCACGGCCAAGATCGCCAGAGGGTGGGAGCAGCTCGGATTCCTCCCCTACCGAGGCAACGTCTTCGTCCTGTCACCCACCTCGCTGGTCCTTGAGTTTTCCGGCCGTGAGCGTCCGCGCAGGCTGCGCAACCTGCAGCTGAACATAGCGAACATGTCCGGGACGCTTGCGAGAAGGACACCATCGATCGCTCTGACGAGTGAGTGGCGCCACCCCTCGCGTCGGGGAAGGTAGGGAACTTGCATTCTGCTGAGGTTGAACTCGTGGTGTTGCAGAGGCTCCGCGTCTTGCCGCTCAGGTGTCCAGGACCTCCACGAGTCGTTTGGCGAGCAGTTCGGAGGAGGCGGGGTTCTGTCCGGTGTAGAGGTTGCGGTCGACTTCCATGAAGGGGCGCAGGGGCAGGCGTCCCTTGCGGTAGTCGGCGCCGCTTGCGCGCAGGCGGTCTTCCAGGAGCCAGATCGCTTTGCGGCCGAAGCTGTTGAACTTCTCCTCGAAATTGGACAGGCCCGTCATCCGGTATCCGGCGAACGGCCACGAGCCGTCCTCGTTCTTCGCCGCAAACGTGGCGGCCGGTGCGTGGCACAACAGGGCCAGCGGCTTGCCTGAGTGCAGCACGCGGGTGAGGAGCGCTCCGGAGACCGGGTCGGTGGCGAGGTCCTCCATCGGTCCGTGTCCGCCGGGGTAGAAGACCAGGTCGTATGCGTCCGGGTCGATCGCTTCCAGGGGTGTGGGGTTGTTCAGTTGGTCCTGGATGGTGTCGAGGTACCGTGCGACTTCGCGGAGTTTGGACGGCAGGCCGGCGGTGCGGGACATGCTCAGGCGGTCCAGGGTGGGGGCCTTGCCACCGGGCGTCGCGAGCGTGATCTCCCATCCTGCGCGGATGAAGATCTTGTGGGGAATGGCCAGTTCCTCGCCCCAGTAGCCCGAGGGGTGCACTTCTCCGTCTTTCAGCGTCCAGCGGTCCGCTGCGGATACGACGATGAGGACTCTGGTCATCTCTGTCTCCTTTGCTGTGATGACGCTCGCTCCCGGGAAGGGTTCACCGAGCGCCGACCGCCCGAAGGACTTTCTGTGCGCCCGTCAGGAGCGCGGCCCATGTGTCGGGCGAGATGCGCGAGGGCGGGGTGAAGCCCTGGAGGCGCTGGTGGGCGACGGTTTGCGGCTCGGTGTATTTGAGGATTCCGTCGGCGCCGTGACGTCGGCCGATTCCCGAGTCGCCCATGCCGCCCATCGGGGCGTCGATGCTGCCCCAGGCGGCAGCGAAGGCTTCGTTGACGTTGACGGTGCCGGCGTGGATGCGGGCGGCAACGGCCCGGCCCCGCGCCCCGTTGCGGGTCCAGACGCTGGCGTTGAGGCCGTAGGCGGTGGCGTTGGCCCGTGCGATCGCCTCGTCGACGTGGTCGAAGGGGTAGAGGGAGACGACGGGGCCGAAGGTCTCGTGGTCGTGCAGCGTCATGTCGGGGGTGACGTCGGTGAGGATGGTCGGTTCGTAGAACAGCGGGCCCAGGTCGGGGCGCGCCCTGCCTCCGGCCAGGACGGTGGCGCCCCTGGTGACGGCGTCGTCGACGTGTGCGGTGACGGTTTCCAGCTGGGCGGGGGTGGTGAGGGAGCCGACGTCGATGCTGAAGTCGTAGGCGGCGCCCAGCGTGAGCCTCTTGGTGCGGGCGACGAAGGCGGCGACGAACTTGTCGCGCAGGGACTCGGCCACGTACAGGCGCTCGATGGAGACGCAGAGCTGTCCGGCCGAGGGGAAGCATGCGGCGATGGCGCCGTCGGCGGCGCGGTCGATGTCGGCATCATCGAGCACGATCATGGCGTTCTTGCCGCCGAGTTCGAGGGAGGCGCCGATGAGGCGTTCCCCCGCGTCGCGGGCGATGCGTCGTCCCGTGGCGGTGGAGCCGGTGAACATCATGTAGTCGGCACCTGCCATCAGGGCGTCGCCGATGGAGCTGCCACGGCCGATCACCATCTGCCATACGCCGACGGGCAGCCCAGCCTCGTGCATCAGGTCCAGGGCCCACAGCGCGGTGAGGGCGGTCTGGGTGTCGGGTTTCTGGACGACGGCGTTGCCGGCCATGAGCGCCGGGATGGCGTCGCCGGCGGCCATGCTCAAGGGGTAGTTCCACGGGGAGACGATGGCGACGACGCCTTTGGGGTGGCGCAGTTCGGTGGTATGGGTCAACACCGGGACCGCGCCGCGGCGGCGCTTGGGCCCCAGATACGTGGCGGCGCTGCGCGCGTAGTAGCGGGAGGTGATCGCGGTGTCGACCACCTCCAGGTGGGCGTCGCGGCGGGTTTTGCCGCTCTCGGCCTGCATCAGGTCCAGTGCCTCGTCCTGGCGGGCGAGAACGAGGTCGTGGAAGCGCAGCATGATCTTCTTGCGCTCTCGCAACGGGGCGGCTGCCCAGGCCCGTTGGGCGGTGCGGGCACGGGCGAACGCGTCCTCGACGTCGGCGGGTGCCGAGAGGGGAAGGTCGGCCAGCGGGGCGCCGGTGTAGGGGGCGCGGGTGGTGACCCGTTCGGCATCGGCCGTGGCCGCGACGCGCCCTGCCAGCTGGTGTATTCGGTCTGGGGAGAGTGAGGCGGGCAGGCCGGTGCCGCGGACGGCGGCGGGCGGGGCGGCGTGATCGGTGACCATGGCGGAGCTCCTTGTCACTGGTCCCGACTGGGGACCGAGGTGGGGACGGGCATGTGCAGGGCGGCTTGGCCTTCGGTCATGACGTCGAACTGCACCGTCCTGGTCGGCTTGAGCGAGCGCAGGTCGTCGGCCATGGGGCCCTGCCCGAGCTGGAGCTCGAGGCCGCGGGGGAAGCGCGCGGTGCCCGCCGCGAGCATGTTGGTCTGGTTGAGGGTGGAGTGCCAGGATCCGTTGACTGACGTGTACGAGGTGAGGCTGGAGACCCGCTCACCGCTCGGATGGGCGCTCTGGGCAGGCGTGGGAGCAGAGAACGACAGGTCCGTCCCGCCCGTGTCGTTGGCCACCCGTGCCGTCGTGCGGCGTGCGTCGATGTCGACGTCGAGTCCGGTGACCCATTTGGGGAAGCCGTAGCCGTCGTGCCCGCGCACCTGCGCGATCTCGCTGCTGACCGGCAGGGAGAGCACATAGGTATCGAGGTGCTCGTTCTTGAGGGCGGTCACGAGGTCGAAGAGTCCGAGTCCGCCGTGCCGGGCCGGCTTCACCGCGATACCGACGGCGGCTTCGGTGTAGAAGTCGATGTCACACACGTCGTAGCGAAAGAACATCACCGAGACGAGCCCGAGTCCGGGCGCGACCTCCAGGGGTGCCAGCTCCCTGGGGAGGCGGGTACGGATTGCGCGGGTGCGGGCGAGCATCGTGAGGCGGGCGGTTGCGATGCGGTAGTAGAAGTTCGGGGTGAGCGTGGCCCCGATCGGAGAGTCGACCTCGGTCTTGGGCAGCCGCCGGAAGAAGTCCACGCCACTGACGCGGGGGTCGCGGGCGACCTCGTCGAGGTCGGTGGCCATGCGGTACCGGTCGTACAGGCCGCCCTTGGGGACCGCGACCGAACGGCCGCCCAGATCGACCGTGACGGTTTCCTGCAGAACTGACGCCATCTGATGACTCCCTCACAGAAATGTTGGCGGTGCTTACATCAGCCTAGCCAGCCATGTAAGCACCGTCAACACCGTGAGGCGGGGGTGTCTCAGGTGGCGTGCAGAGCTGAGCTGAGGGCGTCGACGGCGAGCCTTCGGGCGACGTTGGCGGCGCGGGTGTCGCGCAGGCTGTCCAGCAGAAGGAAGTCGTGAACCATGCCCGCAACGCGGACGGATGTCACATCTACGCCAGCTTCGCGAAGCTTGTTGGCGTACTGCTCGCCCTCATCGCGCAGCACGTCTGCCTCGTCGGTGATCACGAGGGTGGCGGGGAGGCCCTTGAGCTGCTCGAGGCTCGCCTGCAGGGGAGAGGCGTGGTGTTCGGCGCGCTGGGCGGGGTCGGTGGTGTAGGCGTCCCAGAACCACTGCATGCCCTCGCGGGTGAGGTAGTAGCCCTCGGCGAACTGCAGGTAGGAAGGGGTGTCGAAGTCGGCGTTGGCGACCGGGTAGAGCAGGACCTGGGCCTTGAGGTCGATCCCGCCGCGCTCCTTGTTCATCAGCGCGAACACCGCAGCCATGCAGCCGCCGACCGATTCGCCGGTGACGGCGATGCGTGAGGTGTCCAGGCCGTGCTCCGCGCCATGTTCCAGGACCCACTGGCCCACGGCGTAGTTCTGTTCCACCTGGGTGGGGTACTTCGCCTCCGGCGCCCGGTCGTAGACGGGGAAGATGCCTGCGGCGCCCGCGCCGACCGCGAGTTCACGAAAGAGGCGGTCGTGGGTCTTGTCGTCGCCGAAGACCCAGCCGGCGCCGTGGATGTAGAAGACCACCGGCAGCGGACCGCTGGCCCCCTTGGGGCGGACGATGCGCGTGCGGACCGTGCCCCACTTGCCCGCATCGATCTCGACCCACTCCTCGTCGACGTCGGGGCGGGGCACGCTGCTGTCGCTCTGCAGGTTGAGGAGGATCTGGCGCCCCTGCTCCGGGGGGACCTCGTAGATCCGCGGATGTGGGTCGGTCGCCTCAGCCAGCTCCTTGGCGGCGGGTTCGAGGTAGGGCGTGATGGGCGGCGGTATCTCGGTCATGACTGCTCCCTGTCCCGGGTGCGTACTCCGTCGCGCCTAGCGTCCGGCGCTTAACCGGACAGAAAGGTGCATATCCCCCCGTTCATGGTCGCGTCTCACCTGCGATGCGCAACCGGCCGCAGCTCTCGCCGCTGCCGTCCGCGCCTCGTGGCGGGGCCGGGCGGGCCGCAGCCCACAGGCACGCACCGCCCCGCCCGGCGCGCGGGGCCATGCGGCGGCCCGGACAAGGACGGTGCGCGGGGCCGGCGTCGCCCCATGGCCGTCGCTCAGTCCGGCTGCGCACAGGGGTCACGCGGCCCGACTCGTCCCTGTGCCCGTGTGCCGGGTTTCGGTCAGCCAGGTGCGGTAGCGGCGGAGCGCGCGGCGCTGCTGGAGTTGTTCGGTGAGCAGGGCGCGCACCGGGTGGGTGCCGGGCCTGGGGGCATTGCCGTGGGCGATGCGGCGCATCTGGTGGCGGACCTGGGCCATGGTGGCGGCCGAGGCGAGGGCCTTGTCGGACCAGGTCACCGACCGCAGCTGCCGGTCGGCTTCGCGGCCGCTGCGCCAGCGGTTGGGCAGGTCCGGGGTGACGGAGAGGGCGGTGCCCATTCCGACGAGCGCCACGCCGTCGGCGAGCACCGTCTCGGCGGTCTCGCGGCGGGTGATGCCGCCGGTGAGCATCAGCGGGACCGAACTGCTGCGTGCCAGGTCCTTGGCCAGGTCCAGGAAATAGGCTTCACGGGCCTGGGTGCGCTCATCGGCGGGGCGGCCGGTCATCGCCGGACTCTCGTAGCTGCCGCCGGACAGTTCGACCAAGTCGACGCCGAGGGGTTCGAGCATCTCGATCACCTGCCGTGCGTCGTTGGTGTCGAACCCGCCACGCTGGAAGTCGGCGGAGTTGAGCTTCACCCCGACCCCGAACGACGGTGAGACCGCGGCGCGCACGGCACGCACGACGTCCAGCAGCATGCGGGCCCGGTTTTCCAGCGACCCGCCCCAGGCGTCGGTGCGCTTGTTGACCAGCGGAGAGAGGAACTGTGACAGCAGGTAGCCGTGCGCGGCGTGGATCTCCACGCCGTCGAAGCCCGCCTTTTCGGCGCGGTGGGCCGTTACCGCGAACCGGGTCACGGTGGCGTCGATCTGCTCGGGAGTCATGGCCAGTGGCCGGCCGAACCGGTTGCTGTGCCGTCCCAGGTCGACACCTACGTCCGAGGGCCCCCACACCACGCCGGGCATGCCGGCCTGCACCTGGCGGCCGGGGTGATTGATCTGCATCCAGATCGATGCCCCGCCCGACTTGCCGGCCTTGGCCCACTCGGTGAACGGCTTCAGCGGAGCGGCCTCGTCGAGCACGACCCCCGCGGGCCCGGTCAGCGCCTCGGCATGCACCATGACGTTGCCAGTGATCAGCAGCCCGGTGCCGCCCGCAGCCCAGTGCCGGTACAGCGCCATCAGATGCCGGCCGGGCAACTGCCCTTCGCCGGCCAGGTTCTCCTCCATGGCAGCCTTCGCGATCCGGTTGCCCAGCACCTGTCCGGAACGCAGGGGCAATGACGAGAACAGCTCGCTGGTCATCCGAATCCTTCTCTGCTCTGTTCGACCGCTCGGAGCGATCGCCTAGGATGTGTACGGCGCTCACATTAATCAGGGAATGTAAGCGGTGCATACACGAGAGGGCGTGACCTGTGACACAGGCGACTGCGTACCATCACGGCGACCTGCGTGCCGCCTGCCTGCGCGCCGCACGCGAACTGCTGGAGGAGGACGGCAGCGCAGCACTGTCGATGCGGGCCGTCGCACGGCGCGCAGGCGTGTCACCGGCCGCCCCCTACCGCCATTTCCCGGACCGCGAAGCACTCGTCTCCGCAGTCGCAGCCGAGGGCTATCGCGAACTCACCGAGCACCTGGCCACCGCCCACCCCGCACCCGCGACCCCCGAGGAGCTTGCGGCGGTCGCGATCGCCTACGTCCGCTTCGCGCTCGACCACCCCGCGCTGTTCCGGGCGATGTTCGCCGAGCCCTGCGACCCCGGCAACGACGAACGGGTCGCCGCGACCGCGGCCATCGCGGAGTACGTCCGCGACATCGTCACCCGCACCTTCCCCGACGCCGACCCGGAGACGCTGTGGACATCGGTGTGGGCACTCGCCCACGGCCTGGCATTCCTGCACCTCGACGGCAAGTTCGACGCAGCCACCCCCGAAGCGGTCGCCCGCCAGGTCCGCACTGCGGTCCTGGCGCTGTTCAGCGCCGCCCCGGCACTCCCGTAGGCAACCGCCAGCAACCCCTCTGACCGCGGGCGACCGTAACCGTCATCGGTCAGAGCGAGAGCGACCCCCTCAGCGAGCACGGGCTCGCGCGCGCCTCGGCAGGCCAGGGGCGACCGTCGAGTGGCGGCCCTCACCCCGCTCAATGTTGACGCTGCACACTTCACTATCTAATGTGAGCAGTGCAAACATTCGCTTTGCGGGTATTGCGTACTAAGGATGCAAATCCTCACCTAGTCGGCATGGGCCACAAGCAGCGCCAGGTCTCCCCTGCGAGACCCATGGCTGGCGCCCCCTTCCGGACATCCGCAAGCCCTTCTCGTCCACATGAGCGGAGCATCATGAAAGCAGTAACGATCAAACAAGCGGGCGGGCCTGAGGTCCTGGAGTGGACCGAGGTCGAAGATCCGGCGCCCGGTGCCGGCGAAGTCGTCGTCGACGTAGTGGCCAGCGCACTGAACCGGGCCGACGTCATGCAGCGGATGGGCCTGTACCCCCTACCGAAGGGCGCTTCGCCTTACCCGGGACTGGAAGTCTCCGGCCGCATCAGTGCCATCGGACAAGGCGTCAGCGGCTGGCAGCTGGGCGATGAAGTCTGTGCCCTGCTGACGGGCGGCGGTTACGCGCAGAAGGTCGCCGTGCCCGCAGGACAGCTGTTCACAATTCCCAAGGGGATCGGCCTGGCGGAGGCAGCCGCTTTGCCGGAAGCCGTCGCCACGGTGTGGTCGAACATCGTCATGACCGCAGGACTGAAGGAGGGCGAAACCTTCCTCGTGCACGGCGGAGCAGGTGGTGTAGGCACGTTTGCGATCCAGATCGCAAAGGCGCTGGGGGCCCGGGTCGTCACCACCGTGGGCGGCCCCCAGAAGGCCGCCCGCGCGCAAGACCTGGGCGCCGACCTGACGATCAACTACCGCACGCAGGACTTCACCGAGCACGGCCCCTACGACGTCATCCTCGACGTCGTGGGCGGCCAGTACCTCGAACGCAACATCCGTTCCCTGGCCACCGACGGCCGTCTGACAGTCATCGGCCTGCAGGACGGGCTTGAGGGCAATCTCAACCTCGCTGAGCTGGTCTTCCGCCGCTTGTCGGTACACGGCACCACCCTGCGCACCCGGCCCGCAGAGCAGAAAGCCGCCATCGTGGCGGCAGCGCAAGAGAAGGTCTGGCCGATGATCGAGAACGGAGCCGTGCAGCTCATCATCGATCAGACCCTGCCCATGGCCGAGGCCGCCCAGGCACACCGGCTCATGGAAACAGGCCAGCACACCGGCAAGATCTTGCTGGTGAACGACTGAAACGAACCGCCAGGCCGAGGTCAGCTGAGCTGCTTGCACACAGCCTTGGGGCCGAAGAGCTTCACCGTTACGTCCTCATCGTGCAGTTGTCGATCGTGCATCGGGCCAATCCCCGTCGGGGCTCACTGGGGTCACATACGGGCACCGGGCCCGAGACCGGTCGGCCGCAGTTCATGTCGGGCCCTGGTCCGGTTCGGCGAGCTGGGCTTCAAGGTCAGCGATGCGCCTGTCGGCGAAGCGGATGTTCTCGCGGGCGGCGGCCAGCTTTCCGGTCAAGGACGTGTTCTCAGTGGTCAGCCCATGGACTTGTTTCTTCAAGGCCCTGCCGTCAGTGACGATCCGGGTGATGTCCGCCTGGGTCCACTGAGTCTGGAGGTCCCGGATCTGCCCGAGGAGAACGGCGATCTGCTCGCGCTGGGCGAGGATCTCGGTATGCGCAGCCTTGAGCGCGTCCTCCGTGTTCAAGGCCCGCTCTCGCCAGGACGCCACGACCTCTGCTTGTTCGGTCCGGCGGTCCTGGACGCGTCGCCCTGCTGCCTGGCTCATCGCTTCGGTGACCAGAGCGCGGGCGTCTGCGTGCTCGTAGAGGAACGTGCGCGACACCTCGGCAGCCCGGGCGACGCCGGCCATGGAGATCGGCGTACGGGCATTGATCATCTGATCGAGGACAGCCTTGATCCGGATCAGACCCTCTTCGGCCTTCTTGCGCCGCGCCTGGAGCGCGTGGGCCGTGCGGGCGGCGGGACTCGCAGGGGCGGTCATGGGGTGTCCTCGGCCGTGGTGGGGGTGTCGTCGTGAAGGTCGCCGTTTGCGACGGCCAGATCGCTGGCGCGGAAGGCGAGGCTCCACAGGCGATGGAAGTAGTCCTGAGGACGTCGCAGATCCAGCGCGAGCGCGTCTTCGAGCAGGCCGAGGGCGGTCAGGGCCTGCTCCAGACCGTCGAGGGCGCGGGCCGTGGGTTCGAAGAGCTGGTGCAGGTAGTCGGCGGTGGCATCGTCGGGGGCGCGTTCAGCCAGGGTCCGCCACTGCTCGGCCTTGCGGCGCCAGTAGAGGAGATCGGCGCCGGACATGACGAACTTGTCGCAGTTGTGGCAGTCCAGATTCCGGGGGCAGGCGTCTCCGCGGACCACGGGTTGGAAGGTGCAGAAGCCGCCTTCGGCCGGGGTGCTGCGGCGAGCCAGGTCCAGGGCCATGGCTTCGGCATCCGCCTTGGACATGCCCTGCGTCGGCGAGACGAGGAGCTCACCGGGGCGGGCAGAGCCCTGTCCGGCCACCCAGACGCGCTCCAGGACGTCGTCGATCTCAGAGGAGACGACCTTCGCATAGTGCTCGGCCATCCGTTGGGAGACCTGGCCGAGGTACTGCTTGATGTGGTGCAGGCCGGCCCCGTGTTTGAGGAGATTGGTGGCCAGAGTATGACGAGCCTGGTGTGGGACCCACGCGCCGATGTCGAGGTCCTGGAGCCAGCTGCTGAAGCTTTTCTGGAAGAAGGTGTACGAAATCGGCTCCGTACCTTTGGAGTTGTGGTTGGGAGAGGGGAACAGTGCCAGCGCAGCGCGCTCCTTCGTGGTCGCTGGCCGGCTGTGGCGGTCCTCGAACCGCTCCAGGGTGGCCTGTTGGCGTTTTTGCAGGCGCAGGTAGAGCGCCTCGGGGATGCGGATCGCCTCGTCGAAGTTGCCGACCTTCGTCTGGTCGTGCCAGAGGAAGGGGACACGGCGGTGGACCGCGAGGCACTCCAGCCGTAGCTGCAGCACTTCATTGGCCCGACGGCCGGTGAACACCAAGGTCTCCCACACATCGCGAATCCCGCGGTCCTTCGGGTCGTAGCGGTCCGCCAGCGCCTGCAGGTTTCCCTGGTCGGCCAGTGCCCGGGCGACAGGGTCGGGGAACGGCCGTCGGGCCCTGTGCTGAGCGGCGCCGCCGGCAGGCAGCGCGACGACGAACCTCCGTGACAGCATGAGCTCATCCGCCTGTCCGCTGTCCAGGGCGGCACGCAGGATCGCCCGCGCGTGGTTGAAGACCAACCGGCCGGACTGCTCGGTGACCGTGCTCGGCTGGCCCGTGTTGTCGCAAAGGGCCAGGGCGGGAAGGCTGTTACGCATACGACTCCGGCGATCGCTGACGAATCGCCGCATGTGCTCTTCGTCCAGCAGCTGCGGGTCGTGGCCGCCACCGGGAGCCGTGATTTCCAAGAAGGCGCCCAGCTCTACGCAAGCCCGCCGGTCATTGTCGAGCGGGTTGGTGCTCCGCAGAGCCCTGGGCGCCCGCAACCGGTTAGCAATGTGCTCCCAGAGCAGGTCGCGCAGCCATCGCTGGGGGACGTCCGTGAGAATCCATTGGCTGTGCCGGCGCCGGAAGCAGACCCCGAAGTGCTCGGTCTCGATGTAGCCGATCTCCTTCGTCTCCTCCGGTGTGAAGTAGACGATCCGTAGCTCGGTCAGCGATTCCTGAAGGATCAGCCGCGTGTGGACCTCCAGTTGGCTGCGTTCTTCGGCCAGCTCCGTCAGTGAACCGACACGGCGATCGCGGGCCAGGTTCACGAGTCGCTGGATCCAGCGAAGCGGCCAGTAGGTACGGGCAGTTCGCTGGGTGTGGGCAACCAGCATCCACTGGAATTCGGCTCGCAGCAGCGAAGGAAGACCGTGGAGATTGATTGTGCCAGCCCGGATGACCGGCTGCGCGGTCCTGCACCATCGGTGGAACACGGCCTTGTCCGCGTGCTGGAGCAGGGCGGGGATGCCGACCGTGTGGTTGATGTTGAACCAGCCCGGCAGACGGGCGGCCTTGCCAGGGCGCCCTTCCCTTTCGTAGCGCAGTTCGTGCACCCAGCACAGTCCGAGCGGGCTGTCGGACAGGGACGGGCAGGAAGCCACGACGCAGTCGCAGTAGCCGGGCAGCGGCTCTGCCTGAGTGGCGAGCCAATCGTCAAAGACCAGATCCGGGTCAACCCTCGACGCCTTCCTCCAGCGGCTGCGGTGGGTCATACACAGCCGCAGCGTGTGGTTGCTGGCTGGGCGCTCGGGGCAGATGCGGCACCCCGGAGGCTCGCCTATCCGGGCCAGGAACTCCTCGGGTTTCGCGTCCCGCAGGAAGACACGGCGTGTCAGATGCGGCTTGGCCCGGCGGGCGCGTACCCATTCCTGCCGGTGGGGGTTGCACAGGTCGTGGGCGTTGTACCGGGAGTGGCCGCAGTCTTCGACCCGGCAGCGCCAGCCGAAGACGGGGTGGTCCGCAGGGATTTCGATCAGGGCTTCGCGGAACAGCGGCTCGACGTGTGGGCCTGCGAGTAGAGCGGTCAGCACTTCCAGCCGGTCGCGGGTCTCCCGGCGCTTCGTCGGGTCTGCGCCGGAGTGCACAGGCAACAGGATGTCGCTCACACCAGCTCACCCCACGTGGCCATCAAAGCGGCGTTGAAGGCGGGATCGTTCACGTCAACGTGTGCGTAGATCTCATCGACCGTTTCGGTCGAGGCCCATCCACCCGCGTCCCTGACGATGAGCAGGTTGCCGTTCGACGCATCGAGCAAAGTGTTCGCCCAGGTGTGACGGAACATGTGTGGGCGGAACAGACCGAGGCCGGCGCGGGCCCCGGCCCGCTTGAGCATCTTGCGTGCCCCTTCGGGCGCCCAGGGCAGACCGCGGTTGTGTCCGTGCTGCTGGACTAGCAGTATCCCGTGGGCGGCCCCGCGCGGGTACTCGGTCGTCATGTAGTCGAAGTAGGCGTGGATCATTGCCGGGCTGACCCGTTTGATCAGCCCGCCCCGGACCACCTGGTTGTCGAACTCCCACGGCCATTTGGTCTTCGCGCGCGCGTCGGTGATCAATCCGTCGCGGTGGCAGACATGGGCGTGCGGTGCCCGGCACTCGCCGCAGGCAGCGTCCTCGCGCAGATGCAGGTCAGCCAGGTGAAGGCCGCACAGTTCACCGATGCGAAACCCTCCGTCGCTCAGCCACTCGACGACGACCCGGTCCCGGGCCGAGCTCACCTTCTCCAGCAGCACGTTCCGCGCGCCGTCCGGCAGCATCTTCTTGTGCCGGCGCTTTAGTTCCTTCGGCGCGAGCGGATTGGCGTTCATGCTCTGCTTGAGATGCCCCAGAAGGGCGCGGTCCCTGTCCATCTGCGTCGGCATCCGCGACAGCGTCAGGACCTGGACGAGTGCAATGTTGATGCCGAGTTCGGCCTGCCGCAGGTAGAAGCCCTTGAGGCAAGCGGCCGCCCCGCGCAGAGCGTCATTCTGATAGGCGCGCTTGCCTACCCGCCACGGCGCTCCGTACGGCATCGGGACCTTCGCCCCGACGGCGCCCATGTACCGCTGGAGATCGCGAAAGACCACGCTGTCGGGTGTCAGCCCCTCGTGCTCCAGCCACCGAAGGTGATCTACGAGCAGGTACGCGTACGTCCGGTCCGAGCCCGTGCTCGCGTACCTCGACAGGTACCTGTCGGCAGCGGAGTGCAGTCCGCTGGCCGAGCCGAAGATGGTGTACGAGCAGCGGCCGTTCCGATGTCGCACCTTCTGCATCCTGAGCTGCCCAAGTGCCAGTCTCTGAGCCACGTGCCCTCCATGCCGACGGCGCTGACATCGCGAACATCACGACGCCGGTCGGCAAACGAGGCCAGGATGTCCCAGGTCACAGCGCGGACGGACATCACGAACAGCACTCTCACAGGCCGGAAAACTGGAGGAGCGGCGAGGCCAGCTCCGCTAAAGGCTCGTGGAACTCGGGGCCGCCTGGGCGGCGGCCCGCGCATAGGGCGGCCCGCCCGTCTGCCCGTGCCGCGTGAAAGCCGCGCCCGGCAGTTGTCCTTTGACAACCAATACAGTCAACTCGCCAGGCATCTGAGGCGACGATCGGCGGTATCTCGTACGTCCCTGTTACGCATGCGGCCCGGCGGAGTGGTGACCACTCGGAGTCGGCAGCACGATCGTTCTGTGCCACCTGGGCAGTGCGTGTGCGCCGTAGGTGCCAGCGCTGCTCTGCATGGTGGTTGCGGTCTCGCATCCGCCGGGCCTGCCGTAAAGGTATGGGTTGGCCGAGGGCGGTGGCGTTGCATGAGGATGTGTTCACCCTTTCGGGTACGGGCCTTGTTCGGCTGCCGGTGAGCGGACGCGACGGCTCAGTCGCAGTCCATCGTCCCTTAGGGGGTGTCTGACAATTCCGGTT
>NZ_JBVJFF010000019.1:0-176005 GCF_055587985.1 Streptomyces sp. NPDC046335 | reverse complement strand
CCCACCACCATCGGGATACCTCATTTCTCCGGCATAGCGCGGCCCACGACTGCCGTCACGACCCCACGTAACCCACACCCTTAAAGATCTCTAGCCCTGGCCCTGGCCCTGGCCCTGGCCCTGGCCCTACCGCTCGCCGAAGAGCGGCCAGCACGACCCCGCCGCACAGAAACCGCAGCACGGAAACCGGCCCACCCCTGACCGAAGGGTGGGCCGGTCGTCCTGGTTCCGCTTGACCGCGTCGGCTCGGCTCGTACGGCCGACGGATCAGGTGTCCTTGCCCATTTCGCCCTTGCCCATTTCGCGCAGCCCCTGCGCCGTGTCCTGTCCGGCGCTCTGGGCTTGCTCCTTCGTGGTGCGGGCGGCGTCCTGTGCCGTGGACTTGACCGCTTCCACCGCTTCGGTGGCCGGCTGACGGAGCTCTTCCTTGACCTCTTGCGCTGCCTGGACGGCTTGTTGCTTCACCGGTTCGAGGAGTTCGTCGGAGTGCTCGCGCAACTGCTGGCCCGCGCGTTCCTCGGCCTTGGTGGTCGGCAGGAGTGCGGCGGTCAGCATGCCGGCGCCGAACGCGACGAGACCGGCCGCGAGCGGACTGCCCTGCGTCTGCTGTTTCACCTGGGAGGGCGCCCGCTGGACGGCGTCACCGATCTGTCCGGTCGTGTCCTTGGCGGTGTCGGCGAGGCTTCCCGCAGTCTGGCCCGCGGAATCCGCCAAGCCGTGCGCGGTGTCCGCGACATGGCCCGCGGTGTCACTGGCCGTGCCCATCACGCGTTCCTTGATGCCGGTCAGCCGCCCCCGGGCCGCGCCGGCCTTGCGCTGCGCCACCCTGCGGGGGGTCACCTTGTCCGCCAAGAGGTCGACGTTGTGGGCAAGGTGAGCGCGCCGGTACTCCACATCGGTCCTCAGCTCGTCGGGTGTCGTGCCCATTGGGCATCCTCCTTCAGGGATTCCACGGTTCGTTCAGGCTTGAGGTTCACGGTGCGCAGGCGCTTGCGGCCGGTGGTGTACAGCACCGCTGCGATCACCGCCCACACGGCAGTGATGATCAACGCCGCCCAGGCGATGTCCACGACATGGGCGAGGGCGAAGATCGCGGTCAGGCTGCCCAGGAGCAGGACGAGGTGACCGGCGTAACCGGCCCCGCCCAGCATGCCGACGGCCTTGCCGGCCTTCGACGACTCCTGCTTGATCTCGGCTTTGGCGAGTTCGATCTCATCGCGGACGAGCTGCGACACATCGGTGCTGATCTCGCTGAGCAGCTCACCGATCGAAGGCTCGTCCGACGTGGTGGTACGCGGAGCCGTCGGACGCTGGGTGTCCGTGCCGACGGTCGGCGGATATGTTGTGGCCACCGTTCAACTCCTCTGGCTGGGCCCCCGCGTGCCCCGGTGAGCCGGTGGGGACGCGGGTACGGACGGGAACCGACCAGGGGGTTGTGGAGGCCGCGCACAACCCGCCCGGGGATTGTCCGCGCCCCTCACGTGAGGCCGGCCGGGCTCGTCGGGCTCGGGGGAACTCGGCGCCGCTCGCTCTCGGCGGCCGCGCCCGGAGTAGCGGCGTAGCGCTGCGTGGCGGAGGGGTCCGGCGTAGCCGACGAACCGGCTGCGCTGACGCCCTTACCGGCCCGCGCCGCGACGAAACCCGCCACCGCCGCTCCCGCCAGGAACACACCCGGCTGGCGGCGCGCGAAGTCCTGGAGGTCGCTGACGAGGCCATCCGGCCCGCGTTGCTCCAGGCGGGAAGCCATCTGGTGGCCGCCGTCCGCTATCTGGCCCACCACACCCGCGGCAGTGGAATCGGGCCTGCCGTTCGCGCTCATGTCCCGCAGCTCGTCCGCCAGTCGGCGCACGTTCTCCGCCAGGCGCCGGGTCTGGGACTGGGCCTCGTCCTGGAGCTGGCCGCGCAGATCTCCCACCAGTTCCTGCGCCTTGGCAGTGGCCTCGTGAGCCACTCCAGACGCTTGTTCCTTGGCGGTTCCGGCCACTTCGGCGGCCTGTTCGTTGACCAGCCCGGCGCCTTCGCTCGCCTTGTCCCGTGCTGTTTCCGCCATCGCCGCCGACTTTCTCTGGTCCTGGCGGTTCGTGCCCTGGAAGTCACTCAAAGCTCCTCCTGGTCGATCAAGGGGTGTCCGGCACCCGCGAGGGAACGCTGGTGCCGTCGCCGGGCGCCAGGGGTGACTGTGGGTGGTGACCAGGTGGCGTACGCCATCCCCGGCGCCTCGGCCGTAGTCCGGTTTCCACGCTGCCCTACGCGGGCCACCTCCGCATGTCGGGCACGACTGCGGCCACCGGCGGGCACGGAGGGTCATCCAGGTTGCCGACCCACATCGCCTGAGCGAGCTTGGTGGGAACAGAGAGGGCTCCGGAGTCGCGCCCACTCCAGCCGTTCGATTCTCAGGAATTCCAGGAGGAAGCATGGCGAACCCCGAGCAGAACCCGGACCAGAACGAGGGCCCCGCGGACGGCGGCGCGGCAGGTACACCCGGCGTCCACGACGGGGGTGCCGACGGCGGAGCCGAGGGGCCCGCGGACGGCGGCGCGGCGGGTACGCCCGGCGTCCAGGACGGCGGCGCCGACAGCGGAGCCGAAGGGCCCGCCGACGGTGGCGCGGCCGGTAGGCCCGGCGTGCACGACGGCGGCGCGGACGGCGGAGCCGAAGGGCCCGCGGACGGCGGCGCGGCCGGTACGCCCGGCGTCCAGGACGGCGGCGCGGACGGCGGAGCCGGCGAGTCCGGCAGCGGCGTTTGAGCATCCCCACGACCGGGCTTCAGGGCGTCGGCGCCAGAACGGGCGTCGGCGTCCTGGAAGCACGTCTGACCGGCGGCCTGGGGCGGGAGGAGTTCGCCCGTGACGTGTGGGCGCGCACCGCGCTGCTCACGCGCCGCGCGAGTGACTTCTCCGACCTGTTCTCCGCCGACGCCGTGGACGAACTGATCTCACGCCGCGGACTGCGTACGCCCTTCCTCCGCGTCGCCAAGGACGGCTCCACGCTGCCCGAGCCGTCGTTCACCTCGTCCGGCGGTGTCGGCGCCACCGTCTCGGACCAGCTCGACGACACCGCGCTGTGGCGCGCGTTCGCCGACGGGGCCACGCTCGTCCTCCAGGCTCTGCACCGCACGTGGGGGCCGGTCGCGGACTTCAGTGCCCGGCTGGGTGCCGAGCTGGGGCATCCCGTGCAGGCCAACGCCTACGTCACACCGCCGCAGAACCGCGGTTTCGACGCCCACTACGACGTCCACGACGTCTTCGTGCTCCAGATCGGCGGCACCAAGCGCTGGATCATCCACGAGCCCGTCCATCCCGACCCGCTGCGCGACCAGCCCTGGACCGATCGCCGCTCCGCCGTCGCCGAGGCCGCGCGGGGCGACGCGTACATCGACACCGTCCTCGGACCCGGCGACGTCCTCTACCTGCCGCGCGGCTGGCTGCACGCCGCCGAGGCGCAGGGCGAGGTCTCGGTCCACCTGACGCTCGGAGTCCACAACTGGACGCGGTACGCGCTGGCCGAACAGCTCGCCCAGGCCGCACTCGCGACGCTGCGCGACGATCCCGAGATGCGCGGCACCCTGCCCCTGGGGGTGGACGGCCCTGACGACGAGATGGGCCTCGTACGTGAGCGCCTCATCGGCGCCGTCGAGCGGGCCGATTCCGCGCCGCTGTTCCACCGGTCGCGGCGGAGCCAGGAGCGCCCCGCGCCGATGGGGCCGCTGGCCCAGCTCGCGGCCGTCAGAGGGCTTGCCCCCGACTCGCCCGTGCGGCTCCGGGCCTCACTGGAGGCGCGCCTCGTGGGCTCGTGTCTGGTCACGCGGGTGGGGCGACTCGACTTCCCGGAGGCCGATCTTCCGTCGGTGACCCGCATGCTCGACGGAGAGGTCCGCACCGCCGGTGACCTCGGCGTCGGACTCGTCGAGCGACTGCTGCGCGCGGGCGTACTGGTCCCCGCCGAACGGTGACGGCCGCGGTGACCGCGGGCGAACGCTTCTTCTGCGCCGATGCCGCCAGAACGCGCGGCGACCCCCTCGCGGGCACGGCGCCGTACGGCTCCGTCTGGGTCCTCGTCGAGTACGGGGGCGGCTGGCCGTCCAACGGCTTCGACGGCCTCGCCCTTGAGCCCCACGTCAAAGAACTCGTGTTCTCCGCGGCCCGGTCGGTGCGCGCGCGCATCCTTCTGATCAGGCGGCACGGACGCCGCGCCCCGCAAGGTCCCCGGCAGTGGGCCGTGCTTCGCCAGGACAGCGCCGGCGCCCACCGTCAGCAGTGGGGCACGTGGAACCGCGACGAGGACCTGGCGCGGATCGCGGACGCTCTCGGCGCGCGGGGACGACTCGGCCTGCCGCCCGTCGTCGGCGTCTGCGCCCACGGTCAGCACGACACCTGCTGCGCCGTGCGCGGCCGGCCGGTCGGGCGTGCCCTCAGCGAACGCTGGCCGGATCTGGTGTGGGAGTGCAGCCACGTGGGCGGCGACCGGTTCGCCGGCAACGTCGTCGTCGTGCCCGACGGTGTCTACTACGGCAACCTCGATGCCGCCTCGTGCGTGGAGACCGTCGCGGGGCATCTGGCCGACCGTATCCACGCCGAGCATCTGCGCGGGTACACGGACCTCTTCCCGCCGCAGCAGGCCGCTGTCGCGGCGCTGCTCAGGCGCTTCGGTCCGGCCGGCCGGCATGACTACGCGGTCGTCGCGACCGTCCGCGAGCACGACCATTGGCGCGTCCGCGTCACCACCCGAACGCCTCACCCGGCGGCCTTCGACGTCGAGGTGCGCTCCCACCGGACACCGCCGCGTCAGCTGACCTGCCGCGGCCTCTCGATGAGTTCCGCCGTCGTCCACGAGGTCACCTCCGTCCGGGTGGTGGGCTGAGCCCGTGCCCCCGGCTCCGCACCCCGCTCGTGTTCCGGCTCCGCACCCCGCATGGGCGAGCCGTCGGCCTCCGCGGTTGTGCCTCTCCCGGGGACGGCGGACGCTGGAGGCAATGAACGGGGCTGATGTGGCGCCATGACTGCACCGAACGCCGAGCCGAGAACCGACTTCCGTGGCCCGCTGGACGTCACCAAAGGGGCCACGGCGGTCCTCGACGCCCGGGACACGGTCATCGGGTGGAGCGCCGCCGCCGAGCGGCTCCTCGGCCACCGGGCGCAGGAGATCGTCGGGCAGCCCCTGGTCGCGTTCCTGCCGCCGGTCCCGGCGCCCTCGGCCGTGCCGCCCGGGTTCCGGAGGAACGAGATCCGCGTCGCCCGGCACCGGGACGGGCGTGAGCTGATCGTGGCCGTCGCGCCGTGCGAGCTGGCGGACGCAGGACCGGCGGCGCGTGTCCTCGTCATGGCGGAACTCACGGATGTGCGGCTGTGGGAGGCCCGGCTCGCGCTGTTGCACGGGTTGGCCACCCAGTCGCCCGTCGGGCTCGCGATCTATGACACCGATCTGCGTCTGGCCTGGTGCAACGCGGCGTACGAGCAGGAGATGGGGCGGCCGTTCGCCGAGTTCCGCGGCTCGCGGGCCGATGACATGTACCTCGAGGGCAAGTTCGTGACCAAGGGGCATCCGCCGACGCTCGACGCGGTGATGCGGCACGTCCTCGACACGGGTGAGTCCTTCCTCGACCTGCACTTCCAGGGCCGTCCGCCCAGCGACCCGGAGACTGACCATCTCTGGTCCTGCGCCTACTACCGGCTCCAGGACGCCGACGGGCACGTGTTCGGAGTGTGTGAGGACGCCTTCGACATCTCCGACCGTGACAAGGCCCAGCGGCGCCTCGCCCTGCTGGTCGAGGCGGGCCGCGGCATCGGGACCGCCCTGGACGTGACGGCCACGGCCGAGAAGATCGCCGAGGTGGCGGTGCCGAAGTTCGCCGCCGCGGTCACGGTCGACCTCGGCAGGGCGGTCCTGGAGGGCGAGACGCCGGCCACCGGCTCCTCGCAGGCCATGTCCCTGGTGCGGGTCGCCCGCCGCTCGGCAGAGGCAGCGCCGGGAGACGGCCTCGCCGCCCCTCCCCCGGCGAACCGCTCGCCCGTGGAGTACCCGTCCGGCTCACCGCAGGACCGCAGCCTCTCCTCGGGCGGGCTCGTACTCGACGACACGGCCCTGGTGGTGCCGCTGCGGGCCGAGAACAGTCTGCTGGGCCTTGTCACCTTCGTCCGCGGCACCGGCACGGCCGTCTTCGACAGCGGGGAGGTGGCGCTGGCCGACGAGTTGGTCGCCCGTGCGGCCGTGTCCATCGACAACGCCCGCCGCTTCACCCGGGAACGCACGGCGTCCCTGGCCCTCCAGCGCCAGTTGCTGCCGCAGCAACTGCCGGAGCAGTCGGCGGTCGACCTCGCCTACCGCTATCTGCCCACGGACGACGTGACAGGGGTCGGCGGCGACTGGTTCGACGTCATCCCGCTGTCCGGGACGCGGGTCGGACTCGTGGTCGGCGACGTCGTCGGCCACGGCCTGCAGGCGGCCGCCACCATGGGCCGGCTCCGTACGACCGTACGCGCCTTCGCCCAGATGGACATGGACCCCGTCGAGTTGCTGACGCGGCTCGACGACCTGGTGGCGCAGACGGCGGACGAGCAGGAGAGCGGCTTCGGGCCGTCCGACGGCACGTACGCGGACGTGACCACCGGGGCGACCTGTCTCTACGCGGTCTACGACCCGGTCACGCGGCGCTGCGTCATGGCCAGGGCCGGGCATCTGCCGCCCGCGGTCGTCGACCCGGAAGGACGGCCGTCCTTCCCCGACCTGCCGGCCGGGCCGCCGCTGGGCCTCGGCGGCCTGCCGTTCGAGTCCGCGGAGATCGAACTGCCGGTGGGCAGCCTGCTCGCGCTCTTCACCGACGGCCTGGTCGAGGCGCGCGACCGCGACATCGACCACGGCCTCGACACCCTGGGGCGGGTGCTGAGCGACCGCCACGCGTCGCTCGAAGAGCTCTGCGACCGGGCCGTGGCGGAGCTCCTGCCGGACGGCTCGACCGCCGACGACACGGCCCTGCTCCTCGTCCGCACCCGCGAACTCGACATGTCGCAGGTCGCCGAGTGGGAGCTGCCCGCGGAACCCGTCGCCGCGGGCCACGCCCGGGAGCTCGCGACGCGGCAACTGCACGACTGGGGCTTCGAGGAGCTGGCGTTCACCACCGAACTGGTCGTGAGCGAACTGGTCACCAACGCGGTCAGGTACGCCGAAGGGCCGATCCAGGTACGCCTGATCCGTGACCGCACCCTGCTGTGCGAGGTCGCGGACACCGGCCACACCTCACCGCACCTGCGCCACAGCAGCGAGGACGACGAGGGCGGCCGAGGACTGTTCATCGTCGCGCGGCTCGTCCAGCGATGGGGAACGCGCTACACCCACTCGGGCAAAACCATCTGGACCGAGCAACCCCTGCCACCCGTGGCGTGAGAGCCCGGCGGTGCCCCGAACGCCCCGCTGCGGTTGGCGGGGGCGGGTGGGTGTGGGTTTGCTGGAGGGTGGGCGTGGCTCGCGTCGTCGTGGGTCCCGCATGACACCTCCGGCCCGGGGAACCCGCGCGCCGACAGCAGGGCTACGACCAACAGCTGGTGCGAGGAGTGAGCGATGCGGGCACTGACGTGGCAGGGCAGGCGGGATGTGCGGGTGGAGACCGTTCCCGACCCGGTCATCAAGGATCCGACCGACGTGATCATCCGCGTGACCTCCACGGGGGTCTGCGGTTCGGACCTCCACCTGTACGAGGTTCTCGGCCCGTTCCTGGACGCCGGTGACATCCTGGGCCACGAGCCCATGGGCGTCGTCGAGGAGATCGGCCCCGGGGTGACGGAACTGGCCGTGGGCGACCGGGTCGTCGTGCCGTTCAACGTCTCCTGCGGCGAGTGCTTCATGTGCGGCCAGGGCCTCCACTCCCAGTGCGAGACGACGCAGAACCGCGACCAGGGCACCGGCGGCTCCCTCTTCGGCTACACCAAGCTCTACGGACAGGTGCCGGGCGGGCAGGCCGAGTACATGCGTGTGCCGTTCGGGAACACCCTGCCCATCAAGGTGCCCGACGGCCCCGCCGACGACCGGTTCGTCTACCTCTCCGATGTGCTGCCGACCGCCTGGCAGGCCGTCGAGTACGCCGCGATCCCGCCCGGCGGCACCCTGACGGTGCTCGGTCTCGGGCCGATCGGGGCGATGTGCGCGCGGATCGCCCTGCACCGCGGCGCGAGCCTGGTCGTCGGCGTCGACCTGGTGCCCGAGCGGCTGAGCAGGGCGTCGCTCGACGGGGTCAAGGCCATCGACCTGCGCCGCCACGGCAAGGACATCGGTGACGCGATCCGCGAGCTGACGGACGGCCGCGGCACGGACTCCGTGATCGACGCCGTCGGCATGGAGGCCCACGGCGCGCCGCTGACCAAGGCCGCCCAGTGGGGCGTGGGGCTGCTGCCCGACGCGGTCGGCGCGAAGGTGATGGAGAAGGCCGGCATCGACCGTCTGGGCGCCCTCTACGCGGCGATCGACATCGTCCGCCGCGGCGGCACGGTCTCGCTCTCCGGCGTCTACGGCGGAGCCGTCGACCCGATGCCGCTCCTGACGATGTTCGACAAGCAGCTCCAGCTCCGCATGGGCCAGGCGAACGTCCACCGCTGGGTCGACGACATCCTGCCGCTGCTCACCGACGAGGACCCGCTCGGCGTCGACGGTTTCGCCACCCACCACGTCTCCCTGGAGGAGGCCCCGAAGGTGTACGAGACGTTCCAGGCCAAGGAAGACGGCATGATCAAGACGCTGCTGCGGCCGTGAACAGGAACGGGAACGGGAACGGGAACAGGAAGAGACGGGTGACCAGGGCGATGGCCGGGACCATGGGGAGCGCGGACGACCTCGGTGGTCTCTCCGCCGTCGTGACCGGCGGATCGCGCGGCCTCGGACTGCTCATGGCCGACCGCCTGCTGGCCCGCGGCTGCGCCGTCACGGTCGCCGCGCGCGACGGCGGGGAACTGGAGCGGGCCCGCGCCAAGCTGCTCGCCCGCCACCCTGCGGCGACCGTGCGGACGACGGTCTGCGACGTACGGGACCAGGCGGCCGTGCGCGAGCTGTTCACCGCCGCGCGGCAGGCCTGCGGAAGCGTCGACATCGTCATCGCCAACGCCGGCATCATCCAGGTCGCTCCGCTGGAGGCGCTGCGGGCCGAGGAGTTCGAGGAGGCGATGCGGACGATGTTCCACGGCGCCCTGCACACCGCCCTCGAGGCCCTCCCCCATCTCAGGGAGAGCCCCGCCGGCGGCCGGCTCGCGCTCATCTCCTCCATCGGCGGTCTGCTCGGCGTTCCGCACCTGCTGCCCTACTCGTGCGCCAAGGCGGCCATCGGCGTCCTGGCCGAGGGGCTGCGGGCCGAGACGGCGGGCAGCGGGCTGAGCGTGACGGCCGTGTACCCGGGCCTGATGCGCACCGGCTCCCATCTGCACGCGAAGTTCGGGGGCGCGCGGAGCCAGGAGTACGGGTGGTTCTCCACCCTCGCGGGCACGCCGCTGGTGTCGATGAACGCGGGGCGCGCCGCCGAGCGCATCGTGCGGGCCGTCGTCCGGCGCCGCACCCGCCTCGTGCTGACCCCCGCGGCGCGCGCGGCCGACCTGGCGCACGGGATCGCCCCTGCGGCGACCACCCGGCTCAGCGGCGTCGCCGCGCGCCTCCTGCCGAGCGCCCCCGGCGGCCCCGGCGGGCAGCGCGAGGGCAAGGACATCGACCCGCCACGGGGACCGGTCACGCGGACCGTGCAGCGGGCCGGGAGCGCCCTGAACGAACGGGCGGCCCGCGCCTACAACGAGCGGGACGAGAGCCCCTGAAGGAAGTTTGCGGAGTCTTCGGGGCCGGGCGGGCATGACATCGCCGTACCGGATCACCCGCGAGAGAGGTCCTCGTACGCGAGGGCCGGGCGCCGGTCGTTGGGACCACAGCGACCGGCGCCGCCCCGGCAGTTGGGCGCCGCACGACCCGTATGCGTGATCGGGCGAGGTCCGGGTACCGGTGTGAAACTGGGACACATACCCACAAGCAGGGCCATCGTGAGCACACCCGGTGACCGGTGGCCATGAGAGAGCGAGGTAGTCATGCCGGCTGGATCCAGCAAGAAGCGTGAGCGTCAGTACGAGCACATCAAGGAAGGCGCCGAGGACCGCGGCACGTCCGAGGGCCGGGCCAAGGAGATCGCGGCGCGCACGGTCAACAAGGAACGGGCCCGCTCCGGCGAGTCCAAGACGGCGAGCAGGACGTCGACGAAGGACCCCAAGTCAGCGTCGCAGCGCGGCGGGGAGCGCTCGCACAGCGGCTCCCAGGGCCCCACCAGGGACCAGCTCTACGAAGAGGCCAAGAAGAAGAACGTCGACGGCCGCTCCTCGATGAACAAGCAGCAGCTCAAGAAGGCGCTGGGGCGCTGACGCGGAACGACGGAACGGCGGAAGCGACGGGGTGCCCGCGGCGGTCTCACCGCCACGGGCACCCCGTCGTACGCGGCCGCCGTCGTACGCGGCCGCCGCTCAGCCTCCGTCCGCACCCGGACGGTCGTCGCGGTGCCGGTTGCCCGGCAGCATCTCCTGGATCTTCGACTTGATCCCCTGCCGGACCATCCCCGCCCGGTCGCTGTCGCCCTTGAGGACCGCCGAGGCCGCGGCCTCGATCTGGTCGAGGGAGGCGTGCGGCGGGATCGGCGGCACCGCCGGGTCGGTGCGGAAGTCGATGACGAAGGGCCGGTCGGAGGCGAGCGCCTGCCGCCAGGCCGCCTGGACGTCGCCGGGCTTCTCCACCCGTACGCCCCCGAGCCCCACCGAGCGGGCGAAGTCGGCGTACGGCACGTCCGGGATGCTCTGCGAGGGCTCGAACTGCGGCGCGCCCTCCATCGCCCGCATCTCCCAGGTGACCTGGTTGAGGTCGCCGTTGTTCAGCACGGCGACGACCAGCCGCGGATCGCTCCACCGCTCCCAGTACTTGGAGATGGTGATGAGCTCGGCCATGCCGTTCATCTGCATCGCGCCGTCGCCGACGATGGCGATCGCCGGCCGGTCCGGGTGGGCGAACTTGGCGCCGATGACGTACGGCACGCCGGGCCCCATGGTGGCCAGCGTTCCCGAGAGCGACCCGCGCATGTCGCCGCGCATGCGCAGGTGACGTGCGTACCAGTTGGCCGCCGAGCCGGAGTCGGCGGCGAGGATGACGTCGTCCGGCAGCAGCTCGTCGAGGGCGTGGACCACGTACTCGGGGTTGACCGGGTCGGCGTCCACCGCGGCACGCCGCTCCATGACCTCCCACCAGCGGGCGGTGTCCTTCTCGATCTTCTTGCGCCACGCGCCGTGCTTCTTGCGCCTGAGCTGCGGCAGCAGGGCCTTGAGGGTCTCGCGCGCGTCGCCGACGAGGTTGGCCTCGAAGGGGTAGCGCAGCCCGACCATGGACGCGTCGATGTCGATCTGGACCGCCCGCGCCTGGTCGTACTCGGGAAGGAACTGGGAGTACGGAAAGCTCGAACCCACCACGAGCAGGGTGTCGCAGTCCCGCATCATCTCGTACGTGGGCCGCGTGCCGAGGAGGCCGATGGACCCGGTCACGAAGGGCAGGTCGTCCGGCAGCGCGTCCTTGCCGAGCAGCGCCTTGGCGACCCCTGCGCCGAGGACGTCCGCCAGCTCCACGACCTCGGCGCGGGCACCGCGGGCGCCCTGCCCGATCAGGACGGCCACCTTCTCGCCGGCGTTCAGGATCTCCGCCGCGCGGGCGATGTCCTCGGGCGCGGGCACCGGCGCCCCCGTGGACACACCGAGGCTGGAGGGCACCATCTTGAACGCGTGCGTCGGCGGGGAGTATTCGAGGTCCTGGACGTCGGCGGGGACGATCACGGCGGTGACGGTCCGCTCGGTGCGGGCGACGCGCATCGCCCGGTCGAGGACGTTCGGGAGCTGCTCGGGCACCGTCACCATCTCGCAGAAGTCCGATGCGACGTCCTTGTAGAGGCTGAGGAGGTCGACCTCCTGCTGGTAGGAGCCGCCCATCGCGCTGCGGTTGGTCTGTCCGACGATCGCCACGACCGGTACGTGGTCGAGCTTGGCGTCGTAGAGGCCGTTGAGCAGGTGGATGGCCCCGGGGCCCGACGTCGCGGCGCACACACCGACCTTGCCGGAGAACTTGGCGTACCCGACGGCCTGGAAGGCGGCCATCTCCTCGTGGCGCGCCTGGATGAACTCGGGCCTGTTCCCCGCGCGGCCCCAGGCCGCGAGCAGGCCGTTGATGCCGTCGCCCGCGTAGGAGAAGACATGGTCGACATCCCATGCGCGCAGGCGCTCCAGGATGTGGTCGGACACCTTGACGGTCACGTGAATTCCTCTCGATTTGTCCGCTGGCCCCCGCACGCGTACCCGGTGGCCGCCGCCTGTCACGGGCCGAACGGCCCCGATTCAGGCCGCGGCGTTCCGCCCCTGGAGGGCTTCGACGAGTTGCTCCCGGCTCATCTTCGAGCGGCCCGGGACGTCCGCGTCGGTCGCGCGCCGGTAGAGCTCGCTCTTGGTGAGCGACGAGAGGTCCGGCCGCCGGGTCCCCCCGGCCGTGCGGTCGCGGGCCTTCTTCCCCGCGGCCTTCTCCCCCGCGTCCCGCTTGCCCGCGGCTCTCTTGCCCCGGTTCCGTTCGACACTCCGCTCCAGGGCCGACATCAGGTCGACGACATTCGTGGCGTCGGGCGGCCCTTCCTCGCTGACGACCTCCTTGCCCTCGCGTTTGGCCTCGACGAGTTCCTTGACGCGTTCCTCGTACGTGTCGTGGTAGTCGTCCGGGTCCCAGTCGATGCTGAGGGCGTCGATCAGCTGCTGGGCCGTCCTCAGCTCGCGGTCGGCCACCTTGGGGCGCCGGGCGGGCATGACGTCCAGGTCCTCGCGCGGGTCGCGCACTTCGTCGGCCCAGCGCATCGTGTGCAGCACCAGTACGTCGTCCTGGGCGCGCAGGGCGGTGAGGTACTGCTTGCTGCGCATCGTGAACGTGGCGATGCCCGCCTTGTTCGACCGCTCAAGGGCCGCGCGCAGCAGCTCGTAGACCTTGGCGTACTCCTTGCCGCGCGGCGCGACGTAGTAGGTCCGGTCGAAGTACACGGGCTCGATCCGGTCGAGGTCGACGAAGCCCGTCATGTCGATGACCTTCGACTTGCCCGGGGCGATGTCGTCGAGCTCCTCGGGTTCGACGACGACGTAGTCGCCATCGCCGAGGTCGTAGCCCTTCACGATGTCGTCGTTCTCCACTTCCTTTCCGGTGCGCTCGTTGATCCGCTTGTAGCGGATGCGGTCGCCGGTGCCCCGCTGGAGCTGGTGGAAGTGGACGGTGTGGTCCTCGGTCGCGGTGAAGAGGCCCACGGGGACCGTGACCAGCCCGAAGGTCAGCACCCCGCTCCAGATCGATCTCGCCATCAGTCGTCGTCTCCTTCGCCGTCACGGTGGTCGCGGTCATCGGCGGTCAGCCGCCGCAGGAGCGCGGACGCCTTCTCGGCCCGGCTCGCCGCCTCGCGTGCCGCGCGGTCGGCCGCATGCGCCGCGTCGCGGGCCTCGCGCTCGGCGGAGCGGGCCTTGCGGTGCCGCTCCGCCACGCTCTCGCGCTCCTGCGCCAGCTCTTCGAGGCGCTGCTCCTCCTCCCGGACCAGGCCCGCGGCCTCCTCGGCCCGGCCGTCGGCCGCCGCTGCCTCCTCCCGGCGTTCCCGCAGTACGCGGTCCGCGTCCTCGGCGTCCTGCCGGGCGCGGGCGAGCTTCTGGCGCCGGCGTTCCTCGGCCGCGGTGTCCGGCTTCCGTGGCTCCTTCTGTGAGCGGCGCTTCTCCGTCGGCGGCTCGGCGGGGCGTTCCTCGCGGGTTCCGACGTCCTGGAGGGCGGCGTCGAAGCCGGTGGTGGCGTCGAGCGGCCTGGTCAGCCGGCCCTCGGCCCACGCCTTCGCGGCCCGCTCGTCGGCGAGGACGGCGTGCAGGGTCTGTTCGACCTCGCGCTGGGCGGCCTCGCCGATCGCGTGGCCCGCGTCGGCGGCGAGCTGCCTTGCCTGCCGGGACAGGGCGTTGATCAAGGCGTGCTGCTGACGTGACAGCTCGCGGAGCTGCTGCCCGTCCATGTCGCGATGCGCCCGGCGGAGCCCTTCACCCAGTCGGATGAGGGGCTGTACCTCTTCGGGCTGCCCGCGCACCAGGAGGTTGCCGGCCCAGGCGGCCAGGCTCGGGCGCCGCAGGGCCTTGATCTGCTCGGCGAGCGGCTGGTCACCGGCCTTCCGGGCCGCCGCCGCGCGCTGGTCGCGGGCGGCGGTGAACTCCTCGGGCCGCAGTCCGTACAGCTCGTCGGCGACCGTCTCCAGGTCCACGGACGTCCCCTTCTCCGCCCCCTGCCGCCGCACCGGTCACACGTAAAGATGCTTCTGTGGGGATTATGCGGAGCGTCGGGCCGATCGGCACTCGCGCCGGGGGCGAACGGCGGCGTATGGGCCTCCCGAGGGCGGGAACCCAGGGGCAGCGGTCGTCGAACGCCCCCTACGCCACGCGGCCGCCCATCCGTCCGCCCGTACAGAACCTGGAGAGTGCCCATGCGTGCCGTCACCGTCCGACCCTCCGCCCGCGATTCCCTGTCCGTACGCGACATGCCCGAGCCGGTGCGCGGCGAGGGTGAGCTGCTGGTGGACGGCCTCGCGGTCGGGGTCTGCGGCACCGACAAGGAGATCGTGGCGGGCGACTACGGCTGGGCGCCGCCCGGCGACGACCGACTGATCCTCGGCCATGAGTCGCTGGGCCGGGTGCGTGAGGCACCGCGGGACAGCGGCTTCGCCGAGGGGGATCTGGTGGTGGGCGTGGTGCGCCGCCCGGACCCGGAGCCGTGCGGCGCGTGTGCCCACGGCGAGTTCGACATGTGCCGCAACGGCCGCTACACCGAGCGCGGCATCAAGGAACGCCACGGTTACGCCAGCCGCTCCTGGACCGTGGAGAGCGACTACGCGGTCAGGCTCGACGCCGCCCTGGAGCCGGTGGGGATGCTGCTCGAACCGACCACCGTGGTGGCCAAGGCGTGGGAGCAGGTGGAGCGGGTCGGCAGCCGTGCCTGGTTCGAGCCGCGTCGTGTCCTTGTCACGGGGGCGGGGCCGATCGGCCTGCTCGCGGCACTGCTCGGCGTGCAGCGCGGTCTGGACGTACACGTACTGGACCAGGTCACCCGGGGGCCGAAGCCGGGCCTGGTCAGGGACCTGGGGGCGACCTATCACAGCGAGGACAGCGGCGACGTCACCGCGGCGCTCCGTCCCGACGTGGTGATCGAGGCGACCGGCGCCGGCTCCGTGGTCTTCGGGGCGATGGCCGGGACGGCTACGTACGGGATCGTCTGCCTGACCGGCGTCTCGCCCAAGGGTCGCCGGCTGTCGGTGGACGCGGGGACGATCAACAGGGACCTGGTGCTGGAGAACGACGCGGTCGTGGGCTCGGTCAACGCCAACCTCCGCCACTACCGCCAGGGAGCGGACGCCCTCGCGAAGGCCGACCGCTCCTGGCTGGAGCGGATGATCACCAGGCGTGTGCCGCTGGAACGCGCCGCCGAGGCGTTCGCCGCGCGCGAGGACGACATCAAGGTGGTCATCACCCTCGACGAGCAGTGAGCCGGGAGCTGCCATCACCAGCCTGTGGCGAAATGTCCATCCTGGCGAAAAAGAAGAAAAAGAAGAAGAAGGGGAGGAATGCCGGGATGGGCGCGGGGTACAGCAAGGGCGTAAGTCGATTAGCCCGAAAGGATGACCGCCGTGCTGATGGCCCAACCGGTTCTGCGAAACCTTGTCGAGAACTACGAGGAGCTGAGCTCCCACCACCCCGCCCGAGCCGAGAGCACGGAAGGCGCGGAAAGCGCCGAAGCGCGTCGGCGCATGGAAGACCTCGTCTACACCCTGTGTGTCTCCACCGGGACCCGCGACATACAGAGCGCCCTCGCGGTGGCCAGAGCGAAGGTTCGTTAGAAGCCTGCGGCAGAGGGTACCGGTGACCGATCGGCGCCCTCTGCGCCGTCATCGCTCGGCAGGCAGGCGAGGAGACAGGCGTGGACGCTTCGGTGGACCGGATCGCGGAGCCGTGGGGCAGCCGCTCCCCGTACGGCAGGCATGAACCGTGGCCGGCCCGCGTGGACACCCACCTGGCCGAGGGCGTCGACCCCGACGGCGTCGACCGGTGGGTGCAGACGGCGTCCATCCTGCACTCCGACGGCGACGCGATGGACGTCGCCGTCAAGGACGGCCGCATGGTCGGTGTGCGCGGCCGGGCCGTGGACCGGGTGAACCACGGCCGTCTCGGGCCGAAGGACCTCTTCGGCTGGCAGGCCAACGGCTCCCCCGACCGGCTGACCCGGCCGCTGGTCCGGGAGGGCGGGCGGCTCGTCGAGTGCGACTGGGACACCGCCCTCGGCCGGATCGTCTCCCGCTCCAAGGAACTGCTCGACGAGCGCGGCCCCGGCTCGATCGGCTTCTACACCTCGGGCCAGCTCTTCCTGGAGGAGTACTACACGCTGGCCGTGCTCGCCCGGGCCGGCATCGGCACCAACCACCTGGACGGCAACACCCGGCTGTGCACATCGACGGCGGCCGAGGCGCTCAAGGAGACCTTCGGCTGCGACGGACAGCCCGGCAGCTACGACGACATCGACCACGCGGACGTCATCGCGCTCTACGGCCACAACCTCGCCGAGACCCAGCCGGTGCAGTGGATGCGCATCCTCGACCGCCTCGAAGGCGCCGATCCGCCCCGGCTGCTCTGCGTGGACCCGCGGCCCACCCTGGTGGCGCGCAAGGCCACCGTGCACCTCGCGCCGCGCGGCGGCACCAATGTGGCGCTGCTCAACGCCCTGCTGCACGAGGTGATCCGTACCGGCCGCGTCGACGACGACTACGTCGCGGCCCACACGGTGGGCTTCGACGGACTGGCCGCCCAGGTCGAGAAGTGCACGCCCGAGTGGGCGGCCGGAATCTGCGACGTCCCCGCCGACCGCATCAGGGCGGCGGCCGAGATCATCGGGGACGCCGGGCGCATGCTGTCCACGGTGCTCCAGGGCGTCTACCAGTCCCACCAGGCGACGGCCGCCGCGGTGCAGGTCAACAACCTCCACCTGCTGCGCGGCATGCTCGGCAGGCCGGGCGCCGGGGTGCTCCAGATGAACGGCCAGCCCACGGCGCAGAACACCCGCGAGTGCGGAGCCAACGGCGACCTGCCGGGCTTTCGCAACTGGCAGAACGACGACCACGTCGCCGACCTGGCGCGCGTGTGGAACGTCGACCCGCGGACCATCCCGCACTACGCGCCGCCCACCCACGCCATGCAGATGTTCCGGTACGCCGAGCAGGGGTCGATCCGCATGCTGTGGATCAGCGGCACCAACCCCGCGGTCTCGCTGCCCGAACTGTCCCGCATCCGCTCGGTCCTGGCCTCGGAGGGGCTCTTCGTCGTCGCGCAGGACCTCTTCCTGACCGAGACGGCCCAGTTGGCCGACGTGGTGCTGCCAGCGGCGACGTGGGGCGAGAAGACGGGGACGTTCACCAACGCCGACCGGACCGTGCACCTCTCCGACAAGGCCGTGGGACCGCCCGGCGAGGCCCGCCCCGACCTGGACATCTTCCTGGACTACGCGGCCCGCATGGACTTCCGCGACAAGGACGGCGGCCCCCTGGTCACCTGGCACGACCCGGAGTCGGCGTTCGAGGCGTGGAAGCGGTGCAGCGCGGGCCGGCCGTGCGACTACACCGGCCTCACGTACGCGGGACTGCGCGGGGCCAGCGGTGTGCAGTGGCCCTGCAACGACCGCTTCCCCGAGGGCACCGGGCGCCTCTACACCGACGGCATCGACTGGGCCGGCCCGGAGCTGTGCGAGGCCTACGGAAAGGACCTCGTCACGGGAGCGTCGAACGACGCCGCGGCGTACCGCGCCGCCAACCCCGACGGCAAGGCCATGCTGAAGGGCGCGGACTACCTGCCGCCGCACGAGGAGCCCGACGAGGACCATCCGTTCCAGCTCACCACCGGGCGCACGATCTACCACTTCCACACCCGTACGAAGACAGGGCGGGCGCCGCAGCTCAACAGCGCGGCCCCCGATGTCTGGGTGGAGGCCTCGGCCTCCGACGCGGACGCGCTCGGCTGCCGGGAAGGGGACCTGATGGAGGTCGCCACCCCCCGCGGCTCCCTGCGGGCCCGGCTGCGGATCACCGGCATCCGGCCCGGCCTGCTCTTCGTGCCGTTCCACTACGGCTACTGGGACACGCCGGGCGGCAGCGGCCCCGACGCCACCACGCCGGGCCGCGCGGCGAACGAGGCCACCGTCACCGACTGGGACCCGGTCTCCAAGCAGCCCCTGTTCAAGACGGCCGCGGCGGCCCTGCGCCGCGTGGAGCGCGGCGGTGGCGGACACTCCCCGGCGCCGACCACCACCGCGTCCGCCCCCGCCAGGCCCGAGGGTGTCGCCGTCACCACGGGAGGCCCGCGGGCGCGGGTGTCCCAGGCGCCGGACACCACCTGGAACCAGCGCGAGGGAGACGGCCGGTGAACGGTGTCGAGCTGATGCTGCGGGCCGTCCACGACGGCGAGGCGCGCATGGCCGATGAGCTGACGGCGGTCGCCGGGCGCCATGCCGCGGAGCACGAGGTCCACCACGTCGCGACGGACCTCGCCGCGTGGTCGCGCGAGCATGTGCGGCGCCTCGCCGACATGGCCGGGGAGTGGCACCTGTCCCTGAAGGGCGCGCCGGATGCGTCCCTCTCCGGTTTCCTGGCGGCGCGGACGCCGGGGCCGGGCGAAGCCGCGGGGCGTCCGCCGGAGCCCGGCCTGCTCCTCCTGCGTGACCTGCGCACACTGCACCTGGCGGCGTCGGAGAACTCGCTGCACTGGGAGATGCTCGGCCAGGCCGCGCAAGCCACCAAGGACGGTGGCCTGCTCCGACTCGTCTCGTCCTGCCACCCGCGGACGATCCGTCAGATGCGCTGGACCAACACCATGATCAAGACGCTCTCGCCGCAGATCCTGAGCAGCCTGTGATTCCACCCTTCGCGTGGCCCTAGGGCGCGGTCACCACCTGCGCCGCGTAGCTGAGCCCGGCGCCGAAGCCCATCAGGAGTACGGGGTCGCCGGAGCCGATCTCGCCCAGGTCGATGAGGCGGGACAGGGCGAGCGGGACGGAGGCCGCGGAGGTGTTGCCCGTATCGACGATGTCCCGGGCGACGGCCGCGTCGGTCGCGCCGAGGCTCGCCGCCAGGCGCTCGATCATCCGCAGGTTCGCCTGGTGGGTGACGAAGCCCTTGAGCTCCGTGGGCGCCAGGCCCGCGCGGGCGCAGGCCTCCCGTGCGACGTGTACGAGTTCCGTGGTGACCCAGCGGTAGACGGCCTGACCGCTCATCGTCACACTGCCGTGCCGGTCGGGGATGGCGACCAGGGACGCCCTCTCGCCGTCACCGCCCCACACCACGGGGTGGATGCCCCTCCGGTCGCCGCGCACGACGACCGCGGCGCCCGCGCCGTCGGCGAAGACCGTGGCGGTGTCGACGTCCGCCGGGTCGACCCAGTCGGTCATCCGCTCGGCGCCGACCACGAGAGCGCGGTGGCTGGTGCCGGAGCGGATCAGTCCGTCGGCGATCCCGAGGCCGTAACAGAAGCCCGCGCAGGCGGCGTTGACGTCGAAGGCGGCCACCGTGGGGATGCCGAGCAGCGCGGCGACGGACGCGGCGCCGTTCGGCATGGGTGAGGGCATGGAGCAGGTGGCGAGGACGACGAGGTCGATGTCGGCGGGGACGAGGCCCGCGGCCGAGAGCGCCTTGGCGGCGGCGGTGGCGCCCATACCGGTGAGTGATTCGTCCGGGCCCGCGAAACGCCGCTCGCGGATGCCGACGCGCCGTTCGATCCACTCGGCGGAGACGCCGAGCGAGGCCCCGAGTTCCTCGTTGCCGACCAGCCGTTCGGGGCGTACGCCGGCGACGGCCACGATGTGCGAGCCGTGGCCGGTTCCGGCCGCTGCGCTTGAGCCGCGTCCGGCGTCGAGGACGGCCTGCGCGGATGAATGGGACGACATACGGTCACCTCGGCGAGTCTGCGGCGCCGGCTCGGCGGCGGCCGCCAATGCGGCGCTCTTTGCGCGCCGAATGCGGGCCTTCGCAATATACGGAGGCGGCAACTCCATTTTTGAAAAACTTACCGGAGTTTTACCGATCCCCGAAGAAGAAAGTTCGGGCAGGGCACCGAGAAGCGCCGCACGACCCATTTCGACAACAGTTGATGATCTTCGGTATCACATTTCAGAGAGGGACATCCACCCGTGCCAATCCCCTTGTCACAGGCCGGAGTTGCCCGGTCACACAAGCACGGCCACCCTTGCTGACGCTTCATGAAGGAGTCGATACAGGGCCCACAAATGGACGGCTGACATCCAGTCGGCTCAAAGGTACAGTGCGGTTATTGCGAGCCGGGTCCGTCCCGGCAGCAAGGGGGAATTGATTCTTCGGCAGTCGCGGACACTCGATTCCTCCGGTGGTACGAGTTGCTCAAGGAGTTGGAGAGCGCATGAACGGGGAGCACCATCCGACTGGCACGATCATCACGGGGGGAGCGAGGTTCACAGGGGGCGGCTCAGGTGTGGCGCAGGTGGCGCGTTCGGCACTGTCGGATCTGACACCGCGGGAGCGCGAGGTTCTCAGCGTGCTGCCGAACGGCGAGGGGAACAGGGCTCTGGCCCGTCGGCTCGGGATAGCCGAGCGCACCGTCAAGGCACACCTGACGAGCATCACGAGGAAGTTGGGCCTGCGGAACAGGATGGAGGCGACAGTCCTCTCCATCCAGTGGGCCGATGTCCTCCACTCGGGCGCGGAGAGTCCCGAGCGCGGGTGATGAACGCTCCTCCCGGTCCCCACGAGGTCCATGTCCGGACCCTGTGGATCCCCGGTCTCGCCGGGACCGCCGCTGACCGCATGGGACTGCTCGACACCGGGGAAGCCGCACGCGCGGACGGGTTTCAGGATCCCGCGGCGCGTACGCGCTACCTCGCCTCCCATGTCGCCCTGCGCGTACTGCTCGGCGGATATCTGGGGCTGGCCCCGCAGGACGTGGAGTTCGTGCGCGAACCCTGCGGGATGCCGGACTGTGAGGAGCCGCACGGGCGGCCGGCGATCGCCGGCCGCCTCCGGCCGCACTTCTCCCTGTCGCACGCGGGCGACGCCGCGCTGATCGCGGTCGCCGGTTCGCCGGTCGGCGCGGACATCGAGTCGGCCGAGCTGATGCGCGACAGCCTGGGCGGTGTGCGCCGACGGCTGCACACCGAGGAGCGGCGCGCCATCGCCGCTCTCTCCCCCGCCCGGCGCGAGCGGGCCACGCTCGGCTGCTGGGTGCGCAAGGAGGCCTACCTCAAGGGCATCGGGACGGGACTGCCCGGCGGTGTGGGCCGCCATCACGTGGGCCTGCCGGGGGATTTGGCGCCCCCCTGGGCGCCGCCGGTTCCCGCGGGCTGGCACCTCATCGACGTGCCGGCGCCCGACGGCTACCAGGCCGCCGTCGCCGTGCGCGGCGACGGCGCGGCGGACGGCCCCGTCCCCTTCGTGCGGGTCGCCCCTCTGCTGCTCCCGTGACGTCATCCCGGCCCACCCCCTACCGCTGCTGCCCACCGCCAGCCGCGCCGACCACCTTGTTCAGGCGGTGCATGCGCGTCGCCAGACTCATCCGGCCCTCCAGGCGGAACGCCGGCGGGCGCCGCCCGTCCACGTCGTCGAAGCCGTACTCGGCCGCCAGGTCACCGGTGCTGAGGACCTTGCCCGTGCGCTCCATGACGTCCGGGTCGGCGAGCAGCGCGGCGATGGCCCGGCCCACGTACTCCGGGGAGTGCACCACCGACGCCGGGCCGCTGCCCATCGCCTCCCAGGCCGCCGCCACCCGCTCGGTACGCACGAACCCCGGGTGCAGGGAGACCGCGGCGACCCCGCGCTTGCGCAGGTCGGCGGCGAAGCCGCGGCACATGCGGTCGGAGGCCGACTTGAACACGTCGTAACCGACCTGCCCGAGGTAGATGTCGCCGTCGGAGAAGCTGATGCCCACGACCAGGCCGCTCTGCCGCGGGATCATCAGGGGCGCCAGCCTGCGCGTCACGTCGTACTGGCCGCGCAGGGACGCCTCGAACAGGTCGTAGCGCCACATCGGCTGGTCCCAGAAGGGCGCGTCGAAGCGGACCTCGGCCGAGCGCTCGTACCCGCCCCAGGCGTTGTTGACCAGCAGGTCGAGGTGGCCCCGCTCGTCCTTGATCCGTTCGGCGAGCGCCTCGTTGTCCGCCGCCACGGCGTGGTCGCAGCGCACCGCGATCCCCTGGCCGCCGCGCTCGGTGACCTCGTCGGCGGTGTCGTCCACGGTGCCGGGCAGGTTCTCGGTGCGCTCACCGGTGCGGGTGCTGCGCCCCGTGACGTACACGGTCGCGCCCGCCTCGCCGAGCGCGAGCGCGATGCCGCGGCCCACGCCGCGGCTCGCTCCGGTGACCACGGCCACCTTGCCGCTCAGATCGGGGGCGTTCCAGGCGTCGTTCACGCCAGTTGTCCTTCCGTTCGTGCCGTCGCGGCTCTCCGCCGCGCGGGCGGGGCGTCAGCCGAGGTGCTCGGCGGCGTACTCCAGGCTCGTCAGGTACGCGGCCGTGTCGTCGACGCGCGGCACGCCGAAGCGCTCGCGCAGCTCCGGCATGGAGGTCGGCAGGACCCCGCCGCCGCACCGGGTGACCTCGCTGACGTCGCGCAGGACGGAGAGGTACGAGCGGGTCATCGGCGCCGTGTCCGCGATGGCCGACGGGTCGAGCGTGTCGGCGTCGACCAGGGGCGGCAGGTCCAGCGTCCGCCCGCGCCCGGCCGCGTGCTTCACCAGGACGCCGAGGCACGTCTCGATGTCCATCGCCTCTTCGCCGTACGTCACCCAGAACTCGCCCTGTTCGGTGCCGAGTCCGATGGCGCTCAAGACCGCCTTGGAGAGCAGGTCCTGCGGTACGAAGTCCATGCGGATGCCGGGGTGCGCGGGGATGAACGGCGCTCTGCCCCGGCCGAGCCAGTCCGACATGAGCTGCACGATCTGGCCCTGGGACGTCCAGCCCGTCGTGGAGTCGCCGATGAGGTTGGTGGGCCGGAAGACGGTGTGCGGCAGGCCGCTCTCGCGCAGCAGCCGTTCGGCCAGGGCCTTGGAGCGGATGTAGTTCCCGCAGACGTTTGCCTCGCCGAGCGCCACGGGGGCCGTGGGCGCGAGGGCGGCCACGAACGCGGTGCTCATGAAGTGCACCGGCGCTCCGGCCCGTTCGGCGAATTCGATGACGCGCCGGGTGCCCTCGACGTTGACGGGATCGTAGGCCCCGGCGGGCAGCCCCCACTCGGTCAGGCCCGCCGAGTGGATGACGACGTCCACCTCCGCGGCGAGCGCGGAGTGGCTCTCCTCGTCGAGTCCCAGGCGCTCGGCCGTCAGGTCGAGCGCCAGGGGCGGCTCCTCGGCCTCGGGGACCGGGGCGCTGTGGGACGCGGCGATGATCCGCGGCCCGCGTTCGCCGAGCGCGGCACGCTCGCGCAGGATGCTGCGGCCCACGACGCCGGAGGCCCCGGTGAGCAGAACCGTACGCCGGGCGGTCATGCGCGGGACTCCTTGAAGTTCATCAGGCGGGTCATGGCGCGCGCGCCGACGTACAGGGCGGGCTCCGGCGGGAAGTCGGCGGGCGGCTTGCGGTGCTCGTCGTCCACGAAGAGCAGCCGGGAGTAGTCGGTGTCCTTGCCGAGCGCCAGGTCGCGCAGCACCTTGCCGCCGGTGTGGGTGGCCGCGATGCCGTTGCCGCAGTAGCCGTACCCGTACAGGATGTTGCCGCCGCCGAGCCTGCCGAAGTGCGGCGCGTAGTCGCGGACGACGTCGGCCGTCCCGCCGTAGGCGTACGTGAACCGGAGGTCGGCCCACTGCGGGAAGAACCGCAGGAACTCGCGGTGGATCTCGCGGTAGACCTCGGGCCGGTTCATGTTCCGCTGCCGCTTGTCCCTGCCGTAGTAGTACGGGGCTGGGCCGCCGGCGAACATGACGCGGTTGTCGTGCGTGAAGCGGGCACAGGTCAGCAGGGACTTGGCCTCGACCATGCCTTCGCGTCCCGCCCAGCTCACGCGGGCGAGCTGCGCGTCGGTGAGGGGTTCGCTCACCATGGCGTACGTCCAGACGGGGATGACCTTCTTGCGGAACGGCGGGAAGGCGTCCATGTGGACGTTGGTGGCGAGGACCACCTTGTCGGCCTTGACGCGGCCGCCGGCGGTCACGACGGTGGGCCGGGTGCCCGGTTCGACGCGCAGGCAGGGCGTGTTGTCGTAGATCTCCACGCCCTTGTCGCGCACCACGCGGGCGATGCCGCGCGCGAGCTTGTGGGGGTTCACCAGGGCGCCGCCGGTGCGCATGCCGCCGATCACCGCGGGCGAGTCGATGACCGCCCGCGAGTCCGCCCCCGACAAAATCTTGGGCTGTGCGGCCCCCATGCGCTCGGCGAGGTCGCGGTCCTCGCGCAACCGCTTGAGCTGCGCTGCGTCGGTGGCGACCATGAGGTAGTCGTTGGCCTCGTACTCGGCGTCGACACGGTTCCTGCGGGCGAACCTGCCGATCTCCAGGATCGACCTGCCCACCGCCTGCGATGCCTGGAGGGCACGTGCCTGACCGAATTCCTTGACCAGGGCCTGGATGTCTTTGCCGATGGTGGGGGTGACGAATCCGTCGGCGCGCCCTGACGCCCCGTAACCGGAATGGTTCGCCTCGACGATACGGATGTCGAGGGCCGGCTCCGCCTCTTTGAGGAAGTAGGCGGTCCAGAGCCCCGTGAAGCCGCCCCCGACGATGCAGACATCGCAGTCGACGTCTTCCCGCAGAGGTGCTCCGGGGGTGACGGGTTCGGTGTCGTGCCAGTAGACGACGTGCTTGTAGGTTTTCACACCGGTGCTCCTCAGACCGCTTCTAGGACGATCCTGGACAGGCCGAGGTGGCGATTGGCGAAGTGGTCGACCGTCGAGCCGAGATAGCGCTCGTAGTTGGCGACGTTCTCCTCGCCCGCGATCCGCACGGCTTCCTCGCGATGGGACCGGAGCCTGTTCAGCCATTCGCGGCAGGTACGGCTGTAGTGATCCGGGTCATTGCGGAGGCTGACGACATCGAATCGCTTCTCGCTCGATTCGATGACTTCGGAAAGTGCTGGAATCTCCGATTCCGGGAAAATGATGTCCATGATGAACATCAGGTCGCGGACCGTCTGTTTGTCCATCCGGACGTTATTGCCCTTGATGTTGGTCTGTAGCGCGATCCGGCCGCCCCTGGGGAGCCAGTCGCGGCAGCGGTCGAAGAACTGCCGGTAGGCCGCGATCCGTTCGGCGCGGGACAGACCGGTGCGCGCGAAGTGCTCGAAGGCACCGATGGAGATGATCGCGTCGTAGGGCTCGTCCGGCTCGTGGTCCAGCCAGTTCTCCACCCGCACCTCGGTGCGGGGCAGAGCAGCCTCCCGGAGCTTCTCGGCCTGGCTGTCGCTGAGGGTGAGGCCCACGGCCCGCTCCACGCCGTACGTCGTGACCAGGCGCTCCAGGAGGCTGCCCCAGCCGCAGCCGACGTCGAGGACCCGGCGTGCGCCCTTGGCCCTCGCCCCCTCGATCAGGTGGTCGAGCTTGCGCTCCTGGGCCGTCTCCAGGCTCTCGCCCGCGTCGCCGTCGTCCCAGAGCGCGCAGGTGTAGGTGAGATTGGCGTCGAGCCACAGCGCGAAGAAATCGTTCGACACGTCGTAGTGATGCCGGATGGATTCCGCGGTGGCGCCGCGGTAATCGATGGCCGTCACGCGGCGGCGCTGCCCTGCTCGGTCTCGGCGGCGAGCCGCACGAGGTCCGCCACGGTCTTGACGCCGGCGGCCCTCGACTCGTCGAACTCGATCCCGAGGTCGTCCTCGATGGTGTAGACGATATCGGCTATCTGCAGGCTCGAAAGGCCCACCGAGTCGAAAGACGTTTCGGCGTCGAGCTCGTGGTTGTTCGCCTTGCTGCCCAGTTTCTTGGCAATGCGGGCGCATACCTCTTCAGCAGTGATCACGGTTTGCCTTTCAGGTGAACTGCGATGAATTACCTGAGTTTCCGGACAGCCCGACACCCGTCCTGACAGCAGAAACGCGAGGCGGATTCGCGGGCTCCGGTACGAGCCGCCACGGGCGGCTCTGCGGGAAGGTCCCAGCACGTTAGTGGCACACGGTACAGACACCCCGACCGGCGCACTATTGCCCTTTAGGGCAATGATCATCTTCGGTAAATTGTCGCTGGCTAAAAAGGGCCCGAGGTGTTTTGCTTGTCCCGACTCACCCCGGTCGATCGGCCATCGGGCTGCCGAACGACCCCGTGTGTTGACATCGTGTGCGGGGCGGGCCACTCCAGGCCCTCCGTATCCGAACCAGCTCCCAGGAGACTCACATGTCTGAGGTACACCTTTCCGCGGGCCCGGTGGAGTATCAGGACACAGGCGGTGACGGGCCTGTGGTGGTTCTGCTGCACGGCGTCGCGATGAACGGCTCCCTGTGGCGGAACGTGGTGGCACCTCTGCGCGGTGAGTTCCGCTGCGTGGTACCGACGTTGCCGCTCGGCGGCCATCGCACACCGATGAAGGCCGACGCGGACCTGTCGATCCCCGGGGTCGCGAAGCTCGTCGCGGAGTTCCTCGACGAACTCGACCTGCGCGACGTCACGCTGGTGATGAACGACTGGGGCGGCGCGCAGGCCCTGGTGGCACTGGGCAAGGACGACCGCGTCGGCCGCCTGGTCATCACCTCCTGCGAGGCCTTCGACAACTACCCGCCGGGCGTGCCCGGTTCCAACCTGTACACCTCGGCCAAGCTCCCCGGCGGCATCACCTTCGCCTTCAAGCTGCTGAAGCTGAAGCCGATGCGCCGGCTGCCCATGACGTGGGGCTGGATGAGCAAGCGACCCGTCCCGCACGACGTGATGGACACCTGGTTCCAGCCCCTGTGGACCTCCAAGGAGATCCGCAGGGACCTGCGGAAGTACGTGCTCGGGGTGCCGCCCAAGGAGGAACTCCTCAACTGGTCCGAGCAGTTGAAGAGCTTCGACCGGCCCGCGCTCGTGGTGTGGGCCGCCGAGGACAAGGTCATGCCGCCCGAGCACGGGCGGAAGCTGGCCGGGCTGCTGCCCAAGAGCCAGCTGGTGGAGATCGAAGACAGCTACACCCTCATCCCCGAGGACCAGCCGGAACAACTGGCCGGACACATCCGGTCGTTCCTGCTGACGGGCCGGGCCGAGAGCTAGTCCGGACGGCGGGACTCTGTGGCCGCTCCCCCTTCCCGGGGGGAGCGGCGGTCGAAAAAGGCGCGGGGGCGCAGGGTGACGACGTGGAGGACGGCATGGCTGACCCGATGGACGAGCAGGCGACCGCGCGGACCGATCCCCGGATGCGGCACCTGGCCGCACTGCCCGAGGCGGGCCGCTTCGACGCCGCCCTGGACCTCGTACGGGAGAAGACCGCGGAGCTCCTCGGCACGGAGCCCGGCGACGTCGAACCCGGCCTCGCCTACCGGGACTTCGGATACAACTCCCTGGCCGCCGTGGCGCTGACCGGCAGCCTCAGCACCGCCACCGGGCTCGACCTGCCCCTCACGCTCCTGTTCGACCACCCCACGCCGACGGCGGTGGCGCGGCACCTCCTGACGCTGCTCGGCTTCGACGCCACGCCCCCCGCCGACACCGCACATCCCGGGACGGAGGAGGCGGCGCCCGACGACGAGCCCATCGCGGTCGTCGGCATGGCCTGCCGCTACCCCGGCGGCGTGACCTCCCCGGCCGGCCTGTGGGACGTGGTGTCCGCCGGGCGCGACGTGGTCTCGGACTTCCCCGCCGACCGGGGCTGGGACCTCGAAGGGCTCTTCTCCGACGACCCGGAGACGGCCGGTACGAGCTACGCGCGCACCGGTGGCTTCCTCGACCCGGTGGCCTCCTTCGACGCCGGTTTCTTCGGCATCGCCCGGCGCGAGGCCCTGGCCATGGACCCACAGCAGCGGTTGCTCCTGATGGCCGCCTGGGAGTGCCTGGAGGACGCGGGCATCGACCCCGGCACCCTGCGCGAGTCACCCACCGGCGTCTACATCGGCAGCAGCGGCCAGGACTACGAACAGGTGGCGCGCGCGGGCTCGCCCGACCTGGAGGGCTACTGGGGCATCGGCTCGGCGGGCAGCGTCCTCTCCGGCCGCGTCGCCTACGCCTTCGGCTTCGGGGGCCCCGCCATCACCGTCGACACGGCCTGCTCGTCGTCCCTGGTGAGCGTGCACCTCGCGGTGCAGGCGCTGCGCCGGGGCGAGTGCTCGCTCGCCCTCGCGGGGGGCGCCGCCGTGATGGCGACGCCCAAGGTGTTCACGGAGTTCAGCAGGCAGCGCGCCCTCTCCCCCGACGGCAGGTGCCGGTCCTACGCGGCCGGGGCCGACGGCACCGGCTGGGCCGAGGGGGTCGGGCTCCTCGCCCTGGAACGCCTCGGTGAGGCGCGCCGCAAGGGCCACCGCGTCCTCGCGCTGATCCCCGGCTCCGCGGTCAACCAGGACGGCGCGAGCAACGGCCTGACCGCGCCCAACGGCCCCGCCCAGCAGCGCGTTCTCCGGCAGGCGCTGGCCTCGGCCGGGCTCCGCCCCGGCGACGTCGACGCGGTGGAGGGCCACGGCACGGGCACGACCCTGGGCGACCCGATCGAGATCGACGCCCTCACCGCGGTGTTCGCCGCGGACCGCCCGGCCGGACAGCCGCTGCGCCTCGGCTCGCTGAAGTCCAACATCGGGCACAGCCAGGCGGCGGCCGGGGTCGGCGGCCTCATCAAGATGGTCATGGCGTTGCGGCAGGGGGAACTCCCCCGGACCCTGCACGTCGACCGGCCGACCCCCAAGGCCGACTGGAGCAGCGGAGCGGTGGCCCTCCTGACGGAGACGGTGCCGTGGCCGCGCGGGGCCCGGGTGCGCAGGGCCGGGGTCTCCGCGTTCGGGGTCGGCGGCACCAACGCGCACGTCCTCGTGGCGGAGGCGCCGCTGCCGGACGCCGCTCCGGAGCCTGCCGCACAGGTGCCGGGTCCGCCCGCCATCCCGTGGGTCATCTCCGCGAAGTCACCCGCCGCCCTGCGTGATCAGGCGCGGCGGCTGGCCGGTCACCTCACCGCCCGCCCGGACGCCCCGCTCGACGCGGTCGCCGCCGCGCTCGCGCTCACCCGGGCCCCGTTCGAGCACCGGGCCGCCGTGACCGGTGCGACGCGGGCGGAGCTGCTCGACGCCGTGGCCGCCGTCGCGCGGGGCGAGTCCACCGACCGGGCCGCCGTCGCCCGCGCGCGCACCGGCGGCAAGGTCGTCCTCGTCTTTCCCGGACAGGGCTCGCAGTGGGCCGGCATGGGCCGTGAACTCGCCGCCGCGCACCCGGTGTTCGCCGAGGAACTGCGGGCCTGCGCGGACGCCCTCGCGCCGCACATCGACTGGTCGCTCGACGACGTGCTGAGCGGAGCGCCGGGCGCGCCCCCGCTGGACCGCGTGGACGTCGTGCAGCCCGCGCTGTTCGCCGTCATGGCCGCCCTCGCCGCGCTCTGGCGCCACCACGGGGTCCGGCCGGACGCCGTCGTCGGGCACTCGCAGGGCGAGATCGTGGCCGCGTACGTCGCCGGCGGCCTGTCCCTCGACGACGCGGCCCGCGTCGTGGCGCTCCGCAGCCAGGCCATCGCCGGCCTGGCCGAAGGCGGCATGGCCTCTGTCACCGCCACCCCCGACCGGCTGCTCCCCCTGCTCGGGCAGTGGGACGACCGCATATCCGTGGCCGCGGTGAACGGGCCGTCCTCCATGACGGTCTCCGGCGATCCCGGCGCGCTCGACGAGCTGCTCGCCGTGTGCGCCGCGCAGGACATCTGGGCCCGCAGGGTCCCCGTCGACTACGCCTCCCACTCCCCGCACGTCGAGTCGGTCGAGGGCACGCTGGCCGACGCCCTCGCGTCCCTGGCGCCCCGCTCCGGCTCGGTCCCCTTCCACTCCACCGTCACCGGTGCCGCGTTCGACACGGCGGGTCTCGACGCGGGGTACTGGTACCGCAATCTGCGGCGGACCGTCCGGTTCGAGGAGGTCGTACGCGGTCTGCTGGCGCTCGGCCACACCACCTTCATCGAGGTGAGCCCGCACCCCATCCTCACGTTCGCCCTGGAGCAGACCGTGGAGTCGGCGTCGGGTCCCGCGGCCGCCGTCTTCGGCTCGGCGCGGCGCGACGGTGAGCTGTCCCGCTACACCGCGGCGCTCGGCGACGCGTGGGCGCACGGAGCGCCGGTGGCCTGGGACGCGCTGGTCTCCCCGGGCGCCGCCCACGGCGTCGACCTGCCCACCTATGCCTTCCGGGCGGAGCGGCTCTGGGCGCCTCCCCGCCCCTCGACGGGTGACATCGCGGGCGCGGGCCTGCGTACGACGGGGCATCCGTTCCTCGCGGCGGCCACGGAGCTGGCCGAGGGCGCGGGGTGGCTGTTCACCGCGCGGGTCTCCCGGGCCGCCCACGCCTGGCTCGACGACCACGCGGTCCACGGCACGGTCCTGCTGCCCGGCACCGCCTTCGCGGACCTGGCGGCGCGGGCGGCGGCGCAGAGCGGCTGCGAGGTGGTGGACGAGCTGACCCTGGAGGAGCCGCTGATCCTCCCGGACGAGGGCGCGGTGGACGTGCAGACCTCGGTGGGCGCGCCGGACGCGGAGGGGCGGCGCACCATCGCCGTGCACTCCCGCCCTGCCGGCGCCCCCGACGCACCCTGGACCCGCCACGCCACGGGGTTCCTCTCCGTCACGCCACCGCCTGCCGCGCTTCCCGCTGCCGCGACGCCGTGGCCGCCCCCGGGGGCGACCCCGCTGCCCGTCGACGCCCTCTACGACGACCTCGCCGACCGCGGCTTCGGGTACGGCCCCGCCTTCCGCGGCCTGCGCGCGGCCTGGCGGCACGACGGCAAGCTCCTCGCCGAGGTGGAAACGGCCGCGGACCCGGCCGGCTTCGGGGTGCACCCGGCGCTGCTCGACGCGGCGTTCCACGTCCAGCTCACGGAGCTCGCGGGCCCGGACACGGAGTCCGCCGGGGCATGGCTGCCGTTCGCCTGGTCCGGCGTACGGGTCATCCGCCCGGGGGCCACGCGCCTGCGGGTGACGCTGACCCCGCAGGGCGAGGGCGCGGTAGGCATGTCGGCGACGGACGAGACGGGCGCGCCGACGGTGACGATCGCCTCGCTGGTGGCCCGACCGGTACCCCCGTCGAAACTGACGTCGTCCCGACCGGTGACGGAGTCCCTGTTCCGCTTGGAGTGGCAGCGGGCCGGAGTTCCGGAGGAGCCGCCGCCGTCACCCTCTTCGGAGGAGCGGTGGGGGGTACTGGGGATGTGCGAGGAGACCGGGGGGCGCACCGAGGCCCCCGCCCAGGACGTCGGCGGTCGTCTCCTCGCTCATCCTTGCCTCGCCGCCCACGCCCGTTACCCCGGTCTCGCCGCCCTCACCGCCTCTCTCGACGCCGGTCATCCCGCTCCCGACATCGTGCTCGTGGACGTGCCCGAGCTCTCGGGTGGCCTCGGTGCGGGGGACGTTCGGGGGCTTCTGCACGGGGGGCTCGCTCTTGTGCAGGGGTGGTTGGGCGATGAGCGGCTCAGCGGGGCGCGGCTCGTGTTCGTCACCCGGGGGGCCGTCGCCGCCGGGGAGGGGGACGTCGGCCGGCCCGGCGTCGCGGCCCTCTGGGGGCTGGTGCGGGCCGCGCAGGCCGAGCATCCGGGGCGGTTGGTGCTCGTCGACCTGGGTGAGCCGGAGGACGTCTCCGCGCTGAGCGAGGTCCTTGCTTCGCGGGAGCCGCAGGTCGCCGTGCGCGAAGGGCGGGTGCTCGTACCGCGGGTCGTCCGCGCCCGGGCCGCCGGGGACCCGCTCACCTTTGACCCCGAGGGCACCGTCCTCGTCACCGGCGGCACCAGCGGCATCGGCGCCCAGGTGGCCCGGCACCTCGCCGCCCGGCACGGTGCCCGGCACCTGCTGCTCGCCGGACGGCGTGGCCGCGCCGCCGAGGGCTCCGACGCGCTGGCCGCCGAGCTGACCGCCCTCGGCGCCCACGTGACCGTCGCCGCATGCGACTTCGCCGACCGCGATGCCACCGCCGCGCTCGTCGCCTCCGTACCCGCCGCCCATCCGCTGACCGCCGTCATCCACTCCGCGGGCGTGCTCGACGACGGGCTCGTCGAATCGCTCACCCCCGAGCGGCTCGACCGGGTCCTGCGGCCGAAGGCCGACGCCGTGCTGAACCTGCACGAGGCGACCGTGGGCGCGCCGCTCGACGCCTTCGTGATGTTCTCCTCCGTCGCCGGGACCATCGGCGGCCCGGGGCAGGCGAACTACGCCGCCGCCAACAGTTTCCTGGACGCCTTCGCCCGGTGGCGCCGGGCGGAGGGCCTGCCCGCCGTCTCCCTCGCCTGGGGGCTGTGGGGCGAAGCGAGCGACATGACCCGGCACCTGGCGGGCGCCGGAGTCGCCCGGCTCGGCAGGTCGGGCATCGCCCCGCTCACCACCGAGGAGGGGCTCGGCCTCTTCGACGCCGCCCACGGCACGGAGGAGTCGCTGCTGCTCCCCGCCCGCCTCGACATGGCCGCCCTGCGCGCCCAGGCCCGCGACGACACCCTGCCGGCGGTGCTGCGGGCCCTGGTGCCCGCCGCGCCCCGGCCCGCGGGCCCCTCGGGCGGCCTCTTGGCGGCGCGGCTCGCGGCCACGCCCGAAGCCGGGCGGGACGCCCTCGTCACCGAGCTGGTCATCGCCGAGGTCGCCGCCGCTCTCGGCCACGAGGACGCCGGGGCGGTCGACGCGGAGCGGCCCTTCAAGGAGCTGGGCCTCGACTCGCTCGGCGCGGTACGGCTGCGCAACCAGCTCGGCCGGGCGACGGGGCTCACCCTGCCATCGACCCTGGTGTTCAGTCACCCCAGCGTCCCGGCCCTGGCGGCCCACCTGCGCACCCTGCTCGACGAGCGCGAAGCACCGCCCGGGCAGCCGGAGACCGCGCCCGTCCTCCACGCGGAACTCGACCGCGTGGCGGCCCTGCTGCCCTCGGTCGCGGCGGCCGACGCCGACGTCGTGGAGGCACGGCTGCGGCAGCTCCTCGCCGCGTTCGAGGGGCGGAAGGAGCCCCGTACGGAGCGCGAAGGACTGGACGACGCCACCGCGGACGAACTCTTCGACCTGATCGACAACGACCTGGGGGTGCGCTGACATGCCGGACGAGGCCAGGACACTCCAGTACCTCAAGCGGGTCACCGCCGAACTCCAGGACACCCGCGAGCGGTTGCGTCGCGCGGAGGAACGTACGAACGAACCCGTGGCGGTGGTCGGCATGGCCTGCCGCTACCCGGGCGGCATCGCTTCCGCCGACGGGCTCTGGGAGGCCGTGGCCGCCGGGCGCGACGTCGTCGGGGACTTCCCCCGCGACCGCGGCTGGGACCTCGACCACCTCTTCGACGACGACCCCGACCACCCCGGCACGACGTACGCGAGGGCGGGCGGGTTCCTCGACGGGGCGGCGGAGTTCGACGCCGGGTTCTTCGGCGTCGGCCACACCGAGGCGCAGGCCATGGACCCCCAGCAGCGGCTGCTCCTTCAGACCGTCTGGGAGACGCTGGAGGACGCGGGCATCGACCCGGGCACGCTGCGCGGCTCGCGCACGGGTGTGTTCGTGGGCACCACCGGCCAGGACTACGTACAGCTCGCCCGCTCGGGCCCCGCCGGCCTGGAGGGGTACTGGGGCATCGGCTCGGCGGGCAGCGTCCTGTCGGGGCGCGTCTCGTACGTGATGGGGTTCGAGGGCCCCGCCCTGACGATCGACACGGCGTGCTCGTCCTCCCTGGTCGGTGTCCACCTCGCGGTGCAGGCGCTGCGCCAGGGCGAGTGCTCCCTCGCGCTGGCCGGTGGTGTGACGGTGATGTCGACGCCCGGGGTGTTCACGGAGTTCAGCAGGCAGCGGGCGCTGTCCCCGGACGGCAGGTGCCGGTCCTACGCGCAGGCGGCGGACGGCACCGGCTGGGCCGAGGGTGTGGGCGTCGTCCTGCTCGAACGGCTGAGTGAGGCCCGGCGCAACGGTCACCGGGTCCTGGCGGTCGTCAGGGGTTCGGCCGTCAACCAGGACGGCGCGAGCAACGGCCTGACCGCGCCCAACGGCGCCTCGCAGCAACGTGTCATCGGCCAGGCGCTCGCGGCGGCGCGGCTGCGTCCTGCCGACATCGACGCCGTGGAGGGCCACGGCACCGGCACCACGCTCGGTGACCCCATCGAGATCGACGCCCTCTCCGCCGTGTACGGGCGTGACCGGGCGGACCGGCCTCCGCTCAGGCTCGGCTCGCTGAAGTCGAACCTCGGGCACAGCCAGGCGGCGGCCGGCGTCGGCGGACTGATCAAGATGGTGCAGGCGCTGCGTCACGAGGTGCTCCCCGCGACCCTGCACGTCGACCGGCCGACGCCGAAGGCCGACTGGTCCGGCGGGGCCGTCTCCCTCCTGACGGAGGCCACGCCCTGGCCGCGCGGCGAGCGGGTGCGGCGCGCGGCGGTCTCCTCCTTCGGCATCAGCGGCAGCAACGCCCACGTCGTCCTCGAAGAGGCCCCGTCCGAGCCCACGGGGAACACCCCGGCGGGGGCCTCGGTGGACGGCGCCGGGCTTCCCTCGGTGCCGTGGGTGCTCTCCGCCAGGAGCCCCGAGGCCCTGCGCGACCAGGCCCGCCGTCTGCACGACCACCTCACCGCCCGCCCCGGCACACCGCCCGCGGAGATCGGCGCTGCCCTCCTCAGGACCCGGGCCCGCTTCGACCACCGGATGGCCGTCATCGGCTGCTCCCCCGAGGAACTGCTCGCCGGGCTGCGGGAGTTCGGCGCGGGCGGGCTGCCGGGCAACGGCGTCCTGGGAGTGGCCGCACGGCCGGGAAAGACCGCCTTCCTCTTCTCCGGGCAGGGCTCACAGCGCCCAGGGACGGGCCATGGACTCGCCGCCGCGCACCCCGTGTTCGCCGACGCGCTCGACGAGGTCCGCGCCGAACTCGACCAGCATCTGGAGCGGCCCCTGCGGCAGGTCATGTCCGCCGCCGAGGGCAGCCCGGACGCGGCGTTCCTGCACCGCACCGGCTATACGCAGCCCGCCCTGTTCGCCCTGGAGGTGGCCCTGTACCGGCTGCTCGAATCCTGGGGCTACCGGCCGGACTTCCTGATGGGCCACTCGATCGGCGAGCTGTCCGCCGCACACGTGGCGGGGGTGTTCTCCCTGGCCGACGCCGCCCGCCTCGTCGCCGCCCGCGGCACGCTCATGGACGCGCTGCCGGAGGGCGGCGCGATGGTCGCCGTCGAGGCGTCCGAGGACGAGGTGGCCAAGAGCCTCGAAGGACTGCCGCACCTGGCGGTGGCCGCCGTGAACGGGCCCCGCTCAACGGTCGTCTCCGGCGCGGCCGACGCCCTCGACGCCTGGGAAAGCCCCTGGCGCGAGCGGGGCCGCCGCACCCGCCGCCTGCGGGTCAGCCACGCCTTCCACTCGCCTTTGATGCGCCCTGTTCTGGAGCGGCTGCGGGCCGTCGCGGCGGGGCTCAGCTACCGCACGCCCAGCATCCCCATCGTCTCCACCCTCACCGGGGCGCTCGCGGATCCGGCCGCCCTCGCCACGCCCGACCACTGGGTGCGCCACGCGGAACTCCCGGTCCGCTTCCTCGACGGTACGCACACCCTGCGGGACGCGGGCGTGACCGGCTTCCTGGAGCTCGGCCCCGCCGGAGTGCTCACCGCCATGGTGCGGGAGTGTCTTGGCGACGGGTCCGGAGCGGTCCTCGCGGCCTCGCTCGACGGGCGCGGCGACGAGCCTGCCGCGCTGGTCACGGCTCTCGCCGAGCTGCACACGGGGGGCGCGGGCGGTGACCTGGCGGGGCTGTTCGCGCCGGGGGCGGGCCACGGGGTGAGCCTTCCCACGTACGCGTTCCAGACCCGGCGGCACTGGATCGACGTACAGCAGTCGGTGCGCGATCCGCGCCCGGCACCGGCCGACACGCCTACCGAGCCGCGGCAGAGTCCGGATGCCGAGCCCGAGCGGGACGTGCTGGATCACGTCCGCGCCCAGGCCGCCGCCGTCCTCGGCTTCGACGACGCCTCCTCGGTGGACGTGGACAGGACCCTCCTGGAACTCGGCATCGACTCGCTCGGTGCCGTCAGGCTCCAGCGCCGCCTGTCCGCGGTCACCGGGCTCGACCTGCCCGCGACGCTCCTGGTCGACCACCCGACTCCGGGAGCGATCGCCGACCACCTGCGTCCCCTGCTCGCCGTCACCGCGGTCCCGTCACCGCCCGAACCCACACCGTCCGGCTCCCTCGCGGCCCTGCTGCGGGAAGCCCACGTACGGGGTGAACTGGCCGACGTGGTTCCGGAGTTGCAGCGTGCGGCCGAGCGGCTCCCGACGTTCACCTCGGCCGCGCGGCTCGACGCGCCGCCGCCGGCCGTCCTGGTCTCCGACGGGGCCGCCGAGCCCGCCGTGGTCTGTCTGCCGTCCTTCCTCGCGGGATCGGGGCCGCACCAGTTCGCCCGGTTCGCGGCGGGATTCCGGCGCAGGCCGCGGATGACGGCGCTGCCCCTGCCGGGGCCCGGCACCTCCACCCTCCTGCCCGGCTCCTGGGGCGCGGCCGTCGAGAGCCTCGCCGACGCCGCCCTGCGGGCCGCGGGCGGCGCCCCACCGGTCCTGATCGGGCACTCCATCGGCGGCGCCCTGGCCCACGCCGCCGCGGCGCACCTGGAACGCGCGGGGCACGGGGTCGCGGGCGTCGTCCTGATCGACACCTACGAACCCGAACAGGAGCGGCAGCGCGAGGTGTTCGCCTGGGCGATGGGCCACATCCTCGACCACGCCGAAGGAGACGCCCACGCCGATGAGGCGGACGTCCTGACCATGGGCGGCTATCTGCGCCTCTTCGGCGACTGGGCCGCCGACCCGCTGACCGCCCCGACGCTGCTGCTCACCGCCGAACGCGGCCCCGGCGCGCCGGGCGCCGCCGACTGGCGCCCGTGGCGCGCGGCGGACACCGTCACGCCGGTCCCCGGCGACCACTTCTCGCTCCTCGACGACGACGCCGTCGGCACGGCGCGGACGGTCGAGGACTGGCTCGGAAAGGAACTGCCATGCAACCCGTCGGCATAGTCGACTTCGGGAGTTACCTCCCCGAGAACGTCGTGGGGCCCGAGTTCTTCCACGACCCGGACGCCCCGGTGGACCCCCTCGCCAACGCGCCGCTGTTCAAGGTGCCCGCGGCCCGCCATCACGTCGCACCCGACGAGCGCGCCTCCGACATGATCGCGAAGGCCGCCGAGCCGCTCTTCCGCCGGCTCGGCGGGAAGCCGCCCGTGGACGTCCTCCTGACCAACGTCCTGCTCCCCGACGAGCCGTTCATGGGCATCGGGGCCCAGGCCGCGCACCGCCTCGGCATCGGCCCCGAGTGGATCGTGGACCTGCACAACGCGGGCTGCGCCTCGTTCATGTACATGGTGGAGCTGGCCCGGAAGATCATGGCCGACGGCTCCGCGCGCACCGCGCTGATCGCCAACGTGCAGAACACCGCCGGCCAGATGTTCGCCCAGTCCGAGGTGCGCAAGCACTCGCACGCGGCGGTGCCGGGCGACGGCTGCGGGGTGGCCTATCTGGAGGCGGGCGGCGGTTCACCGGTGCTCGGGGTGCACAAGCGCAGCACCCCCGAGTACTCCGTGGACCTCGGCCTCGCGGCACCGGACGGGCGCAAGTACTGGGAACCCGGCACCGGCCAGACCGACATCTGGTTCGACGCCTCGAAACAGACGGAGATCCTGGGGCGCGGCAACGCACTCGTCCCCGAACTCGTCGAGGAGCTCTGCGCCGAACTCGGCGAGCCCACGTCCGCGATCGACGTCCTGGTCACCAACCAGCCGAACCGGATCTTCCTGAAGAACTGGCGGCAGGCCCTGGGCGTGGACGACAAGCGGCACCTCGACACCTTCGACCGGTTCGGCAACCTGTACGGCGCGGCCGTGCCCGTCACCCTCGACCAGGCGGCCCGCGCCGGTGAGCTGCGCGACGGCGACCTCATCGTGATGTCCGGGTTCGCGCACGCCGGTGACTTCGCGGCGGCTGCCGCCGTGCGCTGGAACGGTGCCGCATGAGCACGTCCGCGAGGCACGTGCGCGACGTGCCCGCCGACCACTACGACGTCGTCGTCGTGGGCGCGCGCTGTGCGGGTGCCACGCTCGGCGCGCTGCTTGCCCGCCAGGGTGTGCGGGTCGCCGTGCTCGACCAGGCGACGGCCATCCGCTCCACCCTGTCCTCGAACATCCTCCAGGCCGACTCGCTGGCCTTCCTGAATCGCCTCGGCGTGATGGACGCCCTGCGGGCCGCCGGGGTGAACCCCATGAGCCATGTCGACATGCGGCTGGAGGAGTTCCGCTGCGAGGCGGCCTTCCCGCAGGCCCCCGGCGACGTGGGCGGCGCGGCCTGCATCCGCAGGGAGGTGCTCGACCCCGTCCTGGTGGACGCGGCCCGCGACTCCGGCGCCGACGTCCGTCTGGGCACCCGGGTCACCGGACTCGTACGGGACGGCGGACGCGTGTCGGGCGTACGTACCGTGTCCGGCGGCGTCGAGACCGTCCTCAGGGCCCGCCTCGTCGTCGGCGCCGACGGCCGCACCTCCAAGGTCGCCGAGACCGCGGGGGCCCGCATGTACCACGTGACACCCGGTGAACGCAGCTACTACTGGACCTACTTCGAGGGCGCGGACCTCGGCGAGCGGCCCACCTTCGTCTTCCACCGCTGGGGCGACCGGCACATGCTCGGCGGCCCCGCCGACAACGGCCTGTACATCGTGGGCGTCTCCCCGCAGCGGCACGAGCGGGAGTCCTTCCGCACCGACCTCGAAGGCTCCGTGCACGCCCACGCGCTGCGCTGCGCGCCCATCGCCAAGGCCCTCGCGGGAGCCACCAGGGTCGGCAGGATCTACGGCATCCGGCGCTTCTTCGGATACTTCCGCGAGGCGGCGGGCGCCGGCTGGGTGCTGCTCGGCGACGCCGGGCACTTCAAGGACCCGGCGGGCGGGCGCGGCATCGGCGACGCCTTCCACCAGGCCGAGCGGCTCGCGTCCGCGATCGTGGCGGCGCTGGCGGACAACCGCGGCGCCGCGGGGCTCGACCGGGCCACCGCCGGGTTCGGCCGGTGGCGGGACCGCACCTACGCCGAGTACTACGGCCTCGCCGCTGACCTCGGAGTGGCGGGCCCCATCGCGGGCGTCGTCCCCCGGGTGGTGCGCGGCCTGCACGCCGACGGCCGGGTCGACGGCGTCCTGAACCTGCTGAGCCACCGCGCCTCCGTCCTCGACGTCCTCACCCCGGGCCGCGTGCTCGGCGCCACCGGCCGGGCCGCGCTGCGCGGTCGCGAGCAACGCCGGATGGCGGTGGGCGAGTTGGGACGGCTCGCCGCCACGGAGATCCGCCGCCGCCAGGCCATGCGCAGGCCCGTCTACCAGAGCGGCCCGCAGCCGCGCCCCGTACAGCAGGAATCGCCCGAACCGGAGCCGATCACATGACCGCAGGACTCGCGACCACACGACTCGCCGCCGACAAGCTCCGCTTCGAGCAGACCGTGCCGCGCTCCCTCGCGCACCGCAGACAGATCGGCGAGGTCTTCGTCGCCGACTCCGTGCAGGGCTCGGAGGACGACTTCCACCTGTCCTTCCAGATCCCCCGCGCGCACAGCCTCTGGGCGGACCAGCACCCCTCCCACCACGACCCGTTCGCCTCCGCCGAGGCCGCTCGGCAGTCCATCTTCGTGCTGCTGCACCGCCACGTCGGAGTCCCGGTCGGCGTGCCCTTCAGCCTCCAGCGGATCACGCTGCGGGTCGAGGACCCGGCCGCGTACGCCAACGACGGGACCTCCGCGCTCCAGGGCTATGTGCACTACCGGGTCGCCGAGCGGCAGGGCAAGGGTTCCGACGTGGTGAGCATGGTCCTGGACGGGGTCATGGAGATCGGCGGCCGCCGGGCCATGACGCTCAACGCGCACCTCGCCTTCATGTCCCAGGAGGACTACGACGTCTTCCGCGCCTTCCAGCGGGCCCGCAAGCCCGTGGACACCGCCGAGTCGACACCCGCCCGGCGCCTTGAGCCCGCCCTGGTCGGCCGGGAGATCGCCCGCAACGTCGTGATCGGCTCGGCCGCCCCGGGCTCCGACGACCTGGCGTCCACCCGCCCCGAGGAGCGTCCCGTGCGGTACCTGCTGGCCGCCGATCAGCGGCACCCCGCGTTCTTCGACCACGAGTACGACCACGTGCCGGGGCCCCTCATGGTCGAGGGGCTGCGTCAGGCGGCCGTCGCCGCGGCCCACCGGACCGGCGCCGTCGACAACGCCCACGCCATCGCGGTCGGCTGTGAGGCGGCGTTCCTGGACTTCGCCGAATTCGAGGCGGACCTCGTGTACGAGGCGCGGGTCGGCACTCCCACCCCCGACGGCCGCGTCCCGGTCGCCGTCGACCTGCGGCAGTTCGGCAGCACGGTCGTCGAGGGCCGCGTCGAGCTGCTCCCCCACCCGACCGCGGGCCCGAGCCCGCATCCCACCTCCCATCCGGCCACCCGAGGTCACGGAGTCTGATCCATGTCATCTGAACGCACCAAACGCCGGACAGCCGTGGTCGGCGGCGGCATCGCGGGCCTCACCGCCGCGCTCCGCCTCGACCTGCTCGGCCACGACGTAGAAGTCATCGAGGCCGATGCCACCCTGGGCGGCCGGTTCGGCCTCGACAAGCTCGGTGACCGGCCGGTCATGACGGGCGGCAAGAACATCGGCCGCCGCTACCACACCTTCCGCTGGTTCACCTCGGAGCTCGGCTCGGACCGCTACGAGTCCTTCGGGTACAACGCCTCACGCATCAAGGACGGCGAGGTACTCACCCTCGACAGCGAGCGCCGCAGCCAGACCCTGAAGAACATCCGCCGCATGGGCTCGACGCGCGACTTCGCGCGGATGGCGGCCATGGCGGCCCGCATCCGCGCCGACGAGAGCAACCGCTTCCTCGGCTCCCGCTACTTCAGCGGCGTCTCGCGCCGGCACGACCACGCCCCGCTCAGCTCGTTCTTCGGCACCGGCATGACGGACATGCTGGTGCGGCCCATGGTGATCCGGAACAACGGTGCCGAGCCCGACGAGGTCTATCCCGGCACGTTCGGCACCAACATCGCCATGCTGATGGACCACTACGACCAGCTCTCGGGCGGCATCCAGCCGGTCCTCGAAGCCTTCGCCAAGCGCGTGCCCGTACGGCTCGACTCCACGGTGGAGGGCGTGGAGATCCGGGACGGCAGGGTCACCGGCCTGCGGATCTCGGAGAAGGGCGCCGAGGCAACATCCCGCGACTACGACGGCGTCGTGCTCGCCACCCCGGCCTACGCCACCGCCGACATCGTCCGCTCGGCCCGTCCCGCGCTCGCCCGCCGCCTCTCCGACGTGAACTACTTCCCCTCGACCGTGGTCCTCGTGGAGTACGACCGGGACATCTTCACGCACGACGTGCGCGCGCTCGCCATGGACGACGGACCGTGCAGCAACGCCGGTTCGTACGGGATGGAGGACCGGCACATCGTCCGCTACACGTACAGCGGACGCGAGGGCAGGCTCACCGACCTGAGCCCCGAGAACATCGACCGGCTCACGCGGGAGACCGAGGAGCGGCTCGTCACCCACCTGGGCGCGCCGCGCGCCGAGCGCGTCAACCTCCTGGTCAAGCACTGGAAGGCCGCCTACAGCGGTTATCTCCCCCACCACGCCGACTTCCTCGCCGAGATCCGCGGGGGCGTGACGGACATCGCGGGCCTGGAGCTCGCGGGCGACTACATCCAGGGCGTGTCCATCGAGGCCTGCGCGCGCACGGGCCGCGCGGCGGCCGGCCGGCTCGCCGACCACCTCGGGCCGCCCGCGTGAGCCGCACCGACTGGGCCGTGGTGACGGGCGCCTCCTCCGGCATCGGCGAGCACCTCGCCCGGGGCCTGGCCCGGCGCGGGTACGGACTGTGGCTGGTCGCCCGGTCCACCGACGCCCTGAAGCTGCTCGCCGACGAACTGCGGGCGGCCCACGGCGTGCCGGTGGAGGTCAGGACCTGTGACCTCGCCGACCCGGCCGCGCGCGGCGCGCTCGTCGACGAGCTGGCCGCGCACCCCGTGACGGTGCTCTGCGCCAACGCGGGATTTCCCACCTGCGGTCCGTTCAGCGAGAACGACCCCGTGCTGGAGAGCGCGGAGGTGCAGGTCAACGTCGTCTCGCTGCACGCCCTGACCCAGTCCCTGCTGCCGGGGATGCTGGCCCGGCGCCGGGGCCGCGTCCTGGTCACCGGTTCCACGGCGGGCTACCAGCCCGTGCCGACAGCGGCCACCTACTCGGCGACCAAGGCGTTCGCCAACACCTTCGCCGAGGCGCTCCACGTCGAGCTGCGCGGCACGGGGGTGAGCTGCACGCTGCTCTCGCCCGGTCCCGTGCGGACCAACTTCTACGCGGTGGGCGGTGTGCCGGGCCTCCAGGACCGGTCGTTCCTGGCCTGGCTCACGCCCGGGCGCGTCGCCGAGGCGGGCCTGCGGGGCCTGGAGCAGGGGCGCCGTCTCGTGGTCCCGGGCCCGGTCGCCAAGGCCCAGTACCTCGCGGGCCGCCACACCCCGCGACCGCTGCTCTTCCCCGTGCTGCGCCGGGCGTTCCTGCCCATGCTGCGCAGCGCGAGAAGCACCACGCAAGACCGTCGGACACCCAACTTCCGGAAGTGAGAGGTACATGGACGGCAGGAAACACCGCTGGTTCATCCTCGGGGCGTCGCTGATACCGCTGGTCGCGGTCTTCGGCGCCATGGGCCTGCTGTGGAACGAGATCTTCGGCTGGTCGGACGTCGTCGTGCTGGTCATCATGTACGCGATCTCCGGCTTCGGCATCTCCGCCGGCTACCACCGCATGCTCACCCACCGCTCCTTCGAGACCTACAAACCCATCCGCATCGCGCTGGCCACCGCCGGTGTCATGGCCGGGCAGGGCCCGCCGCTGATCTGGGCCGCCCACCACCGCAAACACCATCGCGTCGCCGACAAGCCCGGCGACCCCCACTCCCCGCACCTGGACTTCGAGCCGGGCTTCAAGGGCACCATGGCCGGTCTGTGGCACGCCCACCTGGGCTGGCTCTTCGACGTGAGCCTCTCCTCCGACCCCATGCGCTACTGCCCCGACCTGGTCCGCGAGAAGCCCCTGCGCTGGCTCAGCGAGAACCTCGTCCTGGTCACCGCCTCCAGCGTCGTCCTGCCCGGCCTCATCGCCTTCGCCATCACCGGCGGCGACTGGAAGGCCGGCCTGACCGGCATGCTCTGGGGCGGCCTGGTCCGCATCTTCCTCATCAACCACATGACCTACGCGGTCAACTCCGTCGGCCACGTCTTCGGCCGCCGCCGCTTCGAGACCACCGACCAGTCCCGCAACGTGGCCTGGCTGTCCATCCCCTCCTTCGGCGAGGCCTGGCACAACAACCACCACGCCTTCCCGCGCTCGGCCAGGCACGGCATGAAGTGGTACGAGATCGACCTCTCCGCCATCCTCATCTGGTCCCTGGAGAAGACCCACCTGGCCTGGAAGGTCGTCCGCATCGACCCCGAGCGCATGGAAATGCGCGAGGCCAACGTCAGCCGGGTCTCCGGCTCCGCCCTGGACAAGAAGCAGCTCCTGGAGTCGCAGCAGAACCTGGCCCCCATGGCCGAGCGCCGGCGTGACTCCGACACGTCTCTCGTCGACGTCGAGTAGCCGCCCCGCACGGGGACCCAACAAGTCAACGGGGAATCACACGCATGGAGTTCTTCAACGCCCTGACCAACGGCGCCTCGCACGGCGTCCTGCACGAGTGGAACGGCGACGCGTTCGACCACACGCCCTGGCGCGAGGTCGTCCGGGACGCCCACGGCATGGCCGCCGAGCTCCGCGCCCTCGGCGTCGGCCCCGGCACGCGGGTCGCCGGCATCCTCACCAACACCCCCGACACCGTGCGCGGGCTGCTCGCGGTCTGGCTCGCGGGCGGCGCGGTGGCCTCGCTCCCGCTGCCCACCCGGGGGCAGAGCGGCGAGGCGTACGGGGACCAGCTCGTCGCCCTCTCGGCGCGGCTCGACCCGACGCTGCTGCTCGTCGACGACTGGCTGACGGCGATGGTCCCGCCGGGGCTCGCCGGCCGGCTCCCGGTGTACGGCTGGTCGAAGCTGCGCGGCACGGGCGCGCGGTGCACACCGAGCCCGCCGGGCCGTGACGACCTGGCGTTCATCCAGTACTCGTCCGGCTCCACCAGCACGCCCAAGGGGTGTGCGCTCACGACGCGCGCCATCGAGCAGCAGTTGCGGATCATCCTGCACCTGACGGGCGGACGGCCCGGCGCGGACACCGTCGCCTCCTGGCTGCCGCTCTCCCACGACATGGGCATGTTCGGCTGCCTGCTGTACTCGTGGGCGTACGACTTCGACTTCGTGCTCTCCTCACCGGACCGGTTCGGCATGGCGCCGCGCACCTGGTTCCGTGACATGTCGGAGTACGGGGCGACCATGACGGCGGGCACGAGCACCGCCGTCTACCTCGCGGCGCGCGCGCAGGGCCGGGGGGAGCTGCCCAAGGAGCTGAAGCTGCGGGCGGCCGTGATCGGCGCCGAGCGCGTCGACTGGGGCACTCTGGCCACGGCGACGGAGAAGTTCCGGCCCTTCGGTCTGTCCGACACCGCCTTCCAGCCCGCGTACGGCATGGCGGAGGCGACGCTGGCGGTGACCGGCAAGCCGTGGGACCAGGCGCCCGGGGCGCTCGCCTTCGACGGGCCCGCGCTCGTCGAGGGCCGGGTCGTCGAGGTGGCCCCGGACCACCCGAAGGCCACCCGCCTCGTCTCCAACGGCACGCCCCTGCCCGGCGTCTCGGTCCGTGCGGGCGCGGACGGCGCCATCGCCGAGATCGAGGTGGCGTCACCGAGCCTGGCGCGGGGCTACTACGCCGACCCCGAGCGCACCGCGGCCCGCTTCGTCGACGGCCGGCTGCGCACGGGCGACCTGGGCTTCGTGCGGGACGGTGAGCTGTATGTGCTCGGCAGGGCCGACGACATGCTGTCGGTGGGCGGCAGGAAGGTGTACGCCTCGGAGATCGAGTCGGCGGTCGACAGCCTCAAGAACGTGCGCAAGGGCTGCGCCGCCGTCGTCGAGGCGGGCGACTCGGGCATGTCGCGGCTGGTCCTGCTGGTGGAGGCGCAGGGCAACCCGCGCGACTACCGCCCCATAGCCGATGAGGCGGCGACCCTGGCCATGGAGAAGGCCGGGGTCGCGCTGGCGGAGTGCCTGTTCCTGCCGCGCGGCGTCCTGCCGAAGACGCCGAGCGGCAAGATCCAGCGTTTCCGCTGCCGGGCCCTGCTCGACGGGAACCAGCTCGCCCCGGTGGCGCGGGTGACGTTCGCCTGACCTCACCGCACCGGCGCGGACGCGGTCGCGCCGAGCGGTCGCGCCGTGCGGGTGCTGTGGGCCAGGCGGGCCGTGCGGGTGGGGACGTCCACGGTGTACGCGTCCAGCGTCATCGCCCGCTCCGAGGTCTTGAGGAGCATGAAGCCGTGGTCGGCGAAGTTCTGCCAGGCCGCGGGGTGGGTGAAGTGGGCCTTGCCGTCGCCCGCCTTGCCCGCGGCCCCGCAGACGATCTGGCGGGTGCCGCCGGTGCGGGTGGTGGGTTCCAGGATCTGGAGCGTGTGGTCGTGGCCGGAGAGGATGAGGTCGGCCCGACCGCACACCACCTCCTCGTACAGCTCCTTGAGGTGGATGCCGCTGGTGTAGTTGCCGATCACGAAGCCGTCGTACGAACCGGCGCTGCCGTGCTTGCCGTTGTTCAGGTACGGGTGGTGGCCGAGCACCACCTTCCAGCGGGCCCGTGACGCCTTGAGCGCCCCGTCCAGCCAGGCGCGCTGCTCCCGCATGTAGGGGCCGTCCCACCGGTAGCGCGGGTCGAGCTGGGCCACGTAGGAGGAGACGGGGTTGGTGTCGATGGCGAAGAACTCCACCAGCGGCCCGTCCTCGCCGGTACCCGGCAGCGCCACGTTGTAGTAGCGGCCCGGCATGTGCCAGCGTGGCGAACCCTTGGCGTAGGTGACCTCGCGGTCGCCGCGCGAGGGGTCGCCGCCGCTGCCGGGTATCAGCCCTGAGCAGTCGTGGTTGCCGAGGACCATCAGCCACGGCATGTCCAGGCCCGCGTTGGGCTCCTCGAACTTGGTGCGGAACTCGGAGTCGTCCGCGGACTCGGGTCCGTTCTCGTAGATGTTGTCGCCGAGGCCCACGGCCAGGGTGACCCCTTCGGCGCGGCAGACCTCGCGGGCCGCGGCGGCCACCGCGTGCTGCGCCTCCTCGCCCGTACCGGCGTCACCGGTCAGGAGCACCGCGTACTCCCCGTTCCGGCCGGGGGCCGAGGGCAGCGGGAACGTGTCGGCGCGGGCGGCGGCCGCCGCGGGCGCGTGGCCCGCGCCGGGCAGGACCGTGAGCGCCGCCGCGCCCGCCACCACCGAGCCGAGCACGGCCCGCCGCCCCGGCGCCCGCATGGCACGGACCCGCTCCCCCACCGGCCCCTGCGAGAGCGCGGGGTCCGCCCGCAGCCACTGCTCCTCGGTCATGTCCGCGCTCGGCGGTATCAGCTCGTCGTCGCACATGGAGGGTTTCTCTCACGGATGCGGGCGGGGATGGTGGGGAACGGATGAACTCCCGGTGGACGTCCGGACACGGATTCGACGCGTCCGTGGGCCTCGGGCCGCCTCGTGGGCCTCACGCCGCCTCCACGACCTCCGCCGCGGCGTCGGCCGGGCCCGGCCCCTTGGCGAACTGCGTCTGGTGCAGCTCCGCGTACCGCCCGTCCAGGGCGAGCAGCTCCTCGTGCGTGCCGCGTTCGACGATCTGCCCCGCCTCGACGACGAGGATGAGGTCGGCGGCGCGGATCGTGGAGAGCCGGTGGGCGATGACCACGGCGGTGCGGCCATCGAGGGCTTCGGCGAGCGCTTCCTGGACGGCCGCCTCGGAGGTGTTGTCGAGGTGTGCCGTCGCCTCGTCGAGGATGACGACCCGCTGCCGGGCCAGGAGCAGGCGCGCGATGGTCATGCGCTGGCGCTCGCCGCCGGAGAGGCGGTAGCCGCGCTCGCCGACGACGGTGTCGAGGCCGTCGGGCAGGGAGCGCACCAGGTCTTCGAGCCGGGAGCGCCGCAGCACGTCCCACAGCTCGTCCTCGCTCGCGTCAGGCCGGGCGAGGAGCAGGTTGGCGCGTACGGACTCGTGGAAGAGGTGGCCGTCCTGGGTGACCATGCCGAGGGTGGCCCGCATCGACTCGGCCGACAGGTCCCGCACGTCGACGCCGCCGATGCGCACCGCCCCCTGGTCGGTGTCGTAGAGCCGCGGGAGGAGTTGCGCGATGGTCGACTTGCCCGCCCCGGACGAGCCCACGAGCGCGACGGTCTGGCCGGGTTCGGCGCGGAAGGAGACGCCGTGCAGGACCTCGTCGCCGCCGCGGGTGTCGAGCGAGGTGACCTCTTCGAGGGAGGCCAGGGAGACCTTGTCGGCGGCCGGGTAGGCGAAGCGCACGTCGTCGAACTCGACGGCCACGGCCCCGTCGGGGACCTTCGCGGGCTCCGGCTTCTCCTCGATCAGCGGCTTCAGGTCGAGGACCTCGAAGACCCGCTCGAAGCTGACCAGGGCGCTCATCACCTCGACCCGTGCGCCCGCCAGGGAGGTGAGCGGCGCGTACAGCCGGGTGAGCAGCAGCGCGAGCGAGACGATGGCGCCCGCCTTCAGGGACCCCTCAAGGGCGAAGTACCCGCCGAGCCCGTACACCAGGGCCAGCGCGAGCGCCGAGACCAGCGTGAGGGCGGTGATGAACGCGGACTGCGCCATGGCGGTGCGTACCCCGATGTCGCGCACGCGGCGGGCCCGCGCGGCGAACTCGGCGGACTCGTCGCCGGGCCTGCCGAAGAGCTTGATGAGGGTGGCGCCGGGCGCCGAGAAGCGCTCGGTCATCCGGGTGCCCATGGCGGCGTTGTGGTGCGCGGCCTCCCGCTGGAGCTTGGCCATGCGTGTGCCCATGCGGCGGGCGGGCACGACGAAGACGGGGAGCAGCACCAGGGCGAGCAGGGTGATCTGCCACGAGAGGGTGAGCATCACGGCGAGGGTCAGGACCAGCGTGACGACGTTGCCGACGACTCCGGAGAGCGTGTTGCTGAAGGCCCGCTGGGCGCCGATCACGTCGTTGTTGAGGCGGCTGACCAGGGCGCCCGTGCGGGTGCGGGTGAAGAAGGCGACGGGCATGCGCTGTACGTGGTCGAAGACGGAGGTCCGCAGGTCGAGGATGAGGCCCTCGCCGAGGTTGGCCGACAGCCAGCGGCTCAGCAGGCCGATGCCGGCCTCGGCGAGCGCGATGGCGGCGATCAGGAGGGCGTAGCGGACGACGGTGCCGGAGTCGCCGCCGGAGACGATGACGTTGACGACCTTCCCCGCGAGGACGGGCGTGGCCACGGCGAGCAGTGCGGTGACGACGCTCAGCAGCACGAACTGCCAGATGCGTTTGCGGTGGGGGCGCGCGAAGGTGCCGATGCGGCGGAGGGTGGCTCGGGCGAAGGGGCGGCGGTCCTGCTGCGCGTGCATCACGCTGTACAGCTGGGTCCAGGCCGTGGTTTCCATGCTCATGGGGAGAACGTTAGGACCTCAAGCTAACTTCAGGTCAACCATTCACAACAGGCACGATCGCCTCTGCCGCGTCTCTTGACCCCACGTGTAACAGGAACGTACTTTCGCTTCAATTCTTGTGGTCACCAGAGAAGTTGTCCCCCCACTGAGGTGAGAAGGCGAACGCATGCGTGATGTACGAAGGCGTACTCTGCTGTCCGCGATGGGCGGCACGGCGGTCGCGGGAGGCGCGCTCGGCGCCGTGGGCACCCTGGGTGCGGGCAGCGCAGACGCGGCGCAGGGCAGCCCAGGGGCCCGCCCGGTGAACACGTATCACCACAAGATCCAGAAGCTGCTCGACCGTATGACAGTCGAAGAGAAGCTGGGTCAGCTCCAGCAGCTCCCGTGGACATACGACACGGGTCCCGGCGGCGGTGACACCAAGGAGGCGGAGGACGCGGCGCGCGCGGGGAGGCTCGGTTCCGTGCTGAGCATCTACGGCGCGAAGTCCACCAACGCGCTCCAGCGCATCGCCGTCGAGGAGTCGCGCCTCGGCATCCCGCTGGTCTTCGGCCTCGACGTCATCCACGGCTTCTGGACGACGTTCCCGATCCCGCTGGCGCAGGCCGCGAGCTTCGACCCCGGCGTCACCCGGGCGGACGGCGAGGTCTCGGCGAGGGAGGCCCGCTCCAACGGTGTGCACTGGACGTTCGCGCCGGCCATGGACGTCACGCACGAGCCGCGCTGGGGCCGCGTCGCGGAGGGCAACGGCGAGGACCCGTACCTGACGTCGGTGTTCGCCGCGGCCAAGGTCACGGGCTATCAGGGTGAGGCGGACGGCGAGGACTCCGCGCCCTACCGGGCCAAGGACCGCGTCGCCGCCTGCGCCAAGCACTTCGTCGCGTACGGCGGCGCCGAGGGCGGCCGTGACTACAACACGGTGGACGTCTCGGAGTCACGCCTGCGCAACCTCTACCTCCCGCCGTTCAAGGCGGCCCTGGAAGCCGGGGCCGCCACGGTCATGGCCTCGTTCAACACCATCAGCGGCGTCCCCGCGCACGGCAACACGCACACCCTCACCGACATCCTGAAGAAGGAGTGGGACTTCGACGGCATGGTCGTCAGCGACTGGACCGGCGTTCAGGAGCTGATCGCGCACGGCTTCGCCGAGGACGGTGCGGCGGCCGCCCGCCTCTCCCTGAACGCGGGCGTCGACATGGAGATGACCAGCACCAACCTGGCCGAGCACGGCAAGAAGCTGCTGCGCGACGGCAGGATCAGCGAGCGGCGGCTCGACGACGCGGTGGCCCGCGTTCTGCGCCTCAAGTTCGACCTCGGGCTCTTCGAGGACCCGTACGTCGACGAGGACGACGCCATTGACGGGCCGAGCGCCGCCACCCGCAAGGCGGCCCGCCGGGCCGCCGCCCGCTCGATGGTGCTGCTCAAGAACAAGGGCAGGGCGCTGCCGCTGAAGCCGTCGGTCGAGTCCATCGCCGTCGTCGGCCCCTTCGGCGACTCCGACGACCTCCTCGGCACCTGGTCGTTCCCCGGCGCCGTCAAGAAGTACCCCTCGGTGAAGGTCCTCGACGCCGTCAAACGTGCGGCGCCCGGTGCGAAGGTGACGTACGCGCGGGGCGTCGACCCCGAGGGCGAGGACACCGGCGGCATCGGCAAGGCGGTGGCCGCCGCGAAGGCCGCCGACGTGACGGTCGTCGTGGTGGGCGAGCCGTCAGCGATGAGCGGCGAGGCCGCGGCGCGCAGCGACATCTCGCTGCCCGGCGCCCAGGAGAAGCTGGTCAAGGCCATCGCCGCGACCGGCCGCCCCTTCGTCGTCGTCCTCGTCAACGGCCGTCCGCTGACCATCGGCGACTGGCTGGACTCCGCGCCCGCCGTCCTGGAGGCCTGGCACCCGGGCCTGGAGGCGGGCAACGCCATCGCCGACGTGCTGTTCGGCGAGGTCGTGCCCGGCGGCAAGCTGCCCGTGTCGTTCCCGCGCGCGGTCGGCCAGATCCCGGTCCACTACAACCACGAGTCGACGGGCCGCCCCTACGACGCGGACAACAAGTACACCTCCAAGTACCTCGACCTGCCGCCGGGCCCGCAGTTCGCCTTCGGCCACGGTCTGAGCTACACGACGTTCGAGACCGGCGAGCCGAAGCTCAGCCGTGAGCGCGTCCCGGCGGACGCCCTGCGCAAGGGCGACACCCTGGAGGTGTCCGTGCGCGTCACCAACACCGGCGACCGCGAGGGCGACGAGGTCGTCCAGCTCTACGTCCACGATGTGGCGGCCAGTATGACGCAGCCGGTGCGCAGGCTGCGCGGCTTCCGCCGGGTCACCCTGGCGCCGGGCAGGTCACGCACCGTCCGCTTCCGGCTGGGCGCCGAGGACCTCGGCTTCTGGACGAACGCGCCGCACGGCGAGTTCGTCGTGGAGGAGGGCACCGTCGACCTCTACGTCGGCAACAGCTCGGAGGCGAAGACCAAGAGGACGCTGACGATCACCTGAGGCGACGGCGGCCGGGCTCAACCGAGTTCGAGGGTGGTGACGCCGAAGACCCGCTCGCGCGCGAACTCCCTGACCGGCCCGGTGTACATCCGGGCCGTGTCGAACGTGGGCTTCATGCCGCGCGCCTCCGCGAGCGCGACGGCCGCCGCGTTGCTTTCCGGCACGTCCATGGCGACGGGCGTGCCGTCCGCCCCGGCGGCCAGCGCGTCCAGGAGCGCCTCCGCGTCGGCGCGCGTGTCCGCGAAGAGCGGCCCCACGCGCAGCGCGTCACGGCCGGGGCGGATCACCCCGTACCCGGTGAGTGCGCCGTCGACGACACGGGCCAGCGCCCGGTGCCCGGGGGCGGCGAGCCAGGACCGGAGGAAGCGCGGGCGGTCGGCGGGCACGCAGGCACCGTCGTACGCCGTGAGCGCCCGTAGGCCCGCGGCCTCGACGGGGCGTACGTGCCGGTCGGGCAGGTCGGGCAGGTCGGGGGCGGGCAGCACGCCGATGTAGCGCCGGGTGCCGTGCGCGTGGGCGAATCCGGAGCGGCGGTAGTTGTCCTGCTGGGCGGGGACGCCGTCGAGGCCCACGGTCCGGCCGGTGGCGTGGGTGAGCCCGGCCTGCCACGTGGCGAGGCCGTGGCCGCGGCCGCGCATGTCGGGGCGGACGAGGTAGAAACCCAGGAACGCGTAGTCGTCGCCGTAGTTGACCACGGAGACCGCGGAGACCGGTTCGCCGTCGACGCGCCCCACGAAGAACCCCTGGGGGTCCTGCGCGAAGAACGAGGGGGCGTCGGCGAGGCCCGGGTTCCAGCCCTCGTCCGCCGCCCACCCGGTCACCACACGCCAGTCGTCGAGCGTCGCCCGCGAGACCGCGAGCCGCCCGGGGGCCGAATCCGTCATCGCTGCACCCTTCTCGAAGGACACGGTGGGCCGCCGTGGACCGCACCCGTTCCATCCTGCCCGGCCGACCGGCTTTCGCGCGGCGCCGAGCGCCGGCCGACGGTCCCATCTTGGTCAAGGTCTGGACCAATATTGGTCCAGACCTTGACAGGTTCAGACCATTTCGCTTGAGTCACCGACACCCCCATGGCGACGTGGAACCCACCCCACGCCCGCCCGTTAGGAGTTGTCGCATGATCAAACGCCTCACCAGTCTCGCGGCCGCGCTGGCCGCGCTCTGCGCGATGATCGTCCTCGGCCCGGCTGCCGCCACGGCGTCCGCCGCCGCCTGCGCCTCGCCGTGGAGCTCCTCCTCCGTCTACACGGGCGGCAAGACCGCCTCGCACAACGGGCACAACTGGACCGCCAAGTGGTGGACCCAGAACGAGACGCCGGGCCGCTCCGACGTCTGGGCGGACGCGGGCACCTGCGGCGGCGGCACGGACCCGGGCAACCCCGACCCGTCCGGATTCGTGGTCAGCGAGAGCCAGTTCAACCAGATGTTCCCGAGCCGGAACTCGTTCTACACGTACAAGGGCCTGACCGACGCCCTCAAGAAGTACCCGGCCTTCGCCAACACCGGCAGCGACACCGTCAAGCGCCAGGAGGCGGCGGCGTTCCTCGCCAACGTCCACCACGAGACGGGCGGTCTGGTGCACGTGGTCGAGCAGAACCAGGCCAACTACCCGCACTACTGCGACGCGAACCAGCCCTACGGCTGCCCCGCAGGACAGGCCGCCTACTACGGCCGCGGCCCGATCCAGCTCAGCTGGAACTTCAACTACAAGGCCGCGGGCGACGCGCTCGGCATCGACCTCCTGAACAACCCGTACCTGGTGGAGCGGGACCCGGCGGTCGCCTGGCAGACGGGCCTCTGGTACTGGAACACCCAGTCGGGACCGGGCACCATGACGCCGCACAACGCCATGGTCAACGGTGCCGGATTCGGTGAGACCATCCGCGCCATCAACGGCACCCTGGAGTGCAACGGCGGCAACCCCGCCCAGGTGCAGAGCCGCATCGACCGCTACAAGCAGTTCACGCAGGTCCTCGGCACCACGCCGGGCTCCAACCTGAGCTGCTGACGCGAGCGCCGAGCACCGGGGCCGGGCGGTCCTGATCCCGTATCAGGACCGCCCGGCCCCTCGCTCTTTCGCTGGTCCGGTTCTCATGAACGTACGCTCTCCGTCAGCCCAACCACCAGGAGAGTCATGACCACCACCGCGCGACCCCCCGTACCCCCCTTCACCCGCGAGACGGCGATCCACAAGGCCCGGCTCGCCGAGGACGGCTGGAACAGCCGCGACCCCGAGAAGGTGGCCCTCGCGTACAGCGAGGACTCCCGGTGGCGCAACCGCGCCGAGTTCATCAACGGACGCGCGGAGATCGTCGCCTTCCTGTCCCGCAAGTGGGCCCGCGAGCTCGACTACCGGCTGATCAAAGAGGTCTGGGCACACGACGGCCACCGCATCGCGGTGCGGTTCGCGTACGAGTGGCACGACGACTCCGGGCAGTGGTACCGGTCGTACGGGAACGAGAACTGGGAGTTCGGCGACGACGGCCTGATGACGGTGCGTCACGCCTGCATCAACGACCTCCCCATCGCCGGGTCCGACCGTCTCTACCACTGGCCCCTCGGCCGCCGCCCCGACGGTCACCCCGGGCTCACCGAACTCGGACTGTGAGCGGCGCCGTGCGATGAGCGCCGGGCGACGGGCGTGTTACGTCCCGCCCGGCTGGGCACCCGGAGGGCGTCGACGGTCCGGTACGTCGACGGTCCGGCACACCGGACCGCAACGCCCAACGACCGGCAAGGAGGCACACGTGACCACCGCTCGCGACATCATGACCCCGGGCGCCGAATGCGCGGGAGCCGAGGAGACCGTCCTTCAGGCGGCCGCCAAGCTCACCGAACTCGGCGTCGGCGCGCTGCCCATCTGCGGCACCGACAACCGCCTCAAGGGGGTCCTCACCGACCGCGACATCGTGGTCAAGGTCCTCGGGAAGGGCAAGGACCCCTCCAAGGTGCTCGTGGGGGAGCTCGCGCAGGGCGAGGCCGTGACGATCGGCGCCGACGACAGCGCCGACGAGATCTTCGCGACCATGACGAGCCACAAGGTACGGCGGCTCCCGGTGATCGACGGCCACGCCCTGGTCGGGATGGTGGCGCTCGCCGACGCGGCCCGCGCGCTCGCCGACCCCAAGGCCGGACAGCTCCTGGAAGCCCTCTCCACCGACTGACACCCAGTCGTCGCCGGAACGCGCCGCTCTCCTCTCCCCCGGGCCGGCGCGTTCCGGTCTCTCCGCATGCCCCCGCGCAGCCCCCGGCCTACGCTGGCCATCCCGGGCCGGGGGCCCTCGTCCGCCGCGCCCAGGCACCCCCACCAGGAGGAAGCGCATGCCCATCGCCACGGTCAACCCCGCCACCGGTGAGACGCTCGAAACCTTCGAGCCCCTCGGGTCCGCGGAGATCGAGCGCCGCCTGGCGGCGGCCGAAGCGGCGTACGCCGAACACCGCACGACCGGCTTCGCCGAGCGTGCCCGGCTGCTGAACCGGGCCGCCGACCTCCTCGAAGAGGACACGGCCGACATCGCCAGGACGATGACCACCGAGATGGGCAAGCCCGTCAAGGCGGCCGAGGCCGAGACGGCGAAGTGCGTCAAGGCCATGCGCTGGTACGCCGAGCACGCCGAGGAACTCCTCGCCGACGAGCACCCCGCGCAGGCCGACGTGACGGACTCCGGCGCCACCCAGGCCATGGTCCACTACCGCCCGCTGGGCGTCGTGCTCGCCGTGATGCCGTGGAACTTCCCGCTCTGGCAGGTGGTGCGCTTCGCCGCCCCCGCCCTGATGGCGGGCAACGTGGGCCTGCTCAAGCACGCGTCCAACGTGCCGCGGACGGCCCTGTACGTGGAGGACCTCTTCCGGCGGGCCGGATACCCCGAGGGGTGTTTCCAGACGCTGCTCGTCGGGTCGGACGCCGTCGAGGCGATCCTGCGCGACGACCGGGTGGCCGCCGCGACCCTCACCGGCAGCGAACCCGCGGGCCGCTCGGTGGCCTCCGTCGCGGGCGACGAGATCAAGAAGACCGTCCTGGAACTCGGCGGCAGCGACCCCTACCTCGTCCTGCCCAGCGCCGACGTCGAACGCGCCGCCAGGACCGCAGTGACCGCCCGGGTGCAGAACAACGGCCAGTCGTGCATCGCCGCCAAACGCTTCATCGTGCACGCCGACGTCTACGACGACTTCCGCGACCGGTTCGTCGCCGGAATGCGGGAGCTGACCGTCGGCGACCCCCTCGACCGGAACACCGACGTCGGCCCGCTCTCCAGCGAACAGGGCCGCGCGGCCCTGGAGGAGCTCGTCGACGACGCCCTGGGCCAGGGCGCGACCGCCCTCTGCGGCGGCGGGCGTCCCGAGGACCGGGACCAAGGCTGGTTCTACTCCCCCACCGTCCTGGCGGACATCACCCCCAAGATGCGCGTCCACCGCGAGGAGACGTTCGGCCCCGTGGCCACGCTGTACCGCGTGCGGGACCTGGACGAGGCGGTGACGCTCGCCAACGACGTGCCGTTCGGGCTCAGTTCCAACGTGTGGACCCGCGACGACGCCGACATCGAGCGCTGCGTACGCGACCTCCAGGCCGGCGGCGTGTTCTTCAACGGGATGACCGCCTCCCACCCCGGCCTGCCCTTCGGCGGCGTCAAGCGCTCCGGCTACGGCCGTGAGCTCTCGGGCCACGGCATCCGCGAGTTCTGCAACGCCACGACGGTCTGGTACGGCCCGACCGAGTAGACCTCACAGGTGTTCGGCGGTCAGCAGGGAGTCGTCCGCCGTGCGGGCACCCGGCAGCCGGTGGCTGGCCGCGAGCAGCGCGGCGTCGACGTCGCTCGTACCGGTCGCGACGCACAGGCTGTACGCGACGTCCTCGTACTCCTGGCGGCTCGCGGCGCTGCCCTGGTCGGCACGCAGCTTCGCCAGGGCCTTGTAGCGCTTCACCAGGTCTTCCAGCAGGACGGGGTGTGCCAGCAGCACGGGGGCTCCTCCCTCAGGCTCTGTCGTGAGCATTTCCCTCAGCGGTCCGTCTGCCCCGCCCCGGTCACTCGAATCAGGATCGGCGCCGATCTCTCCGATTGTCGTTTCCCCGGTTCGTGGGCAGACTCGAAGCCGTGGACGTGCTGCGCGGCGGGGCCGATGACAAGAGCCGGGAGGCGCCCGGGGGTGATGGCCGCCGCGAGACGCAGGAGGAGCGCGCGGACCGGCGCTGGGGGGAGCTCATCCAGGAAGTCCGGGTGGCGCAGACCGGCGTGCAGATCCTCTTCGGCTTCCTGCTCACCGTCGTCTTCACCGAGCGGTTCGCGAATCTGGGCGACACCGACCGGGCCATCTACATCGTGACGGTCGTCCTCGGCTCGACGGCGACGGGTGCCCTCATCGCCCCCGTCTCCTTCCACCGCCTGGTGACGGGCCGCCGCATCAAACCGGAGTCGGTGGCGTGGGCCTCGCGCCTCACCCTCGTGGGCCTGGTGCTGCTCCTCGGCACCCTGACGGCGGCGCTGCTGCTCGTGCTGCGCGTGGCCACGCACAACGACGTGGTGCCCTTCCTGGTGGCCGGAGTCGTCGGCTGGTACCTGCTCTGCTGGTTCGTGCTGCCCGCCTGGGCCCGGCACCGCCACACGACGCCGGACCAGGACGAGGAAGACGACAAGGCCGAGGACGCGGGTCGTCAGTAGTCGGTGGGGCGCCGGCCGGGCGGTCACACCAGGTGGCGGCCGGGCGCTTCCGTGCGCCGAGGAATGGATCAGGGCGGGGCGGGCACTCAGTTCCGGGACGGAAGCCTGGAAGAAATCCGCACTGTTCGCAACTTGTCACGAACTGTCACGGTTCGACTGGTGACGCCCTGCGAATCGGCGGAGTGTGGAGGGAGGGACGCCCCTCGTGGGAGTTCCCACAGACGGGAGACGCCGTATGACGACGCAGACGCGGATACCCATGCCGACCCCGGTACGCCCGGCACGCCTGATAGCCCCGCCCGGCGTATACGCACCCCAGCACGACACCGAGCTGCTCATCCGCGCCCTGCGCCGCGAGGCCGTCGACGGCGCGTCCGTACTGGACCTGGGCACGGGCAGCGGCGCGCTCGCCGTGGCCGCGGCCCGCCGGGGCGGGCGGGTCACAGCGGTCGACATCTCCCGGCGGGCCGTGCTGACCGCGCGGCTCAACGCCCGCCTCGCCGGGCAGTCGGTCACCGTGCGCCGGGGCGACCTGGCGGCCGCGGCGCCGGACGGCCCGTACGACTTCCTGATCAGCAATCCGCCCTACGTCCCCTCGCCCTCCCCCGTGCTGCCCCGGCGCGGCGCGGCGCGGGCCTGGGACGGCGGCCCCCGCGGCCGGTCCATCGTGGACCGGGTCTGCGAGGCGGCACCGCACGCCCTGCGCGAGGACGGCGTCCTGCTGATGGTGCACTCCGCGCTCTGCGACGTGGACACCACGCTGACCAGGCTCAGGGAGGCCGGCATGGTCCCGAGGGTCACCGACCGGGAGTACATCCCGCTCGGCCCGGTGCTCCGCTCCCGCAAGGCGTGGCTGCGCAGCCAGAACCTCCTCGGCGCGGACGAGAACCTCGAAGAACTGGTGGTGATCCGTGCCGAACGCCGATGACCGCCCCCGCCGCGTCACGGTCGACCCCGAGGGACCGCTCCTGCTGGAGGGCCCCGTCGAGGTTGTGGGCGAGGACGGGACCGTCCACACGTCACGGCGCTTCAACGTCGCGATCTGCACCTGCCGCCGCAGCCGCATGTACCCGTGGTGCGACACCAGCCACCGCAAGCGAGTGAAACCGGAGGGCCGTCGTGCGCGCACGGCGGCCGGCTCCGGGGAAACGGAGGAGACGTCATGAGCGCCCCCGCCGCCACCCGGGAATCACGCCTCCACAGCCCCGCGCTGCCCGCCCCCCGAGGCGATCTCTCCGACGGGGTCATCGCCGCCCTGCGGCAGGCCGGGCCCGCGCCCCGTCTCCAGCGGCAGGCGGCGGACGCCGACCCGTACGGCGAAGACCTCCAGCTCGCCCTCTACGTCCTGTACGAACTCCACTACCAGGGCTACGCGGACGTCTCCGACGAGCGGGAGTGGGACCCCGGGCTGCTGACCGTGCGGCACGCCCTTGAGCAGCGGTTCCTCCAGGCCCTGCGCGCCGACGTCCCCTCCGTCGACACCGCCGAGGAGGCCCTGGCCGGGCTCCTGGTGGAACCCGTCGGCCACGACGGGAGCAGCGTCAGCCACCACCTCCAGCGCGACGGAGAGCTGTGGCAGCTCAGGGAGTACGCGGCCCTGCGCTCCCTGTACCACCTCAAGGAGGCCGACCCGCACGCCTGGGTCATCCCCCGGCTGCACGGCAGGGCCAAGGCGGCCATGGTGGCCATCGAGTTCGACGAGTTCGGCGCCGGGCGCGCCGAGGACATCCACGCCCGGCTGTTCGCGGAGCTGATGGCCGACCTCGACCTCGAGACGGACTACGGCCACTACACCGAGGCGGCGCCCGCGGAGGCCATCGCCACGGTGAACCTGATGTCGCTCTTCGGCCTGCACCGCGCGCTGCGCGGCGCGCTGGTCGGGCACTTCGCGGCTGTCGAGGTCACCTCGCCGCCGGGCTCACGGCGGCTGGCCGCCGCCCTGCGCCGTGTCGGTGCGGGGCCGGCCGCGCAGCGGTTCTACGACGAACACGTGGAGGCGGACGCGGTGCACGAGCAGGTGGTCCGCAGGGATGTCGTCGGCGGCCTCCTCGCCGCCGAGCCGGATCTCGACGCCGACGTGGCGTTCGGCATCCAGACCACCGGTTTCCTGGAGGACCGGCTCGGCGCGCTGCTGCTGGGGAGCTGGCGGCAGGGCCGCAGCGCGATGCGCGAAGCATGAGGGGTGCGTGCCGCGTGGGCGGCGGTCAGCCCTCGACGCCGGTCGCGCCGTGCGGTGCGCCGACGGGCTTGGACTCGGGTGAGCCGCGCTGGCGCAGATAGACGGAGAAGATGGCCATCGAGCCCACGGCGAGCAGTTCGGACTGCCAGTTCTGGAGGGTGCGCGACCAGAAGTCGGCGGCGCCCAGGTACTGCTGCCAGCTGATGGGTGCCTGGAGTTCGCGCAGGTGCTGTTCGTTGTACGCGGCCACGCCGGTCACGGACTGGGTGAGCCAGGACAGCAGGAACAGCACGCACATCAGGGTGCCGAGCGAGCGCGCGTACCAGGACTGGCGCCAGCCGTCGGCGGCCGCCCAGCGCGGTGAGTCGGACTTGGCGTGCCGTCCCACCTTCTGTTCCTCGTCCGACTCGACGCCCGCCTTGTGGAGCTGCTTGGACTCCGGCGAGCCGCGCTGGAGCAGCCAGACGGTGCCGAAGATGTAGAGGAAGAACTGCAGGTACTCGGACTGCCAGTTCTCCGTCACGTCCACGGCGAAGTCGGAGCTGAGGAGGTAGCCGCCGAAGCTCAGCGGTTGCAGGTCCTCGGCGATGAGCTGGTTGTTGAAGTCGGCGTGGCCCGCGACGGCCTGTCCGGCGAGGGAGAGCAGGAAGGCCACGCCGAAGGCGAGGGTCAGTCCATTGTCGCGGAGGAAGCGGCGGGGGCCCGTCATCGCTGCATCAGCCCCAGGGCCACGCAGTAGGCGAGGCCGCCGAGCACCATCACCAGGTACGCCGTGAACAACGTCCGCACGCTCAACCGCCCTTGATCAGACACTGGTACGGCCGCTCCGGGCGTTCGGTGCAGCCCGCGGCCACGACCTTCCAGCCGCGCGGGAAGGACGACAGGAAGAGCGTGTCCCCGGCGGCCACCACCCGTGCCTGCTTTCCGTGGACGTCGACGGAGCGGACAGGGCCCGCGTCGGGCAGTCCGGCGTCGGGCAGGGCGCGTGCGCAGGGCAGCTCGGCGTTCTGTTCCAGTTCGTCGCGGGTGCCCGGGGCGAGCGCGGCGCAGCCGCGTGCGGTGTCCGCGGTGCGCAGACTCTCCTCGAAGCGGGTGGCCGCCCGTGCCGCGGCGTCCTCGCGTACGTCGACGCCGCCGCAGCCGGTGAGCGCGCCGAGCAGCGCCACCGTGAGCAGGGCCGAGCCTCTCGCGCGCACCGATACCGCTCCCCTCGCGGGCCGCCGGGCCGTGGGCTGCCGCACCCTGCGTCACCCCGCGGGGGTCCCGCGCCGGGTGCGAGCACTGCCGACACGATGCCGTACGCCGAGCCGGCGCCCCGGGGTTCGGCGTACGACACGCGGAGGAGTGCGCCCGATCAGGCCTTCTTGCGGGGCTCCCCGTGCTCGGCGCCCGTCAGCCGGAGCTGTAGCTGGACCTCCTGGTCACCGGAGGCCTTGCCGCCCTCCTCGGCGACGAAGGCCGAGCACAGGACCGAGTGCACCCGGTCGACCGCGACGGGGCCGCCCTGAAGGTCGGCGGTGACGGAGTCCGCGAGCAGGACGCCGGAGACGGGCCCCGGGGGCTTGTCCGCGCAGAACTCCCCGGTCCACACGGCGGGCTCGTGCTGGCCCGTCTGGCGGGGCGCGTCCTCTCCCCGGTCGGAGCGGAAGTGTTCGCGCAGCACGCCGAAGACGGTGTCGGCGTCGGCCGCCGAGCACTGGTCGAGGACGACCTGCACCAGGTAGGGGGAGGGGGAATCCGGGTCGGGCGATGCGGCGTTCGGGGTGTCGTTCACGCTGAGTCTCTCCGTGGGATGGCAGGTGGAGGTGGCTTAGGTGGCTGTGCCTTTGGCTGTGGCTGATGGAGCGCGGGTACCCGGTGGCGTCTCGGGTATCCGGGGGCGTCCCGGGTATCCGGGGGTCAGAGCTCGCGGCATGCGGGCAGCAGCTTCTTCTCCGCCCATTCGATGAAGGGACGCTGGTGGTCGCCGCCCACCTGGACGAGCGCGATCTCCGTGAAGCCCGCCTCCGCGAAGGGGCGTACCGCCGCCACGAAAGCGTCGACGTCGTCGCCGCAGGGGATGGTCTCCGCGAGGTCCCGCGGGGTCACGTGCTGGGTGGCACCGGCGAAGCCGGAGGGGCCCGGCAGCTCGGAGTTGACCGGCCAGCCGCCGACGGACCAGCGGAACTGGTCGTGGGCGCGGGCGATCGCCGCGTCCTTGTCGGTGTCGTAGCAGACCGGGAGCTGGCCGACGCGGGGCTTGCCGCTGCCGCCGTGCCGGTCGAAGGCGTCGAGGAGCTCGGCCTTGGGCTCGGTCGCGATGACCAGGTCGGCGAGGCGTCCGGCCACCGAGCAGGACCGCTTGCCCGAGACGGCGACGCCGATGGGCGGCAGCTCGTCGGGCAGGTCCCAGAGGCGGGCGTCCGCGACGTCGAAGTGGGTGCCCTGGTGGTTCACGTTGTCGCCGGTGAAGAGCGCCCGGATGATCTCGATGGCCTCTTCGAGCATCTCGACGCGGACCTTCGGCGAGGGCCAGCCGGTCCCGACGACGTGCTCGTTGAGGCTCTCGCCCGAGCCGAGGCCGAGCCGGAAGCGGCCCTCGGCGAGGAGCTGCATGGTCGCGGCCTTCTGCGCCACCACGGCAGGGTGGTAGCGGACGGTCGGGCAGGTCACGTAGGTCATGAGGGGAATGCGCGAGGTCGCCTGCGCCGCCGCGCCGAGGACGCTCCACGCGTACGGCGAGTGCCCCTGGGACTCCAGCCACGGGAAGTAGTGGTCGGAGGTGACGGAGAAGTCGAAACCGGCACGCTCCGCCGCGACCACATCGTCGACCAGAGCGCGGGGCCCGGCTTGCTCAGTCATCATTGTGTAGCCGATTTGCACCATAAAACATCGCTTTGCCGAAATGCTCTCGCTGAAACATTCGACCGCCCGTAGCCCTCTGACGGCGGCTGCGGTCCCGGCTTCGGGGTACACGCACGTCCACGGTGGTTCCCGCCACACGTGAGAAGGGTCCGGTGGCGCCCGCCACCGGTGCGGAGAGTTCTAAGGACGGGCAGCGTGCGCACTGTAGGAGTGGAGGAGGAGCTCCTCCTCATCGACCGCGAGAGCGGCGAACCGAGGGCACTGTCCTCGGCGGTACTGGCACGGGCCGCCAGGGACACCGGCGACAACACCTGCGCCGAACCCCAGGACTCCGACTACCGCGCTCCCGAGGAGGAGACGTTCGAGAAGGAGCTCCAGGGACAGCAGCTGGAGTTCGCCACGCAGCCCCGTACGAGCATGGACAGCCTTCTCGAGGAGGTCGTCAGGTGGCGCGCGGACGCGGACCGGCACGCGGGCGACGTGGGAGCCGCCGTCGCCGCCCTCGCCACCTCTCCCCTGCCGGTCAGCCCCAAACTCAACGTGGGACCGCGCTACCGGTGGATGGACGAGCAGTTCGGCCTCACCACCCAGGAGCAGCTCACCTGCGGCTGCCACATCCACGTGTCCGTCGAGTCGGACGAGGAGGGCGTGGCCGTCATCGACCGCGTCAGGCCGTGGCTGCCCGTGCTGCTCGCGCTGAGCGGCAACTCGCCCTACTGGCAGGGGAACGACAGCCGGTACAGCAGTTACCGCAACCGGGTGTGGGGGCGCTGGCCGATGGCAGGACCCACCGAGTTGTTCGGCTCGGCCGAGGAGTACCAGCGGCAGGTCGACGCCATGGTCACCAGCGGTGTCCTGCGGGACCGCGGGATGGTCTACTTCGACGCCCGGCTCTCCCACCGCTATCCCACCGTCGAGATCCGGGTGGCCGACGTCTGCCTGGAGGCCTCGACGACGATCCTGGTCGCCGCGCTGGCCAGGGCGCTGGTCGAGACGGCCGCGCGGGACCACCGCGCGGGCCGGCCGCCGCTGCCGCACGGCGTCAGCCTGCTGCGGCTCGCCGCGTGGCGGGCGGCGCGGTCCGGCATCGACGACGTCCTGCTCGACCCGGTGACCATGCGGCCCACGCCCGCCGCCGAGGTGGTGCGGGCGCTCCTCGACCACGTCGGGGACGCCCTCGCCGACGCCGGGGACCTGGACATGGCCCGCGGCACGGCCGCGGGCCTGCTCGAACACGGCAACGGAGCCCGCGTCCAGCGCGGGCTCCTGGACCGCACGGGCAGCCTGAGCGCCATGGTCGCCGAGTGCGTCCGCCGCACGCAGGCTTCGTAGACAGGAGCATCCCGCCGCCGCTGTGACCGTGCGTAACGCCGGGTCGGCCGGACGTGCGTCCACATCCGTGCTGATCTCGTAGAGCTTTGCCCTGCTCCCCCTCTCGCGGCTCACGCACAGCGGCGGGCGTGATAGCACGGAGTGATCAATTCCGAAGGAGACCACGGACATCATGGGTATCTTCAGCCGCCGCCAGACGGCGACCATAGAGCGGACGCGGGATGCCCGCTCCGGTGCGTCATCCTCGTCGGCCGCCGGTGCCGCGCTCGACCCGGCGCTGCGCGCGCTGACCGGGGAGTGGACCATCGACCGCCCGCACAGCCGCATCGGATTCTCGGTGCGGCACGCGATGGTCACGACGGTGCGCGGTGCTTTCGGTGACTACGACAGCACGCTCTACTTCGACGGCGCGCGGCCCTCCGAGTCGCGGGCCGAGATAGCCATCCGGGTCGGCAGCGTCGACACGGGCGTCGAGCAGCGCGACGCGCATCTCGTCGGCGCCGACTTCTTCGACGCGCGCCGCCATCCGGAGATGACGTTCCGCAGCACCTCCGCGCTGCACGAGGGGGGCGAGAGCTTCCGCATGGCGGGGGATCTGACCATCCGTGACGTCACCCGGCCGGTCGAGCTGCAGCTCGACTACCTCGGCTCGGTCGTGGACCCCTTCGGCTTCGAGCGGGCGGGCTTCGACGGCACCACCACGATCGACCGCACCGAGTGGGGCCTGGTCTACAACCAGCGTCTGGAGGCGGGCGGCACCATGGTGAGCGAGAAGGTCCGCCTACAGTTCGACATCTCCGCGATCCGGGCCACGCCCGTGGCCTAGCCGGAGCTGTACCGGGTGCGCGGAGGCGGTGACTTCGTCGAGTGAGTCCAGCGAATCGGTCAGAATCTCGAACACGGTGATCCCCCTCGAAACCGGCCGCGGAGCAGGCCGGCCCGCGCGGCCGTACCCCTTTCCGTCCGCCGTCGCCGCCGTCCGCGGTAGGCCACCACGCGTACGTCAGGTGGTACCGGAGGGGTCTCCGGCCTCGTCGCCCATCGCTCCTGTCAGGACGCACCGCGTGCCGGAGAAGATGGTCGGCACGCACTTGTTGCAGTGGATGCACAAGGAGCGGGTGGTCTCCTCCTTCCGCATCCGGTTGATCAGGTCGGGCTCGCGCAGGAGCGCCCGGGCCATCGCCACGAACTCGAAGCCCTCCGCCATCGCCCGCTCCATGGTCGCGCGCTGGGACACGCCGCCGAGCAGCACCAGCGGCAGGGTGAGGGCGGCGCGGAACTGGCGGGCGCTGTCGAGCAGATACGCCTCCTCGTACGGGTAGGAGCGGAGGAACCTGCCGCCGAGCGCCTTCACCCCCAGCCCTACGACGGGGCTGCGCATCGCCGCGGCGAACTCGCGGACCGGCACCTCGCCCCGGAACAGGTACATGGGGTTGAGCAGGGAGCTGCCCACGGTCAGTTCGAGGGCGTCGAGGCTGCCGTCGGATTCGAGCCAGGAGGCGACCTGGAGGCTCTCGTCCAGCCACAGCCCGCCCGGCACGCCGTCGTCCATGTTCAGCTTGGCGAGGATCGCGAGCCGGTCACCCACCGCCTCGCGCACCGCGCGCGCCGTCCCGCGGGCCACCTTCGCGCGGTTGACCAGCGAGCCACCGTAGGCGTCCTTGCGGCGGTTGAGCTTGGGGCTGAGGAAGGAGCTGGCGAAGTAGTTGTGGCCGAGGTGGATCTCGACCGCGTCGAACCCGGCCTCGGCGGCGAGGAGCGCCGCGTCCGCGTGGGCCTTGGTGATCCGTTCGATGTCGGCGTGGCTCGCCGGGCGGGTGCGGGCGACGGCCAGGGCGCTGAACGCGCCGGAGGGGCCGAGCGAGGGAAGCCCGGTGGAACGGCTGCCGCCGACCGGTCCGGCGTGTCCGAGCTGCGCGGATATCGCGGCGCCCTCGGCGTGCACGGCCTCGGTGAGCCGGCGCAGTCCCGGCAGGGCCTCGGGCCGCATCCAGATCTGGTGGCGTTCGGTACGGCCCTCGGGGGCGACGGCGCAGTAGGCGACGGTGGTCATGCCGACGCCGCCGGACGCGTACCGACGGTGGAACTCGATCAGCTCGTCGCTGACCTGGGCACCCTTGGTCATGCCTTCGAAGGTGGCGGCCTTGATGACACGGTTGCGCAGGGTCAGCGGTCCGAGCCCCGAGGCGGGGCTGAGCGTGGGCGACCTGGTGGCCGCCGTGGTCGAGCCGTTCGCCGAGCTGGCTGCGAGCCCGGACGGCCGGGTGCTGTGCCATCTGCTCGCCCGCAGCGCCCTGCCCACCGGGCAGCTCCCCGACGTGTCCACGCTGTTCAGCCCCACGCCGTTCGAGGTGATGCTCGGCCGGCTGCTGCCCGAGCTGTCCGTCCAGGAAGTCACCGAACGCCGCCGGCTCGCCTTCAGCCTCCTCCTGGAGACCTACGGCCGCCCCCTCGCCGGAGCCCCGTCGGCGGCCCACCCCCTGCCGGCCACCTCCACCGTGATCGCCTTCGTCACGGCGGGCCTGAGCGCGCCGCCGGTCAAGACGACGTGAGGCGGGTGGGTGGGAGGAAGGTCACCTGGGGTGCGCCCGTGCGCGGGTGGATGATGACCTCGCTCGTCACGCCGTAGACGTCGTCCAGTAGTTGGGGCGTGAGGACGTCGGCGGGTGGTCCGGAGGCGGTGACCGTACCGTCGCGCAGGACGTAGAGGCGGTCGCAGTAGTAGGCGGCGAGGTTGAGGTCGTGCAGGGCGACGAGCACCGTGGCCGACAGGCGGCGCAGCGTGTTCAGGATGTCCAGCTGGTGTCGGATGTCGAGGTGGTTGGTGGGCTCGTCCAGGACGAGCAGGGACGGCTGCTGGGCCAGGGCGCGGGCGATGAGGACGCGTTGGCGTTCGCCGCCGGAGAGGCGGTCGAAGGGGCGGTGGGCCAGGCCGGTGGCGTCCACCGCGCCCAGGGCCGTCTCGATCAGTTCGGCGTCCTCAGGGGTGTCCCCGCCGAGCAGCCGTTTGTGCGGGGTGCGGCCCATCGCGACGACCTCGCGGACCGTGAGGTCGAAGTCGGCGCCCGACTCCTGCACCACCGCCGCCACGGTCCGGGCCAGTTGCCGCACGGGCAGCGACCAGGCGTCGGTGCCGTCGACGCTGATCTGGCCGGTGGCGGGGCGCAGGACCCGGTAGACGGCGCGCAGCAGGCTGGATTTGCCGCTGCCGTTGGGGCCGACGAGGCCGATGACCTCGCCGGGGCGGGCGGTCAGGGAGACGTCCTCGACGAGGCGGTGCGCGCCGGCGGTGAGGGTGACGCCGTCGACGACGAGTTCGGTGGCGGTCATGCCCCTCCTCGGTCGGTGGTCCTGCGGGCGTCGCGGCGCATCAGCCACAGGAAGAACGGTCCGCCGCACAGTGCGGTGAGCACGCCGACGGGGATCTCCATGGGTGCGGCGACGACACGTGCGGCGATGTCGGCCCAGATGAGGAAGACCGCGCCGCCGAGCGCGGCCGTCGGCAGGACGCGGCGGTGGTCACCGCCGACGACGAGGCGGACGATGTGCGGCAGCATCAGGCCGACGAAGCCGATCGGTCCGCACGCCGCGACCAGGATGCCGGTGACGAGGGAGAGCAGGACGAACATACGGGCGCGGAAGCGGGCCACGTCCAGCCCCATCGTGGTGGCGGCCTCCTCACCGGCGAGCAGCACGTTCAGGTTGCGGGCCTGCGCCATGAGGACGGCGATGCCCATGAGCAGGGCGGCGCCGGGCAGCCACAGGGTGTCCCAGTTGACTCCGCCGAGGCCGCCGAGGGTCCAGGCGAGGACCGCGCGGGCCTCGTTGCCCCGGTCGGCGGTGAGCAACAGCAGGTGCAGTAGGGCGGTGAGCACCGCGGCGACGGCCACACCGGACAGGACGAGCCGTGCGGAGGTGATCCGGCCACCGGTGCGCGCGGTGGCGTAGACGAGCAGCAGCGCTCCGAGCGCGCCCGCGAACGCGGCGGCCGACAGTGACACCGGTCCGAGCAGGGTCACACCGAAGACGATCACCACGACGGCGCCCAGGGAGGCCCCGGAGGAGACTCCGAGCAGGTAGGGCTCCGCGAGCGGGTTGCGGATCAGGGCCTGCAGGGCGGTGCCCACGACCGCCAGCCCGGCGCCGGCCACGGCCCCGAGGAGGACGCGGGGCGCGCGGACGTCCAGCACGATGGTCTCGCGCGCGCGGGACCAGTCCGGTTCTGCCCAGTCGGCGCCCAGCGCGTGCGTCACGATGCCCCACACCTGTCCGGGCGGCACATGGACCGAGCCGATCGCCAGGCCCGCCGTGGCGGAGAGCACCAGCAGGACGGCCAGGACGACGAGTGTGACGGCGAGACCGGCCGGGCCCGCCCGTCGTCTGTCGTCCTGTTTCCCCGGTCGTGCGGCCTGCCCGGGGGCGGCGTCGGTGACCGGAGCCGTCACCGGAAGCCCTCGGGGTGGATGCCGCGCGCCAGATCCTCCACCGCGTACGCGGACCGCACGCCCACCAGGGTGGCGGTCAGCGGCAGCACCACGAACCGCTTGTTCCTGATGGCGGGCACGTCCTTCAGGGCGGGCTGGGCGAGCAGGAACTTCTTCTTCTGCTCCACGCTCCCGGCGTCCGCGTAGTCGTAGATCGCGATGACCTCCGGCTTGCGTTCGACGACCTGCTCCCAGGAGACGTCGCCGAAGACGTCGTCGAGATCGGCGAAGACGTTCTTGCCGCCGGCCAGCCGGATCAGTTCGGTGCCGAGGCTCTTGCCGCCCGCGGTGAAGGCGGTCTTGTCGCCGCTGTCGTAGACGAAGACGGGTACCTGGGGCCTGCCCTCGACGGCGGTGGTGGCCTTGCCGACCCGTGACCGGAGGTCGGAGACCAGCCTGTCCGCGCGGTCGGGCACGCCGAAGATCTTGCCGACGGTGCGGACTTCTTCGTAGACGTCCTTCATCGTCACGCGCTTCTCGCCGCAGTACTCGCGGTTGAGGTGGGTGTCGATGCCGGCGTCGGCGAACGCCTCGCGGGAGCGGCCCTCGTTCTCGGCGAAGGCGCTGCCGTAGCCGCCGTAGACGAGATCCGGCTCGGCCTCCAGGACCGTCTCGAAGGACGGTTCCCTCTTCGCCAGTTCCGGGACCGACTCGTAGTCCTTCTTCAGCTTGGGCAGGACGGCGGAATCGGGAAAGGCGGTGCCGACCATACGGTTCTTCAGGCCCAGGGAGAGCAGGAGTTCCGCCGGGTGCTGGTGGATGGTGATGACGCGGGCCGGCGCCTTCTCGTACGTCGTCCTCACGCCGCAGTTGTCGATGGTGACGGGGAAGCCCTTGGCCGGCGGGGCCGTGGCCTTCGCGTCCTGGGCGGTGTCCTGCGACGATCCGCAGCCGGCGGTCAGCAGGGCCGCCGACAGGGCGACGGCCGCGGCCATGGCGCGCCGGGCATGCCGCCTGCGGGCAGGGGTGAACAGCGGGGGACGGGACGTGCCGTCGTACACGTGAAGCCTCCTGGGGAGTCCGCGCTCCTCGGAACGGGCCCGCGACCGGCCAGTGTCCTGACTCCCGGATCGCCGCTCCCCCTGCCTTCCCACGCGGCGCGCAGTGGCGTGTCGAAGGGTGCACTCCCCGGTCACAGTGGCGGGACCGTGCCGGATTCGCACCGGCTTCCTGTCTCCCGTCGCGGTGATGACCCGCTGATACTACGGTCTGCCGGGAAGCGGCCATAAGGGCGTGCGCAAGTGCCCGAGCGCCCTTGCCCGGCCCTCATGTCTCGCGCACCGCCCGCAGCACCAGCCGGTCGGCCTTCTCGTCGTAGGGGCGGCCGTCGAAACCGCCGAAGACCTCCACCCGCCCGAACCCCGCTTCCCGAACCATCCGCCGCAGCTCCACCGCGCTGTACACGAACCACACCAGGGTGGCCCGCGTCACCCGTTCGCCCCGGACCAGGACCCAGTCGCTGCGCAGCCGCGCCCAGTCGTCCAGCACGGTGTCGGTCTGCACCATCAGGTCCTCGCCCCGCTTCACCACCTTCGGCGGGGTGACCTTGCGGGCCAGCAGTTCCTTGCCCGCCAGGTCCAGTACGAGGGTGCCTCCGGGGGCCAGGCAGGCGTACATGGTGCGCAGCACGCGCGCGTTGTCGGCGGGGTCGTCGAAGTAGCCGAACGAGGTGAACATGTTGAGGACCACATCGAAGGCGCCCGGGGCCTCGTACTCGCGTGCGTCGGCCCGCACGTACGTGACCTGGGCGCCCGCGTCGGCCGACCGTTTGCGCGCCCGGTCCAGCATGGCGGGGCTCAGGTCCACCCCGGTGACGTCGTGGCCGCGGCGGGCGAGCGGGACGGTGAACACACCGGGGCCGCAGCACAGATCCAGCACCCGGGCTCCGGCGGGGAAGGACAGCAAGGGAGAGGTGCCGAGCAGTTCCTCGGCCTGCGTGTGGCGCTGCTCGGAGAAGAGGAAGTCGTGGAACTCGGTCCAGAAGTCATCGTCCTGGAACCCGCCCGTCCGTGTCATGTGGTGTCAGTGCTCCTTCGTCGTGATCGTGCGGGTGGAGGTGTTTCGCCCGGGGAGCGCGCAGTGCCAGCAGTGGCGGCAGCAACAGGCACTGCGCCGCGGACAGCAGCCAGAACAAGCCGGTGCCCCCGGTGTGTTCGGTGATGCCGTACAACTGCCCGCCCAGCACTCCGCTGGCGCAGGCGCCGAGGCCCGCGGCCAGGCGCTGCCGGCCGAAGACCACGGCGTCCGAGCGCGGGCTGCGGCGCAGGGCCTCCAGGTCGTTCTTCAGGAACAGGACGATGTCGCCCAACGTGATCAGCGCCCCGCCCGCCAGCAGCGCCGGCCGGGTGCCCGCCGCCAGGACGGCCAGCCCGGCGGCCAGGCCCGTGAAGCCGACCGCGAGGGCAGTCGCGTAGGGCATGCGCCGGATCAGACCGGACGCGAGGGGCTGGACGACGATGACCAGCGTGAAGCAGAGCAGGAGGACCAGGCTGTAGAACGCGCTGGACGCCCGCTCGACGGCGTACACCGCCAGGAAGTGCTGGAAGTGGAAGTAGAGGTAGAAGGCGAGCGCGTTGGCGGCGAACGGCAGGACCGCCACCCCGGCGAGCAGGCCCTTCCCCCCTGCTTCCGGACCCGGTTCCCGCTCGGCCTTCGCGTCGGGGAGCCGTGCGTGGCCTGCGGTGACCAGGACGAACAGCGCCGTGACGGCCACGAACAGCCAGCCGGGCGAGGACAGCACGAACGGCCCCGCGATCAGCGGTCCCACCGCCATCCCCGCGTTGAGCGCCGCGTTGCCCGCCGACAGGAACGCGGGGCGGCGTTCGTCGTCCACGCCGTGCACGAGGTACGCCTTGTTGGCGGGCAGGTACAGCGCGGCGCCGCAGCAGGTGAGGACCAGTGCTCCGACGGCCAGGGGTGGCCAGCGCAGTGCCAGCAGGAGGCCCACGAACCCGGCCGTGCGGATGATCAGCGCCCACAGCATGGTGCGGCGCAGCCCGAAGCCGTCCGCCAGGGCGCCGCCCACGATCCCCCCGGAGAACTGCACGAGGGACGCCACGGCCAGCACGGCGCCGACCGTGCCGAGCCCCATTCCGAGCCGTTCGTGCAGGAACACCGCCATGAACGGCAGGATCATGAAGCTGCCGAGCGGGATGAGGAACGAGCAGAGCAGCAGGAAACGCAGCGGACCGTTCAGCGTGGACAGCGCGGCTTGCAGGCCGCTCCCGCCCGGTGCGTGGTCAGCCACCGGCGTCCCCGGTCCGCTGGAACGGCTCGGTAAGCACCCGTACGGCGTTGGCGGCGGCCACGGCGTGGTGCGTGGCCAGTTCGGCGGTCTCCGCCTCCGCGTAGACGATGCCCGCGTAACCGCGGCTGTCGCCCAGGTGCTCGACGGGGTCGCCGACGGACCTGACCGGGTACCAGGCCGGTGATCCCGGCATCTCCGCCAGCCGCCCCAGACCGGCGACGCCCGTGAACACGCCGGGCGCGGCCGGGTAGCCCAGGACGAAGGCGACCGCCGGGCCGCCGGGCAGGTCCGCGTCCATCAGGCGGGGACGGCGCCCGAGCGCGGCCTCGATCATCGCCTCGTACACGTTGACTCCGAGCGCCCGGCACATGCCCACCCCGACCAGGGCGCCCCCGATCCGGGGGTTGATCTCCACGACCTCCGGGCCGCCGGTGGTCAGGACGAACTCCGCGTGCGCGAAGCGGTCGGTGTAGCCGATCGCCGCGAGCACCTCACCGAGCCACCGCTCCAGCACGGCCCGCCGCGCCTCGGGGAAGGCCACGGGGAACGCGGTGATCTCCTCCCGGAAGTACGGCTCGGGTGACATCAGCCGGCTGGACACGCCCAGCAGCCGGGTCCGGCCGGCCCAGGTGAGGGTCTCGGCGCTGTACACCGGTCCGCTGAAGTACGGTTCAGCGAACAGCCGCCCTTTCAACTGCCGCCCGGCCGCCTCGGCCAGGGCCGCGTCCAGTTCCGGCTCGTCGCGGACCAGCCAGACGTTCTGACTGCCGGTGCCCGCTGTGTCCTTCAGTACGGCGGGCAGACCGGCCTCCTTGAGCAGCACGTCCCTCAGTTCCGCCCCGGTCGCCTCCACGGCGCGCCCGCGTGTCAGCCCGGCAGCGTGCAGCCGGTTGCGTACGGCCGCCTTGTCCCGGGTCAGCCGCAGTACGGCCGGGTCGAGGCCGGGCAGGCCGAGGCGGTCGGTGAGTTCGGCGCCGGCGAGGGTCCAGGTGTCGGTGGAACTGATCAGGCCGCGCAGCCGAGGCGTCCGGTGCAGCAGGTCCGCGAGCCCTTCCACGTCGAAGGTGTCGGTGACGACGACGTCGAGGGCGTCCGGCGGAAGCCTCTCCAACTCGTGGGCGTAGTAGGCGCGGTCGCGGGTGAGCAGGGTGAGCCGCTCGCCGAGTGCGTCGGCGGCGCGCACCAGGTGTCCGAGGCCGAAGGTGAGCGATTCGAGGCAGACGACGGTCATGCGGCTCGCTCCTTCCGGCCGGCTGGGCAGGCGGTGCGCCGCCACGCCATCCTGGACCAGGGCATGGACATCTCCTCGGGGGCTGAGATCTCGACCGGCTTCAGGGCGGCGGGGTCCAGGGCTTCGGTGTGCCGGGCGAAGACGCGCTCGACGTAGCGGTGTCCGGTGTCGGCGCCGATCACCAGGTGCAGCCGGTCGGGATGGCGGCGGGCCTCGTACATCGCAGTGAGGTATCCGGCGCCGGTGGACAGCCCGGCGAAGACGGCGTGGTCGCGCAGCAGGGCGACCGTGCCGGACATGGCGTGGGTGAAGTCCAGCCAGTGCACGGCGTCGTAGAGGGTGTGGCGGACGTTGTCGAAGACGATCGACGACCCGATGCCGGCGATGATCGCTTCCGGGTCGTGGTGGTCCTGGCTGCCGAAGGTGAGGCTGCCGAAGGGCTGGACGCCGACCAGCCGCACCGAGGGGTCGGTGGCGCGCAGGCGTTCCACGAGGCCGCCCGTCGAGGCTCCGGAGCCCACCCCTCCGACGACGGTCAGTGCGGTCGCGGGGAACGCGGTGGTGATCCGGTCGGCGACCTCGTGGTAGCCGAGGTAGTGGACGTCGTCGTGGTACTGGCGCATCCAGTGCCAGGCGGGGTGGTCGGCCAGGATCTCCTTCACCCTCCGTACCCGTAACTCCTGGTCCAGCTTGAGGTTCTCGGAGGGCCGGACCTGTTCCACGGTGGCGCCGAGGATCTCCAGCTGGGCGCGGGTGGTGATGTCCACGGTGGTGGACGCGACGATGTGGCAGCGCATGCCGTAGCGGTGACAGGCCAGCGCCAGGGCGTAGGCGTAGATGCCGCTGGAACTGTCGACCAGGGTCTGTCCCGGACGGATCGTGCCCCGTTCCAGCAGGTGGCGGACAGCGGCGAGCGCGGAGTAGATCTTCATCGACTCGAACCGGATCAGGACGAGGCCGTCGCAGAGCCGGACGAGATCGGGGACCTTCAGGGCGTCGGCGATGTGAGGGTGGATCACCCGTAGCCTCCTTGGGCGAAGGAACACTGCTGGCCGAGCGAATGAAAGAAGGCGGACAGTTCGGACTTCAGGGCGGCGTCGGGGCGGCCGGGGAAGAGATAGCCGATCAGACAGCCCGTGTGGGCGACGAAGACGCCGTCGGCGCCGAACCGCTCCTGGTGGGCGAGCATGCTGTCGAATGCCGCCTTGGGCAGCACCCGCTGTGACAGGGCGGCGCTGGCGGTGGCCGCCCGTGCGACCGCGGCCGGATCACCGGAGACGAATCCCTTCAGCAAGTCGGTCAGGCACCGTTCGTACTCCTCCCCGTGCCGCCGGTAGTGCGCCAGCAGCAGGTCGGTGACGGCGGCGGTGTCCACCGTCCCGGGCTCGGTGATGTACGCGGTGTGGAAGCCGATGTCCGTGCCCAGCCGCCGCACCACCCGGTGCCGGCCACTGAGGTACAGGGCGAACTCGTCGAGGAAGACGCTGTCCGCCCGTTCGATCGCCGCCAGGACGCCGAGGACCACGTCCGCGTCATACGGCAGGGCGAAGAGCCGGAACAGGCAGCGCAGGGTCGCCACGATGTCGGCGGTCGAACTCGCCATCCCCACGCCCACCCGAAGGTCGGAGTGGGCGCTCCAACGGCCCGGTGGCAGCGTGAGCCCGAAGTGCTCCACGAAGAGCCGGGCCCGCGATCGCGGACTTCTCCCCGAGCGGCAGCGGGTCCGGCGGATCCGTCCCGTGGGTGAAAGTCACCCGGGAACGGCGGCCCACGGGAAACGACACGACGGCGATGGCCGGATCGGGGCCTGCCCGCAGCGGACCCTGGTACAGCTCGCCCAGGGTGCCGTGGCAGACACCGGAGACGGTACGGCCCGTCACGAACCCCTCCTCCTGTCCGCGTCCTGGAATGCGACCGGGGAGGAGGCGCCGTGCGGGGCGTGCCCCGCGGGTATCCCGTCCGTACCGCCGACCCAGTCCTCGAGGTCACCGCGCACCACCCGCACAGCACGTACGGGCGCAGTGGCAGGTCTTCGGACTCGTGGGCTCGCTCACCGGGGACACCGGTCACCGGCGGGCATCTACCGGCCGTCGCTTCCCGGCCCCGAACCGACTCGGGCCAGTGCTGATGACGGCTTTCGTTCCCACTCACCGCTGCGGGACAGTCCCGGATTCCCACCGGGTTCCCTCTTGCGTCGCGCCGCCAATACCTGGTCGGACAGGAGACGCGAACCGACTGCGGGCATGAGCGTAGGGCGGCTCACGCCGCTGCGGGAGGGGCGCGGCGTCAGTTGTCCGGATGCGATCGTCCGGGCGGCGGCATCGGAGCCTTGAGACGACTCGGCCGACCCGGACAACACTCTGGCCGAATGTGTCCTCCGTATTTCCGGCCACGCCGGTCACACTGGTGCGTCGACGTCACCCGCACCTCCCCTCGGAGTACCGCGCCCGGAAGGCCCAGGATGCTGCCAGAGACGACCCCGGAGGACGACGGCACGACATCCCCGCCGCCCGCCCGTGAGCGGCGTCCGCCCGATCGCGTCGTGCTGCGCGCCGACCTGCGCGCCGCGCTCCCCGACGCGGGCGCCGCCGTCCTGGTCACGGCGGCCGTCTTCGCGTTCCTGTACGCCCGCATGGAGTCGGGCAACTCGGCGACGGTCGCGGTCATGCCGTTCATGGACGACGCCGGTACCTACTGGATGTACCTCCTCAGCCAGGCGTTCGGCTGGTCGGGCCTGCTGTGGGCCTGGGGCACGGTCATGCTCGGTCTCCTGCTTTCGGGGCCGCGCCCCGCCCGGCTGCCGGTGTCCCGGCAGATCCTGGAACGCTGGCACCGCACCACGAGCCTGACCACGATCGCCCTGATGTCCGCACACGCACTGCTGTTCGCCGCCGAACTCGTGCGCTACGAGGCCCAGTTGGCGTGGGCCGGGCGGCTGTGGGCGGGGTTCGCGGACACGTTCGTGCCCGGCTGGTACGACTCCGGCACCGGTCGGATCGCCATTCCGCTGGGGCAGGGCGCTCTGTATCTGGCCGTCCCGCTGGGCCTGTTGTTCTACGTCCGTCACCGCATCGGCGCGAACACCTGGCGTCGGCTGCACCGCTTCGTCATCGTCGTCTACGTGCTGAGCGTGTGGCACACCCTGCTGTACGGCACGAACGTCTGGTACGGCGAGTGGCCGCGTACCGTGCTGTGGCTGCTGCAACTCCCGGTCGCGGCGCTACTGCTGGCCCGGTTGCTGCGGCCCGCCCGGCGGGCCGAGCGACTGGGCGCACCGACGCGGCGGGCGGGCGTGTCGCTTCCGAGCTGGACGGTGCGGGTCGTTGGCCGGGTGGCTGCCGGGGCCGTCGTGGTGGGTCTCGTCCTCGTGGTGGCGTCCGGCCATGACGGTGGCCGGGAACGCCCGGACGAGCCACCCACGACGAGTCCGCATGCACACGAGCCCGAGTGATCCCCGGCCGCCATCCGGACCAGACCGACACGGGCACCCGAGCGAGGGAGAGTCCCGCCACTGTGACCGGTGAGCGGATCCCGAACGGGCCACTTGCCCCACGAGGGACGGTAAGGCCGGGAGGAGCTGCGCCCCGAGAGCCAGGAGCCCCACGCCGCCGCCCCCTCGACGGAGCCCCGGGGCGGATCTCCCCGGAGAGGGAGCGTTTCGGCGTGTCCGACACAACGGACGGTGAGGCGTAGGGCACTGAGGTGACTGCGCAACTGGTGGGTGGGTAGGTGAGTGGGCGGCTGCCGTGCCGGGTCGTCGCGTGCCGGGACCGCGCAGGCCGCGCGTTTGCGTGGGGAGGCGCCCGTACGCATCTCCGCCTGCCTGGACGCGTGTGACCAGGCAGGCGTGGTTGTCGTGCGGCCCTCGTCCGCCGGGCGTGCGGCCGGAGCACGGCCAGTGCGGTTCGGCCTGGTGAACGACCCGGACGCGATAGAGGACATCGCCGCCTGGTCAGGCGGGCGGCCCCGGCGTCGCACCCCGGCCGGAGATCCTCGACCTGTACACGTTCAGCCCACCCTCCCTCGCGATCCGCCGCTTCCAGCCGGCCGGCCGAGCAGCCCGCTCCCGCCGGCCGGCAGACGTCGGCCGTCCCCCCTTCGGCCGGCCTCAGCGTCCGATGGCGTCAGACATCACGCCGGCGCAACCGCGAAACAGCGAGCACGAGGAGCGCCACGCTGTACGCGGCGACCAGGCCCAGCGACGGCCACGCGCCCAGCGAGCCGACCACCTCGTGACTCGCGTCCGAGGTCTGGGTGAGCTTCTCCAGAGCGGCGGTAGGGGGCGCGCCCGCGATCCACCGCTGCAGGTCGCCGAAGAGCGGGCCGAACAGGGAGGGCAGCAGCATCACCGCGACGACCACCGTGACGGCTCCCGCCGAGTGACGCTCGCCTTGGGCGTGCTCGCCGTCCTCGAGGATCGCGTCGCCGAGGACGTAAGCCGGCAAGCAGGCGACCAGGCCGATCGCGAACAGCAGCGCTCCGAGCAGGACCGCCTTGGCGGCCAGGACCCTGCCACGGCGCGGCACCGCGGCCAGAGTGGAGCCGATCGTGCCGCTGGAGTACTCGCCGCACACGGTCAGCGATCCCGCCACACCCGCGATCATCAAGGAGACGACGCTGAGAGTGAGACTGCCGCCGAGCACCGTGTCGTCGGGCTGGAGACTGCCGCTGAGCCCGACGAACACCGCGCCGACGACGATCAGCAGGCCGACTGCCGCCGTGGTCCAGCGAGTAGAGCGGAGGCTGGTGAACTTGGTCCATTCGAATGCGAGCGCAGTGCCGAAGCCAGGTGTCGGTGAGGCGCCGGCGGTGCCGACTCGCGTCGTGGTGGGGGGCGTTCTCATCGGACCAGTTCCTTCGTCTCGTGACCGGCGTCCGCCGTACCGCCCCGGAATTCGACCGAGGAGCGGGTCATGTTCATGTAGACCTCCTCCAGCGAGGAGAGGACCGGGGTCAGTTCATGGACCGCCAGCTGGTCACCCCGGGCCAGTTCGCCGATCTCCACCGGGGTGAGACCCGTGACCCGCCAGGCTCCGCGAGCGTCCAGGTTGACGGTCGCCCCGTGTGCTTCGAGCAGGGCGCGTATCCGTCCCGCTTCGTCGTCGGGCACGCGCAGCAGGGTGCCGCCCTGCGAATTCGTCTCGATGAAGTCCCGCATGGCGGTGTCCGCGAGGAGCTTGCCGCGCCCGATCACGATCAGGTGGTCGGCGGTCAATTCCATCTCGCTCATCAGGTGGCTGGACAGGAACACCGTCCGGCCCTGTGCCGCCTGGGACTTGAGCAGATCGCGGATCCGGCGGATGCCCTCGGTGTCCAGGCCGTTGACGGGCTCGTCGAGGATCAGCACCTCCGGGTCGCCGAGCAGGGCGGCCGCGATGCCGAGCCGCTGCCCCATGCCGAGCGACAGTCCCTTGGCCCGCTGGTCGGCGACCTCCGCCAGACCGACCAGTTCCAGGACCTCATCCACGCGGCGGCGCCCGATCGCGTTGCTGCGGGCGAGGCCCAGCAGGTGCTTGCGTATGGTGCGCCCGCCGTGGACGGACTCGGCGTCGAGCAGCGAGCCGACCGTCCGCAACGGAGCAGGGAGCCTTGCGTAGGAGCGGCCGCCCACAGTGACCGAGCCCGAGCTGGGTGTGTCCAGGCCGACGACCATACGCATGGTCGTTGACTTCCCGGCGCCGTTCGGTCCGAGGAAGCCGGGGACAAGGCCCGGCCGGACGGTGAAGGACAGGTGGTCGACGGCTGTCCTGTCGCCGTATCGCTTGGTGAGTTCCCGTGCGGAGTACTTCCTGGTTCTCACCGGCGCCTTGCACCGGCCGTTCCGTTTGACATTCCCGGTGGACATGACACGCCTTAGGCTCCCTGACCAGCAGCAACGCAAGGCCGGAGCGGCTTCGGTGCCGTCCGGTCGAGCTTCCCGCACCCGTCGCTGAACTGGCCCGCCAGCAGGTCGAGGTCCGCGAACGGCTCCGCAAACTCGGCAGCCGGCTCGCAGAAGCCCGCTCAACCGCCCTGTTCCAACTCGCCACCGAACTGCCCGCCGCGGTCCTCGCCCGCACCCTCGGCATCGACAGCCGACGTTGCCCGTCACCGCTAGGAAAATGCCTGGTGGATGGTCGCTCGTCTACTCGCCGAGCGGAACGTCTCCACGCTCTGATCGACTCTGACGAACTGGACCGCGTGGGGACGGGCGATGGCGCCGTCTGAGGCCAGAAGCCGGGTGCCGGTCTTCGCCGCGTCCTGGCAGACACGGCTGAAGGTGCCGTCCGCCTGGCGATGACCGCAGCGAAGCACAACTGCCGCCTCGTTCACGTAAGCCAGCGACGCCGTACACTCCGGCATCCACGTCCCACTACGACGAATCCTGCCTCGCCAACCCGTCACCCCGTACGGCGCAGCGAACAACTGGCGCTACCGCTCATCGCGTTGATAACCGGGCAGGGGCGAGCGAGCGAGGCAGCCCGGCGGCAGATGCCTGGCGGACCAGCTCAGTACCCAGGAACCCGCTGCCGCCCACGATGAGGAGAGCCTTGGCATGCCACTGTAGACGGACCTCACGGCGCTGGAAGCGCCTCGCCCAAAGCAGGTCTCGGCCCTTGGGCGTGTTTGAGATGTGGTCGCAGATGCTTGCCGCACGGTGGCGAGTTGGAGGGCGGCATGACCTCGCTGGAAGATCACGCCGACTGGTCTGCCGCCATCTGCCCGGGCCCCCGGGGCAGATGCCCGGGCCGTTGGCCTGTCAGGCGACCGTCCCGCCCGCATTGCGGATCAGCCGCTGTAGCACCTTCACTGTGGTGACGTAGTCCGCGTCGTCGATGCCCTCGTGGAGAGCGGCCCGGATCGCGGGGGCGTTGCGCGCGAGGTCGACGCGTGCCTGTTCACCCTCCTCGGTGAGCCACAGCTGACCCTCGGCGTCCCTGGTCAGCCAGCCGCGCTGCAGGAGCACCTCGGCCTCCGCCGCCAGATCGTCCTCGGGTCGAAGGTAGGAGGCCATGGCCTTCCTCAGCTCGGGCAGCGTCATCCCCTCGCCGTCGGGCGAGAGGTCGTTCACGGACAGATTGCGCAACAGCCAGAACTGGGGCTGCGTATAGCCCCTTTCGGCCTGCTGGGCCCGGGTGCATGCGATGAGCGCCTCGTAGGCGACACCGGTCCAGTACGCGGCGGGCTGTCCGGCGAGTTCGGCGTCGGAGTTCTGCTGGGTCGTCATAGTCCCCTCCTGGTGCTTCGGTACTTCGGTGCGGAGCCTGCACGCTGTTGCAGGTCATGCGAAGACCGTAGGATCTCAAGTTCAGTTGAGGTCAAACGGGTGACCTTCCGGACGCCGTCGGCGCGAAGGCGAGAAATCCAGCCCCCAGGATCGGAGCTGACTGCCGAAGATGGGACGTGCACGCGGGATCGGCGGCAGGTCTTCGACGGCATCTGGTGGCAGGCCAGAACGGGGGCGCCCTGGCGGGATGCATGCACCCGACCGGTATGGTCCGCGGGAGACCGCGTACTTGGTGTTCCGGCGCTGGCAAATCGACGGAACCTGGGGCACACGCCCTGAAGAAGATGCAGGCCAAAGTCGACGTATCCGGGCACATCGAGTGGGAGGTGTCAGTCGACTCCCCCTCTGCCGAGCCCACCAGCACGCTGGCGGAGCGCGGAAAAGGGGGCTCGCGATACGGGCCGGACAGGTACCGACGGGTTGGCGGCCGAGCCGGACGACCACACGCTCGGCCGCTCCCACGGCGGCCTGCCGAGTAGCCGGGAGAGATTTCACCAACCTCATTTCGAACGCAGCCCAGGAAGCGAGGAAACACCTCACGGCCTGGCCGCAGGTGACTGTGACTTTGTGAATTGAAACCACCAAGGGCGTAGGCCATGGCCACGCTCATGAAGCGAGCAGGACGAGGCAAAGGAGAACGCCAGGGCGTTCCACCGAATACGCCGCCGCGCCACGGAACTCAGCGGGGCGCAGCGCCAGTTTGCCGAGCTGCATGCGCGGCTGCAGGACCATCCGGCCTGGGTTCGGGGTGCCCCCGGCCAAGCCGGAGCGCACCCAGCAGGCCACCGCGGTGGACGACTCCCTTCCGCCGGAGCTGCGGGTACCCAGCCACGATCAGCTCGACGGCAGGATGATGTCGTGGAAGCAGCCGGTCGTCCTCGACGGTGAGATGGTCACCCGCTCCGAGTGTGGCGCATACCGGGACTGGCTCATCCTTTCCACGCGCGACCACATCTGATTCCGCGTGCCGGATCGGCCACCAGCAGCGGGAGACCCGGCTCGACACCGCTTGGTTCAACCGGAACTTCGGGCCGGCGGACGCAACGCACGCCACGTTTGAGGACTACCTACGCCACCTCGGCCACTGAGCCTTTTCCGACCTCAGTTTGAGCATGTCAGGTCCAGGGTGAGGACGGCCTGGACGAGGCTGGTGATACGGCTGCCCCCGCCAGGGCACCGGTGATGCCGTGAGTTCGCGCGACCTTGATGTCGTGGACAGATCCGGGCAGCGCGGGCGACGCCCACAGCAATCGTCCCCGCCGGGTCGGCCGGTCGATCGGCAGCAACGTACTGTCCAGGATCACGAACGCCTTGCCGGAGGCTGTCCTCACCGCCTCGGCGAGAGTTGGAGCCAGAGCAGCCAGGATGCCGGCCGGCGCCATCGTGTCCCTTGCGCAAGTCGACGTGCGGTCAGCTCACGGGCGAGGAAGCGCAGAGCGGAGGTGGACAGATCGACCCCGGCTGGGTAGACGAGCATGCGGAAGCTCCTGGCAGGATGCCTTGGACTCGACACGCACCCGTCTACCAGGAGCTTCTCTACGCCCGGACCCCGCCCTCACCCCAGTGGCCCCGCTCCGCACGCAGGTTGAGGAAACAGAGCTCGCGGCTCAGGGCGGCCGAATCGGACTCCCCTCCGGTGTGCTCAGCTGTGCTCAGCGAGGAGCGGTATCGGCCGGGGGCCCTGCTCCCAGGAGCGCGAGGAGCCCGGGGAATCTCTTCTCGATGTCCGCACGTCGTAGTCGGATGCCCTTGCGGTTGCCGTAGTCGACCTCGTCAATGAGACCTGCCTCGCGCAGGACCCGGAAGTGGTGGGTCTGGGTCTGCTTCGAGATCGGAAGATCGAACGAGTTGCAGCCCCGCTCGCTGTCGCTGCGGTCGGTGGCCAACTCCGTCATCACCGAACGACGGTGCTCATCGGCGAGTGCACGAAACACCGCACCCAGATCGAGTGCATCGGCCTCCGGGCCGTCCAGGTTCCTCCTGGCCACGCGGCACCTCCTTCAAGTACGACTTGCATCGTACCTGAAGGGCGTGCTTCCCTGAGGTACGAAATTGATCGTACCTGGGTCCGGTCGCACCGCCCGTGCCGCCGCTCCCGCAGACCCGGCACGGCACTCGCCGGGGACCTGGTCATCGACACTCCGAGAGGTCATCGTCATGAAGAAGCCCGAGGTGCTGATAGTCGGTGCCGGAATCGCAGGGCCCGCACTCGCGTACTGGCTCTCCCGGAATGGATACCGGCCGACGGTCGTCGAACACGCCCGGCAGCTGCGCTCCGGTGGTAGCGCGATCGTCGTGAAGGGGCCCGCGATCCCGGTCGCCGAGCGCATGGGCATCCTCCCGCAGCTCCGCGAGCTCGCCACCCGCAATCGGTCACTGACCCTGCTCGATCCCGACGGCAGGCGCATCCTGCAACTCCCGCTCACCTCGGACAAGGCGCCGACGGTCGAGGTGACCCGAGCCGACCTGTCCGAGGTGCTCCACCGGTCGGCGCAGGCCGAGGCCGAGTTCTTGTTCGACGACACGGTCACCGCTCTCGACCAGGACGGAGGCGGGGTGGACGTCACCTTCCGGCGGTCCGCGCCACGGCGCTTCGACCTGGTGGTCGGTGCCGACGGGATGCACTCCACCGTACGGCGCCTGGTATTCGGGCCCGAGCGGCAGTTCACGAGCGACCTGGGCCTGTACGGCGCGACCGTCCCGCTGGAACCCGACGCCATCGAGGACCCGACCGAGATGACGATGCTGACCGTGCCGAACCGGATGCTGGTCCTCCACCCCTCGCGGACCACCCCGCTTGCGATCTTCACCTTCCGGGCCGCACAGCCGGCGCCCCACGACCGCAAGAACATCGCCCTGCACAAGCAGACCGTGGCCGACGCCTACGCCGACGTGCGGTGGCGGGCACCGGAATTCGTGGCGGCGTTCCTCGACCACCCGGCTCCGTTCTTCGACCCCCTGACCACCCTCCGGATGCCCTCGTGGTCCCGCGGAAGGGTCGTCCTGCTCGGGGACGCGGCGGCGGCGACGGCCCTGCTGGGTGACGGGTCCAGCATGGCGATGGCGGGCGCGTACGCCCTCGCAGAAGAACTCGCCGCCCATCGCGGTGATCACGCCCGCGCCTTCGCCGCCTACGAGTCGCGGCTCCGCCGTGAGGTAGGCCCGCGGCAGCGACGCGTCGGTCTGCTCTCCAGACTCATGGTGCCCCGCACCCGGACGGGCCTCGAGGCGCGCAACGCGGTGGGCCGCGCGGTCGGTCGCACGAACCGGATCGCCTCTCGCGAAGCCGCGAACCGGTAGACCGGATCCGCACCGACCGGTCACCGGTCGGCGCGCAGCTCCGCGGTAGCTCTCAGCCGGGTCGGCGCCGCCATGTCCGACAAGCCCGGCTCGGAGTGGCGGCAGGTCATCACCTATGCGGCAGGTCGGCTGCTGTGGGCCTCACCCACCGTTCCCGACGCTCGCCACGACATGGGGACTGCCGGTGACCACGCCCCCTCGACGCGGAGGTGAAGTGCTGGGCGGACAAGGCGTATCAAGGCGGCGACGGCATCACCCCGGTGCCCTTCCGCAGCCTGCGTCTCAAGCCGCGGCAACGTCGGCACAACAGCACCACGCCCGGATCCGCTGCCTCGGCCAGCAAGCCTTGGCCGCCCTGAAGGGCTGGTGCCTTCCGCGGAAACTCCGCTGTAGCACCAACCGGGTCACCGCCATCGTGAAGACCATCCCGGCCTTCGTCACGCCTCAACCTGAGGTTGGAAAAAGCTCACTGACCGCGCACGCGAGACCGCCGACCACCACGTCCACTCCACCCTCGCGCCGCGAATAGCAGCACACCTCAGCGCGCTCCGCGCACCGCGCTCCCAAAAACGGCTCAGGGCCGGTTTCGGATTTCTCCGAAACCGGCCCTGACCTGCGACTGTCTCCAGTCGGGACGACAGGATTTGAACCTGCGACCCCTTGACCCCCAGTCAAGTGCGCTACCAAGCTGCGCCACGTCCCGGTGTGTGTCCGCCGCGGTGTCCCGCCGTGATCACAAGAAGAACTCTACCCCACGGCCGAGGGTGCTCCGTTCCCCGGTGACCGCCGTCAGGTACGCGCGACAATCCCTCTATGAGCACTTCACCGCGACCGTACGAAGATGACCGCGACCGGGATCGGGACGCCGAGGGCCGCGCCCGCAGCCAGCGCCCGCGCGACGGCCTCGGCAGGCCGCTCCCCTACGGCACCGAAGGCGTGGCCCGGCAGCCCGAGGGCGTCGTGCGCACGCCCGGGGAGTCCCTCGCCGAAGCGCAGGAGCTGCTCGACGCGGGGCGGCCGTTCCACGCGCACGAGGTCTTCGAGGACGCGTGGAAATCGGGCCCGGAAGCGGAGCGCGGCCTGTGGCAGGGCCTGGCCCAGCTCGCGGTCGGCCTCACCCACGCGGCCCGCGGCAACATCACGGGCGGCGCCCGGCTGCTGCTCCGCGGGGCGGCGGCGATCTCCGCCTGGAGCGAGCAGACGGACCGGCCCCGGCCGTACGGAATCCGCGTACCCGAGCTGAACACCTGGGCGACGGCCTTGGCGGAAGAACTCGAACGCGAGCGGCAGCCGGTGGAAGCAGCCACCCACGCGCCACGCCTGCGAAGCGACTCGACGGAGTAGCCGACGGACCTCGCGCCTCGCGCCTCGCGCCTCGCGCCCGAACACCACCAGGCACCCGGCAGCCACGGCTCCAAGCCCAGCCCACGAGCGCCGTCGGCCGCGGGCAAGCGCGGGCAAGCGCGGGCGAGGGCCGCCGGGCCCAGGGCCCAGGGGCCAGAACCGTCACCGGAGCGGGCTCGTCCCGCATGCAGTCGGGGCGACCCGATGTGAGGGTGACCGTGTGACCACCACCGAGCAGCCGGCACCGGAATCCGCCCCCGCCGCCGCGCAGGCCCAGGCGCCGCCCTTCCTCGACCGGCGCCGCCGCAACGTCGTCTTCGTCACGATCATGCTGGGGATGCTGCTCGCCGCGCTCGACCAGACCATCGTCGGCACCGCGCTGCCGACGATCGTGTCGGACCTCGGCGGCGCGGAGCACATGTCGTGGGTGGTGACGTCGTACCTGCTGGCGGAGACCGTCGCCACGGTCCTCGTCGGCAAGTTCGGTGACCTGTTCGGCCGCAAGGTCGTCTTCCAGATCTCCGCGGTCATCTTCATCACCGGTTCGTTCCTGTGCGGCCTGTCGACCAACATGATGCTGCTCATCGCCTGGCGGGCGATGCAGGGCATCGGCGCGGGCGGTCTGATGGTCACCTCCATGGCGTTGATCGCCGACGTCATCCCGCTGCGCGAGCGCGGCAAGTACCAGGGCGCGATCGGCGCCGTCTTCGGCGTCTCCACCGTGATCGGCCCGCTGCTCGGCGGACTCTTCACCGACCACCTGAGCTGGCGCTGGGCGTTCTACGTCAACGTGCCCATCGCGATCGTCGTGGTCATCGCCGCGGCCCGCACCATCCCCGTCGTGAAGTCGGCGGTGCGCCCGGTGATCGACTACATGGGCATCGCGCTGGTCGCGATCGGGGCGAGCGCGCTGATCCTCGCCACGAGCTGGGGCGGCAACCAGTACGCGTGGGGCTCCCCCACGATCCTCGTCCTCTTCGTCGGCGGCCTCGTCGCCCTCGCGCTGTTCTGCGTGGTGGAGAACCGGGCGGCGGAGCCGATGCTGCCGATGCGGCTCTTCGGCAACCCCGTCTTCACGGTCTGCTCGATCCTCAGCTTCATCGTGGGCTTCGCGATGCTCGGCGCGATGACGTTCCTTCCGACGTACCTCCAGTACGTCGACGGTGACTCGGCCACGACCTCGGGCGTGCGGACGCTTCCCATGGTGATCGGCCTCCTCATCGCCTCCGTCTTCAGCGGCAACGTCGTCAGCAAGACCGGCACGTACAAGATCTTCCCGGTCGTCGGCTCGCTGGTGATGGCGCTCGGGCTCTTCCTGCTCTCCCTCATGGACGACACCACGAGCACCTGGCTGGAGTCGCTGTACATGTTCGTACTCGGCGCCGGGATCGGCCTGTGCATGCAGGTGCTGACCATCGCCGTGCAGAACACCGTCCCGTACACGGATCTGGGCACCGCCACCTCGGGCGTCACCTTCTTCCGCACGCTGGGCAGCTCGTTCGGCACCGCGGTGTTCGGCACCATCTACGCCAACACCCTCGCGCCGAACCTCAAGGACGGCATCGCGGACGCCGCGCGGACCGGGACCGCGGACCCGGCGGCCGTCACGAAGGCGGCGCAGAGCCCGCAGGGGGTGCACGAGCTGCCGGGCGCGGCGGCGGCGCCCATCGTGAAGGCGTACGCGGACACCCTGCACACGGTCTTCCTGTGGACCGTCCCCGTGGCGCTGCTCGGGTTTCTCGTGTCGCTGTTCCTCAAGCAGGTGCGGCTGCGCGACAGCGCGCGCGAGAGCGCGCCCGACATGGGCGAGGGCTTCGGGCAGCCGACCACCTCGGATTCGGGGGTCCACCTGGAGCGGAGCGTCGCGCACATCGTCCGCAACGTCGGCATGAGCACCGCGCGCGGCATCATCAGGGACTCCGACACCCGCCTCGACATCGCGGGCGCGTGGGCGGTGATGCAGGTCTCGCTCTTCACCCGCATGGTGGGCCACGCGAGCCTCGGTCTGATCGCGGCCCGGCGCAGGATTCCGGCCGAGGTCCTCGTGCCCGTCTTCGACCGCATGGTGGAGGAGGGCTTCCTGACCCGTACGGGTACGTACTTCTCGCACACCGCGGCCGGGGAGCGCGAGGCCGAGGCCATCTCCGCGGCGTGGTCGAAGTGGCTGGGCGAAGAGGTCGAGAAGGACCTCGGGCGGCCGCCGGACAAGGAGCTCACCGCGGCGGTCGACTCCATCGCCAAGCGGCTGCTCGCCGAGGACCTGGAGCAGGGCTTCTCCCCCGAGACGGCGGGCGCCACGGTCGCGTCCCGCTGAGGCGGGCGCCTGCGCGCCCGTCTCCCGGCGGCCCCGGGTACCTTCTACGCGGCGTAGCGGGCGCGCAGTTCGCGCTTGAGGACCTTCATGCTGGGGCCGAGCGGGAGTTCGGCGGTGAGCTCCAGGCGGCGCGGGTACTTGTGGCGGCCGAGGTGCTCCTTGGACCAGGCGATGATCGCGTCCGGGTCGCCCACCGCGCCGGGCGCCGGGACGACGACGGCGCAGACCTCTTCGCCGTGCAGGGCGTCGGGCAGGCCGATGACCGCGGCCTGGGCGATGTCCGGGTGGCGCATGAGGACCTCTTCGACCTCGCGCGGGTAGACGTTGAAGCCGCCGCGGATGATGACGTCCTTCTTGCGGTCGACGATGGTCAGGAAGCCGTCGGCGTCCTTGGTGCCCAGGTCGCCGCTGCGGAACCAGCCGTCGACCAGGGCTTCGGCGGTGGCCTCGGGGCGCCCGAGGTAGCCGGAGAAGACGTTGTGGCCGCGGATGACGACCTCGCCGAGCTCGCCCTCGGGGAGCAGCTCCACACGGTCCTCGACCTCGGCGCGGGCGATCTCGACGTCCACGCCCCACAGCGGGTGGCCGATGGTGCCCGCCCGGGTGCCGAAGCCGGGCTGGTTGACGGAGGCCGCGGGGGAGGTCTCGGAGAGCCCGTATCCCTCGTACACGGGGGTGCCGAAGGTCTTCTCGAAGCGTTCGAGGACGGCGACGGGCAGCGAGGCGCCGCCGGAGACGCACAGGCGCAGCGCGGGCAGTTCGGCGGCGCCGGCCGCGGCGGCGACCAGGCCGACGAACATGGTGGGCACGCCGTGGAAGGTGTTCGCGCCCTCCTCGACCATCAGCTCGATGGCGCGGGCGGCGTCGAAGCGGGGCAGCAGGACGAGGGTGGCGCCCGCGCGCCAGGTCGAGTTCATGGAGACGGTCTGGCCGAAGGCGTGGAAGAGGGGCAGCGCGCCCAGGGCGACGTCGTCGGGGCGGACGTCGTTGGCGTCGAAGGCGTTGACCGTGGCGTTCATCACGAGGTTGAAGTGGCTGAGCACGGCGCCCTTGGGCACGCCGGTGGTGCCGCTGGTGTAGAAGACGACGGCGGGGTCGTCGGCGTCGCGCGTGACGTACGAGGCGAGGGGTTCGGTCTCCCGCGCCAGGGCCTCCAGCTCTCCCCCGGCACCGAGCCGCAGCATCCGCACGTCCGTGGCCTTGGCCGCGATCTCCCCCGTCGGCGCCTGCGCGGGGTGGCAGAGCAGCAGGGTCGCGCCGCTGTCCCGCAGGACGTGCTCGACCTCCTCGGCGGAGAGCAGCAGATGGACGGGGACGACGACCGCGCCCGCGGCGAGGATCGCGTAGTAGGCCTTCGGGAACTCGGCGGTGTTGGGCGCCATCAACGCCACGTGGTCCCCCGGCCGCACGCCGAGTTCCGTGAGAGCGGCGCCCTGCGCACGGGCTTCGCGCCACAGCTGCGCGAAGGTGATCCGCAGGTCACCCTCGACGAGGGCGGTGCGGTCCGGGTGGCGGCGGGCGGGCTCGGCGAGGATCGCGGCGAGGGACAGCGTTGCCATGGCGGTGGTGCTCCGTTTCCGTGCGGCCTTGCGGTGGTTCCGACTGCTGCGGGGGCGGGCGCACGGATCGGTGCGCCCGCCGGTTCAGCCGCGCTCGACGAGGAGCGCGCTGCCCTGGCCGACGCCGACGCACATGGTGGCGAGGCCGCGCGTGGCGCCGGTGCGGCGCATGCGGTGCAGCAGGGTGGTGAGGATGCGGGCGCCCGAGCAGCCGAGGGGGTGGCCGAGGGCGATGGCCCCGCCGGAGGGGTTGACGAGGTCGGGGTCGAAGCCGAGGGCGTCGACGCAGGCGAGGGCCTGTGCGGCGAACGCCTCGTTGAACTCCGCCTCCTGGATGTCGCCCACGCTCCAGCCCAGCCGGTCGAGCGCCTTGCGGGTGGCGGGGACCGGGCCGAGGCCCATGACGTCGGGGTGCACGCCCGCCGAGGCGCCGGCGGCGTAGCGGCCGAGGGATTCCAGGCCGAGGTCGTTCAGGGCCTCCTCGCTGACGAGCAGCAGTCCGGCGGCGCCGTCGTTCATCGGCGAGGCGTTGCCGGCCGTGACCGTGCCGCCCTTGCGGAAGACGGGCCTGAGGCCGCTGAGCTTCTCGTACGAGGTGTCCTCGCGCACGCATTCGTCCGCGTCGACCACGGTGCCGTCGGGCCGGGTGACGGGGAGCAGCTCGTCGTCGAAGTGACCGTTCTTGCGGGCGGCCGTCGCGAGCTGGTGGCTGCGCAGCGCGAAGGCGTCCTGCCGTTCTCGCGGGACGCCGTGGCGCTCGGCGACCTCCTCCGCGGTCTCGCCCATCGCGAGGACGCCGTGCAGGTCCTTCATCCGTGGGTTGGTCAGGCGCCAGCCGAGGCGGGTGTCGGCGGTCTCCATGCGGTGCGGCAGCGCCTCGTCGGGGCGGGGCAGCACGAAGGGGGCGCGGCTCATGGACTCGGAGCCGCCCGCGAGGACGATGTCGGCCTCGCCCGCGGCGATGGTGCGGGCGGCGGTGGTGACGGCTTCGAGGCCGGAGGCGCAGAGCCGGTTCACGGTCGCGCCGGGTACCGAGTCGGGCAGGCCCGCGAGGAGGGCGGCCATGCGGGCCACGTTGCGGTTGTCCTCGCCCGCCTGGTTGGCGGCGCCCCAGTAGATGTCGTCGATCCTGGCGGGGTCGAGTCCGGGGATGTCGTCGAGCAGTCCTCGTACGACGCCCGCGGCGAGGTCGTCGGGGCGGACGGAGGAGAGGGCGCCGCGCAGCTTGCCGATGGGGGTGCGGCGGGCGGCGGCGAAGTGGACGGTGCGCACGATACGGCTCCGGATCGTTGCTCGGGTCTCGCTGCGCATAAATTAGCGCTGCTAGTTTTGGAGTCTAGGCGGAGGGCGCGTTCTGGGGAAGGGCCCACCGCCGTGCCCTGTCCCACTCCCCGCGCGGCAGGGAGGACGGGGGTCAGCCGCGGCTCGCCGAGAGGGCGATCCGCACCGCGCCGCCGCGCGGGTCCACCCGTCCGGTCCACCGCCCCGGCACGCGGAAGGGACGGTTGGGCACCGCCGGACGCCGTCGGCGGGCGCGGAACAGCTCCCTGCCGTCCTGCGTCACCGTCAGCGTCGGGTAAGGGACGAAATCCGTGACCCGGAGCGTGAAGCCGCCGTCCGGCTCGTCCACCGTGAGGCGGTTGGGGGCCGCCCAGGCGAGCGGGGGCGTGACCCGCACCGGCACCGCGGCCGACGGCCAGTCGCCGTCGAAGAGGTGGCGCAGCACCGCAGCCGAGGCGAGCGAGCCCTCACGCGCGGCCGTCCGCGCCGGTTCGACGGCGTGCAGGACGTTGCCCACCGCGAAGACCCCGCGCTCGGCCGTGCGGAAGGCGCTGTCGACCGCGGGGCCGCGTGTGCCGGGGTCCATGGCGAGGCCGCCGCGCCGGGCCAGTTCGTGGTCGGGGACGAAGTCGCCGGTGAAGACGACGGTGTCGCAGGCGAGGCGCGCCGTCCTGCCGTCCCTGTGCCGCAGCAGCACCCCGGACAGGCGTCCTCGCCCGAGGAGTTCGGTGACGGTGGCGTCCGTGAGCAGGGGGACACCGTGCCGCAGCCGGGCCTCGGCGGCGCGGGCGCGCGGTGCCTGGTGGCGCGGGTGCTCGGTGACCAGGGCGGCGACCTCGACGCCCGCCTGCCGCAGGGTGTCAAGGGCGGCGAAGCTCACCGGCTCCGCGCCGACGACGACGGCCCGGGTGCCGATGTACTGCCCGTGGCGGTGGAAGGACCGCTGCAGCTCGCCCGTGGTGAACACGCCCGCGGGCCGGGTGCCCGGCACCAGGCGCGCCGCGCGCGGCCGCTCGCGGGCCCCCGTGGCGAGGACGACCGCACGGGCGGTGATCCGCTCAAGACCCCCGGGGCTGGTGGCGTCCAGGGTGAGCGGGCTCGCCCACGCGGTGACGGTGACCCCGGTCCGCAGCACCGCGCCCGCGTTCACCGCCGCGCTCACACAGCGTTCGGCGTACCGCGGTCCGGTCATCCCGAAGCGCCCGAAGCCGCTGTTCGGGCAGTGCCGCGGGGCCCCGCCCGCCTCCTGGTCGCGCTCCACCACCTCGACCTCGCCCGCGCCGGCCGCGGCGAGCCCCGCGGCGGCGGCGAGGCCTGCCGGGCCCGCGCCCACGACCAGTACGTCGACGAACCGCTCCACGCTCACCGGGACACCGGCCCCCCGCCCTGCTCGAAGAGCGAGCGCACCTCGGCGCCGCAGTAGAACCCCTGGCAGCGTCCGCCGCGCGCCCGGGTGCGGCGCCGCAGTCCGTCAAGGGAGCCGGGCGGCACCGTCGACGCGAGCGCGTCGCGGATCTCGCCGCGCGTCACGCGCTCGCAGTGGCAGACCAGGGTGCCGTACGCGGGGTCGGCGGCGATGAGGTCCGCGCGCTGGTAGGGGCGGGGGAAGGCCTCGCCGAGGTTCGGCATGCGGACGGGCTCCAGTTCCCTGGCGTCCCCGAGAGCGAGGCCCGCGCCGCCGAGGAGTTCGGTGACGTGGGCCGCGATCGCGAGGGACGCGGTGAGGCCGGTCGAGCGGATGCCGCCGACCGTGACGTAGCGCTGTTCCTTGTGGGCGCTGATGCGGTAGTCATCCTGCTCGGTGGCGGCGCGCAGCCCCGCGTAGACCGCGGTGACCTCCTCGTCGAGGAGTTCGGGGAGGATGCGGCGGCCCTTCTCGCGCAGTCCGGCGATGCCCTCGGCGCTCGACCCGGTGGCCGTCTTGTCGTCGAGGTCCTCGGCGGTCGGGCCGAGCAGGATGTTGCCGTACACGGTCGGGGCCACCAGGACGCCCTTGCCGAGCGCGGTCGGGACGGGCAGCAGGATGTGGCTGACCAGGCCGCGGGCGAGTTTGTCGAAGACGAGGAGTTGGCCTCGGCGCGGGGTGACGGTGAAGTCGTCGTGGCCGAGGAGCCGGTCGACGGCGTCGGCGTGCAGCCCCGCCGCGTTGACGAGGTACCGGGCGCGCAGGACGCCGCGGCCGGTGCGCAGCACATGTCGTGCGTCCGCCTCGTCGACCCGCTCCACACGGCAGCCGAGGTGCAGGTCGACGCCTGCCCGCACCGCCTGGGTGGCGTACGCGAGGGTGGTCGTCCAGGGGCAGATGATGCTCTCGCCGGGGACGTCGAGCGCGCCGAGGGCGCCGGGGCCCAGGTGCGGCTCACGGGCCCTGAGCTCCGCGTCGCCGATGATCCGGGCGGCGTCGTAGCCGTTGCGGACGGCCTTGTCAAGGAGGCCCGGCAGCGCGGCCCGCTGCTCCTCGTCCCAGGCGACGAGCAGCGCGCCGACCGGCTCCACGGGGATGCCGGACTCGGCGGCGTACGCGGCGAGGAGCCGCTGCCCCTCGCGGACGAGCCGGGCCTCCAGGGAGCCGGGCACGGCGTCGAAACCGGTGTGCAGGATCGCGGTGTTGGCCTTGGACGTGCCCTCGCCGACGTCGTCGGCGGCGTCCACCAGGGCGATGCGCAGCCCGGGGTGCCCGGCCAGCTCACGGGCGATGGCCGAGCCGACGACTCCGGCGCCGATGACGCACACGTCGTAGGTGACGTCCGGCAGCGCGCCCCGCCGCAGCGCACGCCCCTCGCGGCCGGTCATCCGGGCGTACGTTCCATGAGTGCCGCCACGGCCGACCGGAAGCCCCCGAGGCGTTCGGCCGCCTGCGCCGCGTCGATGCGGGGCTCGTAGACGGCGGAGGGGCGCCGGGCGGGGACCGCGGCGGAGAGCGGAAGCGTGGGGTCGAGGCCGATGCGGGCGACGGCCGCCGCGCCGAGCGCGGTGACGTCGGGCAGCGCCGACACCTCGACGGGCAGTTGCAGCAGGTCGGCCTGGGTCTGCATGAGCAGGGCCGAGCGGGTCAGGCCGCCGTCGACGCGCAGGCTCTTCAGGGGCTCGCCCAGATCGGCGGCGACCGCGTCGGCGAGCGAGACGACCTGCGCGGCGATGCCCTCGCACAGGGCGCGCACCAGGTGCCCCGGGGTGGTGTCCAGGCCGAGGCCGGTCAGCGAACCCCGCAGGTCACCGCGCCACCAGGGCGCGGCGAGCCCGGCCAGGGCGGGGACGAAGGTGACGCCGCCGGTGTCCGGGACGGTGGAGCCCACGGGGTCGAGGTCGGCGGCGCCCTCGATCACGCCGAGGCCGGTGAGCCAGTGGACGGCGGACGCGGCCGTATAGACCTGCCCGTCGAGGCAGTAGCTGGTCCTGCCGTCGAACCGCCAGGCCACGCAGCCCACCAGGCCGGAGTCGCCGCGCACCGGCCGCCCGCCGGTCTGGGCGAGCAGGAAAGCGCCTGTCCCGTAGGTGCACTTGGCGCTGCCGGGTTCGGTGACGTCCTGGGCGAGCAGCGCGGCCTGCTGGTCGACGAGCAGCCCGGTGAGCGGGAGTTCGGGGCCGAACGCGGTGGTGGTGCCGACGGGCCCCGCGGCGTCGACGACGCGGGGCAGACGCTCGTCGGCGAGGCCGTAGATCTCCAGGGCGCGCGGCGACCACGCGACGTCGTCGAGGTCGAGGAGCTGGGTGCGGCCCGCCGTCGCGGCGTCGGTGACGAAGGCTCCGGTGAGGCGGTGGACCAGCCAGGCGTCGCTGGTCGTCACCACGCCCCGGCGGGTGAGGTTGCGGCGTATCCAGGCCATCTTGGGCGCGGCGAAGTACGGGTCGAGGGGCAGCCCGGTGATCCGGCGCAACTCATCCGCGTGCGGCGCGAGTTCCGCGCACACCGACTCGGCGCGGCGGTCCTGCCAGACCAGGGCGTCGGTGAGCGGTTCACCCGTGTCGGGATCCCAGGCCAGGACCGTCTCGCCCTGGTTGGCGAGCCCCACGGCGGCGACCGGTTCACCCGCGTCGGCCAGCGCCCGCACGCCCGCGTCGACGACGGAGGCGAGCAGCTCCGCGGGGTCGGCCTCCACCAGGCCGCCGGGCAGGAAACGGGGCCGCACCTCGGCGGCGCCGGAGCCGATCACCCCGCGCTCCGGGCAGACGACGAGGGCCTTCGTCCCTGAAGTGCCCTGGTCGACGGCGAGTACGGGCCGCATCGCCGGGGACCGCTCATAGGTGATCACCGCGGCAGACTGCTACAGGCGCACGGAAGGCGTCAAGGGACGCGTACCGCCGTCAGGACGTACCAAATGTCGCTGCGGCGCGCCGTGTTGACAAAACCTTGCCAGAAAAGATCGATGAACTGCCCTGCATCAGGAACGGCCGGATCTACACTGTCGCCCGAGCAACTCGATCAACTTCCGTCAACTTCCGCCACACACGCATTAGTTCCCGCACGTTCTCCGCCCTCTTCCCCCAACAGAGGTCTCATGTCCATGCCGTTAGGCCGCCCGGTGTATCACCCGGCGGGCCACGACGAAGCGCTGCGCGCGGTGCTCCAGGACCTCAAGGCCGGTCGCTGGGTCTCCACGCGCAACCTGCTGACCGAGACACCCGACTGGGGGCTGTGGACACAACGTACGCAGATACTGGCGGCCGCCGTCGCCGGTTCCGACGTGGTGCGGACCTGGCGCGCCGAGGAGCCCCACAGCGCGTCGGCGGCCGTGCTGCACGCCCGTGTCCTCGTGGAGCGGGCGCTGCGCGCGTACCGCGCGGGGCACCGCCAGACCAACGACTTCTGGCGTGACGCGGTCGGCGCGTGCGGCACCGCGTCCGCGCTCTCGCCCGAGGACCCGGTGCCCTGGATCTGCCTGCTCTCCCTGGCCCAGCTCGACGAGGGCCAGCGCTGGGACGAGCACCGCGTGGCCCCTCCCGAGCCGATGCTCTTCCCCGGCCCCTGGCAGCTCCTCGCCGAGGCGGACAAGCGTGACCCGGGCAACCGCGAGGCCTACCACCGGATGCTCCAGTTCGTGTACGCGCGGCGCGCCCGCGGCCCGCTCACCGAGGCGTACAACTTCGTGCAGTGGGCGTCGGCCTCGGCTCCCGCGGGCTCACCGCTGCACCTGCTGCCGCTCTACGTACGCGTCGAGCGCTACCGCAGGGAGGCCGGCAACGAGCGCGCGCTCGACCTGCACTGGATCTCCGAGGACGCCACGCGCGGCGCGCTGCGCGCCCTGGAGCTGTGGTTCGACCACTCGCGGCCGGGGGCGGCCTCGCTCCTCGACCTCAACCACCTGGCGCACGCGCTCTGGGGTGCCCACCAGTTCCACGACGGAGCACGGGTGTTCAAGGCGCTGGACCCGTTCTTCACGATCGTGCCGTGGACGTACCGCACCCGCTCCCCCGGCGACACGGACGCGGCCGCCGAGGTCTTCGTCCAGGCCCGCGCCCGCTGCGCCGCGGCATCCGGCGGACCGGGTTAGACCCGACCCGACCCGGCACCCCACGCACCCCACCACCCCGCTCATCCCCCGGAGGTACACCCGTGTCGCGCACCACCTGGTCGTCGAGCTCCGCCCCGGCGCCACACCAGGACGAGGAACAGAGACTCAGAGACCTCGGCTACCAGCCCGTGCTCGCCCGCCGCATGGGCGGCTTCGGCAACTTCGCCATCAGTTTCTCCGTCATCTCCATCCTGTCCGGCTGCATGACCCTGTACGGCTTCGGCCTCGGCACCGGCGGCCCCGCCGTCATGCTCTGGGGCTGGGCCGGCGTCGGCCTGATGGTGCTCTTCGTGGGCCTCGCGCTCGCCGAGGTCACCAGCGCCTACCCGACGTCGGGCGCCCTGTACTACATGGCCGACCGGCTCGGCGGACGCCGCTGGGGCTGGTACACGGGCTGGCTGAACCTCCTCGGCCTGCTCGGCGCCATCGCGGGCATCGACTACGGCGCCGCGCTCTTCACCGGGGCGTTCCTGAACCTGCGGTTCGGCTTCACGCCGACACCGGAGAAGACCTTCCTGATATTTCTCTGCATCCTCCTCCTGCACGCCGTGCTCAACCTGTTCAACGTCAAGCTGGTCAGTCTCCTCAACTCGATCAGCGTGTGGTGGCACGTCGCGGGCGTCACCATCATCGTGGGCGTCCTCGCGATCGTGCCGGACCACCACCAGTCGCCGTCGTTCGTCTTCGGTGAGTTCGTCAACGACACCGGGTGGGACAACCCGCTCTACGTGATGGCGATCGGCCTGCTCCTCGCGCAGTACACGTTCTGCGGGTACGACGCGTCCGCGCACCTCTCCGAAGAGACCTCCAACGCCTCGGTCTCCGCGGCCCGCGGCATCGTGCGCGCCATCTGGGCGTCGTGGATCGCCGGTTTCGTCCTGCTCGCCGGCCTTACCTTCGCCATCCAGGACTACGTGGGCACGCAGGAGACCGCCACCGGGGTGCCGCCCGCGCAGATCATGATCGACGCGATCGGCGAGTCGGGCGCCACGGCCCTGCTGCTCATCGTGATCGTCGCCCAGCTCTTCTGCGGCAACGCCGAGACCGCCGCGGCCAGCCGGATGGTGTTCGCCTTCAGCCGCGACAACGCGCTGCCCGGCTCGGCGATCTGGCGCAAGGTCAGCTCCCGCACCCAGGTGCCGGTGCCCGCGGTGTGGCTCTCGGTGGGCCTGGCCGCGGTGATCGCCCTGCCCTCGCTGTACTCCACGACCGCGTACACCGCCGTGACCGCCATCAACGTCATCGGCATCACGCCCGCCTACGCCATCCCGATCTTCCTGCGGCTGCGCGCGGGCGACCGCTTCGAGCAGGGGCCCTGGAACCTGGGCCGCTGGTCCAAGCCCGTCGGCTGGATCGCCGTCGTCTGGGTCGCGTTCGTGACGGTCCTCTTCTGCCTGCCGCAGGCATCGCCGGTCACGGTCGACTCGATGAACTACGCGTCGATCGCGCTGGCCGCGGTGCTGATCCTGGCCACCGTGTGGTGGTTCGTGGCACGCCGCTCGTACAGCACACCGCAGGCGTACGGGTCGGACCGCGAGCAGGCGGAAGTGGCGGAGAACATCGTCTGAGCTGCTGTGCCGCTACGCGGGGCGGTCGTTGAGGATGCGCTGGAAGAGCCGGTGGTCGCGCCAGGCGCCGTTGATGAACAGGTGCCGCGGCGCGACCCCGTACTCCTCGAAACCGCACTTGGCCAGCACGCGCTGCGACGCGGTGTTGTGCAGCAGCGTGCCCGCCTCGACGCGGTGCAGATCGAGCCCGCGGTCCGCCTCGGCGCAGACGTGCCGCGCGGCGGCGGAGGCGAGGCCGCGGCCCTGGTGCCCGGCGTCGATCCAGTAGCCGAGGTTGCCGCTGCGGGCGGGTCCGAGCACGATGTTCGACAGGGCGGCGTGACCGATGATCTCGTCCCCGCGCACCAGCACCCAGTGCGCGGAGCGCCCCGCCTTCTCGTCCGCGAGCTGCCCCCGCACCCGCTCGGCCTGTCCGGCCTCGGTGAAGAAGTCCTCCGGCCGGTCCGGGTCCCAGGGGTCGAGGTGGGCCCGGTTGCGCCGGTAGGCACGGGCGAGCGCGGGGGCGTCGTCGAGGACGACGGGGCGTACCAGCACATCCGCGGCGAGCGGGACCTCTCCAAGAACCATGCCCCCAGCGTACGAAAGCCCGGTTCAGCGGCCGCCGGAGACCTTGAGGATCGTGCCCGTCGTGTACGAGGCGTCGTCCGAGAGCAGCCACGAGACGGCCCCCGCGATCTCCGAGGGCCGTCCCGAGCGGCCCATGGGGATGCCCGACGCGAGCTTCGCGGGGCGCTGGGGGTCGGCGTGGAAGTCGGTCCAGATGACGCCGGGGGCGACGGCGTTGACCCGGATGCCGTCGGCGGCCACCTCCTTGGACAGGCCGATGGTCAGGGTGTCGACGGCGCCCTTGGCCGCGGCGTAGTGCACGTACTCGCCGGGGCCCCCGAGCGTGGCGGCCACCGAACTGATGTTCACGATGGCGCCGCCGCCGCTCGCCTTCATGTCCCGTACGGCGCGCCGCGCGCAGAGCAGGTACCCGAGGACGTTCACCTCCAGGGCCCTGCGCATGCCCTCGGCGTCCGCCTCGGCGAGGGGGCCGACGGGGCCGCTCACCCCGGCGTTGTTGACCAGGCCGGTGACCGGGCCGATCCGCTCGGCGGCCGTGTCGAAGAGGCGCTCCACGTCCGCCTCGTCGGCGGTGTCGACCTGGACGGTGACGCAACGCCGCCCGGCGGCGCGCACCGCCTCCGCGGTCTTCTCGGCGGCGGCCTCGTCGGAGCGGTAGCCGATGACGACGTCGTGGCCGTCCTCGGCGAGGCGGACGCCGACGGCGGCGCCGATGCCGCGGCTGCCGCCGGTGACGACGGTGACGGGGGTGTTCTGCACGGGGGCCTCCGGCTGTGGGGCAACGGGCGGGCGAGTGGGAAAATCGCCGCGAAGCGGCGCTCAGGGTTCAGCCCGGCTACCCCTGGGGGGAGACGACCGCGTCCTCCGGGGCCGCCGCCTCCGCCGGCAGGCTGTCCATGAAGCTGCTCACGGAGAAGACCGCGTTGCCCGGGCCCGCGGGGCCGTAGCCGGGGGGCGACGACAGGCCGTTGGCCTCCATCGTGGCGCGGTAGGCCTCCAGGAGGCGGACGTGGTATTCGAGCGGCGCCCCCAGGGGGTTCGCCTTGCCCAGCGGCGTCGTGGGCTCCGGGCACCACGTGGTGAAGCGGGGCGTGATGCCGCGGGACATGAAGTACTGGAGCCCCTCGACCGTGGAGCCGATCGCCTCGTCGACCGTCTTGAAGCCGAACGGCTCCGCCATCTCGACGCCCGCGACGAAGTTGGGGATGACGTTGCGCGGCCCGAAGACGTCCGCCGAATCGAGGATGCGGCGGTGCCACTCGTCACGTCCGACGTAGCGCTCCTTGCCGGGGCAGTAGCGCTCGAAGAGGTACGGGTCCCACACCTCGTAGTTGGGGTGGTAGATCCGTACGCCGTAGTCGTGGAAGCGCTGCACGTCGGCCTTGGGCAGGGCCTGGGCGACGACCTTGCCGATCCAGCGGCCGGGGAAGCGCTCCTCGATGGCCTTGGCGTACTGCCCGTAGAAGTCGGCCTCGTCCTTGCCGCCGATGTGCGAGGTGATGGCGCCGCCGGTCAGCGTGTACGCGGTGGAGGACTTCGCGGTGTCGTACTTGTCGATGATGGCGAGGGCTTCGAGGACCTCGTCCATCGGCTTCACGCCGGTGTAGGGGCGACCTGCCGCCTTCTGCTGGCGCCAGTTGTGGTTGATGTCGCAGTACCCGCACTCCTCCTTGGCGCCGAAGTACTGGCAGACGCGGAAGACCGTCAGGTAGATGAGGTAGCCCCACTGGATGGTGGGCGCGACCTCCATTACGGACTTGCCGTTCTCCAGGGTGTGCCGGTAGTAGTCCGGCATCGGCGGCAGGCCCACGTCGGAGATCCGGGCGCCGTCGAGGTAGAGGCCGAGCACGCCGTTGTCGTCGGCGGCGACGCGGTAGGGCGAGGACGGGTTCACGCGGACCGAGACGACGGTGCGGCGCAGTCCGTAGGGGCCGCCGGTGAGGACGATCTCCTCGGGCGGGCGGCGCAGGGCGGCGGCGCCCAGCTCGGGGAGCGTGCTGTGGTCGAAGGAGAAGATGAAGTAGGACTTCGGCTTGACCTCGCCGCCCTCGTTGTCACTGAGCGCCGACTCGTCGAAGGCCATGCCGCCGCGCAGCAGATCCTCCTTGATGACGGCTTCCCGCGGCACGTTCGGGAACCGCTCCATGAGTGACTCGATGAGCTGGGTACGGCTCTCGCTTCGGGTTGTCATGAACCGGGCACCTCGGATCTGAATCGATCGATCTGTCCCGCCCACGCTAATACCCGCCCGCCGACCGGCCCCCGCCGCCCCGTCTCAGTCGACCGCCACCGGCACTCCGCCGCGCGCCGACGCGTACCCCGCGGCCACCACCCGCAGCGTCCGCAGGCCGCCCTCGCCGTCGGCGACGTCCATGCCGCCATCCCCCGGTCCGTACAGGAAGGCGCGGAGCATCAGCTCGTCCAGGTCGGCGCCGAAGGACAGCTCGGTGCCGCTGCCGCGGCGCTCGTCGAAGCCGTGCACCTTCTGGTCGAAGGCGTCCATCTCCAGGGTGGCCCGCTCACCGACGACGGTGAGTTCCAGGCCGCCCCAGGAGTGGTGCGAGCGCGGGTGGGACCAGCTGCAGTCGATCGTGGCGACGGCCCCGTCGGAGTAGGTCACGCTGACGAGACCGGCCGTCTCGACGGCGACCTCGTCCGCGTACATGAGGTTGTTGGTCTGCGCGTAGACCTCGACGGGGCGGGCGCCCGCGAAGAGGTCGTCGAGCAGGTCGGCGATGTGCACGGTGTGATCCATCAGCGCCCCGCCGCCCGACAGCTCGGGCTCGGCGAACCAGCGGCGCGCGCGGTTCGGCATCGAGCCGTTGTTCGCGCCCGACACCGCGAGCACGCGGCCCGCCTCACCCGAGGCGACGGCCGCCTTCACCGCGGCGTACGCGGGACTGAAGCGGACCGGGAAGGCGACCGCGAGCCGCACCCCGGCGGCGCGGCAGGCCTCGACCATCGCCTCGCCGTCCGCCACGGACGCGGCCAGCGGCTTCTCGCACAGCACGTCGACGCCGTGCACCGCGGCGCGCTCGACGAGCGGGCGGTGGCGGGCGTTCTCGGAGCAGACGATCACCGCGTCCGGGCCCCAGGCGAAGGCCTCCTCGTACGTCTGCGCGTACGCGACCCCCAGTTCGTCGGCGAGGGCGCGGCCCCGCACCTCGCCGGGGGCCGCGAGGTCCCGGTCGGGGTCGCTGCCGAGGACCTCGACCCCCGGCATCCGGGAGAGCAGCCGCAGGTAGCCGGCCGCGTGGACGTGGGCGAACGACAGGACGGCGACCTTCATCGCGCTGCCTCCTCGATCTCGATGACGCGGCCGGTACGGCTGGACTCCACGGCGGCCTCGGCGATCCGTACCGCTTCGACGCCGTCGCGGGTGCTCACCCGTGGTTCGGGTCCGCCGGGCCGCCAGGAGGCGACGAAGTCGCGGAGTTCGGCGAGGAAGGGGCTCTCGGTCATCGGGCTTGTGGGTATCCCCTCGTTCGCCGCGCGCACGCCCTGCGCGGAGATGCGGAAGCCCGGCACGGCCGTGGAGTCGTGGTGCAGCAGCCCGTCGGCGCCCGCGATCCGGAACGTCGTACGGAACTGCTGGTCGGGCAGGCCCCAGAGCCCGTTGATGTGGCTGACGGCGCCCGAGGCGTGGGTGAGGACGGCGGTGGCGGTGACGACCTCGGCGGGGGTGCGGGTGGCGTGCTCGACGCCGCGGGTGCGCGCGTGCACCCGTACGACGTCGCCGGCGAGCCAGCGGGCGATGTCGATGTCGTGGACCATCAGGTCCATGATCACGCCACCGGACTGCGTGGGGTCCCCGAACCAGGGCGCCCACTGCGGGCGCGCCCCGCCGCGCGTGAAGCGCAGCACGGCGAGTTCGCCGAGGTCGCCCCTGGCCACGGCCGTGCGCAGCGCCGCGTAGGCCGGGAAGTAGCGCACGACGTGGGCGGGGTGCAGCCGCACCCCCGACGTGGCCGCCGCGGCGGCCATCTCCTCGGCGTCGCGGGCGGTGAGGGCGAGCGGCTTCTCGCAGACGACGTGCCGGCCCGCGGCGACGGCCGCGAGGGCCAGCTCCTTGTGGGTCGGGGTGGGGGTGCAGACGTCGACCGCCTTCACCTCGGGCAGGAGGGCGCGGAGGTCGTCGACGGCCCGTACGTCGTGGCCGCGTCCGGCGTACTCGGCGGCGAGCTTCCGCGCGGAGCCGTCGGGGGTGTACACGCTCACGCGGGCGCCGAGCGCCAGCCAGCCGGGCAGGTGGGCGCGGGCGATGCCGCCCGCGCCGAGCATGCCGATGTGGAGCGGAGGCATGGAGAGGGACTGCCTTTCGTAGGGGGCGTCGTGGGGCGTTGTAAGGCGTTGTGGGGCGTCGGGCATCGCGGGATCAGCTCTTGGAGCCGGAGAGGGCGACGCTCTGGACGAAGTGGCGCTGGAGGAAGACGTAGACGAGCAGCATGGGCAGGCTGGCGATCAGCGAACCGGCCATCATCACCGGGTAGTTGGTCTCGTACTGCCCTTCGAGCGAGGTCAGTCCCGCGCTGATCGGCATGGCCCGCGGGTCGGTGTTGACGATGAGGGGCCAGAGCAGGTCGTTCCAGGACCACATCGCGGTGATCACGGCGAGGGCCGCGAGGGCGGGCCTGATCAGCGGCAGCATGACCGACCAGAAGATGCGGAAGGGGCCCGCGCCGTCGATGCGGGCGGCCTCTTCGAGCTCCTTGGGCAGCGCGAGGAAGAACTGGCGCAGCATGAAGGTGCCGAAGGCGCTGAACATGCCCGGCAGGAACAGCGCGGGCGCGGAGTTGAGCAGCCCCAGCTGCTGGATGATGTCGTACTGCGGCAGGACGAGCAGGGAGCTCGGGACCATCAGGACGGAGAGGAAGAGCGCGAAGAGGACGTCGCGTCCCCTGAATTGCAGGCGCGCGAAGGCATAGGCGGCCAGGGAGCAGAAGACGAGCTGGCCCAGCGTGCGCCCGACGGTGTTGATGGCGCTGTTGGTGAGCATTTCGCGGAACGGCAGTGCGGTGAAGACCTCTTCGAAACTCGACCAGTTCCAGCGGTCGGGCAGAAAGGTGGGCGGCACCCGTGATGTCTCCGCGAGGGTCTTGAGCGCGGTGAGCAGTTGCCACAGGAAGGGGAAGACCATCACGAGGGCGCCGAGGGAGAGCGCGGCGTGGGTGGCGACGGATCCGGCGTTCACGCGCCGCCGCGTCGCGGGCGTCCTGGGTGTCCCTGGCGTCTCAGGCATAGTGCACCCACCTCTTCTGGAGCCGGAACTGGAGATACGTCAGGGCGGCGATGAGCAGCATGAGCAGGAAGGCGAGCGCGGCGGCGGCGCCCTGCGCGTTCTCGATGAAGGCCCATTTGTAGAAGAGGCCGACGACCGACTGGGTGTCGCCGATCGCGGGGTTCTTCTCGGCCATCATGATGTAGATGAGGTCGAAGGTCTGGAGTGAATTGATCATGCAGATGATGGAGGCGAAGAAGAGGGTCGGGCTCAGCAGCGGCAGGGTGATGGTGAAGAACCTGCGCAGCGGCCCTGCTCCGTCGAGTTCCGCCGCCTCGTAGTAGTCCCGCGGTATTCCCTTGATGCCCGCCATGAAGATGATGAGGTAGTAGCCGGTGGTCGACCAGACCATCACCGTGCCGATGGCGTAGACGGCGGTGGAGGGGTCGGAGACCCAGTAGTTCCGGTCGATGCCGAACCAGCCGAGCATTTCGTTGAAGAGGCCGTAGTCGCCGTTGTAGAGCCAGTTCCAGACGAGGCCCACGGCGACGGGCAGCGTCACGAACGGCACGAAGTACAGGGCGCGGTAGAGGGCGACGCCGCGCAGTCCGCGCCGGTTGAGCAGCGACGCGACGACGATCGCGATCGGCAGTGCGGTGAGCCCGATGGCGCTGTATATCAGGGTGTTGCCGAGTGCCTGCCAGACGGTGACGTCCTTGATGACGCGGGCGTAGTTGTCGCCGCCTATGAAGGTGTGGCCGCCGAACGCCCCGAATTCGGTGAAGCTGAAGTAGAACGTCTGGAGGAGCGGCCAGAAGTAGAAGACGGCGAAGCCGATGCCGAGCGGTGCGATGAAGAGGTACGCGGCGCGCTGGCTGCGGGGCCGGGGACGTGACCCTGAGGCGGTGGTGCGGCGTTCCGCCGTCTTCGCGGCAGCCGTGGCGGGAAAGACACTCATGAGCCGCTCTCCTCCTTCAGGGCCCGGTCCATCTGTTCACCGAGGGTCCGCGCGGCGCTCTCGATGCCGCCCTTTCCGCTGAACGCGGCGCCGAGGAGCGGGTATTGCATGTTCTCCCAGACCGCGGTGTTCCGGGAGCTCGGGTAGGGGACGCCGTACTCCTGCATGTCGATGAAGTTCTTCAGGTCGAATTCCGGCATCGACTTCAGCCAGGCGTCCTGCGTGCCCTCGTACGAGGAGATGGTGGCGCCCGCCTGCGCCTGGATCTCGGCGGCCTGGCGTCCCGCCATGAAGTGCACGAATTTCCAGGCGGCCTCTTTCTTGCGGCTCTTGGCGGATATGACGTTCGCGAGGCCGTGGATGATGGTGGCCCGTCGGCGGCCCTTGGGCAGTACGGCGATCCCGCCGTGGTCCTTGAGCGCGGGCACGGCGTACATCTGGCCGGCCATCGCGGAGATGTCGTAGTTCATGGCGACCTTCTCCGACCAGTAGCGCACGCGCCCCGTGGACTCGGTCATCGCGCTCTGCGGCGGTGACCAGCCCCGGTCGATCATGTCGGTCAGGAAGCGCAGTCCCTCGATGGACCGCTCGTCGCCGAAGCCGGACCGTCCGTCCTGAAGGATGTGGCCGCCCGCACCGCAGACGGCCGGGTAGATCTTGCTCTGCCGGTCCATCTCGGCGGCGAAGCCGTGCACCCGTTCGCGAGGGTCGGTGAGTTCGGCGGCGGCGTCGCGCACGTCGTCCCAGGTCCAGCTCGCGTCCGGGTAGGTGATGCCCGCCTTGTCGAAGAGCTTCTTGTTGTACCAGAGGCCGATGGTGTCGAAGTCCTTCGGCAGGCCGTACTGCGTGCCGCGGTAGGCGTAGAGCTTCACCAGGGCTTCCGGGTGGCGGTCGACCGGCGTGGCGTCGGCCTTGATGTGCCCGGAGAGCGGTTCGAGGACGCCGCTCGACGCGTACAACTGGAAGTTGACGGCGTTCATCCAGAAGACGTCCGGCGCGGTGCCGCCGCGCATGGACGTCTTGAGCGTGGTCCAGTAGCTCGCCCAGGGCGTGAGTTCGATCCGCACGGAGATCCCCGGGTTCTCCTTCTCGAACGCGGCGATGATCTTCTCCATGCCCGGCGCCTGCGCCGGGTCCCAGATGCCGTACGAGAGCGTGGTCCTGCCCCCGCCGTCCGTGCCGCCGTCCCCGCCGGAGCAGGCGGCGAGCAAGGGGGCGGCAAGCGCCCCGCCGAGCAGAGTCCTTCTGCGCATACGCGCCTTCGCCTCCCGATGTGCCGGCCGATGTGTCGTCGGACGCCCCACGGCCCCGCCCGCACGTTCACGGGCGGGGCCGTTACGGCGCCTTGTCCGCGAGCAGGTCCTCCTCCACCTGGTCGAGCGCCATGCGTACGGCGCCGATGGCCACACCCCGCTCGCCGAGCGAGCTCAGCGCGATGCGGGGGACGTGCAGGGTCACGGGGCGCAGCCGCTCCTGGAGCAGCGGCAGCAGGTGCGGGCCGACGGGGGTGGCGCCGCCGGTCAGCACGACAAGCTCCGGGTCGACGGCCAGGGCGAGCGCGGCGATGCCCGGGGTCAGCCGGTCGGCGAAGTCCGCGACGGCGGCCAGCGCGCGCGGGTCCGCGGCGTCGGCCGCGCGGGCGAGGGCTGCCACCTCGGACTCCCCGGGGCGCCGCGCGCCGTCCCAGGCCAGGGCCTGCTGGGCGGTGCTCAGGCCGAGCAGCGGCAGCATGCCGAGCTCCCCGGCGCCGCCCCGCCTTCCGCGGTGCAGCCGGCCCCCGATGGTGAGGCCGCAGGAGACGCGGTGCCCGGTGAGCACGCAGACGACGTCACGGGCCAGGGTGGCGGCGCCCTGCCAGCGCTCGGCGAGGAGCGCGAGGTTCACGTCGTTCTCGACGAGGGTGCGGTCGGGGCCGTCCTCGGAGAGCAGCCGCCCCAGGTCGGCGCCCGACCACTCGGGCACCACCAGGGTGGTGACGACCCCGTCCCCGCCGACCATGCCGGGCACCCCGACGCAGCGGGCGAGCACGGCGGCACGGCTGGGGGCGTGGGCGTCCAGGAAGGTGTCGACGGCGTGGCGCAGCAGGTCGAGCCGGGGGCCGCCGCCGAGGTCCGGGTCGATCTCCGCGTGGTGGGTGGCGATGACCGTGCCGCCGAGGTCGGCGAGGAGCAGCACCATCTTGTGCAGCCCGATGTCGGCGCCGAGCACGTACCCGGCCTCGGTGCGGAAGCGGAAGCGCCGCGCGGGCCGCCCCGGCGTCCGCTCCCCCGCCTCGTGGGCGGCCTCGCCGACGAGGCCTCGTTCGGTCAGCTCCTCGACGGCGGCTTCCACGGTGGGGCGGGAGAGGCCGGTGCCCACGGCGAGTCCTGCGAGGGTCTGGGGGCTGCGGCGGTGCAGGGCGCGCAGGACGACGGTGGTGTTGAGCCGTCGCAGAGCGACCAGATCGTGCCCGCGTGCCGCATTACGCATCGCTGCTTCACCCCGAATCCTGGCCGGAACAGCCCACTTGACGGGCTCGAACACCTGTTGGCCCGCTGAATTCGGTAGGACACTTTCATATCTGCCGCGGCGCGGGAACCCCCCTGACGGCGATGGAGTCAAGACGAGACCCGGCCCCTTGGCGGGACCGGGTTCGCGTGCGGCGGGCGGGGACCGTCAGTCGAAGTAGGACTCCAGCGTCCCGCGCCGCCGGACGTCGAGCGTCGCGCAGTGGAAGGAGCCGCCGAACGGGGCGTAGTGCAGCAGGTCGCACGGGATCGGCTCGAAGCCCCAGGATTCCAGGGCGCGCAGCATGCCGGTGTGGTGCCGCTCGGCGATCACCCGCTTCTCGTCGATCATCAGCACGTTCATGCTCAGCCACTTGCCGCACATCGACGTCACCTTGAGCAGCCGCTCGTCGATCGGGTCGGGCTCGGGAGCGATCAGGACGTCCCAGGAACCGAGCACGTCCGGCAGCCGGTCGACGTCGATGTACTCCGGGTTGACCAGGACCTTGCCGGGGGCGAGCGGCACGAACGTCGTGTCGATGTGCATGGGGGTGCGGCAGCGGCTCTCGATCTCGTGGACGCGGTAGCCGGGGCCCAGGTGGCGGCGCAGCCACTCGATGCCCGTCCGATTGGTGACGTTGCTGCGCGTGACGAACAGGTCCCGCCCCGCGCGCACGAAGTCCGCGGCGTCGAAGACCGGTTCGTGCTCGGTGAGGATGTAGCGCATGGGCTCACCGGCCGCGGGGGGACGGAAGTCCTCCTCGAAGAGCGCGTCGGTGAGCTGCGGCCTCGGGGCCGCCGTCCAGCGTGCGCCGCGCCGGAAGTACTCCTTGAGCAGCGAGCGGTAGGAGTGGCCCTCGAAGTACCGGCTCGGCCAGGCCATGGGGGTCTCGATGATCTCGTCGCCGATGACGAGCATGCCGTCGCGCGGACACGCGTTGCAGAACCCGCGCGATGACCAGTCGGGGGTGGCGAAGCGGTGCTTGTGGTCGACCGCGTCGGGCCGCCGGACGGTGACGCCGAGGGATTCCAGGAGCTCGATGAATCCGTCCAGTTCCCGCTGCGCGGGCTCGATCAGCCTGCGCGGGTACTCAAAGCCGGCGGCGAGGCCCTGGAGGCGCGCCGCCCAGGGCGGAATGTTGCAGGTCACGACCGGGTGGCTGGAGGGAATGGTGGCTCCGTCGAGCCGCCCGACGACGACCTCCTCCAGGGGGTCCCACTCATTGTGCGAGTCGACCGGCGAGACAAGTGGCTCCACGGCTTCCATGGGCCCTACGGGTTCCCCGGATTCCACGGATCTCACGGATTCCACGGATTCCACGGATTCCACGGGGCTGTTTCGGCCGGGTCCGGCCGCCGGAATCACGGACCTGTCCGCTGTCGCCATGCTGAACCGCTCCCGATCGCAGAAACCGTCGACTACACCATGAACGCATGCCCACAGGTGGCGCGCGCGTCGTCGGCCGCCGTGCGCGTGGACCGGCCCCGGGGTCACGCGGCGAAGGCGGGTCACCCGAATGGCCCCGTACGCTCGTACGCCCGGCATGGCCGATTCGTGAAGATCGGACAGGGGTACGCACACCCGCCGTCCACGGATACGGCAGGATGACGACCGCGCCGGGCCCTTCGCCCGGTGCGATCGAACCCCCGGAACCGAGCAGGTAACACAAGGTGACGTCACATCACATACCCCGGGCACGCGTGCATTTCGCCGGTACGGCGCAAGTGGACCGAGCACTCTCCGCCCGTACGACGGAGGTGAACCGATGACCCGTGCCCTGACACCGCACGACTGGATCATGGCCGCGATCGCCGTGACCGCCGGGATCGCGGCGGGGCTGCTGCTGCGCGCGCTGCTGCGCTGGCTGGGCGAGCGGGCGAGCCGGACCCGGTGGAACGGCGACGACATCATCGTCGACGCCCTGCGCACCCTCGTGCCCTGCGCGGCCATCACCGCGGGTCTCGCCGCGGCGGCGGGCGCGCTTCCCCTCACCTCGCGGACCGGCCGCAACGTCACCATGACGCTGACCGCGCTGCTCATCCTCGCGGCGACGCTCACGGCGGCCCGGATCGTCACGGGCCTGGTCAAGGCCGTGGCGCAGTCGCGCTCCGGGGTGGCGGGGTCGGCCACCATCTTCGTGAACATCACGCGGGTCGTGGTGCTCGCGATGGGCTTCCTCGTCGTCCTCCAGACCCTCGGCGTCTCCATCGCGCCGCTGCTCACCGCCCTCGGCGTCGGCGGCCTCGCCGTGGCCCTCGCGCTCCAGGACACCCTCGCCAACCTCTTCGCGGGCGTGCACATCCTCGCCGCGAAGACCGTGCAGCCCGGTGACTACATCCAGCTCAGCAGCGGCGAGGAGGGCTATGTCGTCGACATCAACTGGCGCAACACCACCGTGCGGCAGCTCTCCAACAACCTCGTGATCATCCCCAACGCCAAGCTGGCGAGCACCAACATGACCAACTACAACCGCCCCGAGCAGGAGCTGTCGATCATGGTGCAGGTCGGGGTGAGCTACGACAGCGACCTGGACCAGGTCGAGCGGGTCACCATCGAGGTGGTGAACGAGGTGATGACCGAGATCACGGGCGCGCTCCCCGACCACGAGGCGGCCGTGCGCTTCCACACCTTCGGGGACTCACGGATCAGCTTCACGGTGATCCTCGGCGTCGGCGAGTTCAGCGACCAGTACCGCATCAAGCACGAGTTCATCAAGCGCCTGCACCAGCGCTACCGCGCCGACGGCATCCGGGTCCCCGCGCCCGCCCGCACGGTCACCGTCCAGCAGGGCGAGCTGCCGCCCCCGCTCGGCATCCCGCACCAGCGCGACATCTCGATGCCGCCGCGGGTGCACTGAACCGGTCTCCGGCTCCTGCTCCGGGCGCGCCCGGCCGAGTGGCGGCCCGCGTACCCCCGTGTTCCACTCGCCGCCATGGGGCACGACCACGGCCCGCCCGCCGTGACGGCAGCGGCGAGCGGCACTCTCAGCGGGGCGTACCGTGGCCGGCTGCTGTGGACCATCGCCATCAGCGGGGCGATCACCCTCATCCAGGTGGCCGGCGCGCTGCTCTCCGGCAGCCTCGCGCTGCTCGCGGACGCGGCGCACAGCCTGACGGACGCGGTCGGCGTCTCCCTGGCCCTCGGCGCCGTCACCCTGGCCCAGCGGGCGCCGACGCCCCGGCGCACCTTCGGCTTCTACCGGGTGGAGATCTTCTCGGCGGTCCTCAACGCGCTGCTCCTCGTGGCCATCTTCTGCTGGGTCCTGTGGTCGGCGATCGGCCGGCTGAGCGAGCCGGTGGAGGTCAGGGGCGGCCTGATGTTCGCGGTGGCGGTCGGCGGGCTCCTCGCCAACCTCGTGGGCCTGTGGCTGCTGCGCGACGCCAGGGAGAAGAGCCTGAACCTGCGCGGCGCCTATCTGGAGGTGCTCGGCGACGCGCTGGGCTCGGTGGCCGTGATCGTGGGCGGCCTGGTCATCCTCCTGACGGGGTGGCAGGCCGCCGACCCGATCGCGTCGATCGTCATCGGCCTGCTGATCCTGCCGCGCTCCTACGGGCTGCTGCGGGAATCCGTGCACGTCCTCCTGGAGGCGACCCCGCAGGACGTCGACCTGGACGAGGTCCGGCGCCATCTCCTGGCGGAGCCCGGGGTCGTGGCCGTGCACGACCTGCACGGCTGGACGGTCACCTCCGGGATGCCGGTCCTCACCGCCCACGTGGTGGTGACGGACGCGGCCCTGTCCCACGGCTACGGCGAACTCCTCGCGCGTCTGCAAAGATGCGCGGGCGACCACTTCGACGTACGCCACTCGACGCTCCAACTGGAGCCGCGGGGCCACCGGGAAGAGGGCGGCACGCTGCACGGCTAGCACCGCCTCCCGTCCGGATCACGCCGGGCGCGTCGCGAAGAAGTCGCGGTTGACGGCGGCCGCGTGCCGGGACTCCTCCGGGAGATCCTCCTCCAGGTGGATCGCCTCGACGGGGCACACCGGTTCGCAGGCACCGCAGTCGATGCACTCGGTCGGGTCGATGTAGAGCTGGAGATGCCGGCCGAAGGACTCCTCGTCCGGGCCGGGGTGGATGGCGTCGACGGGGCACGCCTCCCAGCAGGCGGTGTCCTTGCTCTCCGCGCAGGCTTCGGTGATCACGTAGACCATGGGATCTCCACGTGTGAGGGGGGCGGGGCGGACGGCGCCCGGCACTCGGCGCCGTCCGGAGGCGGTCGGCTCAGCCGGCGTCGGCGGGTTCCGGCTCGGCGGGCAGGTCGGGGTCGCCGAGACCCATGAGGGCGGAGAGGTTGCGGGGCGAGAAGAACTCACCCCAGGGAACGGTGTTCTGGATGACGCCGAAGAACCGGTTGACGGCGTCCTGGTCGCCCCGCATCGCGGCGAGCACGTCCTGGAAGGCGGGGTCGAAGGGCTCCATGGCGGCGTGGTCCACGATGAAGTCGTAGAGCGGCTTGAGCGCCTCCTCGCGCCGGTACTCGTAGGTGCGCAGGGCCGAGTCGAGAGGCATCCGCCCGGAGAACCCGGCGTCGAGTGCCTGGGTGAGGAGTTCGGCGTCCCTGAAGGCGTCCGTGATGCCCTGGGCGGTGATCGGATCCTTGTGGACGCCGGCGTCACCGACCAGCGCCCACCCCGGCCCGTACGGTTTGCGGAAGAAGTTGGGCCGGTTGCCCGCGCCCATGAAGCGGTGCGCCGGACGCCCGCCGTCGAGCCTGGCCCGGAGGTCGGGCGCGATGTCGTCCACCGTTTTCAGATAGGCGCTGCGCACATCGGCCCTGAAGTCGGCGAAGTCGCGCTCGGGCCGCTCGACGAACACGGCGGCCTGCTCGTCGTGGGTGGGGAAGGCGATGACGGTGCTGCCGGGGCGGGTGTAGAACTCCAGGCCCTTGAGCTGTACCTCGTCCCAGTAGGTGTAGTAGCCGAAGGCCTTGGGCGGGACGACGTGGTACTCCGGTGCCTCCACGGTCTGCGCGACGATCGACCGCAGGCCGTCCGCGCCGATGACCATGCGGGACCGCTCGGTGACGGTGATGCCGCTGGCACCCCGCCCGCGGACCCCCACGACCCTGCCGCCCTCGGTGAGCACCTCGCGCACCGAGAAGCCCTCACGGACCTCGGCACCGGCCGCCGCCGCGGCGTCCACCAGGATCTTGTCGAGGACCGTGCGCTTGGGTGCGTAGATGGCGGCGAACCCGTCGTCGTCCGGGTAGGGGAAGCCCTCCAGGGCGAAGTGGCCGTACCGGTCGAAGCAGAGGTCGAGGACGATGTTCGTCACGGCGGGGCAGCCCGAGGCCGCTATCTGGCCGAGCAGCCCCCAGCGCTTGAGCTGGGCACTGCCCTCGACCGTGATCATGTGGGTGGAGACGGTGTCGCTGGGGAAGGTGGCCCGGTCGAGCAGGAGCACCCGGTGGCCCTTCCTGGCGAGCAGCATGGCGGTGGGTGCGCCGGACACACGGGCACCGATGACGATGGCGTCGTACACGGCCGATTCCCTTTCCTGGAGTGGCGCGGGGTTCCGGGGAGATCCGGAGCGGACTGGGTGGATGCGGATGTGTGTGCGGCGGCGCGTACGGTCGGCGCTGCCGCGGACCTCAGCCGGCGAGCCGGTCCTCGATGCGCCTGCGCCAGATCTCGTGGCGCGGTTCGACGCTGATCACCGGCAGGCCGGTGGCCGCTTCCCCGACCACGGCGGCCGCCTTCTCGCCGTCGCGTCCGCAGAAGACACGGCAGGCGAGGTCGGTGTGCGCGGCGGGGTTGCCCGCGGCGTGGCGTCCCCACGCCGCTACGGCCGCGCCGCGGGCCAGTTGCGGGCGGAACGCGCGGGCGTGGGTCGACACCGAGCGCAGCGCGGCCTCGTCGGCGCCGCCGCCGTAGGCCGCCGCCAGGCCGACACCGCTCCACAGGTCCGCGTGCCGCTCCGGCTGGAACCCGGCGACCAGGTGGACGACCCGGTCGACCACCGCGCCGCTGGAGAACCACAGCGCCCTGCCCACGCCCTGGTCGAAGAAGCGGCGGCCGTGCCGCGAGAGCCTGGCCGGTACGGCGTGCCGCTCGACGTAGCGCCGGCGCCTGAAGAACGCCTCGTGGAATCCGTACCCGTCGGCGGTCACCCAGCCAAGGAGCGGGTCCAGGCGCGCCAGTTGGCTCTCCGGCGTGCGGCGCAGCCGGGCGTAGGCGAGGCCCACGCCGACGTAGACGGGGTAGATGTGGGCCGCGGCGGGGCCCTCGACGAAGGCGTCCAGCCGCCGCTGCCGTGGCGCGACGGCGTCGAGGGCCGCGAGCCCCATGCCCGCGCCCTCGTAGGCGAACCCCCGCAGTTCCCGCTCCACCGTCTCCAGACGGGGTGTGAGGGCGTGCGGCCGCGGGTCCTCCAGCGCCGCGTGGTAGCCCTCCATGAGCGAACACGCGACGGGGGCGAACCTCTCCCATGCCTCGGGGGCGAACCCCGGGCGGGAGAACACCGCCCGGGCGGACGGTATGCCGAACAGGCGCCTGCGCACGGTTCCGGTCGCGGTCATGCGCGGGCCTCCTGCGCGGTGGATGTGGCGGCGGGTGTCCGCAGCCAGGCGGTCTTGATCTGCTGGCGCCAGCGTTCGTAGGCGGGCTCGTGGTCCACGGGGTCGGTCCGGCCCAGCCGGCCGAGGGCGCGGCCCGCCGTATGGGCGACGGCGGCGACCGAGGCGGCCTCCTGCCCCCAGACCACCTCGCACGCCAGGTCGGTGTGGGGGGCGGTCTGCCCCGACTGCTCGCGGAAGATGGAGGCGACCGCGGTGCCCGCCGCGATGTCGGCGCGGTGCGGGCCCGCCGCGTGCAGCAGCGTGACGACGGTCGTGCGGTCCATGACCCCCGCCGCGTAGGCGCAGGCCAGGCCGATGCCGCTCCACAGATCGCGCCGGCGCGGGGCCGGGAAGTCCTGGATGGTGCCGATGATCCGCTCGACGTCGGCGCCCGTGGAGAACCACAGGCTGCGGCCGAGGCCTTGGTCGAAGGCGCGTGCCGCGTAGCCGCGGATGCCGCGCGGCGTCCGGTGCCGCTCGACGATGTCGCGCCAGGAGAAGAACCCCTCGTAGAAGCCGTATCCGTCCATCACCAGCCAGCGCAGGAAGGGGTCCTGCCGGGCGAGAAAGCGTTCGTGGCCGATGGGGACGCGGGGCAGGACGAGTCCGGCGCCGATGTGGACCAGGCAGCGGTAGGGCGCGCCGGGGCCGTGGAGGAAGGCGGGCAGCCGCTTCTTGTACGGGAACAGGCTGTCGAGCAGCATCAGGCCCATGCCCGCGCCTTCGTAGCCGATTCCGCGCAGCCCCGGCGGCAGGGCGTTCAGGCGTGGGACCAGGTCCTCGTGCCGCGGGTGGTCGAGCGTCATGTAGAAGCTGTCGACGAGGGTCCGGGCCACCGGTTCGAACAACTGCCAGGTCTTGTCCATGTCCTCCTGGGCGCCGAAACGTTCGGCGGCCATCTTCGGGAAGGCGTCGGCGGACAGCGGGAAGACCGGCTTGAGCAGCGTTCCGAGAGGCACGTTCATATCCGGCTTCCCTTCGGGTCGGTGACGGCCGCGGGCACCTCGACGGCCATGACCACGGGTGAGGGCTGGGTGCGGTACCGGCCGTAGACCAGTTCGAACAGCGGGGTGGCCATGAGCGTCGTCGCGATGGCCATGAAGACCAGGATGGTGAAGAGGGTCGGCGTGATCAGCCCCTCCTGAAGTCCGATGTTGAGCAGGATGAGCTCCATCAGGCCCCGCGCGTTCATCAGGCTGCCGAGAGCCAGGGCCTCACGCTGTGGCTCCTTGTGGAGCCGTGCCGCGAACCAGCAGGCGACGCCCTTGCCGAGGACGGAGACCAGCAGGATGAGCAGGGCGACCCCCCACAGGGTGAAGCTGTTGACGAGTCCGATCTCGGTGTTCAGGCCGGAGAACACGAAGAACAGCGGAAGCAGCAGATGGGTGGTGAGCGGCTCGAAGGCGGTGCGGATGCGGTCGGCGAAGAGACCGCGCGGCATGGCCGCGCCGAGGATGAACGCGCCGAACACCGCGTAGATGCCGACGTAGTCGGTGAACCACGCCGCCAGCATGAGGATCATCAGGACCAGTGTCATGACGGGGGAGCTGACGTTGCCGTCCCGCTCCGCCCTGGTGCCGAGGCGGGCCAGCAGCCGCTTCCCTACGGTCAGCACGAAGGCGGCGTAGACGATGCCTCCGCCGATGGCGAGGAACGCGATCTGCATGTCGTTCTTGAACACGGCCAGTACGACGGCGAGCAGGCACCAGGAGATCGCGTCGTCCGTGGCACCGGCCGCGAGCGCCAGGGTGCCGAGCGAGGTCCCGGTGAGGCGGCGCTCGAAGATGATGCGGGCGAGCATCGGGAAGGCGGTGATGGCGATGGCGGACCCCATGAACAGCATGGCCTGCCAGGACTTGACGCCGTCGGTGAAGAACGTGTCGCCCTGCCGTACGAGCAGGGCCGCCGTCAGCGCGCCGAGGACGAGGGGGGTGATGACCCCGGCCACCGAGATCGAGACAGCGCTGGGGAGGCGGTGCCTGATCAGACTCGTGTCGAACTCCAGGCCGATAAGGAACATGTACAGGACCAGGCCGACCTGGGCGACCACGTAGATCATGGTCATCGCGGGGCCGGTGGGGAACAGCTTCTGCTGGACGTCCGGCATCAGCAGGCCGAACAGGGAGGGGCCCAGCAGCACGCCGGCGATCATCTCCCCCACGACCAGGGGCTGTCCCATCCGGCGGACGAGCAGCCCCACCAGGCGGCAGGCCGCCAGGATGGCGGTCAGCTGTAAGAAGAAGCGGATGGCGATTTCCGAGTTGGACACTTTTCCCCCATCTTTTGTGCGGGTGAGCGCTCCGAGCGGGTGAGCGCCTCGTGCGGGTGAGCGCCTCGTGCGGGTGGCCGCTCCGTGCCGGTGGCCGCCGGGGAGGTCAGGCGAACTGGTGGCGAATCCGCCGGCGCCAGATCTCGTAGGCCGGTTCGACCCCGTCGGTCGGGAGGTCGGCCAGGGCCCGCGCGGCGACATCGGCCGCCTCGGCGCTGTCGATGCCGCAGATCACCCGGCAGGCGACCTCGTTGTGCTCGGCCCCGTTGCCCACCTGGTGCCTGGCCCTTGCCGCGACGATCACGCCTTCGGCGAGCCGGTCGCGGTGTGCCTCGACGCGGGCCCGCAGCGCCTGGACCGTGGGCTCGTCGGCCCCGCCCGTGTAGCCGCAGGCGAGCCCGACGCCGGCCCACAGGTCGCCCCTGCGGGACTCGGGGAACGCCTCGATGGTGGCGGCGACGCGCTTGACCTCCGCGCCGGCCGCGAACCAGATGCTGCGGCCGAGGCCATGGTCGAAGGCGCTCAGACCGTAGCCACTGAGGTGCCGGGGCGTGGCGCGCTCCTGGACGTGGCGGCGGTGGGCGAAGAAGCCCTCGTGGAAGCCGTAGCCGTCCAGGACCACCCAGTCGAAGACGGGGTCCCGCAGCCGCCGGCGGAACGGTTCGGGGTCGCGGCGCAGCCGCGCCAGCCCCATCCCCGCGCCGAGGTAGACCGCGAAGGCGTACGCGCTCGCGGGCCCGTCCACGAAGCGGCGGGTGCGCTGCCGCCACGGCAGCAGGTGGTCCAGGGCCGCGAGCCCCACCCCGGCCCCCTCGTAGGCGAACCCGCGCAACTCCTCCGGGTACGCGTCGAGTTGGGCGAGCAGCGCCGGCTCGCGCCGGTTGAGGAGCGTCGTCTGGCAGCACTCCGTGACGGTGTAGACCACTTTGCTGAGCCGCTCGGCGGCGGCTCCGCCGTCCGTCGCGGCGGCGGGGAGGTCCGTGGGCGCGACCTCGAACAGCGGCCGCAGCAACGCGCCCAGCACGGTCATGAGCCGTCTCCCGTCGTCGCGGTGGCACCGGCGAGGCTGGTCTCCAGACGTCGCTGCAACGTGTCGTAGGCGGGCGCGGACGGGGTGTCGGGCAGGTCGTCGAAGGCCCGGTCGACGTGGAGCGCGGCGGCTTCGGCGGAGAGGCCGCACAGCACCTCACAGGCCAGGTCGGTGTCCGGGCTGGGGTTGCCCGCCCGGATGCGGCCCTTGGCCACGAACGCCGCCCCGACCGCCATGCGTGCCACGTGCCGCCCGGCGGCCGTGCGCAGGGCCTCGACGGCCGCCCGGTCGACGCCGCCCACGTAGCCGCAGGCCACGCCGATGCCCACCCAGAGGTCGGCGTGCCGGTGGGTGGGGAAGGCGGCGACGGCGCGGGCGGTCTCGCGGGGGTCGGCCCCGCGGGTGAACCACATGCTCCGCCCGATGCCCTGGTCGAAGACGCGCCGGGCGAAGGGAGACAGGTGCGCGGGGACCTGCTGGCGGTCCACGAACCGGCGCTGCTTGAAGAAGCCCTCGTGGAAGCCGTAGCCGTCCATCACGAGCCACCGCAGCGCGGGGTCGGTCAGGCGCCGCATGAACGGTTCGGGCCTGCGGCGCAGCCGGGCGAGTGCCTCGCCCGCGCCGATGTGGACCATGTAGACGTGGGGGCTGCCGGGGCCCGCCAGATAGGCCTGGAGGCGGGACCTGCCCGGCAGGAAGCAGTCGAGGCCCGTCAGTCCCATGGCGGCGCCCTCGTAGGCGTATCCGCGCAGTTCCGCCGGGGTGCGGTCGAGGCGGGGGATCAGCTCGTCGAAGCGGCTGCTGTCCAGGACACAGTGGTAGCCGCCCACCGCGGTCCGTACGACGGTCTCCAGGTGCCGCCACGTCGGGGTGTCGCCCCGGCTGAAGCCGGTGGCCTCCGCGTCGGGGACGCCCATCACGGCGCGGCGCAGTCGGCTAAGCGGCTGGGTCATGGTTCATCGCTCCCGTCGCGTTCTCGGTGGGGTCCTGCTCCAGTTCGTCGAGGAGCCGCTCCAGCTCGTCGGGGGGCACCTGCGCGAGGAGTTCCGCGAGGTCGTCGGGGCGCCGCTCCGGGCCCGTGGTGTCCGCCGGGGGTCCGGCCGCGGCGGTGTCGCCGGGCCCCGCCAGGTCGAGGAGCGGCAGGAGCCGTGCGGCCAGGTCGCCGACGGTCGTCCCCTGGAGCAGGTCCAGGACCGAGATCTCCGTGCCCAGGGTCGCCTCGACGCGGTTCTTGACCTCGACCGCCATGAGCGAGTCGATGCCGAGGTTGCTGAGGTTCTCGTCGTCGCCGAACTCCGCCGGGTCGAGTCCGAGCACGCGCGCCGCGATGCCGTGCAGATGTCCGGTGAGGACGGTCATCCGCTCCGCGGCCGGCGCCCGGCGCAGGGCCGGGAGCACGGCGTCGGCTCCGGCCGCCTCGTCCCCTTCCGGCAGGCCTGCCGGTGCGACGCCGAGCTCACCGAACATCGGGGGCAGCCGCCCCGCCGTCGACGCGGCTCGCGCGGTCGCCCAGTCGGCCGTGATCGCCACCACGTGCGCCGGGCGCTGGCCGATGAGGCGGCCGAGTATCCGCGTGCCCGCCTCGGGGGTGATCAGCTCGATGCCGCGCCGCGTGTACATCCGCTCCAGGTCGAGCCGCTCGACCATGCCCGACGTCCACGGGCCCCAGCCGATGCTCAGGGCCGGCAGTCCCCTGGCCTTGCGGTGCTGGGCGAGCGCGTCGAGGAACGCGTTGGCGGCCGCGTAGTTGGCCTGGCCCGCGGAGGCGATGACCGAGCCGACCGAGCCGAACAGGACGAAGAACTCCAGCGGGGTGCCGGCGAAGAGGCGGTGCAGCAGCCAGCCGCTGTTCAGCTTGGGCCGCAGCACGCGCCGGAAGGTGTCCCGGCTCATCCGCTGCGTCAGCTCGTCCTCGACGACGCCCGCGGCGTGCACGACGCCCCCGAACGGCGGCCGGTGCAGCCGCTGGTGTTCGGCGAACCAGGCCCGCAGCGCCGCCTCGTCGGCGGTGTCGACGGCGGCACAGTGCACCCGTACGCCGAGCTCCTCGTACCGCAGCAGCTCCTCGACCAGGTCTCGCCGGGCGTGGCCGGCGGGCAGGGTGCGCCAGGTGTCGCGCGGCGGCACCGGGGTGCGGCCCATGAGGACGAGGTGGCGTGCTCCCCGGTCGACGAGGAACCGGGCGACCAGGCGGCCGAGCGCCCCCGCGCCGCCGGTCACCAGATAGGTCACGTCGCCGCGCAGGTTCAGGGGGAAGGCCGGGGTGAGGTCTTCGGAGCGTGCCAGGCGTGCGACGTACCGCTGTCCGTCCCGGAAGGCGACCTGGTCCTCGCCGTGCCCGGCGGTGATCTCGTCGACCAGGCGGCGCGCCTCGTCCTCGGCGGGCCCGGTGTCGATGTCGACGATCCCGCCCCACATTCCGGCGAACTCCTGGTGGCCGATGACGCGGCCGATCCCCCACATCGGGGACTGCGGCAGGGACAGGGGCCGCGGGGCGTCCTTGACGTCCTGCGCGGTGCGGGTGACCAGCCACAGCCGTGGCGGCCGCCGGGTGACGCCCGCGGCGAGCGCCTGCGTGAGGTGCAGGACCGAGAGGGCGCCCAGGTTCTGGCCGTCCTCCAGGGCGGTGGCGGAGCCGGACTCGTCGAAGGGCACCTCCAGGCTCCAGAGGTGGACGACCGTGCCGATCTCCGTGTCCGTATCGCGGGCGAGCCGCTCGAACAGCCGCTGGTAGTGCTCGGCGCGGGTGGGGTCGAGCACATAGCCGCCCTCCGCGGTCCCGGCGGGCTCGGGGACCGCGCCGGGTGACACGGTCACGACGCGGCGCCCGGCCAGGGTGAGCTGCCGGGCCACTTCGTCGCCGACGCCACCGGTGCCGGTGAAGAGCACCCAGGTGCCGGCCGGTTCGTCGCCCCGGCCCCCCTCGGGCTCCTGCCCCGCGTCCGGTCCGGCCACCGCCGGCCGCCAGTGGACCTCGTAGATCCCCTGGTCGACACGTTCGGGGCTCAGGCCCGCCGCGGTGTCCAGGGACTGTGCCCTGAATCCCCGTATCTCCACGAGGATGCGGCCCCGCGCGTCGCAGAGCGAGATGTCGCTGACGATGGCGCGGGCGTCGGCGTCGACGATCTCGGCCACCACGTACATCTCGTCGGCCGCGTGGCCCCGGACGGAGACGCTGTCGATGCCCACGGGCAGATAGGGGGCGGAGGACGGGGAACCGTCCGCCGCCCGTGGCGCGGCGGACGCCAGCAGGACCTGGAACGCCGCGTCGAGCAGGCTCGGGTGGAACAGGTACGCCCCGAGTTCGCCGCGTACGGACTCCGGTACGGTGACCCGCCCCACGGCGTGCCCTGTGCCGGTGGTGATCTCCTGGACCGCCCGGAACGCCGGCCCGTAGCCGAAGCCCATCCGTCCGACCAGGCCGTAGAACTCCTCGTGCCCGACCGGTTGGCCGCAGGTGCCGCGCGCGGCGTCCAGGTCCCGCTCGACGCGGGCCGCGGGGCGCCTGGCGAGCCGGGCGGTCGCGTGCAGGGTCCAGGTCCGCTCGCCGCCCGGTGAGGCCGTGAAGGCAGCCATCTCGACGCGGCCCGACTCCTGGTACAGGGTGGTGCGCAGCCGCGGGTCGGCGCTGTCCGGGAGCACCAGGGCCTTGCGCAGCTCCAGGTCCTCCAGGGTGTGGTCGCCCTCGCCGTAGACCTCGCGCGCCGCCGCCAGGGCCATCTCGATGAAGGCGGCGCCGGGAAGCACGGTGTTCCCCTGCACCTGGTGGTCGGCGAGGGCGGGCAGCAGCCGGGCGTTGATCTCCCGCTCCCAGGTGGGGTGGGTGGCGTTCATGCGCTGGCCGAGCAGCGGGTGGACCTCGCTGTAGTGGCGGTCCTCGTGTGCCTCCGCCGACTCGTTCCAGTAGCTCTTGAGCTGCCACGGGTAGGTCGGTAGCTCAAGTGGGCGCGCGTCCGGGCCGTACAGGGCCGCCCAGTCGACGTCGTGGCCGTGGCTGTAGAGGGCGCCGAGCGAGCCGAGGAGCACGGCGTCGTCGGGTTCGTCGCGGCGCAGTGACGGCACCACGAGCCCTTCCACTCCCTGCTCGGTGAGGATCTCGCGCATCGGGCCGGCGAGGACGGGGTGCGGGCCGAGCTCGACGACGTGCGTGTACCCGTCGGCAAGGAGCTGACGGAAGGCCGCGGCGAACAGCACGGTCGCGCGGACGTTCTGCCACCAGTACCGGGCGTCGGCGCCCCTGCCGTCTATACGGGTGCCGGTCACCGTCGAGTACAGGGGGCGCGTGGCGGGCCTCGGGCGCAGGTCGGCGAGGCCCTTCTCCAGGTCCTCGCGCAGGGGGTCCATGTAGTGGCTGTGGTAGGGCACCTTGACGGTCAGGAACCGGTGGAAGACCCCGAAGGTCTCCAGTTGGTCCGCCATGCCCTGGAGGATCTTGGCGTCACCGGCCAGGGTCACCGCGGTCGGGCTGTTCACGGCCGCGACCGAGACCAGGGGCCCGGCGTCGGCCACCGCCTGGTCGAGCGTCTGCGGAGTCATGCCCACGGCGAGCATCCGCCCGCAGCCGGTGGCGCGCTGCTGGAGGCTGCTGCGGTAGTAGCTCACCTTGACCGCGTCCTCGAACCCGAGGACGCCCGCGAGGTACTGGGCGGCGACCTCGCCGGTGCTGTGTCCGACGACGGCGTCCGGCTCCACGCCCCAGGAGCGCCACAGTTCGGCGAGGCCGATCTGGACGGCGAAGTTGGCGGGCTGGGCGACCTCCGTCTCGGCCATGCGGGAGGCGTCCTCGGGTGCGAGGAGTTCCTCCAGGAGCGACCAGCCGGTGTACGTGCCCAGCTCGCGGTCGCACCGCTCGACGACGGCGCGGAAGACCGGCTCGGTGTCGAGGAGTTGCCGGGCCATGGCCCACCACTGCGGCCCCATCCCGGAACAGACGAAGGCGAGCTTCGGCCGCTCCCCCGCCGGTGCGCGCCCGGTGACCACGCCCTTGGTCCCGCGTCCCGCGCCGAAGGCGTCGAGCTTCTCGGCCGCCTCCTCCGCGGTGGCCGCGACCACGGCGAGCCGGTGGTCGTGGTGGCTGCGCCGCAGGGCGCGGGTGTGTCCCACGTCGCGCAGGTCGTACGGGGTCTTCGACAGGACGTCCCGCAGGTCTTTCGCCATGTCCGTCAGGGCCTCGGGGGCCCGGGCGGACAGCGGGACGAGGTGACGCCGGCCGTCCTCGGCGCGGGGCGCGGCCGGCGGCCGGTCGGGGGGCGCCTGGAGCACCACGTGGGCATTGGTGCCGCCGAAGCCGAACGAGTTGACCCCGGCGTGCCGCGTGCCGGGAGTGGTGGGCCAGTCGCCCGGCCGGGTCTGGACGTGGAGCCGCAGTTCGTCGAAGGCGATGGCCGGGTTGGGTGTGTGGTGGTGCAACTGGCCCGGGATGCGGTGGTGCTTGAGGGCGAGTGCCGTCTTGATCAGACCGGCCACTCCCGCGGCGGCCTCCAGGTGCCCGATGTTGGTCTTGACCGACCCGATCACCAGGCGTTCCCCGGGTGGGCGGCCCGCGGAGAAGACCCTGCCGATGGCGCCCGCCTCGACGGGGTCGCCGACCGGCGTGCCGGTGCCGTGCGCCTCGACGTACTGGATCTCGCGCGGGGCGACGCCGGCCTGGCGGCAGGCCGCGCGCATCGCCGCTTCCTGCGCCTCGGCGTTGGGCACGGTGATGCCGTTGCTGCGCCCGTCCTGCGTGACAGCCGTCCCGCGGATCAGCGCGTAGACCGGGTCGTGGTCGGCGAGCGCGTGGGCCAGCGGCTTGAGCACGACGACGCCCGCGCCCTCGCCGCGGGCGTATCCGTCGGCGGAGGCGTCGAACGTCTTGCAGCGGCCGTCGGGCGAAAGGAAGCCGCCCTTGGACTCCGCGATGGTCATGTTGGGCGCGATCATGACGTTCACGCCGCCCGCGATGGCCAGCGAGCACTCCCCGCTCCACAGGCTGCGCGCCGCCAGGTGGACCGCGACGAGGGAGCCGGAACAGGCGGTGTCCACGGCGAGGCTCGGGCCCCGGAAGTCGAACGCGTACGACAGCCGGTTGGCCAGCATCGTCATCATCATGCCGGTGGCGGAGTGGGACTGGAGTTCGTAGCGGCTGTGCACGCCGTAGTTCTGGAGCAGTTGGTAGTCAAGGGTGAAGCCGCCCATGAAGACGCCCGTGTCGCTGCGGGCGAGGTCGTCGACGACCTGGCCACCGTCCTCAAGGGCCTCCCAGGCGGTATGGAGCAGCAGCCGCTGCTGCGGGTCGAGCCAGATCGCCTCGCGCGGGGAGATCCCGAAGAAGGGGGCGTCGAACTGGTCGATCCGGTCCAGGAAGCCGCCGCGGACGGTGCCGGTCTTGCCGAGTCTGGTGGCGTCCGGGTCGTAGAACTTCCCGGCCTCCCAGCGGTCCCGAGGCAGCTCACGGGTGGCGTCCACGCCGTCGCACAGCAGGTCCCAGAAGGCGGCGGGGGTGGTGGCGCCGCCGGGAAAGCGGCAGCCGATCCCGATGATGGCGATGGGCTCCGGCGGCACGTCGGCCGGCGAAGGGTCGGTCATGGCTTTTCTCCTTCCTCGGTACGAGGGGCCGGCCCGAGCGCGCGGCGGAGCTCGGCCAGCAGCAGGTCCTGTGAGCTGTGGAGAAAGAAGTGCGAGCCCGGAAGCATGACGAGCCGGAACTCCCCGTCGGTCTGGGTGCGCCACCTGTCGAGGTCGCCGCGGCTCACGCGCACGTCCTGGTCGCCGCCGAACAGGGTGACCGGCATGCGCAGAGGGCGTTCCTCGCGGTGCCGGTAGGTGTCGCAGACCTCCAGGTCGGCCCGGAGGGTGGGCAGCAGCGCACGCATCAGTCCGTCGTCGTCGAGCACCTGCTGGGGCGTGCCCTCCTTGCGGAGCACGGTCTTGAGCACCTCGTCGGGCAGGTGGTGGATCCTGATGTGCGGGTTGGGCAGGTGGGGCGCCCGGAAGCCGCCCAGGAGCAGCCGGTCGGGCAGGGCCGCCCCGCTCGCGCGCAGCCGCCTGGTGAGTTCGAACGCGACGAGGGCGCCCATGCTGTGGCCGAAGAAGACGTACGGGATGTCGAGCCGCGGCTCGATGGCCTCGTGCAGGGCGTCGATCAGGGCGTCCATCCGCCGCAGGGCCGGTTCCGCCACCCGGGACTCGCGGCCCGGAAGCTGGGCCGCCCAGACGTCGACTCCGTCCGGCAGCCCCTGGCCCCACGCGCGGAACGCGGAGGCGCCGCCGCCCGCGTAGGGGAAGCAGAACAGCCGCAGGGTGGGCGCCTTCGGCGCGGAGTGGCGGGTGAACCAGCGGTCCCCGCCCCGGGGGGCACCCGTCTGCCCGCGCAGGCGCTCGACGAGGAGGGCGCGCTTGTCCTCGGGCAGCCGTGCGACGCGCTCGTGCGGGATCGCGCCTCCGCCCAGCACGCTGGTCATCGGGCCTCCCCCGTGCCGACCGCCTCGTCGGCGGGCCGCAGCCGGATCCACTGGTCGTCGAGCGGCCTCGCCCGCCGTTCGTGCAGGTGGACGTCGACGAGTGCCATCAGTGCCTCGTCGGCCCGCCACCGTTTCGCCTGCTCGGCCTTGGCCCGGTCCCAGGGCTCCGCCTCGAACTCCGCGAGCACGGTCGCCACGAGCTGGCCCGACAGGTGCTCGATGAAGGTGATGTTGTCGGCGAACCGGACGGTCAGCTCCTCCTCGGACAGGCCCGCCGTCATGCCGATGTGGAGGCTGCGCATGAAGTCGAAGTCGTAGAAGCGGACGAAGGGCGTCTGGTCGTGCGGCTCGTCGTCGATGGCGCCCCATTCGCGGAAGAAGCGCTGGACCTCCCGGCTGGCCGCGCTGAACCGGGCCAGGCCCGTCACCATGTCGGGCCGGTCCACCAGGTGCCGCAGCGCGTCGTGGAAGTAGAGGAGCCCGGGCACGGCCCAGTACACGGCCGTGTCCCAGATGACCTTGGAGAGCATGACCCTGGCGTGGCCCATCAGCGCGTACTGGTTCTCGTAGATGCTCAGCCAGCCCTCGGCGACCAGCAGGAACACCTGGTTGTGGATGGCCGCGGTCTCCTCGACGTCGTCGCCGTCGAGCGCGTGCGTGAGCAGGTCGACGATCAGGCCGTTGCTGATGGCGATCAGGTCGAGTCCCGGGGAGTACAGGGGGTCGAGGAAGACCCCGGCTTCGCCTGCCAGGCACCAGCGGTCCACGGAGAAGACCTGTTCGCAGCTGTAGGCGTAGTCCTTCATGACGCGGAAGTCCTGCAGTTCGTCGCGGTGCCGGCGGATGACGCCCGCGCACTGCGGCTCGTGGCGGTCGAGCCAGGCCAGGGCGCGGTCGAACCGGTTGAGTCCGTCGAAGCCGTGGAAGTCCGGGTCGGTGACGATGCCCACGCTGGTCGAGCCGGAGGCGAGCCTGATCAGCCAGACCCAGTAGCCCGGCCCCATCAGGTGGTTGGTGGACAGTTCACGCCTGCCCTCCTCGATCCGTGCCCGCCACCGCGGGTCGTCGGACCACTCGTCGACGTCGATGGGGCAGCCGACCCGGAACCACACCGCGTTGGCCCTGTGGCCGACCTTCTTGGCGAGGCCGAGCCGCCGCTTGAGCAGCGACGCGCGGCCGGTGGCGTCGATGACCCACCGGGCGCGGATCTCCCGCACGGCGCCGTCCTCGGTGCGCGCCCTGATCCGGTGGTGTTCCTCCTCGGGCAGCAGCTCGACGGCTTCGGCCTTCGCTCCGGACAGGAACTCCACGCCGCGCGCGGCCAGTTCGCGCCCCAGGGCGTTCTCCAGACGTCCGCGGTCCAGCTGATACGTGCCGACGGCGCCCGGCGGGCGCACGGCGTGACCCAGTTCCACGCGCCGGGTGATGTCGTCGTTGCCGTCCTTGGAGAAGAACACCCGGAGCCCGTACTTCTTGAGCTGCTCCGAGCTCAGGTGCTCTTCGAGGCCGAGGACCTCACGCAGGTAGTAGCCGGCGATCTCCACGGTGGACTCCCCCACCTTGTGGGCGGCCTCCGGCACGGGGTGCGTCTGGCGTTCGAGGACCACGATGCGGGTGCCGGGGCGCTGCTCACGCAGGTGCAGGGCCAGGGTGAGTCCGGCGGCTCCGCCACCGATCACGGCGACGTCGACGGTGTCCACTGCCGCAGTCACCCCTGCGTTCCCGTTCTCTGCCGCGTCCATGCCGTTCACGGGCTCACCGCCTCGTTCCGGGTGCCGAGGGTGATCCAGGCGCTGTCGATGGGGTCGGACCCGTCGCGCTCCTCGTACCGCGCGACGGCTTCGGCCAGGAGTTCGTCGGTGCGCCACCGCTCGGTCAGGGCGCGTGCCGTGTCGTCGCCGGCACGCTGCTCAAGCCGCTCGGCGACCGTGCTCACGAGCTGCCCTGCGAGCTGTTCCAGCAGGTCCACGTTGCGTCCCAACTGTTCCTCCAGCTTGTCGTCGTCGAGTCCCGCGGCCATTCCGTTGTGCAGGTCGACGATGAATTCGAGGAGGCTGTAGGGGTCGGCGAAGACGTCGGACGCCGGTTCGTTGCCCGCGAGGTGCCACTCCCTGAAGAACTCCTGTACACGGGTGTGCAGGAGCCAGGTGCGATGCAGGTTGGCGAAGGCCGCCGGGCTCTCGCCGAGGCGGCGGAACTTGTCGTGGAAGAACAGCAGTCCGGGCACGGCCCAGTAGATGATCGTGTCCCAGATGACCTTGGCCACCATCACCTGCGCGTTGCCCATGACCGGGTACTGGCCCTCGTAGGCGACCAGCCAGATCTCGCTGAGCACCAGGTAGACCTGGTTGTGCGCCACGGTCTTCTCGGCGATGTCCTCGCCATGGCGGTCCCGGGTGACCAGGTCGGTGATCAGGCCGTTGCTGATGGCCATCAGGTCGCCGCCGGAGGAGTACAGCGGGTCGATGGAGACGCCCGCCTCTCCGGTCAGGCACCACCGGTCCTCCGAGTAGACCTGCCGGCAGCCGTACGCGTAGTCCTTCATCACCCGGAAGTCCTGGATCTTCGCCAGGTGGCGCCGGACCTCGGCGGCGCACTGCGGCTCGTGCTCGTCGAGCCATCCGAGGGCCCGCTCCAGGGTGTTGAAGCCTTCGAAGGGGTGGGCCGAGTCCTCGGCGACGATGCCGATGCTCGTCGACCCCGAGGCGAGCGGGATGAGCCACACCCAGTACCCGGGCCCCATGAGGTGGTTGGTCGAGAGCCGTCGCAGTCCGCCGGCGACCCTGCTCCGCCACCGCTCGTCCTGCGACCACTGCTGTACGTCGACCTCGTGCTCGATGCGGAACCAGGCGGAGTTGGCACGGTGCCCGAGCGGCCTCGCGAGGCCGAGCTTGCGCTTGAGGAGGCCCGCGCGTCCCGTCGCGTCGACGACCCAGCGCGCCCGCAGCGGGTGCTGGTCCTCGCCCGCGATGTGTACGACGTGGTCGTCGTCGGCGGTGCGCAGCTCCACTTCCCCGGCCTTGACGCCCGTCCGGAAGTCGACCCCGAGGCCGGTCACGAGCCGGCCGAGCGCGTTCTCCAGGCGCCCGCGGTCGAGCTGGTAGGAGGCGAGGGGTGCCTCGGCGATCTGCCCGTACTCGACGCGGCGGGCGATGTCGGTGTTGTCCCCGTGGGTCAGGAACATGCGCAGGCCGAACTTGTGGAGCTGCTCGTTGTCGAGGTGGCTGCCGAGGCCGAGGATGTCGCGGAGGTAGTGGGCCTGCACCTCCACGCTGGACTCGCCGACCTTGTGGGCGGCCTCGGGAACGGGGTGCCGCTGCCGCTCGATGACCGTCACGCGCAGTCCGGGCTCGGCGCGCTTGAGCTGTAGGGCCAGGGTCAGTCCGGTGATGCCGCCGCCGAGGATCGCGACATCGAAGCGCTCGGAGGTCTCAGACATAGCTGACCTCGCTGGTGTCCTTGTCCATGCTGTCCGCTCCGTTCGGTTTCCGGTCTCCGGGGCCCATCGGCGCGCGGGACGCGCGGGGGGCGATCCAGCGGTCGCTGGTGGGGTTGCGGTGCCGCTCCTGGCGGTGAGTGGCGATCAGCTCGGCGATCAGCGGGTCGCGCTGCCAGCTCTGCACCTGGGCGATCACGCGGTCCTCGCCGTACCGGTCGCCGTGGGAGTCGATGACCGCGGTGACCAACTGGCCCGCGAGCTGCGCGAAGAGCCTGGTGTTGGCGGCGAAGCGCTCGGGGAACTGCTCGTCGGTGAGGTCGTCGGCCATGCCCGCGTGCAGCTTCATCATGAAGTCGAGCGGGGAGTAGAGGTCGACGAAGCGGGCGTCGAGGGCGGAGTCGTCGATGGCCGCCCACTCCCGGAAGAAGGCCTGCACCCGGTTGCTGATCCCGGCGAGGCGTTCCAGGTCGGCGGCGACCGAGGCGGTGTCGGCCACCGTGCGGAACTTGTCCTGGAAGAAGAGCAGGCCGAAGACGCCCCAGTAGAAGGCGGTGTCCCAGATGACCTTCGAGACCATCACGCGGGCGTTGCCCATCAGGGGGTACTGGTTCTCGTAGACGGCGAGCCACATGTCGGTGACGCGGCGGTAGAGCGCGTCGTGGATGGATGCCCGTACGGTGACGTCCTCGCCGTCGAGCGACCTGTTCACGAGGTCGGTCACCAGGCCGTTGCTGATGGCGATCAGGTCGAGGCCGGGTGAGTACAGCGGGTCGAGGAAGACACCGGACTCGCCGGTCATGCACCAGCGCGCGGGACCGTCGAAGACCTGCTCGCAGCTGTAGGAGTAGTCCTTCATGACCCGGAAGTCCTGGATCTCGTCGCGGTGCTCCTCCACGGCCCGCGCGCACTGCGGCTCCCGCCGGCGCAGCCACTCCAGCGCCCGCTCCAGGGTGTTGAATCCGTCGAACGGGTGGCTGTCGGCCGCGGCGACGATGCCGATGCTGATGGACCCGGACGCGAGCCGGATGAGCCAGACCCAGTAGCCGGGTCCCATGAGGTGGTTGGTGGACAGTTCACGCCGGCCTTCGCTCAGCCGCGCGTGCCATTGCGCGTCGTCGCTCCAGGTGCCGAGGTCGATGGGGTGAGCGACCCGGAACCAGGCGGCGTTGGCCTTGTGTCCCACGTCCTTGCGCAGGCCGAGGCGCCGCCGCAGGAAGTGGCTGCGTCCGGTGGCGTCGACGATCCACTTGGCGTGGACGTCGCGCTCGCCGGCCGTGGTGAGCAGGTGGACGTGGTGCGGTGAGCTGTCGGCCGACAGTGTGACCTCCAGGGCTCTGCTGCCCGGGAGGAACTCGATGCCCTCGCGTGCGCAGGCGGCCCCGAGTTCGTTCTCCAGGCGTCCCCGGTCGAGCTGGTAGGTGGCCAGCGGAGGGAAGACCGAGCTGCCCAGTTCGACGCGCTCGGCGATGTCCTTGTTGTCCTGGCCGCTGAAGAACATCCGCAGGCCGAACTTGCGGATCTGCCGCCTCTCCAGGTGCTCGCCGAGCCCGAGGCCGTCGCGGAGGTAGTGGGCGGCGATCTCGACGGTCGACTCGCCGACCTTGTGCGCCGCCTCGGGTACGGGGTGTTCCTGCCGCTCGGCGACCAGCACCCGGATGCCCGGCCGCGCCCGGCGGAGATGAAGCGCCAGGGTGAGGCCGGCGGCTCCGCCACCCAGGATCACGACGTCGTAGTGGTCGGGCGTGGCGGCGCCGTCGGCGAGGCGGGTACGGAGTCTGCGGGTGAGCAGGGCCCGCTTCTCGGCGGACAGGTCGGATATCCGGTGCCGTGCTGGTTGGGTCATGCGTCCCCCTTCATCCCGGACGACTTTCGGAGGGTGGGATTACGGACGACTTACTTCACGTGCAAGCTGAGGCCCTGGTTCGCGCTCGTCCGGCGCGATGGATCGGCACATGCCTTGACCTGCGTAACAGGGGACACACGAGCAGTCGTGTGTTGCGTCTTCGGGTGGCGTCCGGCCACGGATGAACGGCGATGGCGAGACGAATTCCCGCGAAGAGTCGGGCGCTCGCGGAGTGGCACGGGGCCGGTATCCATCACCGGGCCCGGCAGGGTGAATCGGGGGGCTGCCGCGTGACCCGAACGGGTTTTCCCCCGTTGGGCATCTGTCGACGTCGGGTTTCCGGCCGGACGCCCGCGTTCCACAGCTCACACGAAAGGGGAGCCGCCATGACACAAGCGCCCAGCCCTGCCCTGGAGACCGCCCTCGCCTACCACCGGGCCTGGACGGGCCACGACTTCGACCGTGCCATGACCTACATCGCCGACGACATCGTCTGCGAGGCACCGTCGGGCCGCCTGGAGGGAGCACAGGCCTTCCGCGGGTTCATGGAGCCCTTCACGCAGATCCTCACGGGATCGCACCTGATCTCCGCGTTCGGCGACGCCACGACCGCGCTGCTCATGTACGGCACCAAGACGCTCCCGGTCGAGAGCGCTCCGGGAGCGGAGTGCCTGACGGTGCGTGACGGCACCATCAGGCACATGCACATCATCTTCGACCAGGCGCCGTTCATCGCGGCGGAGAACGCCACGGCCGGGTCCTGAACCGGCTCAGCCGCCCGCCGAGGCCATGGGCGGCGCGGCTGTGAGGCGTTCCCGCAGCGCGAGCAGCCCGCTGCCCGCCACGGCTCCGAGGTCGCGTTCGACCGACCGCAGGAACAGGGAGAGCTGGCGCAGTGCGTCGTCGGGGCGGCCGAGCTGGAGGTGGGCCTCGATGATGGTGGCGACAGCCAGTTCGTTGTACGGGTCCAGGCGCAGCTTCTCGTAGGCGTACTCCAGAGCCTCGTCCAGTTCTCCTCGCGCGCTGTGGATCTGGATCAGGCGGATCAGGGCCTGCGAGCAGAGACCTTCGTACTGCCTGCGGTAGGGCGCGAGCCACCGCTGCTGGGGCTCCTCGTCCTCCAGGAAGCGGCGGACGGTGTAGGCGGCGACGCGGCTGTAGTAGAAGCAGGCGCGCCGGGCGTCGCCGTGGGCGTCACCGGCCCGCGCCTGCTCGAAGAGACGCTCCACCTCGTGCGCGTCGCTCCACCAGCCCTCGCCCGGCTCGAAGCGGTAGAAGCTCGTGCCGCTCCGGTGGATGAAGGACGACTCCTGCCCCGGCCGCAGGTCCGGTTCCAGCATCCGCCGCAGGCAGTGCATGCCGACGTGGAAGCCGCTCGCCGCCTTCTGCGGCGCGGTGTCCTGCCATCCGATGTCGATGAGCTGGTCCATGGAGACCGGCTTGCCCGGGTTCAGGAGGAACCACTTGAGCAGCAGCAGGGCCTTCTCCCTGCGGTGCCTGCGCCGGCCCAGGGCCTCGGTCCCCATGAAGACGCGGAAGGGACCGAACAAGTACGCGCGGTACGTGGCCCCCTGTTCCCGGCCGTGAGGATGGGCCCACTCGTGGCCCAGGACTTCCGTCTCCGCTGATGTCATACCGTGCACCATCGCCCTCCCCGTTGTTCGCAGCGATCGTGAATGGGTATAGATTCCGTTACTAGCGTTTACGGTGAAGGGTGTTCACGGAGATTGTCAAGCGTTACGGTTGAACCCGCTGGAACGCACATGAGCCCAACAGCGCGCTGCAACAAGGGACTTGGAGGTGCCGGATGAGCCAGGTCGAATCCGGCCGCGTCGAGAGAACGCGTCCGGTGCTCAACCGCCGCGAACGTCAGCGGCAGTCCACACTTGAGGAGATCATCGAGGCCGGCCGGTCGCTGCTGCGCGAGGGCCGGGAGGTGACACTGCGCGCCGTGGCCGCCGAGATGGGTTTCACGGCACCCGCGCTGTACCGCTACATCGGCAATGTCGCCGCACTGAACGAACTGCTCTCGAACGACATCTTCGCCGAGATCGTCCGCGAGATGGCGGCAGCCGCCGAACCGCACGGCGACGACGACCCCGCGGCACAGATGGTCGCGGCAGCCACCGCCTTCCGCTGCTGGGCGCTCGACCACGTCGACGAGTTCCAGCTGGTCTTCCACACCAGCTCGTTGTCGGGCGAGCACGTGGCCCGGTCGGAGGCCGGGAAGCCGCTCCATCCGCTGTCGCCGGCCACCGGCGAGGGAGCGGCGGCGGGGGTGCAGATGTTCGCCGAGTTCTTCGGGCGGATCTTCATCGGGCTCTCCCGGCACCGCCCGTTCCCCGTGCCCGCCCGCTCGGAACTCGACGAGGAGTTCGTGGCGGTGCACTCCCCGGGCGGGCCGGGCAAGCCGGACCTCGTCGCCCTCCTCGGGGCGGACGGGCTGGGGCTGATCTGGCTGTTCGAGCTTGCCTGGGCCCAGCTCTACGGCATCGTGACCCTGGAGGTCTTCGGGCACGTGCGCCCCCAACTGGTCGACTCCGGAGCGCTGTTCACCGCCGTGATGCGCGAGATCGGCGCGCGGGCCGGCATGGCGGACGACTGGGACCGGCTGACCGAGGTCAGCCGCGAGATCCTCGCCCGGCGCGCCTGACGTACCGTCACAAGGGTGTGCGCGCCGGGTTGTCCGCTCTGGCGCGGCGGCCGTCACCGCGCGTGCCTCACTCGTTCCCGCAGCGCCAGCAACCGGGGGCTCGGAGCCACCCCCAGGTCCTCCCGGAGGGTGCGTACGAACTGTTCGAGCTGCGAGATGGCGCCCGTCAGGCTGCCCTGCTCCAGGTGTATCTCCACCACCGCGGTGGCCGCCTCCTCGGAGTAGGGGTCCCGGTCCAGGATGCGCATCGCACAGGTCAGCCCCTCATACAGGTGCCCGGCTCGCCGATGCAGGCGTAACAGGTGGAGCAACGTTTCCTCGTGTCCGTGCTCATGGGCCGCGCGAAAGGGTGCGAAGGCGTCCTGGTAGACCTCCTCCGGCAGGAACCCGCGGTCGTAGTAGGTGAGCAGCCGCTCATAACACTCCGTCACCGCCGCCGTGTCGCCCGCTCGCTGGGCGGCGCCCGCCGACCGCGTCAGCAGTGCCACGTCCTCGACGTCGGTCCACCAGTAATCGGCCGGTTCGAACCAGTAGCGGCCGTTCGGGTCGGACCTGATGAACCGCGACGGCTGCCGGCTGGCGAGCTCGGGCTCAAGGACCCGGCGCAGGGAGTGCTGCGTCACGTGCAGCCTGTTGGCCCGGTTCGCCGCGCCGCCGGGCCAGAGCACCTCCGCGAGCTCGCTGTCGCGGAACTCCTGGCCCGGGTTGAGCAGGAACCATTTGAGCAGGGTGCGGGCGGCCGCCCGGCCTCCCCGCGGGTCCCCCAGGGGAGCGCCCTCGCGGTGCACGCGGAAGGGGCCGAAGAGCCAGGCCTCGTACTCGGGCCGCGTGGTGGTTAACGGTGTGGTCGAAACTCGCGGCGATTGATCCATTGCTGTCCCCCGTACCCCGGTTTACACCGCCAAGTGTGCGACCGATGGTGCCCCAGTAAACGCTCTCCAAACCACCGTCGGCACATACCGCAACACTTATGTGCCATGTCATGACGAGAGCCGGTTCGAGTGCTGCCACCACCTCCGGCGCGGCTGCCAGGCAGGACGCCTTTCGGCGCGGCGGCATCACGGGTCGTCAACCGGCCTCGCTTACCTCCGGTGTAAGCCGGCCGTAATCCCTGCTCCGGCACCGAGAACACCACTTTCGCGACCCGTAAGCAACCGGTAAGTCACCGGCAATAGTTTCGCCCGACAGCCGCTGAAGGGCTGTCCGGACACTTCACCGCCCCGGTGCGGCCTGGGCTGACCACAAGGAGGCGATCCATGTCCATGACCGTCGGCGAGTTGTTCGCTGCCCTCTCGACCCGGTTCAACAACGAGGCCGCGGCCGGCCTGAACCGGACCCTCCAGTGGAGGATCACCGACGCGGACCCCGGCGTCTGGGCCTTCGAGATCAAGGACGGACAGGGCCGCCTCATCCCCGGCGGGGTCGCCGAGCCCGACACCACCTTCGTCACCAGCAGTGAGACCTGGATGGCGATAGCGGAGGGCCGCCAGGACGCGATGCGCGCCTTCATGACCGGAAAGCTCAAGGTCAAGGGCGACATGATGCTCGCGATGAAGGTCCCGAAGCTCTTCGAAACCGGCGTCTGACGACTTCCTTGAGGAGAGACGACGTGCAGAAACTGGCTGAGCACGAAACCGACCCCGAGAAGGTCCGCCTGGAGCAGGTCGCGGCCCTCACCGACCCGGCGACCATCCGCTACCTGGAGGAGATCGGCGTCGGCGAGGGATGGACCTGCGCCGAGGTCGGGGCGGGCGCCGGATCGATCGCGCGCTGGCTGTCGAACCGGGTCGGTCACTTCGGCAAGGTCCACGCCATCGACATCGAGACCGCGTACATGAACGGTCTCTCCGCGCCGAACCTCGAGATACGGCAGCAGGACATCACCACGACGCCGCTCGACGAAGGGGCCTACGACCTCATCCACTCCAAGATCCTTCTGATGCACCTGGCGGACCGCGAGCGGGTTCTCGGGGAATTCGCCAAGGCCCTCAAGCCCGGCGGCCATCTGCTGGTCGAGGAGGCCGACATCCGCAGCATTCAGCGGGTCGATCCGCCCTCGCCCCTGCTCACCCGGGCGGCCAGTGCGCTGGAGACGTTCTTCTACTTCGGCGGCGCCGACCCCGGATACGGGATGAAGCTCCTGCCGGCCTTCCGCCGTACCGGGCTCACGCTGACGGGCACCGACTGCCAGCTCACCGCGGTGCAGGCGGGGACGCCCGAGATGGAGACGATCGCGCTGAGCCTCGCCAAGCTCGCACCGATGATCACCAAGGTCGGCCTGATGGGCCAGAAGGAGGTAGAGGCCGCCTTCGACCTGCTGCGGCAGCCCTCGGACACGGTCCTCTACACGCCGATCACGGTCTCGGTCTGGGGCCGGCGCTCCGAGGACTGACCACCGCGCCCTGCGGGACGCACGGACCCGCACGGACACGCACGGAAAGGACAGTGGAATTGCTGTACGCAGTCATCGCCCATGACAGCACCGAACCCGGGACCTTCGAGCGGCGGATGAGCGTCCGCCCGGCCCATATGGCCAACGGCGACAAGATGATGGCCGACGGCTCCTTCCTCTTCGGCGGCGGAATCCTGGACGGCGCGGGAAAGATGTCCGGCGGCGTCCTCGTCGTCGACTTCGAGACCCGCGAAGAGATCGACGAATGGCTCAAGAACGAGCCCTACATCATCAACAAGGTCTGGGACCGCGTGGAAGTGCACCCCTTCCTCGTGCCGCCGCAATTCCTCGGCCTCTTCCCCAAGTTCCAGGAGCAACCGGCCGCCGACTGAGGCCCTTCGCACGCCATCTCTCAGGGAGCTCACGCACCATGGAGACAACTTCTCGCAGCCGCAGAGCGCTGACCCTTCTGGTCACCAGCCTGGGGTCGTTCATGGTCCTGCTCGACGGGTCCATCATCTTCGTCGCCCTCGGCGAGATCCAGAAGGATCTCGGCGCGGAGATATCGCAACTGCAGTGGACCGTCGACGCCTACACACTGCCGTTCGCGGCGCTGATGCTGATGACCGGCACCCTGGGTGACCGGCTGGGCCGCAAACGGGTGTTCCTGACCGGCCTCGTCGTCTTCGTCGTGGGCTCCGCCCTGTGCGGCTTCGCCGACAGCTTCGGCGTGCTCATCGTCGGCCGGGTCCTCCAGGGCGTCGGCGCCGCCGCCATCGAGACGGGGAGCCTGTCCCTGTTGGTGTCGACCTTCCGCGACCCGCCGGGGCGGGCCAAGGCGATCGGCATCTGGACCGCGGTCTCCGGTGTGGCGCTGGCTCTCGGCCCGCTCTTCGGCGGCGTGCTCATCGAGTCCTTCAGCTGGCACGCGATCTTCCTGATCAACCTGCCGCTCGGCGTGATCGCCCTGGTGCTCGGCGTCCGCCGGCTCATCGAGTCGCGCAACCCGCACGCCGGCCGTCTCGACGTCCCCGGCCAGGTACTGGTCACCACCGGACTCTTCTGCCTGATCATGGGGCTGATCCAGGGCGAGCGCGAGGGCTGGGGCTCACCCCTGATCATCGGCCTGCTGGTCGGCTCCGTGCTGCTGCTCGCGGCGTTCCTCGCCGTGGAGATGCGCGGCCGCGAGCCCTTGCTGCCGCTGGACCTGTTCCGCAACCGCACCTTCGCGGTGTCCAGCGTCATCGCCTCACTGCTCGGCTTCATCATCGTCGGGGCGATGTTCTTCATGGCCCAGTACTTCCAGACCGTGCAGGGGCACTCGGCCCTGGACACCGGCCTGCGGCTGCTTCCGCTGACACTCGGCATCTTCTTCTTCTCGCCGCCCGCCAGCGGCATCGCGGGCAAGCTCGGACCACGCATCCCGATCATCGTGGGCGCGGTCCTGGTGACCGGCGGCTTCCTCCTGCTGACCACGGTCGAGCCGGGCTCCGGCTTCGGCGCCGTGTGGTGGAAGCTCGCACTCGTCGGCGGCGGCATCGGCTGCATGTTCGCCCCGCTGACACTCGCCGTCATGGCCTCCACTCCCCCGGAGCGCGCGGGCCTCGGCTCCTCGATGATCAACACCACTCGCATCGCGGGCTTCACGGCGGGTGCGGCGGTCCTCGGCACGGTCATCGTGTCCGGGTTCAAGGACAGGATCGTCTCCGCCCTCACCGACCTGGGCGCGCCCGGGCCCGTCAGTCACCGGATCGCGGACCTCGTCGGCGGCTCCGGCGCCAACGCGGGCCAGGGCGCCGACCAGATCCAGGATCTGCCCGTGGGACGCACCGCCTTCGCGTCGGCCGTGGACCAGTCCTTCGTCGACGCCATCCACACCGTGTTCCTGATCTGCGCCGGGTGCACCCTGCTCATCGCCGTGCTCGCCGCCCTCCTGATGACCCGCGGGCAGCTGCCCGATCCCACCGGCGCCGCCGCGGGCGGCCCCGGCCTCGCGGACGCCGCGGAGGACGGTGGCGCCCGCGAGACCACGGGTCCCGTCGCCGCCGGGCTGCCCGGGCCGCTCGTCGGGACCGCGTGGCTCGCAGAGCGGCTGGAGCGGCCCGGGGTCGTCGTCGTCGACTGCACGGTGAACCTCCGGCCGCTGCCGGAGGGCGGGGTCGACCTCGCCCCCGGACGTGCGGGGTACGAGGAGGGCCACATCCCGGGTGCCGTCTTCGCCGACCTGCTGACGGAGATCGCCGATCTCACCGCGCCCAAGCCCTTCGCGATTCCGCCCGCCGAAGCGCTGGCCGCGGCCCTCGAAGGGCTCGGCATCAGCAACAGCGACACGGTGATCCTCTACGACCGGGCACACACCGCGTTCGCCACCCGTCTGTGGTGGCTGCTGCGGTCGGTCGGCCATGACAACGCGGCCGTGCTCGACGGCGGCTGGCGCCAGTGGACCGCCGAGGGGCACCCGGTCTCCACCGGCCCGGTGGAGACGCGCCGGGGCACCTTCGTGCCGAAGCCCCGCCCCGAGCTGTTCGTCACCCGCGACCAGGTGCAGCGGGCGATCGACGCACCCTCGGTCTGCCTCATCAACGCGCTCTCGGCCGAGCAGCACGCGGGCAGCATCCCGGTCGCGCACGGCCGGATCGGCCACATCCCCTCCAGCGTCAACGTCCCCGCGGCGGCACTGACGGACCCGGAGACCGGCTGCTTCCTCCCCCCGCGCCGGCTCGCCGCCCGCTTCGACGAGGTCGGCGCCACGGAGGCCGGCCAGATCATCGCCTACTGCGCCGCCGGGGTCGACGCGACGATCGACGCGTTCGCGCTCAACCTACTGGGCGTACGCGACGTCGCTCTCTACGATGACGGCCTCGTGGAATGGAGCGGCGACCCCTCGCTGCCCCTCTCCACCACGGTTTAGGAGGACCGTCGACGATGGCATACGACAAGGAACTCGCCGACCGCTTACGGGAGGCGCTCTCGGGCGAGGCCCAGGTGCGCGAGGTGAAGATGTTCGGCAGCCTCGCCTTCATGGTCAACGGAAAGATGGCGGCGACGGCCAACCCCGACGGCCATCTCATGCTCCGCTGCGACCCCGCGCGGACGGAGGAGCTGCTCGGGCGCGAGGGCGCCGACTGGCCGGTGATGCAGGGCAAGCGGATGAGCAAGGGCTGGATCGTCGTCGCCGACTACGGCATCGAGTCGGACGAGGCGTTCGACGCCTGGATCGCCGAGGCCCTCGACTACAACGGAAGGGTGAGCGGCAGTGGCGACTGAGGAGCAGGCACACGTCACCCCGGCGTTCGGCGGTTTCCCACCGGAGCTTTTCACCTTCCTCGAAGGCCTGGAGAAGGACAACTCCAAGACGTACTGGGAGGCTCACCGGGCGGTCTGGGAGGCGTCCGTGAAGGACCCGGTGCACCGGCTCATGGCCGACCTGGAGGACGAGTTCGGGCCGCTGCGCACCTTCCGGCCCCACCGCGACGTCCGGTTCTCCAAGGACAAGTCCCCGTACAAGACCTGGGTCGGGGTCACGACCAGCGACCGGGCGGTGGGGGGCGTCGGCGCCTTCCTGCGGCTGGACGCCGACGGCATGCGGCTGGCCGGCGGCGCGATGGCACTGGCCCCCGACCAGATCAAACGGTTCCGTTCCGCGATCGGCGACGAGAAGCCCGCCGCGGAGTTCGACGAGATCCGCAAGAGCCTCGGGGACCAGGGGCTGCCGGTCGGCCCCGGTATGCCGCCGGTGCTCAAGCGCGTCCCCAGCGGCTTCCCCCCTGACCACCCGCGCGCCGAAATCCTGCGCTGGAAGGGCGCGGTGGTGGTCAAGGAGTACGAACTGGCCGACTGGATGCACGAGCCGGACGCCATCGAGGCGGTGCGCGCGCTCTGGACGGCCACGGCGCCGCTCAAGCAGTGGATCGACGCACACGTCGGCGAGAGCGCGACACCACGCCGCTGATCATTCCGCGAAGCACAGGAGGACGACACATGTGTGGGCTGACCGGCTGGGTCGCGTACGACCGTGATCTCACCCGCGAGCGCGAGACCCTGGAGGCGATGACCCGGACGATGGCGTGCCGGGGTCCTGACTCCTCCGGCACCCGGATCGAGCGGCACGCCGCCCTCGGCCACCGGCGGCTCGCGGTGATCGATCTGCCGGGCGGCAAACAGCCGATGACGGTACGGACACCGAACGGCGAGGTCACGCTCGTCTACAGCGGCGAGACCTACAACTACGTCGAGCTGCGCGAGGAGTTGATCCGGCGGGGGGAGCGCTTCGACACGGCCAGCGACACCGAGGTGGTCCTGCGCGGATACCTGCGCTGGGGCGAGGCGCTGGCCGACCGCCTCAACGGCATGTACGCGTTCGCGATATGGGACGCGCGTGACCAGAAGCTGGTCATGATCCGCGACCGGCTCGGCATCAAGCCCTTCTACTACTACCGCACCGCCGACGGCCTGCTCTTCGGCTCCGAGCCCAAGGCGATCCTCGCCAACCCGCTGGCCAAGCGCGTGGTGGACGCGGACGGGCTGCGCGAGGCCTTCTCGTACTGCTTCACGCCGGGGCACGCCATGTGGTCGGGCATGCGGCAGGTCGAGCCGGGCACCATCGTCACGCTCGACCCCACCGGCCTGCGCGAGCGCACGTACTGGCGCCTGGAGACGCGTCCGCACACCGACGACGTGGAGACCACCGTCGGCCGCGTCCGCGAGCTGCTCGACGACACGGTACGCAGGCAGCTCGTCGCGGACGTGCCGCGGTGCGTCCTGCTCTCGGGGGGCATCGACTCCGGCACGCTGACCGCGCTGTCCGCCGCCCACCTGGGCGAGGAGCGCGTGCGGACCTTCTCGGTCGACTTCATGGACCACGCGGAGAACTTCAAGTCGGACGATCTGCGGGACACCCCGGACGCGCCGTACGTGAAGGACGTCGCCGAGCATGTCGGCTCGGACCACGCCGACATCGTGATCGGCCCGAAGACGCTGGCCGACCCCGAGATCCGCAGGGCCGTGATCAGCGCCCGCGATGTGCCGGTGACCATGGGCGATCTCGACTTCTCGCTCTATCTGCTCTTCAAGGAGATCCGGCAGCGGTCGACGGTGGCGCTGTCCGGCGAGGCCGCGGACGAGATATTCGGCGGCTACAAACACATGCACGTCCCGCAGATCCAGCAGGCCCGCGCCTTTCCGTGGATCGCGCTGAACATCGGCGCCTTCGACAAGGACGGCACGGGAATGGATCCACGGCTCTGGTCCGCGCTGCGCATCGACGAGTACCGGCGGGACGCGTACGCGAGCGCGGTGGGGCAGGTCGAACGGCTCGGCGCCGGGGACGACTTCGACTCGGAGGACGACTTCGAGTACCGCATGCGCATCATGATCCATCTGCACGTGACCCGGTTCATGCGCTTCCTGCTCGACCGCAAGGACCGGCTGAGCATGGCGCTCGGCCTGGAGGTCCGCGTGCCGTTCTGCGACCACCGGATCGCCGAGTACGTGTACAACGCCCCCTGGGCGCTCAAGACGTACGACGGCCGGGAGAAGAGCCTGCTGCGCGGGGCCGTCAAGGACATGCTGCCGCAGTCCGTCACCTGGCGCCCGAAGAGCGCCTACCCCTCGACGCAGGACCCCTACTACGGCGAGGAGCTCCAGCGGCAGGCCAAGGACCTGCTGACCGACCGCGGGCACGCGGTCTTCGACCTGGTGGACCGCCGCTGGCTGGAGACCGTGGTGGGCGGCGAGGCGGCCACGATGGACCGCCTGACCCGGCTGGGCCTGGAACGGACCCTGGACCTGTCCACGTGGCTGGAGGTGTACCGGCCTTCGCTGGAGCTGCCGTAGTGGGGAACGCGTGAGGGGCCGTACGAGGGGGCGCACGAGAGGCGGCGTACGAGGGGCCGTACCGGAGATTTTCCGGTACGGCCCCTTCTGTACGTCCACGCGTCGGGATCACTTAACCGGTTCCGTAGAAACCATTGTGCTCGGGAACCGTGGCCCCTAGTGTCGTGGCCGTCGCCGGACGGAAGCATCAAAAGCGGCCACCACCCCTGCGTTTACGCAGGTCAGGCGGTGTGTCGTACAGAGAGCGCGGCCCGCGCCGCCCGGCTGATGACACCTCGCGCCCGGAGCCGCCGATGTCGGCTGCCCGAGAACCGGCGCGCACCGACCGAACCGGGAGCAGTAGATGAGACGAACACGAGCCGCCGTCGCCTCGGCCACCCTGCTGGCCGCCTGCGCCGCACTCCTCACCGCCACCCCGTCCGCCCAGGCCGCCCCGTCGACCCAGGCCGCCGACACCCCCGGCTTCCACATCCGGGACGGCCGGCTGCTGGACGCCAACGACAAGGAGTTCGTGATGCGCGGGGTCAACCACGCGCACACCTGGTACCCCGACAAGACCGACCAGGCGCTGAAGGACATCAAGGCCAAGGGCGCCAACACCGTGCGGATCGTCCTGAGCACCGGTGGCCAGTGGGCCAAGAACGACACCGCCGATGTCAGGCGCGTGGTCGACGAGTGCAAGAAGAACCGGCTCATCTGCGTCCTGGAGGCCCACGACACGACGGGCTACGGCGAGGCGGGCGCGGCCGTCCCGCTGTCGGAGGCGGTCGACTACTGGCTGAGCGTCAAGGACGCTCTCGTGGGCCAGGAGAAGTACGTCCTGGTCAACATCGGCAACGAGCCCTACGGCAACACCAATTACACCGACTGGACCAAGGACACCAAGACCGCCATCGGCCGGCTGCGCGGGGCGGACCTGGACCACACGCTGATGGTCGACGCCCCCAACTGGGGCCAGGACTGGTCCTTCACCATGCGGGACAACGCCGCCGGGGTGCTGGCCGCCGACCCGGACCGCAACGTCATGTTCGACATCCACATGTACGGCGTCTACGACACACCGGCCGAGGTCACCGACTACCTCACCCGGTTCACCGACGCCGAACTGCCCATCGTGGTGGGCGAGTTCGGCGACATGCACTCCGACGGCAACCCGGACGAGGACGCCATCATGGCCACCGCCCAGTCACAGGGCATCGGCTACCTGGGCTGGTCCTGGAGCGGCAACGGCGGCGGCGTCGAATACCTCGACCTGGTGCAGGACTTCGACGCGAGCCGGCTCTCCGGCTGGGGCCGGCGCCTGTTCGAGGGGGCCAACGGCATCAAGGCCACCGCCAAGGAGGCGAGCGTCTTCGCCGGCACCGGCGAGGGCGGCGGCGACGGCGCCTGCGCGGTCACCTACCGCCTGAGCGACTGGGGCAGCTCGTTCAACGCCGACGTCACCATCCGCAACACGTCCGACCGGACCGTCACCGGCTGGAAGCTGGACTTCACCTTCCCTGGGCAGCAGAAGATCAACTCGGTGTGGAACGCCAGGGCGGTCCAGGACGGCGCCGGCGTCCGCGTCACCCCCGAGCCCTGGACCGACTCCATCCCCGCGGGCGGCACGGTGTCGTTCGGGCTCAACGGCTCCTCCACCGGCACCAACACCGCACCGGCGGCCTTCACGCTCGGCGGCAAGACCTGCGCCGCCGCCTGAGCCCCGGTTCAGTGGCCGGATGAACGCGCTCCAGCGGCCGACCGGTAAGGTCGGCCGCTGAAGTGCGGAACCGGTACAGCAGGAGGGCGCATGAAACGGCCGACGATCGCGGACATCGCGCGCCAGGCGGGAGTCTCCAAGGTCGCGGTCTCCTACGCGCTCAACGACCAGCCGGGCGTCTCCGCGCAGACCCGCGCCAGGATCAAGGCCATCGCCGCGGAGGTCGGCTGGCGGCCCAGCAGCGCCGCCCGCGCCCTCAACGGCGCCCAGGCCCGTGCCGTGGGCCTGGCCGTGTGCCGTCCCGCCCGCACGCTGAGCGTCGAGCCGTTCTTCATGGAACTCATCGGCGGCATCGAGTCGGAACTCGCGCCGCGCTCCATCGCCCTCATGCTCCAGACCGTCACCAGCCACGACGACGAGGTCGAGCTCTACCGCCGCTGGTGGGGCGAGGGCAGGGTGGACGGCGCGCTCCTGGTGGACCTGCACGACGACGACGTACGGGTGCCCGCTCTCGCGGCCATGGACCTGCCGGTGGTGGCCCTGGGGCCGCCGCGGGCCACCGGGGCCCTGCCCGCCGTCTGGTCCGACGACGGTGCGAGCATCCGCGAGACCGTCGCCTACCTGGCCGCTCTGGGACACCGCGGCATCGCGCGCGTGGCGGGACTGCCGCAGCTCGCGCACACGACCGTACGGGATGCCGCGTTCGCGGAGAGCTGCCGTGAGGCGGGGCTGCCCGAGCCCGTCGTGGTGCACACCGACTACTCCGGCGAGGAGGGGGCGCGGGCCACCCGCAGGCTGCTCATCGCCCAGGAACGTCCCACCGCGATCGTCTACGACAACGACATCATGGCCGTCGCGGGCCTGTCGGTTGCGCAGGAGCTGAACCTGGAGGTGCCGCGCCGGCTCTCCCTCGTGGCGTGGGACGACTCCCCCTTCACCCAGGCGGTGCGTCCGCAGCTCACCGCTCTGACCCGGGACATCGCCGAGTACGGGGCCTGCGCCGCGCGCACGCTGCTGGCCGCCGTCGACCTGGAACCCGTCGGGCACCGGCAGATGCCCGCCGCCCGGCTCGTGCCGAGGGCGAGCACCAGCCCACCTCACTCACGCTGATCAGGTCTGCGGCGCGCGCGGGGAGGCCGTGGAGGCGCGGGGCGTCAGCGACGGGGTCCGTACCGGGTGCGGCGTCACCTCCCGGCCCGCGATGACGGCGAACAGCTCGCGGGTGACCTCGGCGCCGAAGCCGTGCACGTCGTGGCTCATCGCCGACAGCGTCGGATGCGTCAGCCGGCACAACTGTGAGTCGTCCCAGGCCAGCAGCGACAGCTCGTCCGGCACCGTGACACCCATCTCGGCGGCGACCCCGAGCCCGGCGACCGCCATGATGTCGTTGTCGTAGACGATGGCGGTCGGCCGCTCGGGCCGCAGCAGCAGGGACCGCGTCGCCCGTGCCCCCTCCTCCCCCGCGAACCCGGTCGTCACCGGGGGGCTCGGCCGCAGACCCAGGTCACGCAGGGTGTCCTCGAAGGCCCGCTCACGGATGGCGCTGTGCCCGAGGCCCGGCGGGCCACCCACGCGGGCGATGCGCCGGTGGCCGAGGGCGGCCAGATACCGCACGGCTTCGGCCATCGCCGTGGCGTCGTCCGTCCATACCGCCGGGATGCCTCCGGTCAGGTCGGGGTGCCCCACCGCGACCGCCGGGACGCCGAGCTTCGTGAGCGGCCCGATCCGGGGGTCGTCCCGGTGGAAGTCGACCAGGATGGACCCGCCGACCTGCCGTTCGCGCCACCATGTCTCCTGCACGGCGATCTCCTCGTCCAGGCTGCTGACCAGCCGGAGCAGAAGGGAGCAGGACCGCTCGGCCAGGATGCTCTCGATGCCGGAGATGAACTCCATGTAGAACGGTTCGAGGCCGAGCAGCCTGGCCGGCCGGCACAGGGCGAGGCCGATGGTGTCGGTCCGCTGTGTCGAAAGGCTCCGGGCGGAGGAGTTGGGTGCCCAGCCCAGCTCCCGTGCGGCGGTGAAGATGCGTTCCCTGGTGGCCTCGGACAGGCCGGGTTTGTGGTTGAACGCGATCGAGACCGCGCCCTTCGACACCCCGGCCGCGGCCGCGACCTCCTTGATGGTGATGCGCTGGGTGGGGGCGCTCACGCCGGTTCCACGCAGAAGAGCGCTTCGCGGATCGCGTTGGCGCCCGCGCCCCCGGCTCCCCGCACGCGGATGCGGGTCCGCTCCCCGGGCAGCAGGGTGATCAGGCCGCGGTCGGCCGTCGCGTGGGGTGCGATGCGGTCGGGCTGGAGCAGCAGGTCGCGTACGAGGGTCCGGGCGCTGACCACGACGTCGACGGTGTCCCGGCTGCTGCCCACGGTCTCCACCGCGATGTCGAAGCGCGGCGCCGGGTAGCCGAACTCCTTGTCGCGCACCGGAAGGTGGAGTGCGCGCAGGTCGTCGGCGTCGGCCACCAGGTACTCCTTGGTCGCTCCGGCCGACGGCCTGGCCTCCGGCGGCACGGGCAGTCGAAGCACCTCACCCGCGGGCACGGTGAGCCCGAGCGGGACGTCGGCGGAGACGGTGCCGTCGGTCCGCATCAGGCGCAGCGTGACGTCGGTGCTCCATGGCCGGGAGCCGAGGTTGGACAGGACGAGCTCCGGTCCTTCGGTGCCCGGCTGGAGGGTGAGGAGCCGGTCGGCGTAGACGCGGCGCAGCTCGTGGTGGAGCGGCTTGAGGCGGCCGTCGCCGTCGATCGCCGACCAGGAGCTGACCGGCCAGCAGTCGTTGATCTGCCACACGATGGTGCCCGCGCAGCGCGGCCAGTTGGCGCGCCAGTGCTCGATGCCGGTGGCGACGGCGCGGGCCTGGACGACCTGGGTGAGGTAGTGCCAGCGGTCGAAGTCGTCCCCGGGCGGCGCGAAGTGCCGGGTGATTCCGCGGTTCAGCTTGTCGTTGCCGTCCTCGGCCTTCTGGTGGTGCAGCATTCCGGGTGAGTCCGGCGCGAGGGTCTCGCCGGGCAGGGCGCGCCGCAGTGTGGACATCGCCGGGGGTGCCTGCCAGCCGAACTCGGAGACGAAGCGCGGGACGTTCGCGAGGTACTCGGTGTAGTCCTGCCGGTTCCAGACCTCCCACGAGTGGTAGGTGCCGTGGTCCGGGTCGTTGGGGTGGTGGTCCCAGGAGCCGGACCACGGGCTGCCCGCGCTGTACGCGCGTGTGGGGTCCAGCTCGGCGACCACGCGCGGCAGCACCCCGAGGTAGTAGCCCTCGCCCCAGGAGTTGCCGGCGAGCGGCTCCTCCCAGTCCCAGTCGCGAAAGCCCCACAGGTTCTCGTTGTTGCCGTTCCACAGCACGAGGCTGGGGTGCGGCATGAGGCGGACGACGTTCTCGCGGGCCTCGGCCTCGATCTCGCCGCGCAGCGGCTGCTCCTCGGGGTAGGCGGCGCAGGCGAAGAGGAAGTCCTGCCAGACCATCAGGCCGAGTTCGTCGCAGGCGTCGTAGAAGGCGTCGTCCTCGTAGATGCCGCCGCCCCAGATCCTGACGAGGTCGACGTTGGCCGCGGCGGTCTGCTCCAGGCGGGTGCGGTAGCGCTCGGGGGTGATGCGCGAGGGCAGCACGTCGTCGGGGATCCAGTTGACGCCGCGTACGAAGACGCGCTCGCCGTTGACGACGAAGGTGAACCCGGTGCCGTGCTCGTCGGCGCTCCGGTCCAGCTCGACGGTGCGGAACCCCACCCGCCGATGCCAGGTGTCCAGCGGAGCATCGTCGGCGAGGAGCGTCAACTCGACGTCGTACAAGGGTTGTTCACCGTGTCCGCGCGGCCACCAGAGCCGTACGTCCGGCACGTCGAGCACGATCGTGACGCCGTCACCGTCGCCGTCGCCTCCGACCTCGCCGCCGATGTCGGCGCGCGCCGTCACGCCCGCGACCGTGGCGAGCACGGTGAGCGGCCGGTCCGCGCCGGCCGCGGTGCGCTCGATGTCGACGCGCAGCTCCACGCGGCCTCGGGTGCCGTCCACGGTCACCAGCGGACGCACCCGAGCGATGCGCGCCGTCGACCAGTGTTCGAGCCGGACCGGGCGCCACATGCCCGCGGTGACCACGGTCGGCCCCCAGTCCCAGCCGAAGTTGGCCGCCATCTTGCGGATGTACTGGAACGGCTCCGGATAGACGTTGGGGCGCTCGCCGGTCAGCTCCCGCACGGCCGCGGCCTCCGCGTAGGCGGAGGCGAAGGTGACGTTCAGCTCGCCGGTCCGGCCGGTGACGTCGAACCGGTACGAGCGGTGCATGTTGCGGGTGCGCCCCAACTCCGCGCCGTCCAGGGAGATGTGGGCGGCGGTGTCCAAACCGTCGAACACCACGTCGGTGCGCTCGTGCGGCGACGGGCTCGACGCCTCGTCGCCCAGCGAGCGCGTGTAGGTCCAGGACTGACGCCCCACCCAGTCCACGTACCGCTCGTTCGTGCCGAGGAAGGGGTCGGGGATGAGGTCCGCGGCGAGCAGATCGGTGTGGACACAGCCGGGCACGCGGGCTTCGAGCAGCGCCCCCTCGTGACTGAGTCTCCAGCCTTCCGTCAGCTGGACGATGTGCTTCATCAGCGGCTCCAATCGGACAGGCGCAGAACCTGGTGGTGTGCGACGTCGGTCAACCTAACCTTCCGTTGGTTAACCGGTCCAGTCCCCATGAGCGATCACGCTCACACACAACAGCGCAGACCAGAGCCGCTCCCCCAGAACCTGCGCGGAATCAACCGGTAACGATTAGGTATCGCGCAGGAAATGAATGCTTTACCGGTTCACGGATCGCTGACATAGTGCCGTCAGCCGCTGGGGCCTGAGCCGTAACCCTTGAAAGGAGTTGGGCACATGAGGAGGAAGCCGCTGAGTACGGTGCTGCTTGCCACCGCGCTGCTGACCGTCGCGGGGTGTGGTGGCGGAGGGTCCTCGTCCGGGGAGGCCGCCACCGCTCCCTCGGACCCCGACAAGGTGTCCGGCACGATCACCGTGCTGAGCAACCGCACCGACCTCGTGCAGGACGGCACGATGAAGAAGTACGCCGCCCAGTTCAACAAGGACTACCCCAAGGTGACGGTGAAGTTCCAGGGCGTCACCGACTACGAGGGGGAGGTGAAGATCCGGATGAACACCGAGAACTACGGCGATGTCCTCCTGATCCCCTCCGTGATAGCCAAGGGCGACTACCCCAAGTTCTTCGCGCCCCTGGGCGACACGAAGACCATGGCGAAGAACTACCGCTTCACCGGCAAGACCGACGTACGCGGCAAGACGTACGGCATCGCGAACTTCGGCACCGTCAACGGCCTCGTCTACAACAAGGCGGTGTGGAAGAAGGCCGGCATCACCGACTGGCCGGCCACTCCGGCGGAGTTCCTCGGCGACCTGAAGCAGATCAAGGCCAGGACGGGCGCCACGCCGTACTACACGAACTTCAAGGACGGCTGGCCGCTCAGCAGCCCCTGGACCAACAGCGTCGGCTCGGTCAGCTGTGACGTCAAGGCGTCCGACACGCTGGCCACCTCCGACAAGCCGTGGGCCAAGGGCAGCGACCTGAACGTCCTGGACTCCCTGCTCCACGACATCGTCCACGACGGCCTGTCGGAGAAGGACCCCACCACCACCAACTGGGAGACCTCCAAGACCGAGCTGGCCAAGGGCAAGATCAGCAGCATGCTGCTCGGCTCCTGGGCCGTGAACCAGATGCGCGACGCCGCCACGAAGGCCGGCGAGAACCCGGACGACATCGGCTTCATGCCCGTCCCGGTCCAGAAGAACGGCGCGTTCTGCGCCACCATGCTCTCCGACTACCAGTTGGCCGTGAACACGCACTCCAAGAACAAGGGCGCCGCTCGCGCCTGGATCGACTGGTTCACGGAGAAGTCGGGCTTCGCCGCCAAGGAGGGCGGGGTCTCGGCCCTGTCGTCCATGAGCTTCCCCGACGTCCTCAAGCCTTACCAGGACAACGATGTCAAGCTGATTGAGCGCTCCGAGGCCAAGACGGAGCAGGTCAATGCCATCGACAACGCCTCCGAGATCGGCCTCGCCAAGCAGGACTACCGCCAGAAGCTGATCGACATCGCCCGTGGGGCTCAGAAGGGGTCCCTTCAGGACTACTTCGACGAGCTCGACAAGCGCTGGTCCGAAGCCGCCGCGACCGCCGGCAACTGACCCGAACACGAGCACGGGGCCCCGCACCGCCAGCGGGGCCGGGCCCCACGCCTGCAACACGCTCGACGCGGATCACGAAAGGCCGTCCGACATGACCGACACCACGTCCAAAGCGCCGCCCACGCCGGCCCGGCGTGCCTCCACCGCCCCCCGGCGCCGGGCGCGGCACCACTCTCCTGCCACCCGTTCCTGGCGGGACCATCCGCTGCGGCGGATCACACCGTGGCTGTTCCTGCTCGCGCCGCTCGCCCTGCTGATCACGTTCACGTACGTCCCCGTGGGCAACATGATCTATTACAGCTTCACGGACTGGGACGGCGTCAGCCCCGACCGGAACTTCACGGGACTCGACAACTACACCCAGCTCTTCACGCGGCCCGAGCTGTTCCGGGTGTTCTTCGTCAGCTTCTACTACCTGGCGGCCTCGGCGGCGCAGATCGTGATCGCGCTGTACTTCGCGACGGTTCTCAGCTTCGACCTGCGGTTCCGCAACTTCTTCAAGGGAATCCTGTTCTTCCCCTACCTGATCAACGGCGTCGCCATCGGCTTCGTCTTCCTGTACTTCTTCCAGGACGGCGGCACCCTCGACTCGATCCAGTCCTGGTTCGGCATCGGCGGCGACCACGCCTGGCTGGGTGACCCCGAGTCCGCCAACACCTCGCTCGCCGGGGTGTCGGTGTGGCGCTTCACGGGCCTGAACTTCGTGCTCTTCCTCGGCGCGATCCAGTCGATCCCCGGCGAACTGTACGAGGCGGCCCAGCTCGACGGGGCGAGCCGCTGGCAGCAGTTCCGGCACATCATCGCGCCGAGCATCCGGCCCGTGCTCAGCCTCAGCGTCATCCTCGCGATCTCCGGCTCACTGGCCGTCTTCGAGATCCCGTACATCATGACCGGCGGCGCGACCGGCACCTCGACCTTCGTCATCCAGACGGTGAAGCTCGCCTTCCAGTTCAACAAAACGGGGCTGGCCTCGGCCTGCGCCGTCGTGCTGCTGCTGATCATCCTGGTGGTCACCTGGGTTCAGCGGCGACTCGTGCCCGACGACAAGGTGGACCTCGTATGACCACGCTCACCACTGACGACCGGACCCGGGCCGGAAGCCGGCGGCCCCGCATCGGCACGGCTCTGACCTACCTCTCGCTGGTCATCGCCTCGCTGGTCGTCCTGGTCCCGCTCGTCGTCGTCTTCCTCACCTCGCTGAAGTCCTCCCGCGAGGTGAGCGACGGCGGGGCCCTGAGCCTGCCGGACGACTGGCTGAACTTCTCGAACTACGTCACCGCGTTCCGCGACGGCCACATGCTGACCGCCTTCGGGAACACCGCCTTCATCCTGCTGTTCTCGATCACCGGCACCGTCCTCATCGGCTCGATGACCGCGTACGCGATCGACCGCTTCGAGTTCCGGCTCAAGAAGACGGTGATGGCGCTGTTCCTGATCGCCACGCTCGTGCCCGGCGTCACGACGCAGGTGGCCACGTTCCAGGTGGTCAACAGCTTCGGCCTGGTGGACACGCGCTGGGCGCCGATCCTGCTCTACACGGGCACCGACATCGTGTCGATCTACATCTTCCTGCAGTTCATCCGCTCCATCCCGACCTCGCTGGACGAGGCGGCCCGGCTCGACGGCGCGAACACCTTCACCATCTACCGCAAGATCATCCTGCCGCTGCTCAAGCCGGCCATCGCCACGGTCGTCATCGTCAAGGGCATCACGACGTACAACGACTTCTATATCCCGTTCCTCTACATGCCCTCCGAGGACAAGGGGACCATCTCCACCGCGCTGTTCCGCTTCAAGGGCCCCTTCGGGGCCCACTGGGAGAACATCTCCGCCGGCGCGATCCTCGTGATCCTGCCGACGCTCCTGATCTTCCTCTTCCTCCAGCGGTACATCTACAACGGGTTCGCCCAGGGGGCCACCAAGTAGCACCGGCGCGTTCTCGTCGGCGTAGCCGAACGAGATCCCCACGACTGAGCAGGCCCTGCGGGCAACTGGCCACGCCGTAGGCGGTCATGGCCAGCAACAGCGTCTACAGGTAGGCGCCGGGGTCGTCGGCGGATGGCGGCGGGTGTCAGCCCGTCGCCGTCGCCGCGACCCCGGCTTTGGTGATCAGCATGTCCAGGAGCGCGAGCAGCGCACCGCGCGCGTCCTCAACGGAGCGGGCATCGAGCATGCGGATGGGTGTGTTCGGGTCACGCAGATGCAGCGCCGCCCTGATCTCCTCGTCGGTGTAGGGCTGTTCGCCGTGGAAGCAGTTCGCCGCGACCACGAACGGAAGCCCTCGGTTCTCGAAGAAGTCGACGGCCGCGAAACTGCGGTCGAGGCGTCGGGTGTCGACGAGGACGATCGCCCCGAGCGCCCCGTTCAGCAGGTCGTCCCACATGAACCAGAAGCGCTCCTGGCCAGGTGTGCCGAACAGGTAGAGCACGACCTGTGCGTCGGTGAGGGTGATGCGGCCGAAGTCCATCGCGACGGTGGTGGCCGTCTTGGACTCGATGCCGTCGAGGTCGTCGACGCCGACGCCCGCGCTCGTCAACCGCTCCTCGGTGCGCAACGGCTCGATCTCGGAGACCGTCTCGACCAGGGTCGTCTTGCCCACGCCGAATCCCCCGGCGACAAGGATCTTGACGGGGGCCGCTTCCTGGCCTGCTTCCTTGGCAGGGGCAGGGATGTCATATCCGGGCAAGGTTGTCCCTGATTCTCATGAGCAGGTGGACATTGGTGGTCTCGGTCTCTTCCAGGGGCGGCCGGTGCTCGATCAGCCCCCGCTCCGCGAGTTCGCCGAGAAGCAGCGTCATGGGAGTGAGGCGGATGCCCATGCGCGCCGCGATCTCGGCGACCGCCCGGCCGCCCGGAGGCGAGCACATCGCGAGGATGGCCTGCCACTCGCTGGGCAGACCGCCGTGGCCGTCCGCGACGGCCACCGCCGTGATCGTGGTGTCCATGGTGAGGACGGTGTGCGCGGCCGCCGTACGCCCATCGGTCAGCGCGTACAGCCGCGTCCGGCGGTGGCCTCCCTCTCGCGGCCCGGGCTCGTCCGCCATTACGACGGCTGCGCCTGGCCGCGATCAGGCGTGCTCAGCCACTCACCGAGCGCCTGCGCGGTACGCACGGCTTCCCCGCCCAGCTCCCCAAGCCGTGCCTTGCGGGAGGTCACCACGATGAGCGTGCTGCCCTCCCCGCACCCGACGATGCAGAGGTAGCAGTCGTCCATCTCGACCAGCTGGCGGATCACCCGGCCGCCGTCGACCTCCCTGGAGATCGCCTTCATCGTGGAAGCGATGCCGGAGGACGCGGCGGCGATGCGCTCCGCCTGGTCCCGCTCCAGCTCGTACGAGCTGAGCTTGATCCCGTCGTTGGACAGGAGTACGGCTCCCTGGATACCGGCGATCCGGCTCAGGTTGTTGTCCAGGACGCTGTAGATCATGTCGTTCGGTGTCGTCGTCATGGCTGATCCTGTCGGAGTTCTGCTTCCACTGTCTGAGTCCCGTGTTCGTAGTCCGCCCAGGCGTCGGCCACTTCCTCGGGTGTCGCCGCGTCCTGGTCGACGGCGGTCTTCGGTGCGTGCGGCGCGCGGAGCTGCTCGGCGATGTGGGTCTGCGGGACCCGCTCGGGGAGGGCCGGCTTCGCGCCACCGTCCCGTGCCACGGCAGGACCCGACGGCTTGCTGTCCGCCGACGGCTTGCTCTCCACCGGCGGCTTGCTGTCCAGCCGCTTGCTGTCCGCCGCCCGCTTGCTGCCCACGGGCCGCTCGGGCAGGCGCTCCGGCGTCGTCATGGTGCCGGTGGCAGGACCGGTCGTCGCGTGCAGGACCAGCTCGGGCTTGCGTTCGTCGAGCGGGCCCTGTGCCGGGGCGGGCATCGCCGCCGCCGCGCGCGGCGCTTCCTTCCCTGCCCGGACCGGTTCGGTCGGCACAAGGAGTTCCCCGGGAAGGATCACCACGGCCGACGTCCCCCCGTACACCGAGCGGCGCAGCGTCACCGTGGCGCCGAGCTGTTCGGCTATGTGGCCGACCACGAAGAGTCCGAGCCGGTGCGCGTTCTGTGCCAGGACCGAGTACGGCGGGGCCGACCGCAGGCGCCCGTTCATCTCCTCGTAGGTCGCGGCGGTCACCCGGGGCCCACGGTCCTCGATGTCGACCAACAGCCCGTCCGTCACCAGTTCCGCACGGACGACCACCTTGGACTGCGGCGGGGAGAACCGGGTGGCGTTGTCGAGGAGTTCCGCCAGGAGGTGGCTGACCTCGCTGATCACCCGCGGTACCACGCTGATCTCGTCCAGGGCCTGGCGTTCGATCCGCCGGAAGTCCTCGACTTCCGCGGCGGCTTCGCGCAGCAGGTCGGCGACGCGCATGGGCTCGGTGTGCGGATCGGGGATCTCCCCGCCCGCCAGGATGAGCAGGTTCTCGATCTGCCGCCGCATGCCCACCGTCAACTGGTCGGACCGCATCAACCGGGCGAGCAGCTCCTCGTCGTGGCCGAAGGCGTCCTGGAGTTCGTCGGTGAGGGTCAACTGGCGGCTGACCAGGTTTCCGGTGCGCGAGGCGATGCCCGCGGCGAACATGCCGAAGCCCTGACGCTCGGCGGCGAGCCGCGCGTGCCCGTCGACGGATACGGAGACGACCCGGGCGAACGCGTCGCTGATGCGTCCGACCTCGTCCTGGTCTCCGCTCACCGCGGGCAGCGCGTCGTCGTCGACGGGCAGCCCACGCTGGAGCCGGTCCACGACGTCCGGCAGCGTGTCCTCGGCCATGGCCACCGTACGCCGGTGCAGTCCTCGCAGGCGGCGGAGCACGGAGCGCGTGGTGAGCACGATGACGGCCGCGACGGCGAGGACGGCCGCGCCGTTTCCGACGGTCAGCCAGATGACCTCGTTCTCCAGCTGCGTGGCCTTGGCGTCGGCGCGCACGAGCAGCGCTCGCCCCTGTTCCGCGTCGAGCTCGGCGACGCGTTCCGCGAACTTGTCGTACGCGGCCCGCCAGTCGTCGGCCTCATCGGGCAGCTTGATGCCGGACGCGGTGTTCTGGTGGTGGGAGATGACCGCGTCCTCGATGCGGACCTTCGTCTTCCAGCCGTCCGAGGCGAAGACCCGGTCGTAGGCCGCTTTGTCCTTGGCCGTCAGATACGGCGCGACCCACTCGTCGTACTGGTATCGCTGAGATCCGACGGAGTTGACGAACTCGGCGAATCCGGAGGGGCTCAGACGCTTGGACGGCCCGGCCATGGCGAGGATGGTGGTCTCGCGTGCCACCATCTCGGACACCGTGAACACCGTGACGACCACGCCGCTCTCCTGGATGAGCTCGGCGTCTTCCGCGTGGCTGAACTCGTTCTGGTACACCCGGATGATGCGGTCGACGAGGTCGGAGTAGTAGCCGATCGTCCGATCGGCGCTCCCGCTGCGGGCGTCCGCGCGCTTGCGGTACGCGGCCAGATCCGTGAGGCCGTGCTTCAGCTCCGCGACGTAGTGTTCGTCCTCGCGCCCGTTCGCGGCCAGGGCTCCGTCCGCCGCCCGGCGGAACTCGTCGGCGGCCCGGTCCGTGGCCGCCCGGTGCTCGCGCACCTCTTTCTCGGCGACGGAGCCGCCCGCCCACCGTGTGGCGGTCATCGTCCGCTCGGCCTGCACTTTGGCCATCAGCCTGGTCAGGGGTGCGTCGATCCGCTCACCGACTGCCACATCGGCGCGCAGTTGCTCCGATTCGTGGACCAGCCGTTGTGCGGTTATCACCACTTGGGTGCTCATCGCCAGAATAGGGACGATTGCCAGCCAGATGAGCAGCGTGCGCAGACGCAGGGTACGTCGCCGACGAGTCGGCGACTTTCCTCGTGCGCCTTCGGGTTCTGTGGGAGACATCGGTCCTCGGGGAGCGGGGAAACAGCGGGGACGGCTCAACAGCCGAGCCCGGACACAGCCCTGGGTACAAGGCTGGGGGAAGTCCGGTTCGGCTCTGACGCGATGTGGGGGTTCCGATCATAACCAGCCGCACTGGAGAAACGGAGAGATGGCTTCCATTGACGGGGTGTGGTAGGGGCGGCGAAACGTTGCGCGCTGGGCGTTGGTGTTCACCTGATGCGGGGGGCAGACGCGCTCGTACAGACGGGGCAACGTGCCTGCCCTGATGTATGCCTGCTTCCTGAGCCTCAAGGTGAACAAGCGGCTATCGGGGGGCACTTGGTGCTCTGCGAGTGCGCCTTTTTCGTCGCGTCGGCAGCAGGGCCCCCGCTTGTCGGACCGCGGCGCCGATGAGGCCCGGCGACGGCTCCACGGTCACCTGTCGGCACACCTGTGCGACAGCCCTCTTCACGAACCCCACACGTGGACGTAAGGATCCGGGCGAGTTTGCGCCCGTGCACTATGGCTGCCGATGAGCGACCGCGACACGGACGCGGAGATCCTCGCGGGAGTCAGCGGCTCCCGCCCGGCCCAGGCAGTTTCAGCTTCAGCGGGCCGCAGCCGAGACGGGCGGCCTCGGCCTCGACGTAGCGGGGAAAGAGGGTGCGCACCTCCGTGCTAGCCCCGCTGTCGTTGGCCTGTACGAGGAACACGGTCTCGCCCGCCTGGCAACGGGCCCGGAAGACACCGAGGTTGGGGCCGAGGCTGCCGTAGCCGGAGGTGGATCGTACCTGGTCGCCCTCGTACAGCGCCTTCCTCGTGAAGATCCCGGCCAGCCGCGGGTCCTCGACGGTCATCATGCGCTGCCTCGGCTGCGAGCCGGTGATGTCCCGGTCGCAGGTGCGCACCGGCCCGTGTCCGACGGTGATCATGGGGTTCTTGTTCGGCCTGCCCTTCTTGCCCAGCGTCAAGCCCTTGATGCCGCAGAGCGCGTCCCACTTCTCGGTGCGGGTGTAGCCAGCGGCCTTCGGCAGGCGTTCGACCGGATCGGCGATCGTACCGGTGCAGCCCAGGTCGGCGCTGACCTTGTTGACGAGCTTCACGACCAAGCGGGCCATCCCGTCCCGTTCCTTGGTACGCGGCTCCAGGTCGCTGATCCAGCTGCCCCCGGCGATGTCCACGACGGTCGGCCCACGGGTGTCACCGGGGCGGCCCAGGCAGCCGTCCGGGATGGCGAGCCAGGCACGGTTGTCCGAGGCCATGCCGAGGAGGCCGCCGCCGAGCGGAGTGAGGCGGGCCGAAAGGAACGTGCACCGTGCAGCACTGGCGCCTCGACCGCCTTGACGTCCTCCGGCTCGCGGAACAACGGGGCCAGGTCGTCGCGGGACAGCGCGCCCCAGCACAGGTCGTCCGGCGCGAACGGCCCGGCCTCAGCCTGCCAGGCCATGCCACCGGCGCCCAGCAGCACCCCGGCGAGACCCGCGGCCACCAGCGGCCGGACCCGGCCACGCAGGAGTCGGCGCCACTGCCACCGGTGGTGGTGCCGGCGCCGCTCGCTGAGCAGTTCTCGCTCGGCGAGCAGCGGCTGCTCGTAGCGGTTCGGCTCGTCCTCAGTGCCGCTCACCGGGCGGCTCCCTTCGGGGCGATGGGGGCGCAGCCCTGGCGGGCCGCGGCCGCGTTGGCGAAGGCGGCGAGATGGCCGGGGTCGCTGGAAGCGCCCATCAGGAAGGTGACGGTCCGGCCGGCGCAGTCGGCCCGTACGATCGCGTGCTTCTCACCGATGGTGCCCGTGCCGCGCCAGCCGCGGGCCGCGGGGCGCTCGCCCACGATGCCGTCGAAGACCGCGGCCAGTCGTGGCTGCGCGACCATCGCCAGGTCCAGGTGCGGCACGTCGTCACGATCGCCGCGGACGCTGCACGTCTGTAGTTCGCGGGTGACCGCGCCGATCTGGTCCTCGATGTCGTCCGTGCCGAGCCGCAGGCCGCGGATGCCGCAGACGTCGCCAGAAGCGCTGAAGATGTTCTCCTCCTTGCCCGGCAGGTCGTAGACCGGCGAGCTGACCCTCAGCGGTTCGTCCGGGGCGCAACCGGCCGCCACCATGCCGCGGTTGGCCGCCGCGACGAGCAGCACCGCGGCCTCCCGGGCGCCGCCCAGGTCGGGCGGATCGTTCTTGGCGTACGAGGGGCCGCTGGAGTACCTGCCGGACGCCTCCATGGTGACCACGGTTGGCCGACCCTCCTCCGTATCACAGGACTTCGGGAGCACCAGCAAGCCGCCGCGCCCGTTGACCGTGCCCGGCAGGCCGTCCGGGAGCGGGACCATGTCACCGCCCAGGAATCCGTCCTGGACCATCGAGAGCCGGGCCTCCGCGGCCTTGGGGACCGGGCCGTACCGGACGGACACCCGCTGGTTGACGGAGACATCGTCGCCGTCGTAACTGCTCTTGTAGTCGGCATCGATGGCGACATCACAGCTGCCGGTCGGGCGCTCGCGGGTGGGCGCCGTCTCCTTGGCGGTGCGTGACCCGTCGTCATCGTCGCCGAAGACCTCGTCGCCGAGGAATTCCGGGCCGCTGTCCGCTTCCCAGGCGTCCCAGCAGTAGCGGTCCTTCGGCCACAGCCAGGTGTCCGCCGCCCACGTACCGAGCCCTGTGCCCGCAAGTGCGAGCACCAGTGCGGATATCAGCAGCAGCCGACCACGCCTGCTGCGCGGCAGCGCACGGCGCAACCGCCCCGGCGCCGCGGGCGCCTCGTCCTTCTCACTCACCCCGTGATCCCCTCCGACGGCGGAGTGTATCCCCATCAGGAGCAGCTCACCTGAGCGATACCGGGACCGGGCGGCTGCTTCGCAATGGGGAGGAACACCCCGCCGGACCCGCGATCGAGGCCGCTACAGCAAGTCACATGTTGCCGCGGCTGTGACCCGCCCACCGGAAACCCGCTGGTCGTGCCCGTTCCCATCTGCTGGCAGCCCACCGAGGGTTCAAACCTTCGCAGCGGCGCGCCCGACTGCGCGGTCGTCGCTGGTGTGCGGCATGGCGGCCGGCAGCACCGGTAGCAGCACGCTGTGGCGGAGGCGGCTGAAGCGGAGGCGCGCAGGCGGAGGCGGAGGCGGAGGCACGGTCGCGGCAGATCGCCTCGCTGCTGTTCCGTCCGGAGAGCAGCGGACGAAGGTATCCCCGCTTTCCGGACGGCGGTCCTTCGGTGTGTCCGTGAACGGTCACAGGGACGTCGTGGATCAAGGACATCCCGTTCTCGGTGTACGACATGGTGCATAGTGCATGGACAAGCAGTTCACAGATGTCAGCTGCGCCAATCCTTCGAAGGATCCCCCCTCATGGCCTCCCTGCGTACTCGTTCCGTTCTGCTCGCCGCCGCCCTCGTCACTGGAACCGCTCTGCTGACGGCCTGCCAGAGCGACACGGGCGACAAGGCCGCCACGGCCACCGCTTCCTCGCCGGAGGCGGCTGCCGAGGCTGAGGACTCATCGGGTGCGGACCACGACGCCGACGCGTCGGCCCCCTCCGGCACGAAGGCACCGGCCGCAGAGGCGGAGAGTGACTCCAGCGGCAGTGGTAAGGCCGCCTCGGGATCCACCCCCGGGAGCGCCGGCGACGGAGCCGGCCAGGGCAAGGGGGGCAAGAGCGTGAGCGGCACGTGGTTCGGGAATGTGTCGTACCTGGCGCCCGGAAAGTACACGGTCTCCGGCCCGAAGGGTGAGGAGCAGGCATTCTTCACGGCCGACAACACGGAGATCTGGGGCGCGGGTGACATCTGCGGCGACGAGAACGGCCAGTCGGCCACCAAGTGCACCGAACAGCAGCTGGAAGCTGCCGCGCAGAAGGGCGTCTCCGCCGAGGTGAAGATCAGCAGCGGCATCGCCACCCGCATCACCGACGACCACTGACCCTTCAGCTAGGGCCAAGGCCCCGGATCTGCGGGGCTTCTGTCACCGTCGACGCCTGCCCCACGCGCTCGGCGTCACGGTGGACCTGCCCCTGGACGGGCGAGCGACCACATCGCGAGACAGGGCATTCGCGCCTGCTGGCCTGCGTTCGGCACGGTCACCGTGGTGCGGGCCCCAGGGGCGGGGCGAGTCGACGACCAACGTCACCGGCTGACGCGGACCTCTCGCTGCCGGCCGGGCGGCAGCACTCCTACGGTCTGCGCCGCCTGGCTGTTCTGGAAGCGGCCTGCTGCTCCTACGGCCAGGCGAAGGAAGCGACTGATAGCCGGTGCGGGAGAGAACTCGGCAAACACCACGCCGAACAACTCGTCGTCGACGCAGACCGCGACATCGACAGCTTCTACCAGCGCCAAGTACCGGTGCCGACGACTGCCGCCACCGCGTCGTCCTCCAGGTCGACGGCAAGGGCATCGCGATGCGCCCCGAGGCCCTTCGGCCCGCGGCCTTGAAACCACACCTGGCCGGGAAGCGGGCAATGCGGACCAGACTCGCGCCGGGCGAAAGGCCGCACCGCAAGCAGTTGGCTGCTTTGGCCTGTGGCTTCGACGTCGATCCGGCACCCCGGCGTCCGCACGGCGTCATTGCCCCGCCGGAAGGCCGCAGCGGCACCCGGCCGGCCAGGCCGCGGGACCGCCGAGTACCAGGACGAGCCGCGGCTGTGGCGTCTAAGGCTCGCCACTGTCACGCGGGGTCCTTGTGCAGCGCGAGGTTTTCGGCTCCGCGTTCGACCGCGCGGGCGTGCCCGTCAACGCGCAGGCCGCGGGGACGGGCGAGGATCAGGGGCTGCGTTGCTCTGGGGGACGGGCTCGTAGCGGGCACCCTCGGCCGTTCGGGATCCGCCCAGACCTTCCACTGCGGCCCGCATGCTGTCCAACCCGCGCACGATATGCGGATGACGTATACCGAGGACGCGGCCACCGCACACGCCTGGGCGGCCCTGGGGGGCCGGAGCAAACTGGTTCAGAGCGTGTCCTTCGAGGGGGCTGGCGCTGTCCTGCCGTCGCGTCTGCCGATGAGGGAACTGGCGCGGGCCGGCGTCGGAGTGTCCTCGCCGGCGGCGGCGGAACTGCCGGCGCCGCGCAACCGCGTGCCGGTGCCCGCAGTGCGAGTGAACGAGGCGGCGGTGGCCACCGCGTTCGTCAGTGAACGCCACCTGCGAATCGACGGCCGGGCCCCGACGTCTTTCGCCCCGCTGTCCGAGTTCTGGCAGGCGGCCGACGGCTGGGTTCGCCCCCACGCCAACCACCCGCACCACCGAGCCCGGCTGCTCAGCGCTCTGGGTATCGCGGACACGGGAGGGGACCAGGCGCTGGTGGGTGTGCTCCCGAAGGAGTTGGCATCGCGTCCGGCCGGGGAGGTCCAGGAGACCATCTACGCGGCAGGCGGCCTGGCCGTGGCCGTGGCTTCCGGCACCCGCTGCGGCCGGGGTCGCCCTGGTCGAGACGCGGCACGTGGGTCAGAGCAGCCCTCGGCTGCTGGCGCCCGCATCCGTACCGGCCCAAGACGTGCGGGTATTGGACCTGCCGCGCGTCATCGCCGGCCCCGTTGCCACACGCACACTGGCGCTGCTGGGCGCCGACGTGCTGCGCGTGGACGCCCCCCAGCCCCCGAGGACGCGGATGCTCACGCCGACACCGGCGTGGGCAATCGCTCCACGTTGCTGGACCTCAGCAGCCCTGGCGACCTGCACGCCTTCGAGGACCTTCTCAGCCAGGCGGATGTCGTGGTGACCGGCTACCGCCCCGGTGCCCTGGACCGGCACGGACTGACCCCCGACGTGCCCCCGGACCGGTACCCCGGCCTAGCCGTGGCCCAACTGAGCGCCTGGGACTGGTCCGGCCCCTGGGCCGAGCGCCGCGGCTTCGACAGCCTGGTCCAAGCCGGTACCGGTATCGCCGCGATCGAGGCCACAGCCGACGGCCGCCCCGGTGTACTGCCCGCACAGGCGCTGGACCACGGAACCGGGTACCTGCTCGCCGCCGCCGTCCTGCATGCACTGAGCGACCACCAGGCCACCGGCGGTGGGCGTCATCTTCGCCGCTCCCTGGCAGGCACAGCGTTCTGGCTGCTGCACGACATCCGCCCTCCCCCGCACAGGGCGAAGCCGACACCTACGATTCCGGATCCTGGCTCACCGAGACCGAATCGCCCTACGGACTGCTGCGTTATGCCCTGCCCCCGGTCCACTACAACGGCGCACCCGTGAACTGGGACCACGCACCGACCCAGTGGGGCACCGACCTGCCGAACTGGGCCTAAGAACGCGACGGCACTGGGCCTTCGAATAACCATGGCGAGCTTAAGTGGGCAGCGCATCACCGCTGTTCACAGGGTCAGCGTAGACCTCTGCCGGAGTGCGGCAGCCGTGTGTCTCGCGCTCCCGGCCGCGGTCCCAGGTGAGCGTCCGCCGGTTGGGGCGGGATACGGGATACCGAGAAGGCTCCTGGTGAGGCACGGGGTGACCTGCTCGGCCTTGATGCCGGCGACGATGGTCGTGCTGCGGCTGGTGCGCGACCCTGCGGTCCTCGACCTCGGCGGGGCGGGCGGTGATGGACACCATGCCGCGGATGAGGCCCCGCCCGGTGGGACGGCGGGCGATCTTGGCCGGACCCCGTCTACGGCCGCCGAACATGGAGTCGGACCACCGCAGACCGGATGACCATCGCCGGCGCCGCGTTCCGCACCGGATGGCTCCCGCTCGTGGGCCGCCTGCGCCCTTCGCGGCCACCGCCGCGCCCGCGGCACCGCTGCACAGGTGGTGCCGCAGGGCGCGGACGCTGTGGGTCAGCGGTGGAGGGAGCGATCTCGGACACCCACACGCTCTCGCCCTGCCTTGGCCGACCGCATCGACGCCACCGCCCAGCTGAGAATGAGTCAGGGCCGGTTTCGGATGTCTCCGAAACTGGCCCTGACCTGCGACTGTCTCCAGTCGGGACGACAGGATTTGAACCTGCGACCCCTTGCCCTCCAGTCAAGTGCATGCTTTCGGTTCGGAGTTCTGAAGGTTCGTTGACGCCCGTATGACGCCATACCGTGCGAGGCCCGGGCTCAAGGGCCAGGGAAGTCTGCGCGCGCGTCCGGGTAGGTCACGTGGCTGCAGCCGCGCCGCATCGTCCCGCGGGTGCGTCGCGGGCAAGGCATGCGCAGATTAACCGGGGAGAGATGCGGGTAGCTGTCCGGTCGTGCGGTCGCAGGGGCCCCGAGAAGGAGATCCCAAATGTGGTTGGCGTCCTGCTAACTGGTGTATCAAGCAAGCGGAACACCCAGGGAGCGGCCCTGATCGCCTTTGCCGGTAACCCAGCTCGGGGTCACGAACCCGGGACCGGCGATGACTACCGAACACTTCCTATTCGCTATTGCTAGACACGCTGGGACGTTCGCTGAGTCGTTCACGGCCGGAACACTTCTCGCGTGTCGGTTGACACCCGAGGCAGGCTACGTAGTACACCCGGGGCCGCGCATAAGCGGCGGATTGAGCAGCCATGCGTTCCCCCGACGGTAGAGGGCGGCTGGGCGACCGGTGGAGGGCAGCCGCTGTTTCCCCGTGGGCTGCACGAACCCTGCGGTGTTGAGTACTTTGCGGCGGAAGTTGCTCGGGTCCAAGTACTGCCCCCAGATCACTTCGTAGACCTTGCGCAGCTCACTCAGGGTGAACCACTCCCCGCAGAAGGCGGTCGCGACAGCGGTGTACTCGAGCTTCCTGCGGACCTCCTCCAGTGCCTCCGCGAGGATGGCCGAATGGTCGAACGCCAACCCCTGTTTTTCTTTAGCTAGCTGTGACACGGGAGCCCAGTAGGCTCGCCGGGCGTCGGTACCGCCCACGGGAGCGGGAAGATCTGGCCCCAACGCGAGATAGGCGATCGTGACCACCCTCCCTCTCGGGTCGCGTCGAGGATCTCCGTAGGCGCCGAGCTGCTCCAGGTGTAGCCGACTGCCGTCGATGCCGGCCTCCTCCCGGAGTTCCCGCAGGGCCCCCTCGCGCAGGGTTTCGTCCTTCTGTACATAGCCGCCGGGCAGCGCGGCCCAGCCCATGAAGGGCTCCAGCCCACGCTCGATCAGGAGCACCATCAACTGATCGCCCCGGACCGTGAAGATCGCCAGGTCCACGGTCACCCACGACACCTCCACCTCAGTGGAGTCCTTCAGCCAGTCATCCACGAGAACCCCTAAAGGTCGCATTGACTTAAACACCTTCGACGCTTATGGTCCCATAGACCTTAAGCCTACGAGGCAGGGGCAGAGCATGTTCAGTTCCCATACGCCACCGGCCAAGGCAGCGACCGATAAACCCACTGCTGCCACCCGCCACTTATGCACTGGCGTGTACGTAGACGAACGCTTTCGAGACCTCGTGATCAACGAGGTGTGCACCGCGCCACACCGAAAGGTCGCCCCGTCCTACGGGTTCGACATCGTTCCTGTCATGCACCACGCGTGGCGGGCCGCCGCGCTGAGCGCACTCCTACGCGTGACTGTGGCCGGGTCGGTGATAGCCCCTGCTGTCGCGGGCGCCCTGCCTGCCGCCGTCCTCGTCACCTGCGGCCTCGCTCTCCTGTGGCTGCTCCGGCTCGCCGCGCTGCTCCGGGATGTTGACCGGGAGCCGAGGCCTCGTCGGAAGTCCAAACGCCGAGGCCTGGGGCCGGTACGAGGCGGCCGTCGGCGCCTCTTCAGGCTGCTATTCCCCCGGAGGCACTCGGAGAGGGCGCGTGCACTCAGACGTATCGGGTCGGCCGCTTTGTCCCTGACAGTGGCGGGCCTGGCCATCGCACTTACCCATCCGGACCACGCCACCACGGCCCTCCACGTAGCCGTAGGAATCACGCTGGTGTGCCTCGGTATCGGAGCCACGCGTCAGCTGATGCTCAACCACATTTTGCGCGCGCCGACTCTTCGGCCCGCACGCTTGTCCGGTCGTCAACGAGCTGCTGATGTACAGCAGCAGCATCTTTGCGCCGTATACCGCCGCCCCCGTCACAGCGAGGATGAGGACGAGGACGACATCACTGTGTTCACGCTCTTCGGGGACGAGTCACCGTTCGTCGGGGCCGGCGAACTCGTCTACCAGTGGAACCCGCCGATGAGCATCCAACTGCTGCGTCCCGGCGACGACGATGCACCGCTCCATGAACGCGAGCATCCAGTACCGCCCTTCCAAGCACATGAACTGGTCGAGTACCTGCGCGAGGCGGTTCAGTTGCTGGATACCGACAGCGCGGACGTGCGGCTTCCCGCGCAGGTCCGCGACCGTGTCTACGTAGCCGAAACGGACGTGGCGATGGACCGTTCACTTCTTCCACAGGAGTTCAGTGAGGGCGATCTGCGCGTCATTATCAACACGCCCGGATCCAAGCAGCACCACTTCCTCGAGGTGACAACTCCTGCGGAGGGGGCGGAGTTCGTCGCGACCGTCCTGTTGCACGTCAGCCTGCAGGGGCGCACCTTGAGTATCTCCACGGCAGCGTGCGTACTCGCCCACACGCCGAGATCTTTCCAGCGCACCGCGGAATTCGGCCATCACGGATTCACCGCCGTCGTCTGGGCAGCATTCCGCGAACTGACCACATTACCTACCGAGATCCAGCGCTCATGGCGGCTCGTCCCCTACCTCTACTTCTTGAGCAAGGCAGTCGTGTTCCCCCGTGACCTCACTTCCACACCAATCCGCAACGTCCTGATCGGCAGCCGGGTAAGCATACGGGAGAGGTCAGCCCAGGCATGGTCCAAGATTCAGCTGGAAAAGAGCGACATCCTGGGCCGGATGAAGACAATCGAACAACGGTTACTTCACGCCGCCGGCGACTTCCTGCACGCCAACGATGTGGACATATCCGAATTCAATGACCGCGCACTCAAAATCATCAACAGCGGCATCTTCAACTTCGGCGACAACAACAACTTCAACAACAACGCCGTGGGCAACGCAGCACAGGTCGGCGTCTCCGCAAACCAGCCCGCAGGCCCCAACAACCCCAGCGGTGGAGGAAGTCAGTGATCACCAATCGAGGCATCGTCAGCAACGGCGACAACAACAACTTCAACAACAACGCCGTCGGAGAACACGCTCATGTCTCCGTGGCTGGCCCTCCCCACCACGCCGACCGCCCCACCGACACCGAAACGGCCGACGAACGGACCACCGTGTGGGACGTCGGAGTGGTAACGATCCTCAGCGAGGAACTGCGTTCCGTGGTCGATGAGTTAAATCTGGTGCGCCACAAGGAACCTGGCGGGTTGTACTTCTACCGAGGTGAACACACCACCCCGGAAGGCACCGTTCGCATCGTGGCTACCCAGAGCCAGAGCCAGGGACAACGATCGGCGATGGCTGCCCTGGAGAACCTGCGCCGCCACTACGAGCCTCGGCTGTGGGCCCTGGTAGGAGTAGCCGGCGGTATCCATGACAAGCACGCCCGCATCGGCAATGTCATCGTCTCCACCGACATCGTCTACTACGAGAATCGTAAGATCAACCCACGTGAGGACGTCCGCCGCCGCGGGGAGCACCGGCAGTCACCAGCACCGGTCGTCCATGCGGTGAACGCCTTCTTTGCGGATCACGGCACCCCAGCACGCATCCTCGGTCAGCTATCCACGCACGCCTCGGAGGAGTTCGAGGTCTACCCGGGAGTGATCGGGTCCGGCGAAGCCGTCATCGCCGACCGCGAGAGCGAGATCCGCAGCTACCTCACGGACTACCACGAGAAAGTCCTGGCGGTAGACATGGAAGCTGGCGGACTGAGCCAGCACTGGCAGGAAAACTCTCTCCACGACGGAATCAACCCCGGCTGGATCGTCATCCGGGGCGTATCCGACAACGCCGACGACGAAAAGGGCCACGGATATCACGAACTCGCGGCCCGGAACGCCGCACACATCCTGCGGCAGCTCCTGCCTTATCTCTGCTGACCACGAAGTCAAATATTCGTGATCACGCAACACAGGGAGAGGCTCACATGACTGCTTTTCTGTTCGGGATACTCAGCTCTCTGGCAGCCAGTGCAATCTTGCTCCTCCTCGGCCTCCTACGCGGTGCACGCCCACTGTGGTGGATGGTCGCCGTCTGCTCTTGGTGCACCGGCACTGGACTCGGCCGTGTGTACCGCCATCAGTCGTCCGCCGAGCGGGACATCGCACGCGACCTTGGCCGGGCTCGTTGGATCAAGGTCATGGCAGGGCGTGGCAACGTGCTCACCCGTGAGGTCTTCTCTCCTCTGTGGTCGGGCGAACTGTCCCCGGAGTCCGTCCAGGTTCTGCTGCCCGACCCTCGCACGCAAGCCGACTCCTGGCTTGAGCGGCGCTCACACGACATACGCCTATTTGATCCCGGCTTCACTCCGGACATGCTCAGGAACCAGGTCCGGGCGAACATGGACTACCTCGCCCATGCAACCCGCACACAACGCAACTTCGAGCTACGCAGCTTCAACCTGCCGAATAGCTGCCGCGTAATCGCAACGGACCGGGCCGCCTACCTCACCTTCTACAACAGCTCCGCTCACGGCAGGAACTCCCCGTGTCTCTACACCCGGGCATCCGGACTCCTGTACTCCATCGCCCTGCAGCAGTTCGACGCAGCCTGGAGGAACAGCTCGCCCGCACTCCGGACGCCGTAGCTCTGGCACGGTTCTTGGCAGGTGCTTCATCCCGACGGTGGGCTTCCCCGCCACCAGTTTCAGTGTCCCCGGCGCTAGCCCGTCGGTCCGGGGCGAGGGTCTCGGAGGGGTCCTTGCCATGGAGCACTGTCGCACGTCTCACTCGCTCCCGAGCACCTCACGAAGGCGAGTCAGGGCCGGGCAAGTCCACCGCATGGCAGTCCCCGCGCAGTGTGCCGAGGGCATCCCGCTCGATGTGCGACAGGCGCCGGGCGCCCCTTCTGCCAGTAGACGGTGGGAAGGATAGCCGCGGGCCGACCTGTCGGGGCGTACCCGGCCGACGACGGCAGTCTCCGTCTACCGGCGAAACAGGGCTCGCCCCCTCCACGTGTATCGCAACACCGCCCACCTGACGTCACTCCATGCGTTCTTCCGCAGGAGGCACCCATACGTCGCTACGATCCGGCCCTCAACACACTCCTTGGGAAGACCATGCACCGCACCCCCGTTGCTCTACTCGCCGCCTCTGCGCTCGCGCTGGCCAGCTGCTCCAGCACTGCGGAAAGCGAACCGCCGAAAGCCACCGCAACCGCCATAAAGACGCCTTCACTCTCGGCCACTGAGCAGCGGGAAGCCTGCGTCGACGCGTGGTCCAACGCCCTGCAGAAGGAAGCAGATACCGATCTGGTCCAGAGGCCGTCACAGTTGCGGCCTTGCCGTCCTGAAGTTGCTGAAGGCGCTTCAGCGTCGCGGCGAGCATGGCCTGGGTGCCCGAGGGGTTCCCCGCAGCGCCGCCTTCGATCCGCACCCCCGGGTGCTGGCGTTGCCGGAGCGGACGTACCTGTAGACGGAATCGTCGCTGACGTTGACCAGGCGCCCCGGCCCAAGCAGCCATCCACCACCGCGCCCCTTTCTCACGCAGCCGTGACCACAAGCGAGACAGGGGACAGGTTTGGCGATAGAGCGCACCCGACCGCAACCGGCTCGCACTACCCGCACCTCTCTGGGGACACAACCGGCCTACAGGAGTAGCAAGCGAAGGCGAGGTGTGCCGTGGCACGCACCACCCACGACTGCGTCGTGACCGTACTGGCCGAGATCCGTGGCGGCCCGGTCGGCTGGGAGAGGGCCGACCGGAAGCTAGCGGAATGGGGCTGGTCACATCGCGAAGCCACCCCAAGACAGCGCCGGATCGCGCACCGGGCATACGGACGTGACCGCCGCGACACGCGCTATCTATGGGTGGACGTACCGGTCACCGGGTCCCCCTGGCGCGCGAACCGGGAGGCAGTCTGGCGCATCACCGATCTACGCCGCGCCGCGGGCACCGTCACGGTTGGCCGGTTGTTCAGAAGTGAGGAGGTGGACCTGGAGCTACAGCCCGAGTGGCAGGTGCACGAGGTACGGCGGCCTGGACCCGACTCCTCCTCAAGTGCGCGCTCCGGTCTACGCCGCCTGAACGGACATCTGCGGCGGGTCTCCGAGCGTGCGGGCCTGCACGACACCGGTACACTCATGCACGGCCCCCAGGACGCCACGCGGTACATAACCCAGCGCCTAGACACGGCCATACCCCGGCAGGGGCTCGACGTACGCCCTCTCGACGGTCGCGGCCGCTCTCACACACCCCAGCACGGCGAGGACGCTCTCAACCGCGCGCTGGTCCTCTTTTGCGGCCCGATGCTCGCCATGGGAGTTCTGCTGGTCCTGGCGCTGCACTCCCGGCCCCTCGGTGCCGTGCTGTTCGGGCTGCTCGCCGCTGCCTTCACAGGCAGCGCTTGGTGGACCGCCCTGACCCTGCCCGTCGCCTCCACCTGGCGGCGCAGCGTCGGCCTATGTGTCGCCACAACGCTGCCTGTGATCGCGTACGCGGCTGGCGTTCCGGGGTTGCACGCGGGCATAGAACCAGTCACTTCGATCCAACTCACGGCTTCGGCCTACTACTTGATCGGCCTAGTCATGCTCGTCCGGCGATGGAAGTGGCACCTACTTACTGCCGGCGCACTGCCGCTCCTGGCCACACTGACCGTGGCCTCGCTGCCGCTGACCGGGCACATCCTGCTCGACGGCTACGCCGATGAACTCGGTCTCACACCGCAGGAGACCGCTGTCAGCGGGTTCTGGCAACTAGCCGCAGCAGTGAAGCTGGTCTGGCCCTCTCTCGGCGCAGCCCTCTTCTTCGCCGCAGGCTGGGGCATACTGCGGTACTTCCACTTCCTACGCCCCGGATCACTCCTCACGGGACTGGCCACGGGCTGCCTGCTGGCGCTCGCCCTCCTCGCCACCGCTTCGGCGACTCTTCACTCCCCGGTGGCGGCAGCCGACGGGCTGCGCCGCGCCGCTGCACAACACACCGACCCACCACCGTACTTCGGCATCCAGGCTGACTGGGTCTGCGTAAACCCGACAGTCGCAGCCCACGCCTTGGACACGAAGGGCGGCCGCCTCTCCCCCGCCACGCCATACCTCTCCTTCGGCGACACCGACGGCTCACTCGTCCTGTGGAACCGCGCGACCGGGGCACCACTGCGCATCCCCGCCAGCCAAGCCGCAACTGTGCCATGGCGCCAAGGCAGCGAGGGCTGCATCTAGATCCACTACACAGCGTGATTGATTGAACTCACACTGTAGTGATATCAAGACTCATTGAGCCTCAAAGCGCGTCCATCACGAGGAGGATCATTGAGCTCACCACGGCAGCAAGATCCCGGAGTTAACTTCCCAGCGCCGCTCCCATGGCTGACACGAGCCGGGGCCACACCCCACGTCCCTGGTAGTCCGCCAGAAATCATCAGCAATCTCCGCACCCTCCTGGCGGAGATCGCGAAGGACGGGACAATCGAACGTTCCGTCATCTGGCCCAAGGCCGGCGACTCGATTTCCTTGCGGGCGGCGGTTCATGCGCTCGGTGCGTGCGGACTGGTGAAACGGGAGGGGCGCCCGACACGTCTGTCCCTCACTGACGAGGCCAGCTACTTTCTGGGTTCCGGAGACGAGCTCTATCTCACCGCTCTTTTCCATGCGCACGTCAGGTTCTTCGGCGAAGCGCTCGCCGCATTGGGTGAAGGGCTCTCCCATAACGAGTTGAATGAGGTCGCAGCAAAGGAATACGGACTCCGCTGGAACTCGCTCGACCAGGTTCGTCGACGTGTGTACTGGCTCCGCGCAGCCGGGCTCGTCGACTACTGGACCAACGGCAAGGTCGTCCCTGCGGAACGCGGCCTGCGGCTCCTCGACCGTCTGGAACTGGTGAACCCCGATCAACTTCCTCACCGCCGTCAAACTTCCGCTCAGACATTCGAACTCCCCCCGCCACCGGGCCCGTTGTCCGACAAGCTGACCCATGCCGGTCAGGCCGCACTGCAGTCACGCAAGCGTTCACTGGGCTATGTTGCTGGTGGCACACGGGTGGAAGCACTGGCCCGCCTGGTGAACGCAGCCGTGCCTGCGATCAAGCGAAGTGACTTTACGGCCTTCTGTTCCGGAGAATACGGCGTTCTGGAATCCTCCGCCGAACAAACGCTCGGAACTTTGCGTTCACTCGGTCTCCTGACTCAGGTAGGCACCGATACTTTCGCGGCAACAGAACTCGCCGCTAGCTGCCTCGCGTCCGACGAGGCTCTGGACTTCGTTCGTCTGCTGCACCTCAGCGTCGCCTTGCTGGGAGAAACCCTTGATGCCTTGGAAGACGAGGCGCACACGGCCACACTCCATCGCGTTCTCTCAGAGCGATACCCCGACGTGCAGCTCACACGGGAAGACGTCACACGCCGCATCGCGCTCTTCCTGGAGACCGGCCTCGCCGAGCGCATCGGACTTACCGTCCGGCGAACGGAGTTGGGAACCGCACTGGTCCACACGTTGCCACTCCTCGAGCCCGCGACCTCCGACTACCCCGGCAACGCTGATGAAGGTGCTTCCCAAGGAGGCTCAGACGAAGCTGCCCTGACCGATACCGGCAAGCGCAGCTTCGGCTTGCTGGCTGCCGAAGTCGTACAGGCCGCCACCGACAGCGCCGACTACCAACGCTTTGAACAGGCTGTTGCGGCTGCATTTCATGCACTTGGTGTCGACGTCGAAACACACGGCGGGCCGAAGACGACCGATGTGGTCATCGAGCTATGGCAGTCGCCGACCGACCGGCAGCGCGTCGCAGTGGAAGCCAAGACGGACGGCGCAGGACTGGTGACCGATCAGGACGTCAAATTCTGGAGACTGGGTGAACACCGCGAACGCCACCTGGCCCAGAGCACCCTCCTGGTCGGCCCCCAGTTCGACGCCCGGGTCACGCAGGAAGCGGCAAGGGAGAAGGTGGCTCTGCTCACCGCGCGAGAGCTCGCGGATGCCGTCACGCGCCACAGCCGTACACCGCTCTCGCCGCGCGAGATCGCGGCGATGGTGACCGCCGGAGAAGAAGCAGAGGCACTGGAACTCACCTGGCGGGAGGCGGAGCGGCGGCAGGAAGCCCTAAGACGCCATTTCACTTGGCGTGATCCTGCGGCAGTCTGGAGTGATGACTGCTGCGCTTGTCGAGCGGATGGCGCCAGAAGGCCTGTGGAGCCTCTTTCAGCGGGTAGTGCCGCCGGCGCCGGTTCGCCCGCAGGGCGGAGGGCACCGCCGGCGCGGGGACCGCGAGGTGCTGGCCGCGATCGCCTTCGTGGCCACCTCGGGCTGCACCTGGAACCAACTACCGCCGGGCTTTGGACTGTCGGGGGTGACCGCCTTCCGACGGTTCACCGAGTGGACCGAAGCCAGAGTGTGGGCCAAGCTCCACCGCCTGGTTCTGGACGAACTCGGTGCCCGGGGCGAGCTGGACTGGTCACGGTGCGCGATCGACTCCGTCAGCGTCCGGGCTCTCAAAGGGAGCAGCTGACGGGACCGAGTCCGACCGACCGTGGCAAGAAGGGATCGAAAATCCACCTCATCGTCGACCGCCAGGGCCTGCCCCTGTCGATCGGCATCTCGGCTGCCAACCTCCACGACAGCCAAGCCCTCATCCCCCTGGTCCGCGGCATCCCGCCCATACGCTCCCGTCGCGGCCCACGACGCCGGCGGCCCGGCAAACTGCACGGTGACAAGGGCTACGACTACCGCCACCTGCGACGGTGGCTCGCTTCCCGCGGCGTCCGACATCGCCTCGCTCGCAAGGGCATCGAGTCATCCCAGCGCCTGGGCCGGCACCGCTGGGTCGTAGAGCGGACCGTGTCCTGGTTGTCCGGCTGCCGCCGTCTGCACCGCCGCTACGAACGCAAGCCGGAACACTTCCTCGCCTTCACCGCCATCGCCGCGACCCTCATATGCCATCGCCGCCTCGCCAAGTGAAATGGCGTCTAAGCCTGGTACTGCACACCCTGTGGAAGAGCGGGAACGATCCTGTTGACATCCGCTACACCGCCGGGGTGCTGGGGGTCAGCGACATCTGGCGAGAAACGAAGGGAGTACTTGAAACCCCTCTGGACAGCAGCGAGATCGAGGAGGCTCTGACGTTCCTGGTGTCTCCTCTCATCGCTGGAGTGGAACGGCAGGGCGGTAACCATGTCGCCACGGCGCCGCCCTCTTTGATCGCCTCCCGCCTGCGGGCGCTGGCTGCTGTCATTGAATCGGCCGACGGGGAAGGGCCTCGCTGGAGGCGTAGAGGAGAGGAACCTCCCACTCCTCTCAAAGGATCAGATCCTGAGCCGTCTGGGAATCCGTCTGTGCCGCGGCAACAGGATTCGTGCGCAGACGTCACAGCGCCTCTGGTCCGCGCCTGGGCCAAGGCACAGGGACGGGCCGTCAACGAACGGGGCAGACTGCCGCAGAACCTGGTCAAGGAGTACAAACAGGTCCACGGCCGTGAATGAATGACCGAGCAGGGTGGTTCAAATCTCACTGAACCAAACGTTCAATGGGATCAGGGCTACCGACTCACGTGAGTCAGTAGCCCACGTCCTGAACTCACCCCCCTCCGCCTCACCTTCGGCCGGTCCGCTGCCTAACGCTCCCGATTCGCTCGGGCCTTCCGCGACCTGGCCAAGAACCTCGACCAGGACGGTGAGCCGCGCCCACGCTGCACCGGCGAGGAAATGGCGCTGCACCTAGCCCTGGTCCGCGCCCCACACTTGCGCACCGAACAACTCCACATCGTCACCCGCGCCCTGGCCGGCCTACCCAACCACCCCTCCGACTGGGCCTGGGGCTCCGCCCCGCGAACTCCTCCTCGAAGACCATGACGTCCTCCTGTTCTTCGACAACGCCCTGAACGGCATCGGAACACCCTCGACAACGACGTGCACCAGTACGCAGGCATCGTCAGTCTCTGGCAGGACACCGGGTCCTCCCCTTCGACGCGTCCGACACGGACTCCATAGAGACCGGCTGAGCGAGGACGAACGCGCGCGAACCGCCCGTCCAGGCAGCGGCCGCCTGGATGACACTCAACCTGCCCGAACTCTTAATGATGATCACTCCAAACGGATCAACACCGCTAGGCTGCACGGACTGTTGACATGACAAGCCGTCACCGACCCGACAGGACGGTGGGAACGGGATACCGTGAGTTCTTCAGGATGGCCTGGCACTTGCCGTACGTCGACGACAGCGGCCGATGCAAGCGGATCGCGCACCGAGCAAGAGCGCCGCGCTGGAATTCTCCAGATGTGGCGGGCGGCAGAGTACTTCAGTCCGCCCGCTGTGGATCGGGTTGATCCGTCCCAGGGTGTCTTCGCGGCGCGTCCGGGGCGGCCGCTAGCCTGGGAGCCCGGTTCGCCGCTGTCCTCCCGGACCCTGCATCCTCGTTGTGTCTGGCAACACACCGTCTACGCGGGTGTCTTTGACATTTCCAGGATGCGGGACGTCCTGATGGAGGCGTTCCGCTCGCCGGGCGAGGAAGCCGACTTCGACGGCCGAATCTCGGGTCAGAGCGCCTTGCTCAGCTTCACCATCAACCACGACGGTCGGCTGATCAAAGGGAGCGTGACGCTGTCGTCCTGCGGTTGGGCGGTGAGTCGCACGCTGGCACCAGGCCCTCATGACAAGGCGTGGCTGGAAGGCTTCGAGGTCAGTGAGCGCACCCTCGTCGAGACTCTGCTCGATGTGGCCGACGGCCACATCCCAGTGCACCAGGACCCGGCCCCGGCCGCGGCCGCGGCCCCAAGTCAGAACGGGCCGTACGGTGATCTCGCACGTGGCGAGGGTGCTCCGGAACTGTCGGGCCGTCCCGTCGCCGGACTCATGTCCTCACTGGTGACTGCCGCGGTGAAGGGTGGAATCAGTGGTGCTGCGGACGTTGCTGCGGCAGGGCTTGGGCTCGGGCCCATTGCGGGCGCGGCGGCCGCGAACATCACCGAGGAGCTGAGCGACGCCTTGCTCAACCGAGCCTGGCAGAGCAGCCAGGGGGACAACGACGGCAGCAAGAGGGCGGCAAACCGGCTCGAGCCCCCGCCCGAGGTCGGCACCAAGCGCCTGGACATTCATGACCTCGTCGCTATCACCCGCTGGGTGACACAGCAGCTGGGCGTCGGCGAGGCACTGGCGCCCGACTCGATTCGCGTCAAGAGCCAGCAAGTGCGGGAGGATCGGGCGGACGAGGCTGGCAGTGATGCGCTCATGAACAGCTTCTTCGCCGAAGACCTGGCCCGGGTGGCCGACGCCGTCACCGGGGGCGACGCAGGTCAAGCTCTCGTCAACTTCCTCACGCCCGAGGAGTCCGTTGATCCGGCCACCCGAGTCGACGTACGCACCGGGCTCCTCGACGTACTCGGTGGCGTTCGGCCCGACCTGACACCTGCGGGCCGGTGGCCGGCCGAGACGGATCAGCCCCTTGCGCTGAGCCAGCAGTTCGCCGTCAACCAGATCATGAACCGGCTGGGCGGGGCAGACGCGTCCGGTTTGTACGCGGTGAACGGCCCGCCGGGCACTGGGAAGACGACTATGCTGCGGGATCTCGTCGCCGCGATCGTGGTGCGCCGCGCGGAGCGGCTCGCCGAGCTGGCGACTCCGCAGGACGCTTTCCGCAAGAAGCCACTGACCTGGGAGACCGATCCGGTGAGTGGACGCAGATCGGTCAGGAAGCTCCGGCCGCTGATCGACGACCTCACAGGCTTTGAGATGGTGATCGCCTCGTCGAACAACGGCGCGGTGAAGAACGTGACACTGGAGATCCCTGCCGAGAAATCCGTCGGACCCAGCTGGCAGGGGCATGCCGCCTACCTCCGGGAACCCGCCGGCCTCCTGCTCGACTCCACCCCGGCCTGGGGCGCGGTCGCCGCATGCCTGGGCAAGCGGCAGCTGCGCTCCGACTTCGTCGAGGCGTTCTGGTGGGGGCAGCCGAAGGATCGACGGACCCAGGCCGCCGACAGCGGCAGCCCGCCACGGGGCCTTCGGCAACTGCTCACCGATCACATCAACGCCGAGCGCGGCACCGCTGCAGCGCAGGATGATCCGCCGCTGTCCGCGCTCTCCTGGACGCAGGCCACCGCCCGCTTCCGCACCGCGCGGGCGAAGGTCGACGCTCTCGTGCGGGAGCGGACCCGCCTGGCCGATCTGGCAGAGCGGCTGGCGGTGCCCGACCCGCTCCTGGAGTCGCTCCGCTCGGGCGTCGCGGACTTCCGCCGATCGCTCGCAGGCCTTCAGGACCAGTACGAGCGGCAGCGCGCCGCTATCGCTGCAGCCATCGGACGGGCCGAAGAGCAACGCCGTCACGTTGAACGAGCGGTGGAGGTCTGGCGGGCGGCGGAAGAGATCGTAGGCCGAGCAGCCGGGACAGTCGGGGACACCGAGGCCCGGCTGCGAGAGCAGGATGCCCGCCACCCCCCTCCCGGCCTGGTTCGCCGCGTCCTGGGCCGCGGCGCTGTGGCTCGTTGGGAAGCCCAACGGGCGCCGTTCGTCGCGCGACTCTGCGAAGCGGATGAGCTGTTAAGGCAAGCGGAACAGGCACACGGGCAGCGCGATCACGAGCTGCTCGGCGAGCGCTACCGGCTTCAGCAGCTCACTGCCACGACCGATACCCTGCAGCGCGACGCCCGCCTGGTCTTGGGACAGTTGGAGCGGGCCAGGGCGGATATGGCCGCCGGTGAGCAACAGGTTCACGCACGGTTGGCGAAGCTCGATGCGGAACAGCAAGAGCTGGATCGGACTCGGGAGCGGTGGGGGGCAACGTTCCCGGGCGAGGAGTGGCTGGCCGGCCCGGACGACCGGGCGGCGATGGAGACGCGGGAGCTGTCGGCGCCATGGATGGATCCGGAGTTCGCCTCTGCTCGCACCCAGCTGTTCCTAGCCGCCCTCGACCTGCACCAGGCTCTGCTCGCCGGAGCCGCGAAGACCGTCCGGGAAAACCTGTTCGCCGCGATGGAGGTGATCAAGGGGTCGGCTCCGCCGGGCCTGCCGGCCGCGACAATCCTCGCGTCCTGGCAGATGCTGTTCCTCGTCGTCCCAGTGGTGTCCACCACCTTCGCTTCGCTGAGTCGGATGTTCGAAGGGATCGGCCGTGAGTCGATCGGCTGGCTCCTGATCGACGAAGCGGGACAGGCCGCCCCGCAGCAGGCCGTGGGGGCGCTCTGGCGTAGTCGGCGAGCTGTCATCGTCGGCGATCCGCTACAGCTCGAGCCAGTCGTGACGCTGCCGCTGACCGCGCAGAAGCGGCTCTGTCGCCATTTCGGTGTGGACGGGCAGTGGGCGCCGGGGGCGGGCTCGGTGCAGAGCCTTGCCGACCGGCAGACGCGGTACGGGACGTGGCTCGGCGGGGAGGAGCAGGGCCCGGTGTGGGTCGGTTCACCGCTTCGGGTCCACCGGCGCTGCGACCGGCTGATGTTCGACGTCAGCAACGAAATCGCCTACGACGGGATGATGGTCTACGGGGTGAACGAGCGCCACGACGACGGGGTGCCCCTCCACCGGAGCGTGTGGCTGCACGTGCCGTCCGCGTCCGCTGGCGGGAAATGGAACCCCGAAGAGGGCAACTGTCTGGAGAAGACGCTGCGACTGGTGGAGCAGCGAATCGCGGAACAGCCCGGGGCGGAGCACGCGGATATCCCCCGGCGCCTCGGGGAGTCGGTGTTCGTGGTGAGCCCCTTCCGCGAGGTCTCGACAGCACTGCGCCGCTCGGCCGCGTCACAGTTACCGCAGGCACGCGTGGGCACCGTGCACACGACACAAGGCAAGGAGGCCGACATCGTCGTGATCGTGCTCGGTACGGCCGCGAACGCAGCCGGCTCACGCCAGTGGGCAACAAAGAGCCCCAACCTGCTCAACGTCGCCGTCACCCGGGCCCGCCGCCGACTGATCGTCATCGGCGACCGGACGACCTGGTCGCGCCACCAATACTTCTCCGCCCTCGCCGCACATCCGCTGCTCCATCACGCGAACGCGGCCGACTGGCAGCAGTGATCTCTAAGGCCTGACAGAGCCCTCAGGAAACGCCCCCTGCTTCGGCGCCTCTTGCCATCACCATGATCCTTTTCCGTATCGACGGAGCGTCGGGCGGGCCGAGAGCAGTACCCGGCAATGCGGCTTCAGATCGAGGCCTGATCCACACCGAGGTCGTGCCGCATGGCATGCCGCAGTTGGCTCAGCAACGTCCAGGACACCTCGATGTCCGCCTCGAACGCTACGAGTTCACGTTCACTCGTCGGTGGTTGCCCATGGAGTCGTATGAGTCGACCATAGCTGGCGTTAAGTTGTTGGTTCACATCCTGTGCCGCTGAGAATACTCCCGGAGGCAGAATCATCTGCGCCTCCGCATAGCTGTCCCGATGGGCCAGACGCCGGGCCTCGAGTTGCTCCCTGCACTCATCCGCATCGGTACTGGAGCGCAGGGCATGCATCAGGTTGACCTGAGCTGTCTGGTATTGGCGAGCTGCCGTATTGAAGCCGATGTAGCAAGCACGTCTCAGATCAATCAGTTCGCGACGCGCCGCCTCCGCCAGCTCGGCCCGCCGCATCTGTTCGGTGTGCTGACGTTCTTCTCGCTGGGCGGATGCAACGGCCTGCAGCTCCATCCGCTTGGTCTGGTCCGCCCGTCGTTGCGTAAGGAGAGCCGCGCCGAGTGTGCCCAGAACACCAGCTACAGCTGCCGCCAAAGTAACCCACTCCTTACCCACCACACGCTCCCCTTTGCGCTCGCCCCGAATGTGGATTGCGCCCGACTCTATCGATGCGCGGGTGGGCGCTTATTGGTGCACTGCCCGCCGCTACAGCAGGGGCTGATCGGATAGCAGTGTGCTGGGGACCATCCGCAGGGCGGGATGACCGTCGGGCTCTGGGCCGGTGGGGTCGAAGCAGCGGTTCTGCGGGATGTCGAGCACGGTACAGACGCCGCTGTCGATGGCCGCGGACGATGTGAAGACGAGCCCGTCGACGGGGCGTTGCGCACCAAACACCTTGAGCAGGTACTCGGTGACGATCTGTGTGGGCACATAGGCGAGATACTCGTGGCCGTCAGTGTCGGCGCTAATTCGCTCGGTGAACTCGTGCAGGAAGTTCAGCGCATGCCGCACATGCGACCGATCTGTGTCGAAGAGGGTCAACACCGGCGCCAGTCGGGTGAAATCAATCACCGTGCACGGGCGGGTGGTCTCGAACGCGACGCTAGTAGCACGCCACCCGCGACCGGTGACGTGCCTCGCCAGCCCATCTTGGCCTCGTCGGCCCGCTGGGCGTACTGGGTCAGGGCCTTGGCCAGGTGGGGCAGTCCCAGCTTGCCGGCCGTGTTGCGGATGCGGGTGGAGACCAGCTCGCTCAAGACGATTCCTTCGTGCTCGGCTTGGTGGTGAA